>JASHNW010000077.1 GCA_030041435.1 Acidobacteriaceae bacterium
TCCCCAGGGATGCCCTTTTTGTGTGATTACGGATGTTCCCCGGAAGTACTATGCGCATTGGACTTTTGGGGATTAGCAGCCGGCGGCCAGGAGTAATACAAAGAGTAACGGGAGCCCCGACAGTTATGAAGAAGCAAGCAGCATTGGTTTACCTCCTGGTCTTTTTGGCTGGTCTGATGGGCGCGTACTGTGTGCCGAGCTCGTGGTATCAGAGTCCGGCGCCCACGAAGACAGCAGCCAGGGCAGGCGCGCCAACCAGCGCGAACCTGCTGGCGGAACGCCGCTAACTGTTCGATCCGCAGGACCCTCTCTTTGAGGAGTTTCGCTCTGAGTTCGCGGAGAGCGAGTCAACAGCGCCGATTGCCGTCGAGCGCGGAAACCGTCAACCGAACCGTTAACTTAGGGAAATCGATCAGCCTGCAGTGCTGTCTGGAACGCAGGCAACTACGTGAACCAGGAAAAGGGCATCTTCGGATGCCCTTTTTCTCTTGAGAGCAAGAAAGAAAATGTTTTTGGGACAGGCGCACGCAACAGGATTTTGGGCTCCCGGTCTGATATTCTCAAGCGTTTATTCCGTTTCTGCCGGCACCCGTTGCAGAGCGGCAGGAGGATGAAGCCAATGCCGGAGCAGCGAGGACGAAAGTATCACCAGGAGCGCGTGGCAGAGACGCTGCGCGACGAGATTGGAGCGATGATCGAGGGCGAGCTGTCCGATCCGCGGATCAGCTTCGCTTACGTGAGCCAGGTGGTGCTGAATCCGGGGGCGAAGTCGGCGCTGATCTATGTGGCGGTGGATGGCGGGGCGCAGGAAGAGGAGGACACGCTGGAGGGGCTGATGGCGGCGCGGGGGTATATCCGGCACGAGCTGCTGGAGCGGATGGGCGTGCGCTATGTGCCGGAGCTGACGTTCCATATCGACCGCTCGGAAAAAATGAAGGCGCGGATCGACGACTTGCTGGGACGGAAGAGGAGAAAGCAGCAGACAGGGATTAGAGATTAGGGTTGAGAGCGGGAAGAGCGATGGCGGTGAGGCAGGACATTCCGGTGGGGCTGGGCGTGGCGTCGGGGCCGCGGCGCGCAGCGGCGCAGGATCTGCGCGCAGCGCCGGATGCGGTACCCGATGCGGTGGTTGACGCAGTGCGAAGGGGGCGGCGATTCGTGGTGTCATCGCATGCCCGGCCGGATGGGGATGCCGTGGGCTCGATGCTGGCCTGCGGGATGATGCTGACGCAGATGGGCAAGCACGCGGACCTGGTTTCGGCCGATCCGGTGCCGCTGATTTATCGCGGCATGCCGTGTGCGGGGACGATCCGGCAGGCGACGCGGCTGGAGGGCGAATACGACGCGGCGATCCTGCTGGAATGCGATGGCGTAGCGCGGACGCGGCTGACCGGGCTGGACGGGCGATTCCTGGTGAATATCGATCACCACATCAGCGGGCGGAGGTTTGCGAATGTGAACTGGATCGACACGGACGCGTGCGCGGTGGCGGAGATGGTGTACCACCTGGCGCGCGCGGCCGGCGTGAAAGTGACGCCGGAGATGGCGACCTGCCTGTATACGGCAGTGCTGACGGACACCGGCTCGTTTTGCTACGAGGGCACGGATGCCCACGCGTTCGAGGTGGCGCGGGAACTGGTGGGGTGCGGGGCCGATCCGGCAGCCATTGCGCGGGAGGTGTACTTCTCGAATCCGCTGTCGAAGATGCTGCTGCTGGGAGCGGCGCTGAGCAACCTGCGGCGCGATGGAAAACTGGCGTGGCTGTGGGTGACAAATGCCGATATGCAGCGGACAGGCGCGGCGGAGGAAGACTGCGAGGGGATTGTGAACTACGCCATTGCGGTGGCGGGAGCGGAAGCGGCGATTCTGCTGCGCGAGTTGCCGGACCGGCGGGTGCGGCTGTCGCTGCGCAGCAAGGGCGATCTGGATGTCGCGCGTATTGCGGCGCGCTTTGGAGGCGGGGGCCATCTGCATGCAGGCGGATGCACGCTGGAAGGCCCGCTGCGGTCGGCGACGGAGAAGATTCTGGAGACGATGCGGCGGGAGCTGACGACCAGCGTGCTGGCGCACGGGATGGATGCGGAATGATCACCCCGGAATCTGTTACGCTGGCTCGGACGTGAAGGATAGCCCGAAGTATTTCCAGGCACAGGCAGGGGAAGGCGGCCAGGTCGACAGAGGACAAGGCGGCGCCGATGTTGCGCGCTCCGGGGAGCAGGGGCCGGAGCCGTCGAAATGGTTCCCGATGAGGCAGTGGGCGCATTTGTGGGCGCGATTGCCGGCGCTGGAAACTACTGCCGAGGCAGGAACGCTGTTTATTCTGACAGCGTTTTTTCTTTTTTACGGACTGGTCCCGGTGTTCGGCGGCAACGGCCTTGGGCTGGTGGGCGCCGACGAGCCGCGCTACGCGCAGGTAGCACGCGAGATGCTCGTGCAGCACGATCGGGACTTGCCGCAGTTCACCGCGCAGGCGCAGGCGGAATTAGCGCGCTTCGGCATCCACAGCCACGCGTGCGTGTGGCTGCTGCGCGAGGCCCTCTCGACCCAGGACTACATCACGCCCACGCTGTGGGGGCATCCCTGGCTGGAGAAGCCCGCCCTCTACTACTGGCGCGCCATGTTCGCCTTCCGTGAGTTCGGCATGCACGACTGGTCGGCGCGCCTGCCCTCGGCCAGCTTCGCGTTCATGCTGGTGGTGCTGATCTACCTGCACATCCGGCGGTTCCGCAACGGCGGGCAGCTGGATGCTGCGCTGATCACGGCATCGTGCGCGGGAATATTGAGCTTCGCTCGCGGAGCCTCCACAGACATGCAGCTGGCGGCGCCGTTCTGCATTGGGATGCTGGGCTGGTACGCATGGTATGAGACGGACAGCAAGTTCTGGCTGTTCGACCTGTACTTTTTTGTAGGCGCAGCGACGCTGGCCAAAGGGCCGGTGGCGCCGCTGCTGGCGCTGGTGATCATCGGAATCTTCGCGGCGCTGCGGCGCGAGTGGTCGCTGTTCCGGCGAAGTCTGTGGTGGCCGGGTTTTGTGCTGTATTTCGCGATGGTGCTGCCCTGGTACATCGCGGTGCAGAGGCGCAACCCGACATTCCTGAAGATTTTCTTTCTGCAGCACAATCTCGAGCGGTTTGCCACCAACCGGTTTGAGCACTATCGTCCGTTCTGGTATTACCTGCCGGTGGTGCTGCTGGGGCTGACGCCGTGGGCGGTGATTGCGGTGACGGCGTTTGTGGATGCCGTGGGGGGCACGATCAACGAGTGGAAGGCGCGGCGGGCGAAGTACCACTACGTCGGGCATATCCGGGCCGGAGACGCGTTTCCGGAGTTCCTGGTGCTGTGGGCACTGGTGGTGATCGTTTTTTTCTCCTTTTCCGAGTCGAAGCTGCCTGGATACATTCTGCCGGCGCTGCCGCCGCTGGCTATTCTGGCCGGCGATTATCTGAATCGCATTCGGACCCGGGGGCTGAAGGTGTGGCTGCTGGTTTTGCATGCCGCGCTCACCGGGGTGCTGGCGATGTTTGTGCTGCTGATGCCGCTGCACCTGAGGAACCCGGAGGCGATTCCGCCGCGCATCGCGATTGTGGCGGCGAGCCTGGTGGGCGTGGCGTCGGCAGTGTTCATCCTGATTACGGTGGCGCGGTTTGGGCTGAAACGGCTGCGCATGGCCACCATGACGCCGATGGTGGTGCTGCTGGTGTATATGTTCGGGGTGGGGCCGGTTTTCGGGATTGGACCGCTGCCGAACACGAAGCACAACATCAACCTGATTGACATGACCTACTCGGCGCGACCGCTGACGCAGATACTGAACGAAATCAGCCCGCCGCCGGATATTGTGGCGGTTTGGCACGTGCGCAGAGAGGTACAGTATGGAATTTCGTTTTACCGCAACAGCCGGGTCGTGAATTACGATGTGGGGATTACGGTGAGCGATCCGGCGCCGGGCGCGCGGGGCGGGCCGCAGGGCGTAACGATCGACGAGGTCAACGAAGGATCGTGGGCGGACGAGATCGGCCTGCGGCAGATGACAGGCGACAATATCGTGGCGGTAAACGGCCAGCCGGTGCTGAACGCAGCGGATTTTAACGCGATGGAGCGGAGCTGGCAGCGGGGTGAGAGGCTGGAATTTGAGCTGATCGATCCAAGGATTCCCATCACTCCACCGCAATTCGTCGGGGGAACGATGCAGGATGGGATTCCGCACCAGGAACATCTGCTGGTGGTGCCGGAGCCGTCTGTGAATCAGCTGCGTCAAAAACTTGCAGGAAGGCAGTACGAACCGCTTTTCTACTATCCTGCGCAAAGCCTCTGGGTTTACGAAGTGGCGGCACGGCAGCAGGGAGAAGCGGCCGGCAAGCAGTGAGGGAGTGCGTGGAAGCGAGGAGGAATCCGCCGGCAACTGCATCCGCGCACGGACGGGACTGTGTGAATGGGATCGGCGCTACAGTTCGAGGTTCTGGATCTGCGTCATTTTCCGGCGGGGAGCCTGCGGCCGCTGCTGGAGGCAGAGAGCCGCGTGTGGAGCGAGCGGCTGCACTGGGACTATCGGGGATCGGCTGACCTGCTGCTGCAGTATCTGGATTCACGCGTGCTGCCCGGCTACGTGGCGGTGGAGAACGGTCGGGTGGTCGGCTATGTGTTCTGCGTGTACGAGGGACACAAGGCGGTGATCGGGGACGTATTCGCGCTGGACGCGGCAGAGACAGCGGACAGTGTGCGGGATGAGCTGCTGCGGCGTCTGCTGGAGATGCTGCAGAACTCACCGGGGATAACAAGGATCGAATCGCAGCTGCTGCTGCATCCGCACGGGTCGCACCGCCAGGTATTCGAAGAAGCCGGATTCGAGGTTCACGAGCGCATTTTTATGGAATGGCCGCTGGGTGCGGGGCAAACGCCACCCCTGGCGGGTGCGGCAGATCCCGATCACGGCGAGCGGGATGGCGCGCCGCGCGGAGCCGAACTGCGGCGATGGTCGGAAAGCGATTTTGGCGCTGCGGCGCGGCTGATCGCGGCGGCCTACGAGGGGCACCAGGACAGCCACATCAACGAGCAGTATCGGACGGCGCAGGGCTCGCACCGATTTCTGCATAACATTGTCCGGTTCCCGGGCTGCGGGTATTTCGACAACGAGTCGTCGCGATCGCTGACGATGCCGGGGACGCATGAACTTGCCGGCCTGCTTCTGTGCTCGCGGGTGAGGGAGGACGTGGGTCACGTGACGCAAATCTGCGTAGCCCCGGCGTATCGCGGGAGGGGTTACGCCACGCTGCTGATGGAGGCGTGCGCTGCGAACCTGACAAGGCGACGGTTCAGCCTGCTGACGCTGACGGTGACAGCATCGAATCGCGGCGCGGTCTCGCTCTACGAACACCTGGGCTTTCGCGGCACGCACCGCTTCGACGCGATGGTGTGGGACCCGGCGGAGCAGGGGCAGGCGGGAAACCCGCAAGGTGCGGTGTAGGCCAGGACACGGGGGACAGCGGGCAGGGACCAGGCGCGTCTTGCCTGTGCCGTGCCGATCTTAACCTGGCGGGCCGAGCCTGACCTGTCGGGTGGAATTAACCGGCCGCGGCGACTCCGGAGGGTTGCGGCACTGTTGCCTGCAGGGCTGCCGCGGAGATGGTGGCATCGACCATCGCGTCCATCCCCATACAGGAATTCATCATGAGGTGGTAGAGGCGGCGGTCGTCCCACTCGCGCTGGTGGTAGCGGCGGATGTATTCGGAGCGGCGGCGGTCGGTGGCGAGGATTTCGCGTTCCGCTTCTTTGGCATGTTCGGGGAAATGCTCCTCAACCCAGCGAATTTTGCGCGCCATCGAGGCGTAGACGAAGACGTGAAAGGCGCCGGGGGCCCTCGAGAGCATGCAGGCCGCGCCGCGTCCGAGGACGACGCAGTTGCCCTCGGCGGCGCGTTCAAGCAGGTAGCCGCGGACGAATTGCACCATGCGCTCGCTGTCGAAGACATCGGGATCGCCGGGGAGGCGTTCGAGGGACCCGAACCAGATGGCTTTGTTGAAGCGATAGTACCAGGGATCGACGCGTTCGTCGCAGCGCTTGACGAGGGTGGGGGCGACGCCGGCTTTGCGGGCTACGTCGTCGACGATGCAGTTGTCGATGAGTTTCCAGCCGAGGCGGTCGGCGAGGCGGTGAGCGAACTCCGCGCCGTGGCTGCCGTATTCGCGTTCGACGGTAATAACCTGGATCATGACGTGCCTCGTACGATTCCGAGCCGATGGTGCAACTTTTCCGGGGGCAACGTCAAGGACTTGCCGTCCAGGCGGGCGCGCCTTCGGCGCCGGTGTTTCAATCCGGGCCAGTAACAGCCATTCACATCCGGACCCACACCAGCATGAGGCCGAGCAGTTAGGCTCCGGCCGCGACGAATCCTAAGGCCCAGGTGTGGAAGAGCCTGAACCCCAAAAATTCCGGCACCCGTGCCGACAGGGATGTAAGTGACAAACAGCCAAAAGAGGCCCTTTCCGTTGGCGATCCATGCTCCACGCCGTCTTGCAGGATGCGTGCTCACAGACTGCGACAGTCTACTCTCTCAGTTCGACGATCGTGGCGCCGGCGCCGCCTTCGTTCTGCGGCGGTTCGGTGACGGAGGCGACCTGCGGCTGATTCCGGAGCCAGGCGCGGAGGGTGCGGCGCAGGACGCCCATGCCGGTGCCATGCACAATGCGGATGCGGGGCAAGCCAGCCAGGAAGGCGCGGTCGAGGAATTTCTCGACTTCGTCCCGGGCCTCATCGGCGGTGCGGCCGATGACGTTAATCTCGCTGCTCATGACATCGGGTTCGGCGACGGAAACGGTGATGCCGGAGTGGCGGCGCGCGGCGGCGATGGGCGTTTCGCCGGTGGGGCGGGCAGAGGAGAGCACTTCGGCGATTTCGTCGCGGGCGATGCGCATCTTCATGGGACCGACGGCGACCTCGAAGGTGCGGTCGTCGATCTGGCGCTGGACGGTGGCGGTTTTGCCGAGGGTGCGGAGTTTGACCGTGTCGCCGGCGGAGACGTGGCGGGCGATGTGCGGTTGCGCGTTCGAGTCTCCGCGGTCGGCGCCGGTGTGCTGGGCGACAACGGCGGTGTTGAAGCTCTCGGAGAACTCCCGGCGGAGACGGGCGATGCGCTGCTCGGCCTGTTTGGAAAGCTTTTGCTGGGCGGCGCGGTCTTCGATCGCGCGGACGGTTTCGCGAGCCTGATATTCGAAGTCTTTGAGCAGGGACTGGAGCTGGGACTCGAGGTCGCGGACTTTGGCGCGCCACTCCTTCATGCCTTCGGCGGCGAGGCGTGCACGCTCCTGGGCCAGGTCCTGCTCGAGGCGGCGGACACGGAGGCGCTCGGCGTCGAGCGCGGCAAGCTGCTCGTGGAGGCTTTCGAGGAAGCGGGCGATGTCCTGGGTTTGCGTGCTGAGGCGCCCGCGGGCGGCCTGAACGATGGCCGGACTAAGACCGATCCGCTGCGCGATATTGATGCCGGCGGAGGTTCCGGGTACGCCCTGGCGGAGCTCGTATGTCGGGGTGAGCGTCCGCTCGTCGAATCCAACCGCGGCGTTGACGGCCCCGGGATTGTTCTCGGCGTAGACCTTCAGGGACGTGAGATGCGTGGAGACGATGGACCAGGCGCCGGCGCGGAGGAAATGTTCGGCGATGGCGACGGCAAGGGCCGCGCCTTCTTCGGGATCAGTGGAGGAACCGAGCTCGTCGAGAAGAACGAGGGAATGCGATGTGGCCGCGGCGGCAATGCGGTTGAGGTTGGTGACGTGCGCGGAGAAGGTAGACAGGTCCTGTTCGATGGATTGTGCGTCGCCGATGTCGGCGAGGAAGGCGTCGAAGGCGAGGGTGACGGCTTCTTCGGCAGGAACGGGAACGCCAGCCTGGGCCATGATGGCGACGAGGCCGGCGGTTTTAAGGCTCACGGTTTTGCCGCCCGTGTTGGGGCCGCTGACGATGAGCTGACGGTTGGGGCCGGAGAGCTCGAGCGAGATGGGAACAATTGGCTTCGATTCGGCACGGAGGCGGCGTTCGAGGAGTGGGTGGCGCGCGGCTTTGAGACGGAATTCGGGGGCGGTCTGCTCGGCAAAGCGGGGCACGACGCAGTCGTACTGCTGGGCGAAGCGGGCGCGGGCGAGCAGGGTGTCGACCTCGGCGAGCACAGCGGCGCCCTCAAGGATGGGTGCGGCGCACTGCGCGATTTGCCGCGTCATGTGGAGAAAGATGCGATGGATTTCGGCCTGCTCTTCTTCGAGGAGGCGGACGAGGTCGTTGTTCAGCTCGATGGTCTCGAGAGGCTCGACGTAGACAGTCTGGCCGGAGGAACTGGCGCCGTGAACGACGCCCTGGACGCGGCGCTTCCACTCAGTTTTGACGGGGATGACGAAGCGCTCGCCGCGGATGGTGATGAGGTCGTCCTGCGTGGATCCGCCTTCGGAGTAACGGCGCAGGGCAGAGCGGAGGCTTTCTTCGATGGCGCGCTGCTGGCGCTCCATTTCGCGGCGAATGCGGCGCAGGCCGGACGAGGCGTCGTCGGCGAGAGTGCCGTCGGGAAGGATTTTTTCGCGAAGGGACTGGGTGAGCGGGCGCAGGCTGGTGGCGAGGAGCGCCTGGCTAAGCGCGGTGAGCTCGGGGATTCGGTTAGCAGCGGACTCGGGAGGGGTGCGGATGAGGTCCGTCCACGAGGCGATTTCTTCGGCGAGAGCGATGAGGGCGCGCAGCTCGTCCGATTCGAGAGCGACGCCGTCGATGCGGGCTTTGGCGAGAAGGTCGGAAGGATCAAAGAGGGAGCGGGTAACGGGGACGGCGCCTGCGGTCGACAGCAGGCGCATTTCCGCGACGAGGGCGTGCTGGCGGGCGATCCACGCGCGCTCCTGGGAAGGGATGAGGGCAGCGATCCAGGAGCGGCCGAGGGCGGACTGGGAATATGTGCCGAGGAATGCGACGAATTTGTCCCATTCGAGCGCGGCGCCGGGGACGACAGGCAGCGGGATGGCCGGCAGCAGGGGCATGCTGTTCCATTATCCCGCGAGCGGTGGATTGACATTGCGGGCGCGGTCTGGTGTGATCGCGTTATGGTTCGCCCCATCCCGTATGCGGCCGGTTCTATCGCGATTGCGCGAATTAGCATCGGTGTGCGCGAGGGAGCGGGCGGCTAGCGAGCAATCGCAGAAGGAAGTCCGACAGCCATCGCGCTCCGAGCGCCGGTGGCTTTTTCGTTTTTGGAGAGGAGACTGTGGTGAGCGTTACGCTGGAATCGATTCGAGCTGCGCGGGAGCGGATTCGCGGGCATATTTACTTATCGCCGGCGCGGCATTCGCCGGGGCTGTCGGAGATGACCGGGCAGCAGGTGTATCTGAAGATGGAGAACCTGCAGCGGACGGGAGCGTTCAAGGAGCGCGGCGCGCTGAACAAAATTCTGACGCTGACCCAGGCAGAACGGGAGCGCGGGGTGATTGCGGCCAGCGCGGGGAACCATGCCCAAGCGGTGGCGTACCACGCCGGCCAAGAGGGGATACGGGCAAGGATTGTGATGCCGCTGATGACGCCGCTGGTGAAGGTGGCGGCGACGTCGGGGTATGGGGCGGACGTGGTGCTGCACGGTGCGAACTACGATGAGGCGTGCGCGGAGGCGATCCGGCAGAGCGAGGCAGAGCGGCTGACGTTTCTGCATCCGTTCGACGATGACGCGGTGATTGCGGGGCAGGGAACGATTGGGCTGGAACTGCTGGAGCAGGTGCCGGAGCTGGAGGCTGTCGTGGCGCCGATCGGCGGCGGAGGGCTGATTGGCGGCGTGGCGTGCGCGATTAAAGAGAGCAAGGCGGACGTTCGCGTCATCGGGGTGCAGACGGAGCGGCTGCCGTCGATGCTGCGGGCGAAGGAAGCAGGTCACCCGGTGACGATTCCGGCCGAAGCGACGATTGCCGACGGCATCGCGGTGCGGCGGGCGGGCGAGAAAACGGTTCCGCTGGTGACGAAGTATGTGGATGAGCTGGTGACGGTGGACGAGGAGGAGATTGCCAGCGCGATTCTGGTGCTGCTGGAGCGGGAGAAGACGCTGGCGGAGGGTGCGGGCGCGGCGGCGCTGGCGTCACTGCTGCAGAAGAAGACGTCGCTCCATGGGCAGCGAACGGCGGTGCTGGTGTGCGGCGGCAATATCGACGTGACCCTGCTGTCGAAGATCATCGAGCGCGGGCTGGTGAAGGATGGGCGACGGACCCGAGTGCGGATCCACCTGACGGACAGGCCGGGCGCTCTGCATCAGCTGACCAGGATCATTGCCGATCTGCGCGCGAATATCGTGCAGACGGCGCACGACCGGGCTTATTATGGCGTGAGCCTGGGGGATACGGTGATCGATTTCACGCTGGAGACGCGCGGCGCGGGGCATATCGAGGAGATTCGCGAGGCGCTGACGGAAGCGGGATATCGGCACGAGCGAATTGAATAGGAGTGCAGAATAAACAGTACACAGTGCACAGTGCGCAGTACACAGTGCACAGTACGCAGTACACAGTGCGCAGTGCACAGTGGGCAGTGCGCAGTACACAGTCGGGCCGGTCAGAGTTTGTGACTGAGGGACCAGAGCATCCGGCTGATTTCCTCGACGAGCTGTTCAGAGAGAGAAAGCTGTTTGGGCTCTCCGTAACCCAGTTCGCGAGCAACTGTCAGTTGAGTCTGGATTTCAAGCGCTGAGCCGCGTGCCATTCCTAAGAAGCTGCGGTATTCGCCCTTCGTTCCTCGACCGGAGCCTTCCGCGATATTACTCGCGACCGAAACGCCTGCCCGCCGCAATTGACTGCTGAGACCGTAAATTTCTTCGCGCGGAAACTGCTGTGTGAGGCGGTAGAGCAACGTCGTGAGCCTGATTGCTTTTTGCCAAACCACCAAATCGCGATAAGACTTTGCCATGCAGTGAACTCCTGAGGAGGAGGCGAGAGGCCAGCCCCTTTGGCGATTGCACCACAGCGCCGCGTCGCGAGGCAGAGCGGGAAGGCGCTCTGGCATTACGCGGGTACTTCGTGCACTGTGCACCGTGTACTACGAGCCCGCCAACGTTCCCCTGTACCCTGTGCCCTGCGCCCTGTAACCTGTTTTGAGAGATGGCTGACCAGCTTTATCTGAGCCTGTGGTATCCGAACTTTCGCATGCGGGCGCTGCCGGGCGCGGTGGAGAAAGTGATGGAGCAGTTTGCGGCCGCGGGCGGGTCGGGGAAGGTTTCGGCTGCGACCGTCTATCCGATTTCGTGGAATGAGGCGCCGGTTTATCAGCAGGTGTATCGCAACGAGGCGGACGACGAGGCCGCAACCCCGCAGGCAGCCATTGCCGCGGCAATGGAGAACGGGCACGAGGACTACGCCTGGGAATTCGAGCTGATCTGGGAGCTGTGGGTTCCGGAGAGCGCGCCGGGCCTGGACACAATGTGGCGGCACGAGCCGTGCGTGGTGCGGGTGGTGGCGTTCGGGCCGGAGTTCGACGACCATGCTTACGAGACAAATGGACACATCCGAGTGGATCTCGGGCCGGACACTCCGTTCCTCTACGAGGACATGAACCTCGACCAGGACGCGGTGCAGCGGGTGAAGCAGAATGTGCAGCGGCTGGTGGAGTTCACGAACGGCGTGCAAAAGAACGGTGGAATTTCCACAAGGCTGCTGTGGTCGGAATCCGGGGAGAGCCTCGCGAAGAAGCTGATTGAGCGGCTGCAGCAGGTAAACTGAATGCAACCTGTGCTCTCGGTTTGAACGACAACGAATCGAGCGTTCCAGTCTCGGGAAATGCAGCGGATAGTCCGCGTGCTGGGCAGTGGAGCAGCAGGGATCGCGATGGTGGAATGGGCCGCGCGGAGCAGACGCTCTGTCGCGGCTTAAAAATGTAAGAGATTGTTTGCAGGGTGTTCATGCACGAGTTTCAAAATCAGGATGGAAAAGGCGGTCGGATGAGAGTTCTGGTGGTGGGAGGCGATGGGTACTGCGGGTGGGCAACGGCGCTTTACCTCTCTGAAAAGGGCTACGACGTAGCCATTGTGGACAGCCTGATCCGGCGTCACTGGGACCTGCAGCTGGGCGCCGATACGCTGACGCCGATCGCGTCGATCGGCCACCGTGTGGCGCGCTGGCATGAGCTGACCGGGAAGAAGATCGAAGTCTTCGTCGGCGACATCTGCGATTACCCGTTCGTTCAAAGTTTCATGGGGAAATTCGAGCCGGAAGCGATCCTGCACTTCGGCGAGCAGCGCTCGGCGCCTTTCTCGATGATCGACCGGGAGCACGCCGTGATGACGCAGGTGACGAACGTTACGGGAACGCTGAACCTGCTGTTCGCGATCAGGGAGTTCAACAAAGATATTCACCTGGTGAAGCTGGGCACGATGGGCGAATACGGCCAGCCGAATATCGATATTGAAGAGGGTTACATCACCATCCGGCACAACGGCCGGGAAGACCGGCTGCCGTATCCGATGCAGCCAGGGTCGTTCTACCACCTGAGCAAGGTGCACGACACGCACAATATTCGGTTCGCCTGCAAGATCTGGGGTCTGCGTGCAACCGATCTTAATCAGGGCGTGGTATACGGGGTGCTGACGGACCAGACGGGGATCGACGAAGTGCTGGTGAACCGGCTGGATTACGACGAGGTCTTTGGGACGGCGCTGAACCGGTTCTGCGTTCAGGCGGCGATCGGGCATCCGCTGACGGTGTATGGGTCGGGCGGGCAGACGCGCAGTTTCCTGGATATTCGGGATACGGTGCGCTGCATGGAAATTGCGGTGGCGAATCCGGCGGCGGAGGGCGAGCTGCGGGTGTTCAACCAGTTTACGGAGCAGTTCAGCGTTCTCGATCTGGCCATGATGGTGAAGAAGGCCGGCGAGGA
This sequence comes from Acidobacteriaceae bacterium, assembly GCA_030041435.1. Classification (GTDB taxonomy): domain Bacteria; phylum Acidobacteriota; class Terriglobia; order Terriglobales; family Acidobacteriaceae; genus Palsa-343. The sequence continues at coordinate 12,868 of JASHNW010000077.1, forward strand.
TGCGGGGATGCAGGTGGAAGTCGATCACGTGAAGAATCCGCGCGTGGAAAAGGAATCGCACTACTACAACGCGAAGAACACGCACCTGAGGGACCTGGGACTGGTGCCGCACTGCCTGTCCGAGTCGCTGCTGACCTCGTTGCTGCAGTTTGCCATCCGTTACAAGGACCGGGTGGACAAGGCGCAGATTATGCCGACGGTGACGTGGAAGTAGGGAGAAGACCCGCGGCGCAATTCCGGCGCCGGGAGCCGGACGGTGCGAGGCCGCTGCGCATCGCGCTGGTGACGGAGACGTTCCTCCCCAAAATCGACGGGATTGTAACGCGGCTTTGCCACACCATCCGGCATCTGCGGGCGTTTGGACATACGGTGCTGGTGATAGCGCCGGAAGGCGTGGGGGAATTCGAGGGTGTGCCGGTGCACGGCGTGCCGGGGTTCCCTTTTCCGATTTATCCGGAACTGAAACTGGCGCTGCCCAGACCTTCGATTGGGGCGGCGCTGGATGCCTTTTGCCCGGACCTGATTCACGCCATTAACCCGGCTGTTCTGGGTGTGTCGGCATTCTTCTACAGCGCGGGACACGACGTTCCGCTGGTGGTTTCCTACCACACCCACCTTCCCAAATATCTGCAGTACTACGGGCTGGGGAGCCTTGAGGGGCTGATGTGGCTGGGGCTGCGCGAGGGATACAACCGGGCCGACCTGACGCTGGCAACTTCCCGGGCGATGCAGGCCGAACTGGAAGCGAAGGGCATCCGGCGGGTGAGGTTGTGGCGGAGGGGCGTGGACACGGAGCTGTTTCATCCGGGCCGGGCATCGCAGGCGATGCGCGCGCGGCTGACGGAGGGCCACCCGGACGAGAGGCTGCTGCTCTACGTAGGGCGGTTGTCGGCGGAGAAGGAGATCGAGCGCTTCCGCGACGTGCTGGAGGCAATCCCCCGAGTGCGAGTTGCGCTGGTGGGCGATGGGCCGCACCGGCAGAAGCTGGCGCAGCATTTTGCGGGGACGCCGACGTACTTTGCCGGGTTTCTGCAAGGGGAAGAGCTGGCCTCAGCGTTCGCATCGGCGGATGCATTCTTCCTGCCCTCGCAGACGGAAACGCTGGGGCTGGTGCTGCTGGAGGCCATGGCGGCGGGGTGTCCGGTGGCAACGCCGCGGGCAGGTGGGACAGCCGACATCGTTCAGGACGGCGTGACCGGGCACCTGTACGATCCGGCGCAGTCGCTGGGCGCTGTGGAGGCCATTGCGCGTCTGCTGCTGGACAGCGAGCATCGCGCCAGGCTGAGCCGGCAGGCACGGCTGGATGCGGAGTTGTGGGGGTGGGACGCGGCAACGGGGCAGATGGAAACCTACTACCGGGAGTTGATGCACCGGGAGGAGCGGCTTCCGGGGCTGATTGCGCAGCACCGCGCGGCGGGCCAGCGTGTGGACGCGATCTGCAGCCAACTGGCGATCTCCAGACAGACCTTCCGGCGGCACGCGCGGGAACTGGCGCGGGCCGGGCAGCACCGCCGAGCCGGGGTGAGCTAATCGATGCTGAGCAGGTGGAGCGCTGCTTTGCGCAGCAGACGGCCGCCGGCTGTTGGGCGATCCGGGGCAAAAAGAGCGGTGAGCGCGCGGATGGGGAGTGGCGGGCTGGAGGCGGCGGAGCCGGGTTCGCCGGAGGGAAAGAGGGTCGCGAGCGCCTGGCGGGGGTTGGTTCGCAGCTGATCGACCAGGGCGATGCGATGCACGCAAAAGACTGTGCACCAGGGAGCGCAGGACTTGGGTTTGCGGGACTCCCGGTCGATATCGTCCTGGGTGTATTGGGCCAGCGGGATGGCCGGGTAGCCGCGCTGCGCCATACAGTAGTGGACGAGCCCGTCTTCGCAGACATAGAGATGGCGTCCTCCGGCAGGGCAATGCCAGTCATTGGGCTTGCCCTGGATGAGGTTGCGGCGCCAGGGGTTATGGCGGGCGAAGGAAAAGAGGGGCTTCGACTCGCGCTCGATCTGCGCGATGACGTCGCGGGATTCCTGGTCGAGGGGCTGCATGCGGCCGCTGGGGTCGTGGACGATGCCGGCGCTGTAGCCGATGCCAAGCCTGGTGGCGCGGCGGGCGATGGCAAGAGCGTCAGCCGGTTTGGCGGTGCCGGCGCCGACGACGGAGTGGATGTGGACCTGGAATTCGGCGTATTGGGAGAGCCAGCGCAGCTTCTGGTCGAGGACGCGGAGGCTCTTCATGGAAACGGAATCGGGCTGAACATTGTCGATGGAAATCTGCATGCGGTCGAGGCCGGAGCGGTTCAGGCTGCGGATGCGTTCGATCGAAAGGAGATAGCCGTTGGTGATCGTGACGGCCAGCATGCCGTGACGGCGAATGCGGGCGATGGTCGTCTCAAGATCCGGGTGCAGGAGGGTTTCGCCGCCGGTTAAGGTCACGGCGGTGGTGCCGAGGGCGGCCAAGCGGTCGATCCGGGCCAGCATCTCCTGCGTGGGGACGGGTTTGGAAATGGCGTCGAACTCGCTGCAGTAGGAGCAGGCCAGGTTGCAGCGGCGGGTAACCACGGCGTGGGCAAAGACGGGATGGTGGGGCGACCGCAGGGCCTGGGCAAAAAGCCGCGTCTCCCGGTACAAGCGGCGCCAGCCCCTGGCGGCACGTCGGATGGCGACCAGACCCATGGGAATCGCCCTTTCCGGGGCACCGGCAGCGCACCCAGCCCCTGGCAGCGGAGTATAGGAGAGGAATGTTAACGGCGTGCAAGACGGCTTGCGAGGCCCGGGAATCGGGAAAATAATCCAGGCGACGATCGCGCCCCAAAAGGCGCATACTACGTCTAATTGACCAGGGTTTAGCTTGCCCTGGAGAGGGGTTTACCTATGCCCACCCGGAAATTCTCCCTCAACCTGCTGGTGTGCGCGAGTCTGGCGCTCTCGGGTGCCTGTTTGTTTGCACAGAGCTCCAGTGCGCCCAGCACCCCCGCCAGTGCTCCGGCGGCTTCGACATCGGATCAGGCCCAGCCGGTGGCGCCCGATACCGCGAGCGATCAGGCGGCGCAGAACTGCACAGGCCCGGTGCTCCATCGGGCTCCGGGAGCGGGCGGAGATATCTGCTCCGACGGATCGCCTTCTCCGAGCAGGCCGGCTTCCGCCGGCGGCGACCAAACCGGCAGTGGCGGCGCGCAGGCCCAGACCGATCCGAATCTCAATCCGTTCCCGCAGAAACAGCCGCTGCAGGACGGAATGATGCCCGGAGTCAAGAAGGGCACGATCGACGACGTAAGTGCGGTGGGCGAGCGCTGCATCGGCTGCCGCGGCATGGGGAACTGGTACTCGACCGATTCCGAAATCAGAATGGGCAAGCAATACGCGGACGAGATCGAGAAGAGCACGCGATTCATCACGGACCCGGTGGTGACGGAATACATCAACCGGATCGGGCAGAACATCGTGAAGAACTCGGACTGCAAGGTGCCGTTCACGATCAAGGTGATCGACACGGATGAGATCAACGCGATGGCGCTGCCGGGCGGATTCTTCTATGTGAACTCCGGGCTGATTTTGGCGGCGGATGAGGAAGCGGAACTGGCCGGCGTGATGGCGCATGAGACGGCTCACGTATGCGCGCACCATGCGGCGCGGGAGATGACGCGGGCGAATTACGCGCAGATTGGGATGGTCCCTCTGATTATGATGACGGGCTACAGCTGGACGGGCTACGGGATCTACGAGGCGACGCAGCTGATGATCCCGATCACGTTCCTGGAGTTCTCGCGCGAGTTCGAGGCGCAGGCGGACTATCTGGGCGTGCAGTACATGTATCGCGCCGGGTACGATCCGCAGGCGTTTGTGACGTTCTTCGAGAAGATCGAGAACCTGGAGAAGACGAAGCCGGGCGCTGTGGCGCGCGTGTTCGAGAACCATCCGCAGACGCCGGATCGCATCCAGCACACGGAAGAGGAGATCGCGACCATCCTGCCGCCGCGAGACCAGTATCTGGTGACGACCTCGGAGTTCAACGACGTCAAGGCGAGACTGGCGAGGATCGAGAACAAGCGGCGGATTATCGACAACAAGAAGGGCAAACCTTCGCTGCGCCGCGTGAGCGATTCGAACGGCAGCGATAACGGCAACAGCAACGGCAGCGACCAGCCGACGCTGCATCGCCGCGACGACAGCAACAGCAATTAGTTTCCGATTACGGGAATTGCGCGAGAGCCAGCCTGCGGGCTGGCTTTCCTGTCTGTGCGCTTGTTCTCCGGGGTGGCCGGATGAAAAGATGAGGAGCGGACACGAGGAAGGGAGAACGATGCGTTATCGGGCTTTGGGACGGACGGGATTCAAAGTCAGCGATGTGGCGTGTGGATTGTGGGGGATGAGCGGGTGGAGCGGGTCGGAAGACGCCGAATCGCTGCGGGCGCTGCAACTGGCCGTCGATTTGGGCTGCAACTTCTTCGACACGGCGTGGGCGTATGGCGAAGGGAAGAGCGACGGATTCCTGGGGAAGATTCTGGCGGCGAATCCAGGCAAGCGGCTGGTTGCGGCGTCGAAGATTCCGCCGAAGAACCGGAAATGGCCGGCGCGCCCGCAATACGACTACAACGACGTGTTTCCGGCGGAGCATGTGTTTGCTCATGCGGATATGATCCGGCGCGCGCTGGGCGTGGAGACGATCGACGTGCTGCAGTTCCACGTGTGGGACGATTCCTGGACGGATCGCAGGGAGTTTCGCGAGACGGTGGAGAAGCTGAAGCGCGATGGCATCGTCCAGGCGTTCGGACTAAGCCTGAACCGGTGGCAGCCGGCGAATGGGATTCGCGCGATTCGGACGGGTTTGGTGGATGCGGTGCAGGTGATCTACAACGTGTTCGACCAGAATCCGGAGGATGAGCTGCTTCCGGTGTGCGAGGAATACAAAGTGGGCGTGATTGCGCGCGTGCCGCTCGATGAGGGATCGCTGGGCGGAAAGATGACGCGGGATACGACGTTTCCGGCGGGAGACTGGCGGGCGGGCTACTTCAATGCGGAGAACCTGGAGAACACGATGGACCGCGTGGATGCGCTGCGGAAGGACTTGCCGGATGGATTGTCGCTGCCTGAGGCGGCGATCCGGTTCATTCTGGCGAATCCCGTGGTGAGCACGATGATCGTGGGCATGCGCAGGGAGGGGCACGTGCGCGGCAATCTGGCGATGAGCGATGCGGGCGGGCTGGATGCCGCCCTCCTGGAGCGGATGCGCAAACATCGCTGGGAACGCACGCCGGCGCCCTGGTCGGACTGAAACAGGGCTGAGAGCTCAGAGCGCAGGGCTCAGAAATCTCCACTTCCGGCAGTACAGTGACAAAGTGAGCACAGGATATCGCGGACGCATCGCTCCTTCGCCGACCGGACTGCTGCATGTGGGGCATGCGCGGACCTTCTGGCAGGCGTTTGTGCGCGCGCAGGAGGCACACGGCACGCTCGTCCTGCGCAACGAGGATCTCGATCCCCAGCGGTCGCGGGCGGAATTTGTTGCGGCGATGCTGGAGGATCTGCGCTGGCTCGGCATCCGCTGGGACGAAGGGCCGGACGTGGGCGGCGAGTTCGGACCATACGAGCAAAGCCGGCGGGGCGCATTTTATCGGGCTGTATGGAGACAGCTGATGCAGGGCGGCTTCGTGTATCCCTGCAGGTGTTCGCGCAGCGAACTAAGCCGGATCGCGCAGGCGCCGCATGAGTGTGCCGGCGAAGTGCGCCGGGAGTCGGACGAGGGGCCCATGTATCCGGGGACCTGCCGGCCGGCGCCGGGATCGGAAAAGGCGCTGCGAGAGGTACAAAGTCCGGCCGGCGTAAACTGGCGATTCCGCGTGCCGGATGGCGCAGCGATTGAGTTCGAGGACAGGCATTTTGGGCAGCAGCGATTTGTTGCCGGCGAGGATTTCGGCGACTTTCCGGTGTGGCGGCGCGACGATGTGCCCGCTTATCAACTGGCCGTGGTGGCGGACGACCTTGCCATGGAGATCTCGGAAGTGGTGCGGGGAGCGGATCTGCTGCTGTCAACGGCGCGGCAAATTCTGATCTATCAGGCGCTGGGAAGGCGGCCTCCGGCGTGGTTCCACTGCGATCTGGTGCTGGACGATCGAGGCGAGCGGCTGGCCAAGCGGCACGATGCACTGTCGATTCGCGCGCTGCGCGAGCAGGGAAGGCGGCCGGACGAGGTGCTGGGAATCGGCTAAAGGCATCTCAACACGATGCACCGCCGGGAAGCCGCCGTCAGGCAGTTTCCTCTTCCTCGTCCTCCGTTTCCTCGATCGCCATATCGCGAAATTCGTTGGAGTCGAAGACTTCTCCGCAGTCGAGGCACTCGACGAATTCGACGTCATCTTCGCGTGCCACAACCCGGACCCGTGGGTGTTTGCAGACCGTGTTCATGGGGTGTTGAAACGGCAAATCAGATGGTATGGGGCAGATTGTATCCGTGCCGAGGCGTCTGTCAACTGCCAACTTTCGCGGCCCGGGTGCGGCCCTGGTAAACTGGTGCCATGCCGGACACGGAGCGGGTAAGTCTCGAAGACGTGCGACGGGTGGCGGAACTGGCCTATCTGGAGCTGACAACGGAGGAAGAATCGCGCATGCGGCGCGATCTGAACGCCATTTTGGACTACGTGGCCCAACTGGGCGAACTCGACACCAGCCGCATAGCGCCGATGACGCAGGTTTCCGAGGTGTTGGCGACGGGCGGGGAGACGGCCACGGAAGAGCTGTCGGTGCTGCGCGACGATTTGCCAGTGCCCTGCCTGGATCGCAATCGGGCGATGGCCTCGGCTCCCGAGACGGATGGGGTTTTCTTCAAGGTCCCCAAGGTGATCGAGCGATGACGACGATGACGGCAGCGGGTTCGATTGAGAGTGTCCGCTCGGCGATTGCGCGGGGAGAAACGACGGCGACGGCACTTGCGGAGAGTTACCTGGCGCGCATTGCCGAGGAGGATCCGCGGATTCACGCCTGGCTCAGTGTAGGCCGCGAATATGCGCTGGCGCAGGCTGCGGAGATCGACAAGCTCGCGGCCAACGGCGAGACGCTGCCGCCGCTGGCGGGCGTGCCGGTTGGGATTAAGGACGTGCTGACGCTGGAGGGATTTCCGGCGACGGCGGGGTCGAAGATTCTCGAAGGCTATCGGCCGCCGTATACGGCGACTGCGGTGCGCAAGCTGGCCGACGCGGGCGCGATTTTTCCGGGCAAGCTGAACTGCGATGAGTTCGCCATGGGCTCGTCGAATGAGAACTCGGCGTACGGTCCGGTGCACAATCCTCACCATCTCGACCGCGTGCCCGGTGGCTCCAGCGGAGGCTCGGCGGCGGCCGTAGCCGCGGGCATGGCAGTGGCCACGCTGGGCACGGATACAGGCGGCTCCATCCGGCAGCCAGCGTCCTTCTGCGGCGTAGTGGGCGTGCTGCCCACCTATGGGCGTGTTTCGCGCTATGGACTGATTGCGTTTGCATCCTCGCTCGACCGCATCGGGCCGTTTGCCGCGAACGTGCGCGACGCCGCGACCGTGCTGGGCGTGATCGCGGGGCACGATCCGATGGACGCGACGTCCTCGCCCCTGGCGGTGCCGGATTACGCCGCCGATCTTGACAGAAGCGCGGACCAGGGTGTGAGCGGCATGCGTCTCGGCGTCCCGGCGGAGTACTTTGCCGAAGGGCTGGACGCGGAAGTTCGTGCTGCGATTGAGGGCGGGATCGAACGGCTGCGATCGGCGGGCGCGGAGATTTGCCCGATTTCGTTACCTCACACGCGCTACGCGATTCCGGCGTATTACGTGATTGCGACGGCGGAGGCCAGCTCCAACCTGGCGCGCTTCGACGGAGTACGCTATGGTCTGCGCGCGCCGCAGTCGGACACGCTGGCGGCCATGTATCGGAGGACGCGCGATCTGGGGTTTGGCGCGGAGGTGAAGCGGCGCATCATGCTGGGAACCTATGTGCTGAGCCACGGCTACTACGACGCGTATTATCGCAAAGCGCAGCAGGTGCGCCGTCTGCTGGCCGACGATTTTCTCTCGGCCTTCAAAGAAGTGGACGCCATTGTGACGCCGACGGCGCCGACGCCGGCATTTCGGATTGGAGAGAAGTCGGACGACCCGGTGGCGATGTACCTGGCGGACATCTACACAGTGACGGCGAGCCTGGCGGGAATCTGCGGAATCTCGGTGCCGTGCGGGCGGTCGGCCGAAGGGCTGCCGATCGGGATGCAGATTCTTGGGAAGCATTTCGATGAGGCGGCGATCTTCCGGGTCGGGCAGGCGCTGGAGAATCTGCTTGCAAGCTGACCCTGTCCCCATGCCTCCACGCCGCGACCTCCAGTGGGTTTTCCTCGGCCCGCAGGGGTTGCGCGCCGGCTGGGGTATCCTGCTGTTCGCGGCGATATGGTTCGTGCTGTCAATTGGGGCGCAATGGGTGCTGCGGCCGCTTGTGCACTGGAATCCGAATGCAGCCGTGCCCCCCGCGACCGGCTGCATCGTCGAACTGGCGCAGTTCATTCCTGCGGTGATCGCCACGTGGCTGCTTTCGATCATCGAGCGGCGGCCCCTGCTGGCGTATGGATTTCAGGGACGGGCGCGCCTGCTGCGATTTGTTTTCGGCCTCGCGTGGGGGTTTGCGGCAATCTCAGGGCTGGTTCTTGCGCTGTGGAAGACTGGGCATCTGGTGCTGGGAAGAGGCTCGCTCGGCGCCGGAGCAGCTCTCGAGGACGCCGCGGTGTGGGGAGTGGTGTTCCTGCTGGCGGGATTCTTCGAGGAGTCGCTCTTTCGCGGTTATGTGCAGTTCACGCTGACGCGCGGCATCGGATTCTGGTGGGGCGCGCTGCTGTTTGCGTCGATGTTCGGATTCATGCACCGGACGAATCCGGGAGAGTCTCCGGTGGGGCTTGCGTCGGTGGTGGGAGTGGGGCTGGTTTTCTGCCTGAGCCTTTGGTACACGGGGTCGCTGTGGTGGGCGGTAGGCTTCCATGCGGCATGGGACTGGGGCCAATCGTATTTCTACGGCACCGCGGACAGCGGCATGGTGGCGCAGGGACACCTGCTCCAGGGGCATCCGGTGGGAAGCATTCTGTGGAGCGGCGGCACCACCGGGCCGGAGGGCAGCGTGCTGGTGATCGTGGCGCTGCTGTTGATGGCTCTGGCGATGGTGCTGTGGTGGGGGCGGCGGGTGCGTTCGCCGTTTGCCGGCGCTGCGTGGAAGCCGCTGCGGCAGACAAGGGCCCAGTGAGCGAGCGCACCTCTCAGCGCTGGAAGTGTAATTTATAAGTTACAATCAGACAACGATCGAGATCCGACGCTACGTCACGCCGGCAGGCAGGGATGTGGTTGGTGACTGGCTCGCATCTCTGGAAATGAAGGCGCGAGCGAGGGTCGCTGTACGCATCGACCGCCTGGCAGCAGGAAATTTCGGAGACTGCAAGGCGCTGCGCGAGGGTGTTTTTGAACTGCGCATCGACTGGGGGCCCGGCTACCGTCTGTACTACGCAATGATTGGAAAGACTGCTTTTGTGCGGAGGCGACAAGCGCAAACAGTCCGCAGCCGTCAGCCGCGCGGTTGAATATCTCGAAGACTACAGGGAGAGGCGGCCGAAATCATGAAAAAGACCACGAGCATTTCGCACGATGAAGCCATGGTGAGGGAACTGCGCGAACATCCCGAGTTCGCCGCCGAGTATCTGAAGACAGCGATGGAAGATGCGGGGGAGCCCGAGGTTCTGCTGATTGCGCTGCGCCGCGTTGCGGAGGCCAGAGGCGGCATGGCGAAGATTGCCCGGGAAGCGGGCATGGAGCGCGAGAGCCTCTATCGCGCACTCTCCGCTCGCGGCAACCCTCGCTGGTCGACGCTGGTGGCGGTGACCAGAGCTCTCGGTTTGAAGTTGACCGTCGAAACGAACCGGTAGGTTCGGCTGCCTGCTACCGCTGCTCGACCGGCACGTACTTCACCGGATATTCCGGTCCGGTGTACTCGGCGCGCGGGCGGATGAGGCGGTTGTCGTCGAGCTGCTCGATCACATGCGCGGCCCATCCGGCCATGCGGCTGATGGCGAAGATGGGAGTAAACAGGTCGAGGTCGATGCCGAGGGTGGTGTAGGTGGAAGCGGAGTAGAAGTCCACGTTGGCATTGAGCTTCTTTTCGTTCTTCACGAAGTCCTCGATGCGGCGGGACATCTCATACCACTTTGTATTTCCTGAATCGCGGCTCAACTGCTCCGACATTTTGCGCAGGTGCGTGGCGCGGGGGTCTTCCGTCCGGTAGACGCGATGGCCGAAGCCGAAGACCTTCTTCTTCTGCGCGAACAGGCTCCTGACGTACTCCACCGGATCGCCGCCCTCATGGGCGATCTTGAAGAGCATTTTCATCACGGCTTCGTTGGCGCCGCCGTGGAGCGGACCCTTGAGCGCGCCGATGGCTCCGGTGATGGCCGAGTGCATGTCGGCCATGGTGCCGGCGATGACGCGGGCCGCAAAAGTGGAGGCGTTCAGTTCATGGTCGGCATGGAGGATGAGGGCGATATCGAAAGTGCGGGTGGCGGCCGGGATCGGCTTTTTGCCGTGCAGCATCCAGAGGAAGTTGCCCGCGTGGGTGAGGGAGCGATCGGGCTCGACAACGTCTTTGCCTTTACGGATGCGGTCGAACGCGGCCACCAGCATGGGGATCTGCGCGGTGAGGGCGAATGCCTTGCGGACATTGGAGTCGTGATCGACGGCGCTCTCGGCAGGATCGTAAAAACTGAGCGCGGAGACAGCGGTGCGCAGGGCCTCCATGGGGGTCGCGGTTTTCGGGAAGCGGCGGAAGAGGTCGTAAATCTCCGACGGAAGGCGGCGGGCTTCCGTCAGCTTGCCGGTAAATTCCACCAGCTGAGAGCGGCTCGGCAAACGGCCGTGCCACAGCAGGTAGGTGGTCTCTTCGAAAGTGGACTGTTCGGCTAACTCATGGATATCGATGCCGCGATACGCGAGCACTCCGGCATAACCGTCGATCCAGCAAATGCCGGAATTGGCTGCTACTACACCTTCCAGTCCCTTGACCACCGTCGCTGTTGCCATGTTTACCTTTTTCCTTCGCCGTGCAGTTGAAAATCCTTCCGATCACCAGGATGCCGCGAACGCTCCGCGCGATGCCAGGCTGGCGCTCTTCCGGCCACGGCAGGATGCATCCGCGCAGGCAAATCCGGTGTGTCTTCTTATAGCTTACGCGAAATAACGCTGTCATTGAGGGGCAGGGCACGCATCTCGCGATCGAGTTACGAAAGTCAGGTCGGGCCCCCAGGATGCGGCGACGATTCTGTCTCAGGACGCTGCGACCGGCGAAGCGAAGCGAGCAATCCTGAAGGGCGACAGGTCGACCTCCGGTTGCGATCCATCGATCCACTGGCGCAACACGCGGCCGGTTCCGGGGCCCAGCATGATGCCGTTCTTGAAATGTCCCGTCGCGATCCAGCAACGGTCGGCGGTCTCGTCGATGATGGGCAGACCGTCGCCGGATCCAGGGCGGAGGCCCGTCCAGGTTTCGGCAATGGAGGCATTCTGCAGAACCGGCCACAGCTCGATTGCTTTGTGAAACAGCGCCTGGATGCGTTCCGGATCGACTTCCTTGTCGAAGCCGGCGTCTTCGACAGTGGGACCGATGGTGTAGCGTCCGCTGCCGCGGGGAACGATGTAGACCCTGGGGGTGCGGAGCACGCAGTGCATCTGCACGGGGCCGGGCAACACGGCGGTGAGCATGTGGCCTTTGCGCGGAGCCACCGGAAGGGGGCCGTGAATGGCAGACGCCCAGGCGCCGGCTGCGTTCAGAAAGCTGCCCGCCGGGAAAGAGCCTGCGGTGGTCTCGAGTTCGACGCCGCCATTCTCGCCCCGGGCGCGCAAAACGGATATGTGCTCGCGCAGGTCGATGCCGGCTGCACGAACGGCCGCAGGGAGGGATTCGGCGAGATCCCATGCATCGAGGCTGCGCTCCTCGATGAGAAAGAAGGACCAGCCACTGGTATTGGCGCGGGGAGCGAGAGACTGCATTTCCGCATCGCTGAGCGAGGTTGCGCCGTGGGGGAGATACCGGACGCCCTGGAGGGTGGATGTGGTGCGGATGGGGATTTTTTTGCCGGAGAGGTCTTCGACGCGTGCCAGGAAATCAGGGTACAACGCCAGGCTGAGGCGGGAGAGAGGCTGCAATTCCGGTGGATTCTCGGGATCATTTCCTGCCAGCATGCCGGCTGCGGCGCGGGAGGCCTCCGACATGGCTTCGCCTCGATCGAAAACCGTTACCTTGCGCCCGGTGGCCGCCAAATCCAGAGCGGTTGCCAGACCAATCATGCCACCGCCGCCGATGGCTATATCCGCAGACTTCATGCCTCCTATTCTAAGTGCTGTCTCCCTGGTGGGGCGACGACGGAAAACGGCACGTGTGCACTGAGGTAAACCGATGCAGTGACCTTTGTGTGGACGGGCAGAGCAGGAGACGACGGAAGCAGTCCCGGCTGCGAAAAAAGAGTGCCGTCCGGAGACGGCACTCGGACACAACAGGGAGGCAACTGGACTCCGCTCGGCCAGTCGCACGGGAAGCTCCGTACATGCGCGGGCAGATCCAGTTTGGTACAACGCGTGACGGTAATCGAGCCGCCAGGCGGTTGTCAACAGAGATTTTCAATTTATGTGACAGCTACGGTTACGAACCTGGCGGCGCAGGATGGCCGCGGCCGGTCACTGGTCGAGCGCTGGCCGGAAATGCGCCGGCGCGCACGATTTCTCACCGGCTGCCGGGGCGTACCAGGAGAAGGTCGCAACCCTGCGCCCGAGGAGATGGCTCCGCATTCAGCAGCGGTGCGGGGCCACATTTCGCCGTGCGCCCGCATCCGTTTTTTCATGATCAGAAAACTGAAGTCCGGAGAATATCGCCTCTATTCCCGTAAAAAGAATGCCGAGACGGGCAAGCGGCGCAACCTGGGGACTTTCTCCTCGATGGAGAAGGCGAAACAGCACGAGCGCGAGGTTCAGTACTTCAAGAAACACTGAACTGCGCGTGCTTCCGCGCACGCAATGAGGGAAAAGGCATGGCAGCGCGATCGCACACGTCATTGAAGAAACAACCGGCGAAGAGGTGGATCAGGGACGTCACGACCGATTCCACGCATCCGCCCAAAGACCTCTTCACGAAAAGCGCATCCGAGATTGCCCGCTCGCTCGCGTCGAAGAAAGTCTCGCCAAAGGGGCCTGCTTCGGGGATGCGCATGCTCACCTACTTCATCAATCGGGCCGGCAAAGGATTGAGCGCAACGCGCAGAAGAGAGCTGGAGAAAGCCAAAGGCCTGCTCCACGAGCGCATCGAGTCCGGCAAGGCGAGGCGCGAACACAAGGCGGCCTGAGCCGGCGCGTCAGATCGGTTCCGTACGTGCCGGCGGCGGATCAACGAAGAGACTGAGCCATGAAGGATCGAGGCACAGCCAGCGCTGCCTCGAAAACCAGCTGGTGGGCAGCTCGGGGATGTGGAGCAGCCCATGACCGCTGACGCAGATGAGCTCTGTGCCGCTCCAGCTGAGGAAATTGCAGGAAGCCTGGCCCACGCGCGCCGGGTTCGAGAGCAGGCGCAGGCAGACCGGGCAGCGCCGGCGCTGGTCCTGCAGGATCCAGCGGAAGCCAAACAAGAGCGGCAGGAAGGAGGTGAGTGCCTGGATGCCACTCCCGGTCGACAGGTCGAACGACACCGGCCCGAAGGCGAGATCGGTCGACCAGAAGAAGACGACAGCCAGGACGAGGAAGAATTTTGCTGCGAGGAATAGCCAGCGACGCAGGATGAGTCGGCGGCCTAAGCCCTGCCGGCGGCGCGGATAGTCGCCGAGCGACAACGCTGTGACGGCGGGCAAAGCGAGAAGAGCCAGCAGCAGCGAACACGCGAAGGATAAGACGGGCTGCAGCGCGATCGAGTCGAGCGAGATGCAGGCATACCGGCTGGTGATGCCATCGCGCGTCTCAACCATGGAGCGCCAGCCGGCCCGCGGCGGAGGAAAGGCGGCGTTGCGAATGTCCGCGACCACAAAACCCTTCAGGCTCGGCGGCAGGTCCGCCAGAGACTGCGCGTCTTCGAGGAGCCAGGCATTGACGCCTCCGGGCAGACGCCAGTCGCCGTCAGGGAGAACGCCGGCGATGACCACGGATTGGCCGGCGACATTGGCGGTGCGGCCGAAAACGCCTGGATCCTCGCGATAGTCACGACGCCACACAGAGCGGGCCAGATACAGACGGGGATGGCCGCCGGCGGCGGAGGACGCGGATACATGCTCGTCACCGACGCCGAGCATGCGGAAAATGTTGCCGCTGGCGACTGCCATGGAGAGGCTTACGGTGTTGTGGTGCTTCAGGTGGATTCGTCCAACGGCCGGCTGATAAAACGCAATCTGGCTGTACAGGCTGGCGGTGTCGGTCGTCCACTCACGGTAATCGGCGAGCGGGATGCTGGGAGCCTGCGTGCCCGGATAGCCGTTGCTGGTAATCATCACCAGATCGGCGGCGCCGCGACAGGGAACACGCAACATGACGCCGCGCGCGCGGGGCGTGCAGAGCCAGACCGCAACGCCAGCTATGGCAAGCACGGATAGAGTGAGCAGGCATCGCGCCGCCGAACCGCGGTGCAGCGCGAGCCCCGCGCAGGAACGGAGCCTGTCGCAGCGAATCCAGAACGCATCCTGGATGGCTCCGAGGCTGAAGATGAGTGCGTCCTGGCCAGCGGGCGGGGCCGTGTCGTCCTCAGCATGGGACACGTGCCAAAGCTCGGCATCCCATTCCGCGGTCCAGTCTGCGCGGCCGGAGCGCGGAACCAACATGGCGGCGGTCCGCACGATGAAGAGCGGCGCCAGATCCAGCGGATTGCGCTTCATGCCCGCTCCAGCTCCGGCGCCGGAATCATTTTTTCGAGCAGGGGGTAGCGCTTGTAGACCGCGTCCAGCGTGGCCCTGCCGGTGCGGGTGAGCCGGTAGTATTTGCGCGGCGGGCGCTGCTCCGCATCGGCGATCGACTGTTGTTCCCATTTGGAGAGGATGAGGCCGTCCCGCTCCAGCCGGCGCATCGCCGGATAGACTGTGCCGCTGGGCAGGCCGGTCATGGCCATCACGCTGAACCCGTAGATATGGCCGGCGTGGATGGCCTGCAGAATCATGGCGGCGGTATGCGAAAGTCGCGCCTCGACGGGCATGGCAGCGATTGTACCCTATGTAGCATTCTGTTGACGAGACACAAAGCAGTATGCTACATAGGGATGACGGCACAGAGCACTGCCCATGCTTGAACTGCAGCACCTGTATCGGAGTTATCGCGGCATTCCGGCCATCAGCGACGTGAGTTTTGCGGTGAAACCGGGCGAGATCGTCGGGTTTCTCGGCCCCAACGGCGCCGGTAAATCCACGACGGTGAAGATCATTACCGGGCTGCTGCGGCCGGACGACGGGCGCGTGCTGTTCGCGGGCAGGAATATCCACGCCGATCTCGTTGCCTGGCGCGCGATGCTGGGGTACATCCCGGAAGAGGCGCATCTGTACGCGTGGATGTCGGCGATGGAGTATCTGCAGCTGGTGGGGCGGCTGCGCGGGATGGGCGAAAAGCGGATCCGGGAGAAGGCCGAGACCATGCTGGAGCTGCTGGGACTGGAGTCGTGGCGGTTTTCGCCGATGACGGTCTACTCGAAAGGGATGCGCCAGCGCGTGCTGATGGTGGCGGCGCTGATGCACGACCCGAAGATGCTGGTCTTCGACGAGCCGCTGTCCGGCCTGGACGTTCTTTCGGCGCGCCTGTTTCGCGATTTGCTGCACGAGCTGGCAGGGGCGGGGAAGTCGGTTCTCTACATCTCGCATGTGATGGAGATCGTGGAGCAGCTCTGCGATCGAGTCATCGTCATCGCGCAGGGCAGGATTCTTGCGGATGCGCGGCCCGCCGAACTGACCGCGCTGATGAAGCTGCCGACGCTGGAGAAGGTCTTCGCTCAACTGGTGCGCCAGGAAGACACGCTCTCCGCGGCGCACGCGATGGTAGAAGCCATGAGGATTGCCTGATGCCCGTTGTGCAGCGCGCGGCCAGACAGCCCAGGCCCAGCCAGCCACGCGATACGGTGCTGTCGCTCTCAGTGCTGGCGCAGAGCGCCCCGGAAGAACCGCAGCAGACGACGCAATTCGCTACCCTGGTCCGGCATTTTTTCGATCGCTTTTTTACGAACGAGATGGCTTCTGCCGAAGGAGACGCGAAGACGCGGCTGGTGCAGGCGGCGTGCGCGCTGGGCGTGCCAGGCCTGGTCGTGGCGCTGTATCTGTACCCGGTTTACCACTTGCCGCACGGCCCGGTCGGCAAGTACTGGGGCCCGCGATCTTACTGGGCGCAGGCCGGCGATCACTACTTCTATGTGGCTTTCTCCCTGGTCGCCATGGGCCTGGTGACAATCTTCGAGTGGGATTTGTTCTTTCCGGATCTGCTCGACGTGTTTGTGCTTTCATCTCTGCCGGTGAAGGCCGGCAGGCTCTTCCGCGCGCGCATAACGGCGATCTTTGTGCTCATCGCTGCCGCGCTGTTCGATTCGAATGCTCTGGCCGTGCTGGTGTTGCCGGCGGCTACCGATCCGCCGCATCTCTTTCGATTTCTGGCGGCTCATATTGTCGCGGTCGCCTGCGGCGGAATCTTCGGCGCGGCCTTCTTCCTGGCTCTGGAAGGAATACTGCTGGGACTGCTGGGAGAGCGGGTGTTCCGCAAGCTCGCACTCGGTCTACAGGGAATTTCCGTCGTGGCGCTGTTCACTGTTCTCTTCGTGTACCCGGCGGTCTGCGGCGTGCTGCGAGCGTTGCTGCAGCCTGGCAACCGAGCCGCGTTATGGTTTCCGCCTTTCTGGTTTCTTGGGATTTACCAGCGCATTCTGGATGGGTCCGCTGCGCCGCTCATCTTCTCGTCGCTCGCGCACATCGGATTCGGAGCAACGGCGGTTGCTTTGGCGGCAACTGCGGCTTCGTATCCTGCTGCGTGGTGGAGGAAAACACGCGGCCTGGTGGAAGGCGCGGTTCGGCGGGATGGACAAAACCTGGCCACCGCTCCGGTTCACAGAGTGCTGCATGCGACGCTGGCGCGCACGGCGGCTTGTCGCGCCGTCTGGCATTTCATTGACCAGAATCTGGTGCGCGTGCCCCGCTATCGCATGGTGCTGGTGATGTATGGAGGCGCGGGTGCGGCGCTGGTCTTTGCAGCGGTGATGAGGCTAAGGGTGGGGGGAAGTCATTTCAGCTTCGTGTTCTCGCCGGACGGAGTGCGCGCTGCGGTCCCGATTGTGGCGTTCTGGACCGTGTCCGGTTTGCGCAGCACATTCATGGCGCCGGCGGATCAGCGCGGGCGATGGATCTTCCGCGCGATTCTCGGCAAAGCCGGACTGCCGCAGGTGCGAGCAGCGCAGCGATGGGCCTTTGCGTGGAGTCTTCTGCTGTCTGAGGCGGCAGCTGCGTTCGCCTGCGCTGCGCAGCCAGCCGCCCTCCGCGACTGGCGATTCGCAGCGGTACAGGCCATCGTCGCCGCCACGCTGAGCCTGCTTCTGACCGACGCCTTCTTCCTCCGGATCAAAACCATCCCCTTTACCGGAGCCAGGCCAAATTCCGCCACAAATTTCGCGCTGCTGCTTATCCCTTACCTGGGCTTCTTTCCCGCGATTGTGCTGTTCACGGTCGCCTTGGAGCCCATGCTGGAAGCCAGCTTCGGGCGTTTGGCAGCGGCGGTTGCGGTGGCGTGCGGGGCACACTTCTGGCTGCGGCATGTGCATTGCGTCGGGATGGAGGAGCACGTTCTGCAGATAGACGCGGATGAGGACCAGGAAGACTTTCCCCTGCGGCTCGGCCTTCGCTATTGAGCACAAGTCGCGCACCCTTGCTTCTGCAACTTGCAAGTCATGCTGTGCGGCCTGCAAACTGGGTCGAGGGGTCCACGCCATGTCGCGTCATCTTTTATCCCGCAGACGTTTTGTGCAATCCGGCGCCGCTGCTGCGGCTGCTATCGCTGGCAGTGGCGCCTGGAGCAAATTGGCTTTGGCTGAGCCCACCGCTCCAGGCAACATTCTTTCGCAGTTCGACTACAGCGATGTGTTCCTGTCGAGCGATCTGCACGAGGCGCAGCTGCACGAGACCCATGCGGTCCTGATGCAGCTGAGCGACGACAGTTTGCTGAAGCCGTTGCGGCAGATGGTGGGCATGCCTGCGCCAGGGGAAGACCTTGGCGACTGGTACCACTACGATCCGGACCTGTCGCGCTTTCCCGGAGATGCGGGATTTGCGCCGGCGTGTACTTTCGGCCAGTGGATATCCGCGCTGGCCCGCATGTACGCCATCACCGGCGATGAGGCGACGCGAGCCAAAGTGCTGCGTCTGAATCGGCTGTACGCGCAGACGATCAGCCCCGACTTCTACACGAACAATCGATTTCCGGCGTATTGCTACGACAAGATGGTGCTTGCGATGCTTGACTCGCGCAGCTACGCGCACGATCCCGATGCTCTCGCGATTCTGGAGCACACCACCAATACAGCGTTGCCGTGTTTGCCGCCTCATGCGGTGGAACACGGCGTGTCGTGGAGGCCGGACAGGCACGATCCATCGTGGACGTGGGACGAGTCATACACCATGCCTGAGAATCTTTTCCTGGCATACCAGAGAGGAGCGGGGGAGCGGTATCGCGACCTCGCATTTCGCTACCTCGACGACCAGGCCTGGTTCGATCCGCTGGCCCGCGGCGAAAACGTGCTGGCCGGCCGCCATGCGTACAGCTATGTGAACTCGCTCAGCTCCGCCATGATGGCCTGGATGGTCGGTGGCAGCGAGTCGCATCTGCGCGCTGCGAAGAACGCCTACCGTTTCCTGATGGAGCAGAGTTACGCAACCGGCGGGTGGGGGCCCGACGAGCAGCTGCGCGCGCCGGGCAGCAACGACGTCTTTGCCAGCCTCAGCAACACGCACGCCAGCTTTGAGACGCCCTGCGGCAGCTACGCGCACTTCAAACTGACGCGCTACCTGCTGCGGGTAACCCGCGATGCCCGCTATGGCGACAGCATGGAGCGCACGATGTACAACACCGCGCTCGGCGCCAAACCTCTGCAGGATAACGGCCAGGCCTTCTATTATTCCGACTACAACTTCAACGGCAAACGCGTGTATAAGACTGCCCACTGGCCGTGCTGCTCCGGCACGCTGCCGCAGGTTGCGGCGGACTATCGCATTCAGGCGTATTTTCACGACGATCGCGATCTCTTCGTGAACCTCTATGTTCCGTCGACGGTGCGCTGGGCGCGGGGAGGCTCGTTATTTTCGCTTACGCAGACCAGCGCGTGGCCGTACGATGCAAACATTTCGTTCGAGGTCAACACGGCGGCGCCAGCCGATGCGACGATTTACTTACGCATTCCGCAGTGGACCAGCGGGGCCTCCATAACGGTGAACGGTAAACGCTGGACAGGACCAGTCGAATCCGGAAGCTTTGCCGGGGTGCGCCGCACCTGGAAAGATGGCGACCGCGTTGAACTGGAGATGCCGCTGCCGGTACGCCTGGAAGCTATTGACCCGCAACACCCGAATACGGTCGCTGTGATGCGGGGACCGCTGGTGCTTTTTGCAATCAAACCAGAGCAGGACACGCCCATGCCCGCGTTCGATCGCAATGCATTGCTCGGCATCCGCCAGGTCTCTCAGCGGCTATGGGAGGCTCCGGCAGGGAACTCCACGTTCCGTTTCGCGCCATTCACCGAGTTGGGCGACCAGCCTTACACCACGTATCTGCAGACCAGCTAGATGCTCTTAGATCCAGGTCCCGGTGCGACGAATTTATCGCGGTCGCGCCTTGTCCAGTGAACTCCAATCCTGCAGAATGTCCCGGTGCCCGGTGGAACTTCGGGCCTGCTCTAATAGGTCACGAGATATACGCTACCTTTCAGACTTACAGGATCTTTTTCCGTGGATTGAAAGGTCAACGTTAGAGGCTCACCGGGGTGGATATCTTTCTGGCTAATTTCGCCGGCCGCCCAGGACAGGCCCGCCCAGATCACGCGGTTATATTCCTCGCGAATGGGCAGCTGCCTGTCCCCCTGTTCCGCCCTGAGCAGAAATACCTTGCCCATGTTCGTGCCGTTGGGCGGGCCGCCGGCCCAGGTACGGCGGAGGCTGCCATCCGGCGCATACTGCTGCATCATGAGACGCAGGTTGCCGCCGGCAGGTGCGGAAATGGTCGCCTGGATTTGACCTTTGCCCGTGGACGAAAATTTGGCTGTTACGGGACGGATGGCACGAGGGATGACGATATCCTGCTGAACGCCGAAGTCGTAGACAGAGGAGGCGTACTTGCCGAAGCCTGCGACGGCCATCTGGCCGGGGCCGAGTTGGATCGAATGAGGCGTGAGGCGCGGGACAAAGCCGGCATCACGGAAGAGTAACTTACCTGAACCGAGCGGCTTTTGGTCGGGGGACAGCAACGGTAAATTGATGGTGGCGACGTTCTGCGCAGGATTCACGACAACATAGACGCTGCCATCTGAATCGAGAGCGCCGAAGCCATAGGATTGCACATCGCCGGGAATCCCTCCGAAGCTTCGAATGCGGCCCTCAGACTGAAAATGGAGGAAGAGCGACTGGACGCGAGCGAACCACGCGGCGTCGGCCGGTGTCATGAGCTCGAGATTGCCGTAGGTGGTGTTGATCCATCCGCCCCGTGCGAGCATAAGAATGAGCGAACCCTTCCATTCCTGGAAGCCGCGCCGGTAGATGGTGCCGGTATTGCCGGGCATGAAGCTTGTGGTGTCAATGCGCTCAAGTGGCACGCCGGATTGTTCGTAGCGGCGCGCCTGGTGGTCGCTGTAGATTTCGAGCGATCGCCAGAAATTCATCTCGGGCACATCGCCGGGGCGGGGATCGCCGCAGTAGAGCGCATCGAAAACCTGGAGCCACTGCAGATCGATGGGGTCGTGGAACGGAAAGGGGTAGTAGGTGGAGTCCATGACGCCACCGAAGCCGTTGAAGGCTTCCAAAACGACATCGGGATTTTTGCGCCGGAAAGCGGCGAGCGCATTACGCAGAGCCGTGGAGTTGCGGCGGACGATTTCTTCTTTGCTGAGTGTAGCTTCAGCCTGTGGGGTGGCGGCGGTGAGGTCGGCGAAATCAAAGAGATACATGCGGACACCGCGGCCATACCAGTACTGCAGAGTGTTCATGAAGTCGGGGAGGAAACCGCCCTCGAACATCGACATGGCCGTGCCCTGCTTGTTGAGGGAGTCGCGCCATGCCGGCGCGGCATTGAGATGAACGAGGGTGTTGGTGCTGAACCAGAGGCCGGGGCGGATGCCGTTCTCGAGGCACTTCTTCAGCCATGCGTCCGGACCGTTGGGCCAGTTCGGTTTTTTCCAGGTGCGATAGGCGCCATCGGGCGCAAACCAGAACGCGTCCATTGCGTAGTAGTCGAAGCGGACGCCGGCTCTCTTGAGACGCAGGACGTTATCGAGCTCCTGCATGGCTAACTTCTCGGTCAGCGGTACGTTATCGGACAGCTCGTCGTAGGTAGACCAGTTATCGTAGACAGAAACAGGGCCGGGGATGGTGGGCGAGCCAAGATCGTTTCGGTTATAACGCTGCTGTGGGTAACTATTTGCACCGGCGGCAATAATAAGGAGCGCGCTTGCAGCCGCGAGGATGCTACGAAACCTGATCATTCAGAAGTGACTCCCATTTGCGCGTAGATGGGCTCGCCAAGGTCGCGGCGGAGCATGTAGCCCATTCCGGCCGGCCCTTCAAATCCATCCCAGTGCACGCCCCCTGCGCCGCCAGGGGCGATCAAGTCGGTTTGTTCCCGACCGGTGGCGACAGATTGCGTGACGACAATGCCCTGGAAATCGAGATCGAGGATCGCGTTGCGGAAGGCGGGGTTGCTGAAGAGGGCAGCGTCAGGCGAAATAAGGCGCAGGTTGATCCGCAATCCTTTGGATTGATATTGGAGTGCGAAGCTGCGCAGGACGACGATTTGCCGCAGAGCATCGTCGTCGAGCAATCCCTGGGCATTGAGGGCCACAGGCAGCGTGCAGGAGAGCTGCGGGGCGGATGTGCCGGGCCGTGGTGGTTGCACCGGCCATTGATCGAGCGGCCGCTGTTCGAAGACGCTGTGTTGTTCCTGATTCCCTGCACTCTGGATGGCGGCAAGGCTCGAGAAGCGCTGCGTTCCGTGACGCCACTGCGGATGGCCAAGGCCGTAGTAGCGGTAATGATTATGTGACAGCGACAGCGACGTATTGCTGTCGACGAGCCAGGGCGCGGTGGAGTCGATGGAGTTGTCGCGAAAGACAGCGGAACCGGACGCGATGGTGGCGTTATTGAGGAGAGCCGGAGCGTTGTTGAAGGGACGCCAAAGGACGGTATTGTTGTCGATCGTAAGGCCGTCGATGGAGCCGCCATTCCAGGTGTAGATGAAGATTGCCCCCTGATAGTCAGCCATGCGGGGGCTGCGGCCGTTGTCGATGCATAAGTTGCCGCGCACCACGCTCTGGCGAGTTACAAAGCCAGCGCCAAAGACAGCGACACAGTAACCCTGGGTATCATGGCCGTAGTTATCGAGTACAGAGTTTCGCGTGTTACCGTAATCGATGTCGTATGCGCCGCCGTCGACTCCAGGGCTGTCTGTGAGGAAGGCTTCGTTGTTCTGAACGACGCAGTCGTCGCACATCCAGGTCCAGATGGCGTTGGGCGTACCGATGGATTGGGTGTTTTGCATGCCGGTGTTCCAGGCGACGCTGGAGTCGATCATGCCGTGGCGGACGCGGAAGAGGACGATGCCGTCGCCCGGAACGTCGTGGATCGCGGAGTTGCGAATAGCGACGTTGCTGCTCCAGTCGGACTCAGGCGGATAGCCGATGTCGCCGCCGCCAACGAGAATGCCGACCCACTGATTGGTGTTCCATGCGGTGACCCCATCGATGAGCACATCGTCGAAGTGGCACCTGGCGCTGACCGGGGAGACGGCGACGAGGCCGCTTTCCTTGTGCTTCATCGTGCCGCCGATGAGGTCGTGAACGGCGAGGTTGGCGAGGTGAATGTGGTGGAGGATACCGTTGTCGCCGCTGATGAAGACGCCGTTGATACGGCCGCCGGCGAGGTCGAGCGAGTCGATCTCCCAATGCTCCTGATTGAAGAGGCGGAGGGCCTGGGCAGCATCGGGATCGGCGACGATCCGCGGGCGTGGACCTTCGCCGTACGCGGTGAGGCGGATGGGAGCGCCGTCCGATCCGGACCCGGACGGAGCCACGGAGCCGTGGCAGGTGGTTCCGCGGCGGATGGCAATAACATCGCCCGGCCCGTACCTTCTCGCATTGAGTTGGTCGAGAGAGTTCCACGGAGACTGCGGGGAGAGCCCGTTGCCGCCGGGCGCGCTGCCGCAGTCCAGGTAATAGCTATGAGGAACCGTGGGCGGCGCGGAGTTCTGCGCCATGCCCACAAGTCCACCACAAAGGAAAGGCAGCAGGCAAAACAGCCTGACTCGCGATGGCATCAGAAAATAAATTTCCCCGCTATCTGGGCGATTCTCGGATTGCCGACGCTGGCGCTGGTGATCTGGCCGAAGTTGCCTACGTCGTTCTCGTCGCCGTTTGGATTGTCAAAATGCGGAGTGTTCAAGGTATTGAACATCTCGAAACGCAATTCCAGGTTATACCTTTCCGCCATCTGGAATGTCTTGAACAGCGACGAGTCCAGGTTGATGTAACCTGGCCCGTAGAGCAGGTTTCTTGCGGCGTCTCCAGGGGCGTTGCAGGTGACTGAAGTGGGAGTCGAACAGTCGAAGGCCGCGTCGCTGAAGGCAGCGGTGTTGAAGTAGTGCAGCAGGGTGCGCTGGCTGCGCGGGAGCACGGGATTGCCGATCACGTCCGGACGCAGTCCTGGCAGCACGGAAGAGGGGTTATTGCCGCGAACGATGTTGACGGGCGTGCCGGTCCGCATGGTGTAGATGGAGTTGATCTGCCAACCACCGAGAATTGCATTGGTGGCCGCATTCCAGTTTGGAAAGAAGCGCTGGCCCTGGCCCCACGGCAACTTATACAGTCCGCTGAAAACGAAGTTTTGGCGGACGTCGTCATCGGAGTTCCCCCACTCGTCGTGGAGGTTGTACGGGCTTTGGGGCTCATTGTTGTTGTAGTGACCAAGGTTGAAAGGCGGCGGGCCGTTGTCGAGATTGTGGCTGTAGGTGTAGGCAAGCAGGAAGCTGAGGTTGCGCGACTGGCGCTTGGTGAACTTCACCTGCAGCGCGTTATAACTGGCGCTGCCGTAATCGCCGAGATACTGAATCTTGCCCAGATTGCTGGTGAGCCGATTGTCGTTATGGTTCGCGCCGTTATAAGGGTTTGCGTTGATATCTCCGATCTGGTAGGAGAGGTTGTGAGCCAGCGTGCCGACATAGGAGACATCGAGAGACAGATTCGGGCCCAGCGCGCGCTCCACGGCTACATCGAACAACTGTGAAACGCCGGTCTTCAGATGAGGGTCGACAGCGAAGGTGGTTTCCAGGCTGCCGTTGGAGAGCGTGGCAGGATTGATGCGGCCGCTGGACGGCGCGTTAATGGTTGTGTTGCGAGGAACCCCGGTGTCCAGGACATACTCGTAGGGCGGGCCGTCGTACCAGTAATTCGTGTAGACAAACTGCTCTGCGAAAGGCGTGTTCTGGGTGAGAAAGTCCTCCCTGCCATCGTTCTCCGGAGAGAAAAAGACACCATAACCGGCACGCACAACGGTCTTCGGATTGATGAGATAGCTAATGCCGAAGCGGGGGCCGAAGTCGTCTTTGCGGCCGTTCATCAGTGTGCGGGAGTTGCCGCCAGCGCCGGCCAGCAGTATGTCGCCGCTGGCGATGTCGTAGTTGGATTCGTAGTTGTGAGCCTCGGTGTAGGGCGCGTAATACTCCCAGCGCAGGCCGTAGTTCAGGGTCATGCGATCGCTGACCCGAAAAGTGTCCTGGCCGTAGAGCCCGAGATACCAGCTCTGCGTATGAGGCTGCGTCAGTTGCAGGCCGATATCGACGTCGAAAGGCAGGCCGAGGAGCAGGTCGGCGATGTCGGAGCCGCCATTGGGAAAGGCAGCGCCGCTGACGTAGTAGCTGTAAGTCGGGTCAGAGGTTTGGGAGAATCCATAGCTGCCGTAATACTCAAAACCGGTGGGAAAGAGCGAGAAGACGGGATGTGAATTGAGGCCGCGGAACTCCTCGCCGAACTTGAACTCGTGTCGCTGGATGGAACTCCAGATGAAGTTGTCAGCAATGGAGTAATTGTCGTCTGTTACATGATAGGGCTTGTAGGTGGATCCGCCGGCGAGGTATCCGGTGCCAAGATAGATGTATGGGTATCCAATGGTGGCAGTGTAGCCGGGGACAGTGATATTGCCTACCCCATATTTGGCTGAATAATCGGTACCGTTCAGCAGGCTGTACAGGTTTTCGTGGTAACTGGAAAAGCCGCCGCGCAGTTCGTTGGTGGTGGTGGGGCTGAAAACGTGGGCATAGGTTCCGGAGATGGTCTCGCCTTCCACATCTTCCTTGTTGGCCTGGTCGGCGTCACCGGCTCCGGGAACCACGGTGTGGCCCCAGTAAGGATCGGTGACAAGCTGGTTGGAATTGAAGTAGTGGAAGGTGAGATAGATGCGGTCCTTGTCAGATATGTTCTGATCGAACCGCGAGTCCACCTGGTTCTGACGATAATTGACCGGCGAATCGACGAAGAAGTTGTCGAACCAGCCGTTGTCGATGCCCGGCAAATTCGGTTTGGGGAAGAAGTTGAGCAGTGTATTTTTGCCGGCGGGACTGACCCGATTGGCGGGGATGACGTTACCGGCAAACTGCTGGGAGCAGCCGCCGTAGCAGGGATAGGAGACATTGGGGTCGAAGATGTTAACTTTGAGGCCCGCCGGGGCACCGTATCCCAGCCCTGCAAAGGGGTCGACCATCTGGGACAGATCTGCGGAGCCGTCAGCGAGAAAGCTGATCTGGTTGAGCGGAGGAGTGCCGTCGAGGTAGGTGTAGGCGTTTGTCTGGCGGGTACCCTCGTAGGAACCGAAGAAGAAAGCCTTGTTGTGGACGATGGGACCGCCCAGTGTGCCGCCGTAGTTGTGCTGTTTGAGGATGGAAGGAGGCTCTTTGGCGCCCAAAAAGCCATACGGCCGGGCGGCCGTGAAGTTGGGGCGGAAAAACTCATAGGCGTCGCCATGGAACTGGTTCGTGCCGGCTTTGGTGTCGATGGAGACAACGGCGCCGGCGGAACTGCCAAACTCAGCGTTGTAGGCGGAGGTCGCGACCTTGAATTCCTGAACGGAGTCGACGCTGGGGACGACAGTGATGTCCTGGGTGCGGTTGGTGGTCGACTCAACGCCGTCGATGGTGATGGAGTTCCCGTATTCGCGGGTACCGTTAGAGGAAATCGAAAACGCATTGATGCTGCCGTTGCCGGTGACTACCCCGGGGACGAGCATGGTGAGGTCATAGAAGTTGCGGCCCAGGAGCGGAAGCTCCTCGATATCCCGGGACTCGATGACGGCTCCAGCCTCTGAACTTTGCGTCTGGAGCATCGTCGGCGACGTGGTCACCGTGACGGTGGTGGTGGCTGCACCGGGTTTGAGGGTGAAATTCTGGAGCAGCTTCTGGTCGATGACGATGGTTGCGTTGAGCGCCTCTGCTGTGGCAAAGCCGGGAGCATCCGCGGTCACTTTATAGGTTCCAGGCGTGACGTTGAGGATGACATAATTCCCGACTTCGTCGCTGCGACCGACGAAGGAGATGCCCTTGTTCACCTCGGTGGCTGTGACGGTTGCGTGCGGGACGACGGCGCCAGTTGGGTCGGTGATCTGGCCGATGATGGATCCGGTGGTCGCCTGAGCGCCTGCCCGGGGAGCCAGCATTACGAGGAAGGGGAGGATTACGCACAGGCCAAAACACTTCAAAAAGATGCATTTCATGTCGATGAACTCCTCATCTGTGAGCGGAGGGTTCGCCCCGAGAACCGATATTGGGGGAACTGTGACCGAAGCGGGGTTCGATCAGGAGGGTTCCAGGTAAACGAATTCTCGCTTTCCGAGCAGGCTAGTCCTGCGTCAGGTTCTTTGTCAAGGTGGATTTGACAGATCGGGTGTGCAATCGATTGCAGTCCCGGAGAACGGCGCACTGGAGTGGCCGGTCGAAGTTTTGACCGGGAGCGGGGTCAAACCATAACTCCAGTCAGTGACTGAGCAACTGTTAAGTAAACGTTTGCCAGCGGCATTTCTCTGCCAGCGAAGTCATCCCGAATTCGCCAGGGACGCCAGTTCAGGGCGCCGGCGACAGGCTGTAGCGATGCCGGGGAATGCGCAGCGCAGCTTCGGCTTTGAGCTCGAACTGGGCTTCACCGGCGCGCAGAATCCTGCTGGCTGCGGGCTGGTCCAGCCCGGTGGTTTCGGCCAGCAGAATGAAATCGGCGTCTTCGAGTTGCGATCGGCGGGCAAGTGCGGCGTCGTATTCCCGCGCCTGATCCCACATGGGAGTCTTCAGGAGGGCGAGATTGATGCCCGCGCTCAGCTGGTGGGCGGAGAACGTGGCAATGGATTTTCCGTCGATCGTTAACTTGTAGTTGCCCGGCTGCAGGTCGTTGACCTCGAGGATTTCCTGATCCCATGCGGCGAGATCGCTGATCTCCACAACGAAATTCATGAGCGCGTTCTCGAAATTGAATGGGAGGGGCAGGGCCTCATCCTGCTGATCCCAGGTGATCGTGCTACCGGAGACGGAAATGCTGCTGACCTGAGTCCGCTCGCTTCGCGTGGCACTCAGCGATGACGCCGAAAGAGTGACGGAGCTCACCACGGGGTTGACATGCCAGGCTTTCATGATCGACTCCGCCATGATCCAGTGGAGCGGCTCGGCGGGATGGATACGATCGGGAACGAGGAGGGCAGCGAACGATGGGTTGGCAGCCCTGGCTCGCTCGAGCAGATTCTCAACCGTGGTGCAGTCGTCGATGACGGGCAGGTGCTCGCGCTGGCCGAGGGCGGGAGTGGCGCGGGCATTTTGTTCGGTGGTTGCCATGTAGCCGGCGAACTCTGTTCCGTGCGTAATCTCGTCGTAGGGCGTGTTCTCGATCAGGGTGATACGGGATTGCGGGGCCGCGGCGCGGAGCAGGTCGAGAAGTTTCTCGTAACCCGACTGATAATCGGCGAAGATCGTTGCGTCGGGCGGGAGGTAGTCGCCGTCATTCATGCCGAGCATCACGGTGATCACGGTGGGATTCCAGGGTTGCACATCGCGAGCCACGCGCGCCGGTGCTTTGCCTGCATAGCCGCCGGTGACCTTGTCGCCGGGGACTCCGGCATTGTGATACATCACCTGCAGCGTGGGGTAGCGGGTCTCCGCGAAGTCCTGTACATCGCGGGTATAGAACCGCTGGGCCGTGATGCTGTCTCCGTAGAAGGTGACGCGGTCGCCGTTGTGGAGATAGAAATCCTGAGCGTGGAGCGGACAGGCCGCCGCGCACAGCAGGGCCACAGCGAGAGAAACGGCGTTCGTCCAGCCGCACCGCGACGGCGCGGCTTCAGGATGGAGGCACTGCGTGTTGCGCTCCCGGCTGATCATTTGGTGCGTGAGCGGCCTGACCTGGCAGCCCGTTTCGAGGACGGCTCCTGACTGGCCAGGCCAGTGGATTGCCGCACCGTGAGCCTGGTCTGCACCTTATAGCGCGGGCGGCCGGGCCCCACCTGCGGATCGAGATGGTCGCGAAGGGCAAGCACGGCACAGCGCGCCAGCTCGCGGCGCGACATCTGCACCGAAGTCAGCGGGGGCAGGGTGAACTGAGCGAAGTTGATGTCGTCAAAGCCGATCACGGAAAAATCGTCGGGCACGCGCGCTCCGGTCCTGTAGAGAGCGTGAAGAACGCCGATGGCGGTCATGTCGTTCGAGGTCATGATGGCGGTGGGGGCATCGCCGCTCGCGAGGATCTGACTCATGACGGAGATTCCGCCTTCGAGCGTGTGATCGCCTTCGCGGAGCCAGTCCGGGTGGGGTGCGAGGCCGACTTCGTCCATGGCGCGAAGAAAAGCCGCTTTTCGGGCCAGGGCCGAATGCAGGTGCAGCGGGCCGCTGATGAATCCAATGCGGCGATGGCCGAGGACCGCGAGGTGCTGGACGCCCTCCCGGATGCCGTGGAAGTAATCAACTTCAATGGTGCTGAAGAGTGGACCTTTTGGCGAGACATCGACGAAGACGAGCGGAATGTCGCGCTGAGCCAGGCGGTCGAGCAGCGGCGCCTCGATGCCGAAGGTCATGACGGCAACTCCGTCCACTTTGCGCTCGAGCATGCGCTGAATACAGAGCTCCATGCGCTGTGGGTCGTAGTTCGTGGAGCTGATGAGGATTTCGTAGCCGTTCTCGACGGCTACATCTTCGAAGCCCTGGATGAGCTCGGGAAAAAAGGGGTTAGTGATTTCGGAAATGATGAGACCGAGAAGACGGCTTCGCCCCGACACGAGAGCCCGGGCCTGCGTGTTGGGAGAGTAGCCAAGCTCGTCGATGGCTTTCCACACGCGCTGCGCAAGGCGTGGATCGACGGTGGAGATATTGTTGATGGTGCGGGAAACGGTGGCGATGGATACGCGGGCAAGACGCGCGACGGCGTGAATATCCGGACGTGACTGGCCATTCGTATTGCGCTTTGCCCTGCTCATAACGGTTCCTCTGCGCACCGCGGCTCATACGGCGACGCGGGATCAGGGTAAATGTTTCACCTGGAAAATACCAGATATTTTCGACGATTCCGCGATCCTCCCGATGGGCTCGGGAAAGGTTTTCTCAGGAGCTGTCGGGCCGGGCCGCATGCGGCGACCGCAACCCTGGTTCTTGCCGCCGGCCCGGCAGATTTGGTTCGAGGGACAACGGCCAACGGAGCTGGGGTGCCGCTGGTTCGCCCTCCAGGGCGACTGACCTCGTCTGGTAAACTTTCATTGGCAGCGCCGCCGCGTGACCGTCTGCTCGCGCGTGGTCTGCAGGTGGTGGACGAAACGATGGGCCTTCCAGTACTCCGGGACTGCTGGCGAGGTCGTTGTTCGTGCTCCTGGTGGAGAAACATACAGACGAAGCCGCGTTGCCGTCGGCAAAGCGGAGAGGTGGCAGAGCCCGGTTGAATGCACCTGACTCGAAATCAGGCATACTCGTAAGGGTATCGGGGGTTCGAATCCCTCCCTCTCCGCCACCTTACAATGCAAGTTCGTGATTGTTGGCTGAGGCGGTTCCACTCGTCCAGTACCTCAGGGAAGTGGCGAGTCGATCCGGCGTTCCGGTCCGAAGTCTGGCGAGGCGTCCGAGACAGCCTGTTCCGGCTCGCTTTCTCTCTCCTTCAGTTTGGAATCGACGAACGGGAAACATGGTCCAGCCAGCCCGCAGTCTAATTGGACGAAGAAGCCCGTGGCGGCCGGGAGGGGCGAGGCGGTTGCCCCGCCCCTCTTTGGCAGCTACGCCGAGAACAACACGGTGAACGAGTAATACACGGTTTCCTGGTAGACATCGTATTCTGCATCGCAGTTGACGATGTTGCGCTTGTAGACGGTGAGGATCAGGTCGTAGGCGCAGTTTTGGGGGAACAGCGACGAGGCGTCGGCAAAGGTGAGCGTCATGGTGCCGCCATACCAGAAGGGACGAACGGCGCCCTGGGCGACGGCATCGGCATAACATGGCCCCACCTGAACGCCGATTTCGGTCGTGGAAAGCGCGCAGGACGGAGTCGGTGGAAGAGCGCACCCGCAGGAAACCAGGGGCACCGGAGCATTGGTCCCCCACTGCAGAGAGAGCGCATAGGAATCCAGGAATCCCTCCGCATCGCTCGCGGTGAAATTGACCACGAAGGAGAACGGTACGCTGGGTGGCAGCGTCTGGATGCCGCAGGCCGGCAGGGCGGAGCCGTTGAAGTAGACGGAGTTGATCGAGGTGTCGGGAGTGGTTTCGCCCGGCGTGGGATTGGCGAAGTACAAGGTGAAGTCGTTGTTGTAGTTGAAGCCAAGCGGGCTGGGCTTGCCGCAGCCTGCCAGCGCGCCGTTGGACGATATGGTTCCGTCTGTCTGCAGCGTGTAGCCGATGATCTGGAACTCATACGGTCCATCGACAAAGAATCCGGCCGTTTCGATGGCTGCGACCTGATCGATGTTGTTGGTCCAAACCTGGCCGCTCAACGGGTTGCCCCAGTCGTTTGGCGGCGTGGGATTGCTCAACTGAAAGAACTGGGGACTTTCGTACACGGTCGCGAACTGGCCAGGCATCCCGGTAAGGGGAAGCGGGGCCGGCGCAAAAACCGGGTTGAACCACTGGTTGGGAAACGGCTTTGTGGCGTCGAAGTAGGTCATGGTGAAAGGCTGGAGAGCCGAGGACGGCACAGGCGACCAGCTCGAGGTGCCGGCGGGACGATACTGGACGGAGTAGTAGTCGGCGTAGTGCAGGTCAGAGGGAATGTAGCCGAATTGGCCGTAGATGTTGACCAAACCGGTGAAGGGGCGGTCTTCGGAGCCGGGATCCGCGAATCCGGCAAGCGGGCCGGAGCCGGTGATTCCGATGTTCTCCGCGGCAACGCCGCAGGCGCCGGTGAAGAGGAAGCATGCGCCATCGGGCTGCCCGGACTGCGGTGGAATGGTGCAGGCTTCGGAGTTGGCGGTGAGGGTAACGCTGAGGCTGGTGGGGATGTCGATGCGCGCCTGCCAGACGTTCTCGTCGAGGATCACGTTGTTCGATCCGCCGCAGTTCTGGGTCACTTTGAAGATGATGTTGGGCGCGCAATCGAACCAGGGGGTCCACAGGCACCATGGCCACAGACAGAATCGCTCGAATTCCGGCACCGTGGGCAGCAGGTTCAGGATTTGCTCACGGGTTGCCAAAAGCGCCGTCGGGTCGAGTTTCGGGACGGTCACGGTGCGCCGCGGTCCTGCCTTTCTGACGGGCGGCAGGGGCTGCGGGTTCAGCGCGGAGAAACTCAGGGAGAGCTCCGGGCTGGGAGAACTGACGCGCAGGGCCGGGTTGAGCTTGAGGACGGACTGGATCTTATCGACCAGGACGGGATCGAGGCGCCACTCCCGCAATTCCCACCAGTACCAGGGAAGCCAGCCGCAGCACCAGGTGAATTCGATGGAGAAATATCCGGTTGGGTCGGTGATGGCGGTGGGGCCGACCTGGTCGGTGGAGGACCACCACCAGAACCAGTCCACGTTGTAAGCGGAAACCTGTGCGCTGGGAACCGGGTTTCCGTCGGTCCCGTAGACGTAGCCGCTGATGGTGAAGGTGCGGCACCAGATCAGCCACAATCTCCAAATGGGGAGTGTGATGATGATCGGGTTGACCTTGTAGATCAGGTTTCCTTCGCCCGCCTGTGGACGCACCGTGACGGTGGGTGTGTTGCGGAGGAAAAGGTCTGCCGCAGAAGTGGACTCCGGGCCGACGGCGATGGTGACCGATCCGGATGTATCGAGCTGCAGTTCGGCTCTCGCCTGGCCAGAGGCTACGTCGACAACAGTGGACACGGTCTCTTTGCCGCTGCGCACGGCGACTCGTATGCGTTGTTTCCCCCGCTCGTCGGCGGGGACTGCGGATGCGTTGACAGGAACAACGATGTTGCTCATGAGTTTCCTCTTTCGTGGGTTGAATTGCGTTTCGAGAAACCTGCCGCGGGGCCGGACCACGCAGCGAAATCGGGTTAGAGAACGGGTCTGAGTCCGGGAACGGAAACCAACGACGGAGCGTCAGCAGCATGCACGGCTAAGCGCAGGCCCTTTGCCGAAAAGCGATAGATAGTCCCGGTTGCGGGCCCGATCACCACAATGGGCTTGACGCCGTTGAACTCGAAGTTCACGTGGCGGAGGGGCGGGTTTCCCCGCATGGAGGCCGCCGCATTCACTCCGGAGGAGGTGCGTTCGCGTGCCGGAGCAGGCTGAGGCGGTTGACTGGTACGTTGCGCGGCGCGACGGCCGCCACAGCAGGACATATCTGGTTCTCCTATTCCGGCGGCGATGCAGCATCCTCGCGCCACACGGCCGGGTTCGCGATGGGGCTGCGCGGGGAGGTTATGCGTTCCAGCAGAATTGCCGCTCCCGTAAGGGCGGTCCACGCCATGGCGCGGCCGGGCCAGGTTGCGCCGATCCAGCAGCCCAGCGGCAGGGCGATCCAAACGCTCAGGCAGTAAAAACAATCAAGGATTTGACCGGCAAGAGAGCTACCCGCCAGTTTCCGCAGCCGAACAAAGCAGTTCCAGGGCCCGTCCTCACCCCACAACAAATGGGTCAATCGCCAGGCAGCGAGCGAGGCGATCGAGACATCCGTGAGCGACAACTTCAGGTCCCACAAACTCTGCATGGCTGAATCCATGGTGAAGCGGGAAGGTAATTCGTATCAGCCAAACGCGGGGAACGTTGAACGGGAAAGCCAGCCTGGATTGGCGCGATTTTTGGCGTTGAACGCGTGAGCGTGAACGGACGGGATTTTTCCTTTTGGAATTCCCGGAGCAATCGCTCGAGACTGCGCTGGAGTCGAGGAGATGTTCGAGACGACGGGGGAGTGCGACAGGAATATGTCAGGGGATTCGGGTGTGGGAACCCACCTGGGCCTCGCGGACGACCCTCCTTGCAAAAAGCTGAGTGCGGATGGTTTTTTCGATGGGCCCGGGATTTAGAGCAGTTTCGGAATACACGCAGACATTTTGAGGCTGGTGCAGGGTGGCTTTTTCCTGATTAAAAAGCCACTTGAGCGTGTGCCTCCGGTCTACACCATTTCCGAAACTGCTATAGTGCCGCAGATTGTCGAACAGCCAGAGCCAGGAGTCAAGAAAAAACGTGTGACTCCAGTTTCCGGTCTCGATCGCCACCGGCGAGCCCAGCCTCGGCCGAGAGCAGGGAGCCTTTCGCAAGGCGTTCATTGCTAACCGATACGAGGTTCAACCACCTCCGCGACGTCGCCGGCCCCGCAGATGTTCTTCCGTTACAGATCCATCGTGCACGAATCCGTCCCTGTGAGCTGCCGCCTGACGGTGAGCCCCGGATTTCCCGCTTGACAGTTATTGATCTTGTGCAACACACTATTTTGCGTTTCAATGTGGTCTGACCACTGTCGCCAAAATCGATCAGATCGTCCCCGATAAGAGGGCCTGAAGATGAAGCGAAGTCATTTTAGGGAGGCTTTCAATGAAAAATAAGCCCGTAGAAGTACGGCTGGATGCCAATGAGTCAGCAGGTGGCCTGGCCCACGCACTCTCGTGCCGCCGGGGATGGGGATGGATCGTCCTTCTGGTCTTCACCCTCATGGGGTCTTTTGGCGCGAAGGCGCAGCTGGGCGGAACCGGAACGATCGAAGGGTCGGTCACCGATCCGAGCGGCGCGATGGTGCCCGGCGCTACGGTGACCGCGAAGAATATCGCGACCGGAGTCAGGACGGTCCGCGCCACCAACAACAGCGGCCTGTACACGGTGGCCCCGCTCGATGCCGGCAACTACTCGGTCATCGTTACGGCGCCGGGTTTTCAAACGCTGGTGCGCGACAGCGTCCACGTGGACGGAATGCAGGTGCTGACGCTCGACCTGGAGCTGAAGGTCGGATCGGCGAACCAGACCGTGACCGTGACCGCGGCTCCGCCGCCGCTGGACACAGATAACGCGACCCTGGGCGGCACCCTGGAGAACGAAGTCTATCAGTCGCTGCCTCTGGAGATGGGCGGCGCCAATGGAATCAGCACCGACCAGCGGCGGGTGACCGACGCCGCCCTGCTCATGCCTGGCGTCAGCAACAACGAAATCAAGAACAACGAATCGGACGAGCCGATGGTCATCGACGGCAACGCCAGCTCGACAGAGATGTACATCGAGGGCATTCCTCTGGATTCGGCTTCGGTCAGCGGCGATCCGCGCTACATCTGGTCGGCCTTCTCGGTCGATACCGTCAATCAATTCCAGGTGGAGACCACCGGTTACTCTGCCGAATACCAGGGGCTTGGCGTAGAGAACTTCACCATCAAGTCCGGGACCAACGACATCCACGGTTCGGTGTACGACGTGCTGCGCAACACCGCGCTGGACTCGGCCGGTTTTATACCGGCGCAGTACCCCACCACTTATCCGAACGCCGCCCTCGCCGGCACCTGGTATAAACCGCCGGAACACATGAACGAATACGGCGCGTCGCTCGG
Source organism: Acidobacteriaceae bacterium (assembly GCA_030041435.1). Classification (GTDB taxonomy): domain Bacteria; phylum Acidobacteriota; class Terriglobia; order Terriglobales; family Acidobacteriaceae; genus Palsa-343. The sequence goes on from JASHNW010000077.1 coordinate 48,044, forward strand.
CGGACCCATCTGGCGCAACAAGGTTTTCCTCTTCGCCAATTACATGGGTTTCCGCTACTCTGCGCTCACCAAGCCACAGGCGCAAACCATTCCCACGCGGGCCGAGATGTGCGGCGACTTTTCCGCATTTCCCAACCCCATCTACGACCCGACCACGCAAACGCTCAGCGGCGGCTCGTATGCGCGCACGCAGTTCAGCGGGCCCAGCTACACCAGCGCCGGTTGCGGCACAGGTCCCGTTGCACCGAACGTGATTCCCCAGAACGAGATTTCCCCCATCGCCCAGTACCTGCAGAAGGGTTGGCAGGCGTCGGATATCAACTACCTCAATGACAATCTCACCAGCAACTACATGGGCTCGTATAACTGGGGCCTGAACAACTGGTCTACGACATTTCGTCTCGACGGCGATCTGTCCGACCGCAATAAAGCGTCCGTGATCATCGCTGCGGGCCGCCAGGGCCTGGTAGGCGCGGCCGGCAGTCAGACGACGGACGTCGGTCCGCTGCCTTACCTCTACGCCAAAAACTACGCGCCCGTCACGCGGGTTGGCATCTTCCAGGACAGTTACGTGGTGAACCAGAACCTGGTGAACCAGTTCAAATACGGCGCCGCGCAATATCACTCGCCCGACCATAACCCCACCTACGGAATTACCGGCTTCGCAGCGACCGCCGCCGGCGTCACCGGACTGCCCTCCGGACAGGCTGCCGGCAGCTTCCCGGATGTGAAGTTCAGCGGCGCCGATAATCCGGCGCAGTGGGGCCCGCAAACCGGGTATGTCGGCAATACCGATACGTATACCCTGCTGGACAACGTGCAATGGATACGCGGCAAGCACTCGTTCACCTTTGGCGGCCAATACGAGTGGCTCGGCTACAACTATCTCTATGCGGATGGAGGCACCACTCCCATTACCCTGAATTTCGGCGTCAATGAAACCGCTCAGGTCAGCGGATCCTCAGCTTCGGTGCAGAGCGGGACCGGGCTCGCCTACGCCAGCTACCTCGTCGGCGCGGTCGATTCGGGGACCTATACCGAATATGCGCCGATTGCCCAGGAGACCGGCGCGCGTTATCACCCTTTCGCTCTGTATGCGAACGACGACTACAAGGTCACCAGTAAGCTGACGGTGAACGCCGGCCTGCGCTGGGATACCATGCCGCCAATGCGCGAGGCGGAGAACCGCTTCTCATTCCTCAATCCCACCCTGACCAATCCGGTCACCGGCTCCTCGGGTGCGCTGCAGTTTGCCGGCAGCGGGCCGGACAGCTGCGGCTGTGGGACGCCGATGCATACGTATTACAAGGACTGGGGTCCGCGCCTGGGCGTGACCTATGCGCTCGGCGACAAAACCGTTCTTCGCGCCGGCTACGGCATTTTCTACGCGCATGGCGGCGGCACTTCCGGCGGCGCAACCACGCTGCCCGCCAGCACCATGGAGCTGGGCTTCGCCGCGGCGCCTAACCCGGTGTCCCCGGGCGACGCCCTGCCCGCCTTTTATCTGAACAACAGCGCGTATTTCACCAGCGGCACGAACGGCACCGCCGCGAATACGAGCTTTGGGTCCAGCACCGTGGCCACGCCGCCCATCTATAACCCGGCGTACGCGACCTACTATTCCAGCGCGGCCGTGTCGCCCTACAAAATCTCTTCCACCCTGGCCTATCTCGATCCCTTTTACGGCGGGCGTACGCCCACGTTCGAGGGATGGTCTGCCGGCTTCCAGCGTTTGCTGACCCGGAACATCACCGCGACGGTCAGCTACGTCGGCAACCAGGGACACTTCCTGCTGGCAACCGGCGCGGCGCGCGGCATCGACAGCAACCAGTTAGATCCGAAATATCTCACCCTCGGCAGTTCGGTTCTGGGAGCTACTGCCAAGGCGTCCAACATGCCCACCGGCTCGCTGCCCTATCCCACATTCAATAACAAGGTCAGCCAGGCGCTGCTGCCGTTCCCGCAGTACAGCGGCGTCAGCGACGTGGTGGGATCGGTGGCCAATTCGAATTACAACGCGTTGCAGCTTTCCATCGTGCAGCGTTACGACCGCGGTCTGACCTTCATGCTGAACTACACCTACAGCAAGACAATCGACGATGCCGGAACCTTCCGCACCGGTTATGCCATCCCCGCGGGAGCCCTGGCCAACAGCACACAGTCCTGGCCCGTCGACCGCATCGAGCGCTCGCGCGGCACGATTGACCAGCCGCAGGATCTCGTCGCCACCGGCACCTACGATCTGCCCTTCGGCGCCGGGCACATCGGCGGCGGCAATCCCGTCGTGCGGAACCTGGTCGGCGGATGGCGGCTCTCCAGTATCTTCAGCTACTACGCGGGCGATCCACTGGCGATTACCGAGGGCTCCTGCACCGCTCCTGGTCAGGGGACTTGCATGCCGTCCTACGCTCCTGGCTTTACCGGTTCAGCCCGGCAAAACGGCGCATGGGGCCACGGCGCAACCAGAACGACGCTGGCTTCTATTCAGTACATCAATCCGGCTGCGTTCACGGCCACATCCGCGGTCGCCAATGCCCAGTGCACGGCTGGAACGTCCTGCGCGGGCATGGTGCTCGGCAACCTTCCTCGCACGGCCGCATACGGGCTGCGCGGCCCCGGCAACGACAACATCGATGGCGATCTTCGCCGGACCTTCAATCTCTGGAGGGAAGGAAGGGTAAAGTTCGTCTTCGATGCCAGCGTCTTCAACGCCGTCAACCATGTGTGGTTTGGCAGCACCTCCAGCACGGCCGACGGCTCGATTGGCACGGCCACCGGGTCCTCCAGCCTGGGAGTCGTGGCAGGCCAGGCCAACAACCCGCGCCAGTGGCAGTTTTCTGGACACATCGACTTCTGAGACGGGCCTCGTACCATGCGGAGGGACCGCGCCGTCGGCCCCTCCGCTTCTTGTCGCTGTTTATCTGCGGTCCGGACGCAGCTGGTCCCCGAGGCGAGTTCTGCCTGCCGCCGCACGCCGCCTCAACCAACCCTCCGGAGTCCCTCTATGCATTGGCTCGTCCGCCATTCGCCTGTTGTCGCTCTTGTGTTGTGCGTTGCTTCGACCCAGGCCGCGCGCGCCCAGGATACCCGCCACGTCACCCAGCCGCGCTTGCCCCATCCCTGCGTGGTGCTGCGGGCGGAACTGGCCGCGCCGCAGGGATGTCTCTCCGATGCGGCCGAGCAGAAGCTGGATACGGCGCGCATCCAGAAGGCGATTGACGATTGTCCGGCCGGTGAGGCCGTCGAGCTGCGCCGGGCGCACGGCAAAGATGTCTTTCTCACCGGGCCAGTTCACCTGCGCGGCGGCGTCACGCTGCTGGTCGATGCCAACACTGTGCTCTATGCCTCGCGCGATCCGCGCCAGTACGACGTTTCGCCCGGTAGTTGCGGCGTTGTGGACCAGAGAGGCCACGGCTGCCAGCCGCTGATTCTTGCCGACGACGCTCCCGGCAGCGGCATCATGGGCGACGGCGCGATCGACGGACGCGGCGGCGCGAAGCTGCTCGGCCAGGACGCCACCTGGTGGGACCTGGCGCACAACGCCAAAGTGACGGACCGCGCCCAGAACTGCCCCCGCCTGCTCATCGTGCGGCATTCGGACAACTTCATCCTCTACCGCATCACGCTGCGCAATTCGCCCAACTACCATGTCTCCGTGCAACAGACCAACGGCTTTACCGCGTGGGGCGTGAAGATCGACACGCCGGGCACCGCCCGTAACACCGACGGCATCGATCCCTCGTCGTCAACCAATGTCTCCATCCTCTATTCGTGGATTCGGGCCGGCGACGACGACATAGCCATCACATCCGGCAAGGCGGCTCCGGCGACGCATATTACGGTGGCGCACGATCACTTCTATTCCGGCCACGGCATGTCGATCGGCAGCGGGACCAGCGGTGGCGTGAGTGCGGTGCGCGTCGACGACCTCACCATCGACGGCGCCGACAACGGCATCCGCATCAAGTCCGACCGCAGCCGCGGCGGCCTGGTCGACGACGTTTCGTACGACGATGTATGCATCAGGAACGTCAGAAACCCGCTCTTCTTCACGCCGATGTACACCACACATGGCGGCGATTTGCTGCCCGTCTATCGCAACATTGCTCTGACCGATGTGCATATCCTCGCGCCGGGCACGCTGACCCTCGAGGGCCTCGATGCCGATCACAAGCTGGGGCTCTCCTTTGACAACGTCTTCGTCGACGGGCTTCAGCCTGCGAACATCCGCGCTGCGTTCGCCAACATTGCGGTCGGACCACGCCTCGGCAACCTGCTTCCGGCCGGCGAGGACGTGACCGTAACCCAGGCGCCCGGCAGCCATCCCGGAACGCCGCTCGACTGCAGCGCGCGGTTCGTGCCCTTCCCGCTGGACAAGACAGCGCCGCAGTCGGCTGAGGCCGTTCCACCGGTTGACAAAACCCTCTACGTCGCCGCAGACGGTACCGGCGACTTCTTCTCCGTGCAGCGCGCCGTCGATGCCGCGCCCGCGGACGGCGCAACGATCCTGGTCGCCCCGGGTACGTATCGCGAGTCCGTCGACATTGACAAGCCGAACATCCGCCTCATCGGCAGCAGGCAGGATGCGTCGGAAACCGTGATCGTCGATGACAAGAGCGCGGGCACCTCTGGCGGAACGCTTCATTCCGCCACCATGAACGTGCGCGCTGACAACTTTCTGGCGGAAAACCTGACCATCCAGAACAACTGGAACGCGACCCACCCCCAGCTTCCTGTGGGATCGCAGGCCCTCGCGCTCCTCGTCACCGGCGACAAGGCCGTCTTCCACAACGTGCGCCTGCTCGGCAACCAGGACACCCTCTATGCGGGCAGCCGCAACTGCTCGCCCGACGGCCAGCCCTGCGCTCCCGCGCGGCAGTACTTCAGCGACTGCTATATTGCCGGCAACGTGGATTTCATCTTCGGAGATGGCAAGGCGGTCTTCGATCGCTGCGAGATCCACAGCACGCCGCACTCCGAGGGCTTCATCACCGCCCAGGGAAAGCACTACCCCTCGGAAGACAGCGGCTTCGTCTTCACTCACTGCCGCCTCACTGCCGACCCGGGCGTGAGTGGGGTCTTTCTTGGGCGGCCCTGGCGTCCTTACGCCACGGCCGTGTTTCTCGATACGGAAATGGGCGGCCACATCGTGCCCGGCGGCTGGCGCGAATGGCATCCCGGCGAGACGCATTCCATCGAGACTGCGTATTATGCGGAGTTCCGGTCCACCGGCCCCGGTGCGCAGACGGCGGAACGGGAGCCCTGGTCACATCAGCTCACCGCGGGGCAGATTGCGCCGTTTGCCACCGTCACGTTTCTCGATGGATGGGATCCATCCTCAGCGGCTTCACAATGAGCGTGCCGTCAGCCAGTGGTAGTTTGCTCAATTCCCCGACTGTGCGAGAGGTCAGACCTGTCGCGCAGTCTCCCGGTAATGTTTTGCGGCGGAAGACCGCTTCGCAATCGGCGCAACAACGCTGATTTGAAGGCTGAGTCGCCACCTTCACCTGACCGGCGGGGTCACCACATCCGATCCGACAATCCTCAGTGTAACGATTTCATGAGGGTGAATCGTAAATTGAAAGGCGTGACGATCCAGCAGCGAAAGTGACGCCTCATTTCTTTCGACCGCATCGGTCTGCCATGCCTGGGTCAGGTCCAGAAGCGGCGTATGGCAGGAGACCGTCCGCGTCGTGCCTGCCAGATCGAGGAAGCGCAGGATGGTTCCGTTTCCGTCGCTCGCGGGCTTCCACGCTTCCAGCAGGACGCCGGGATCCGTCACGTCGAGGAAACTGCTCGCGCTGGGCGAGAGCACCCAGGGCGGCCCCGCATTGCTCGCTTCGTGCTGCTCGGCCGGCAGTTCCGCGCCGCCGCTGCTGCCTGGCGAGACGGCGAGCGCCTTATCCTGGCTTGTCACTGTATCCGCTTCGAGAGGCGTGATCTCTTCCCATCCCATGCGGCTGAGCGCCTGCGCATCGGTCGAGGCTGCGCTGGTAATCACATAGTGAAAGCGGAAGTGTCCTCCCTGCTCGGCGCGATAGTTTGTGTCCCAGTAGTTATTCATGGCATAGGAGAAAATCGTGCCGGTGCGCGTGCCGAATTGCAGCGGCCATTCGCCGCGATTGATATCGCCCAACGTCACCAGCGCCGCATCGAGGGGCATCACTGTGGCAGAGACGCCATCCTGCTGCACGGAGACCCAATGCTGCACCGAAAACCATTCGTGACCCGCGCCCGGATACATGTCTTTCGCCGGGTCGACGACTCCATTTTGAATTTCATACTGAAACTGCGGATGACTCATGGCAAACGGGAATGCGAAGTAGACAGCCTCCCTGGTTGTCACCTCTTTCTTGTCGACTTCTTCGGTCAACTCGATCTTCTTTTCGTGGTCGAAGAGTTGTATCTCCGTCACGATGGAAGGTGTGTTGACGTCATGGCTTTCCATGCGCGCGACCCAGCCGTAAGGGGTACGGCGAACGAACTGCAGGCTGCCCTGTTCGGCTGGATGGACCACCAGGTCCGGCTTCGGATACACCTGACTGTATTGGAGAATCGTATTGGGCGCCTTGTCTCCGCCCGAAACGTAGAGATACTGCCCGAAGCGCCATGGAGCATGTGCATTCACGAGTTCACGACCGGCCTGTTTGTCGTAAATGCTGCTGATGGCGCCCGTCGCCGGATCCAGCGTCACCCGGTAGAAATCACTCTCCAGGACGGTTCCATCGGCTGACGGAGCCGCTGCGGGCGGGCCGGAGGCAGCCCGCGTCGCGAACACGCGGTAGCCCATCGCCGGGATATCCCTGGCCACGAAGCGGACATGATCGTAGTCGCTGCCACTGCTCAGCACCTCCACCGGCACCTGCTGCCCGCTCGCCAGGTTCACCAGTTCCTGTCCTTTGCCCAGGTCGAGCGAGACGATTCCGTCACGCTTCCAGTTCAGACTGTTGAAGACAATGACGCTGCCCGGATCGGCTGGGATGGCGTTGGCAAGACTTGCCATGCTGTTGCGCGCAACGAAGTCGATCAACGCGCTGGCGTTGACGGCGTATTGGTCTTTCACCGCCAGCTGCCCGGTTGCTTCTATGCTGCCGGGACTGGAGATGCTGTTCCAGGAATCCCAGGTGTGCTCGTCCATCAGGACCATGTTCTTCCACATCCGGTCGAGGTCCGTAGTGTCAGCGCGCAGTTGGGGATTCAGCAGGGAAGAGAGTGTGGCAAGCTTTTCTGCGGTCGGCGCCCGCCCCTCATTCCATCGTTCCATCCCGGCAAAGTATGCATCGGAAGCGATGCCGTCTTCCCAGTACGGCCCGCCGTCACCGCGAATCACCGGGATATCCGGCCCGGATTGTTCCTGGATGGCGTGCAGTGCTTCAACAAATCCCGAATACTGCAGGTGCGGATACGCATAGATGCTGTTCCATTCCTGCGCCAGCTCCGACTGCTGCGGGAACAGGTCGGTGTTTTCCACCTGCGTGCCGTAAAGCATCGTCGCGCTGGCACCGTAGCCCGGATGCTCGTACATCTGCAGGAACAGCGGCAGCGTCTCCCGTCCTGCATCCAGCACCGGGGGCAGCCCAAACAGCATCTGCATTTGCTGGTAGATGCGCGAATACCACAGCAGGACACGCTGGCCGTCCGGCCCCTCCCACCACATCGGAGACGCTTCGTTCAGCCGGCCCTGCAGCAAAACCGGGGCTCGGTAGTTGTTGCTGCCGCCGGCCAGATAATGGATTCCCGCTGCCGCGAGGATGGAAGCATAGGACCAGGACCAGGACGGGACATCGGTGATGTTCGCGTAGTTGAACGGCGCGTTGTGGATCCGGCTGAACTCTGCGCTGGGATAGAGCGAGCGGATGAGCGTTTCCGCCGTGGGAAATCCCGTCAGCAGATTGGCGTATTGAGCCGGAACAAACAGCTGCCGATGCTGAATGGCCGCAATCGCGCGCTCGCGCTGCGCATCGCTGCGGGTTTTCAGGAACTGCTCCAGGTCCCACTCGCCGTCCAGGCTGAAGCGGAAATCGGGATGCCGAGCCGTCATATCCATCGTCTCGTCGATAGCCCGGCTCTGGATCGCTGCTACCTTCGGCTGAAAGTCCGAGTATCCAACGTCCAGGTGAATATTCGGCACGACGAATATCGTCCATTGCTTTTGCGGATCGACGATCTGCTCGTCGGCTGCCCGCCGCCCGTCGATGTCCCATTGCAGGCGTGCGCGGGACTTTGCCGGAAATGCAGATACGAGGAAGTCGAGGCGCTCTTCACCAAAATCCTGGCCGCCGTGCAAGGTTTGGTTGTACTCGCTGCCGCCGATGGTCAGCTTGACGTCGCTGCCGGGCCTGACGCGCTCCCCATATCGTATGACCGCCTCGACCTCTTCCTTCATCTGACCCTGTTCCTGGCGGAAGAAGATCGTGGGGAACAGCCGGGCCGACGTTGCCGCTCGATCCAGGCCGCCCGAGGCACGATCGAGTTCTATGGCATCGTAGGTCAGGCCGGCATCCGGCACCGCGTGATTCGCCTCTTCGATCGCCTGGAAGGACAGGATGTTGACACCCTCCCGCAGAGCGCTGCCGGGGAACTCATATTCGACGTCCGCGTGGGAATAAGCGGGGTAAAACGAGTCCCCCTGGTCCCCATTGCTGTAATCGAGCGCCGGGTGAAGGTAGAACATCCCAAATTTTCCATTGATCGCAACCCGCAGAGCCGGAACGCTCGCGCTCTCAATGAGCAGGGAGACGCGCAGCCGATACGCGCCCGCGGGAGCCCGTTGCAGCGTGAATTGGATGGCTCGCGGAGCAGCGGCAATGTCGTTGTTGGCGGCCGCGGCAGCATTAGCCAGCTCTGCGGGTTGCTCTGCATACCAGTCCTGCGCGGGATTGCTCTGCCCGACGACGAAATCGACGGGACGGCTGGGGCTGCCCGGCGCAAACTCCGCCGAGGACCGGTCGAAGCTCCCGATGCGAAAGACGACGCTGTCGTTCTTCGCCGGCTGCTGGATCTTTTGGGGCCTGGAGTCGCGGGGCTGGGCAGCCGCCGACAGGCAAGCAAACAGGACAACGGTCCACGCAAATGCACTACACATAACAACCTTGCGGTATGGCACCGCGCCAGTATAAGGCCGGCGGTTTCATCCGCGCCGGATGCTTCCTGGCCGGATGCATCCCGGCCCGAAGCTCCTGCGATGGGCGCCGCGGGAAATCCGGCCTCAATCCAGGGTCGCAGCCGGCCGATCGCACCTCTGTCCGGGTCCCGGAGACGGCGGGTCAGGGCCTTCCTTCATCTTCAGTCTTCTCGGTCACAGGAAAGCACAGGCCTCCACGTTGCCGCGTATGCCCGCGGCCCGATCTGCCTGAACCCTGCGAACCCACTGTGGCATCCTGTAGAGGCAGATGGTTCCGGAGAGAACGCATCACCGCATCTCGTTCGAGAAAACGATCGCGAGCGCCCGTCAAACCATGGTGCTCAGCGAGATCGCGCGCCTTGCCATCGACAGCTTTCGCGTGGCCAAAGTGCGGTTTGCGCTGACTGCTTTGGGGATGGTGATTGGCACCGCATCGGTGATTCTTGTCGTCACCATCTCAGCGACCGGCCGGCAATATATTCTCAGCGAGATTCAGGGCATTGGGACGAATCTGGTCGAGGTGGACTACGCCGGCGGCGGATCGAGCGCGGTGGTCAACAACCAGTCCGATTTCCTCACCTACGACGACGAATATGCAATCGACTCCCGGGTGCCGGCGGTGGCCGCTTCCTCAGTCGTGCTGGAAATGCACCAGCGCATCGGGTTCACGGGCGGCATGGTGCGAGAGGTGCTCGTCCTCGGCGTCGAACCTCAGTATCGCCACGTGAGGAATCTGGTGCTGCTGGCGGGTCGTTTCTTCGACGAAGAGGACGAAACGACGCATGCCAAAGTGGCCGATGTGACCGAGCCCTTCGCGCAGGCTATGTTTGGCAGCTCCGCGGCGGCTGTCGGCCGCACCTTTCAGATCAGCGGGATTCCGTTCACCGTGATCGGCACCTTCAAAGAGGGTGTGGAGACTTTCGGCGAGTCCGAAATTGCGGAACAGACCATCCTGATTCCATATTCGGTGGGCCGCTACTTTATCGGGACCGACAATGTGAACGAGATTTACTTCACGATTCGCGATCAATCCGATGTGGAAAGCGCAGCCAAACAAATCGTGGATGCGATCAGAACCCGGCACCTTCCCAACTCGGTCTACAAAGCGTCCACCATGACGGCGCTCATCACCATGGCCGGGAAAGTGGTGAACGCGCTGACCCTGATGCTGCTGCTGGTTTCCATGGTGACCCTTGCCGTGGGCGGCGTGGGCATCATGAATATCATGCTGGCGACGGTGCGGGCGCGTACTCGTGAGATCGGCGTCCGCAAAGCGCTGGGAGCCACCTCGCGGGAGATACGGCTGCAGTTTCTCATGGAGGCCGTCTTCGTCTCTCTCTTTGGTGGCATCATCGGCACGGTGATTGGGCTGGCGATCCCGTTTTCCGTGCGTTTTCTCACTGCTTACCGTATTCCCGTCTCGGGTTGGTCGGCAGTGGTGGGGCTGGCCGCCTCCACGGCGGTGGGCGTGATTTTCGGAACGCTTCCCGCCAATCGCGCAGCCCGCATGGATCCCATCGAATCCCTGCGCTTTGAATAGAGGAACCTGCGCCGGCTCACGGGTGACGGGCGTCGCCGGCCGGTCGGCATCAGCTCGACGGTGGCTGCCCCGTGCTAAAATTTAATTAGGAAATTCGCGCCTGTATTGAAGATTGGGCAATTCCCCCAGAGGCTGACAGGACTTGTGCGGCATAGTCGGATTCACAACCAAGAGTTGGGATCCTGGTCCAGAGCGCATCGCGGACGCAACCGCTACGTTGCTCCATCGCGGCCCCGATCAACAGGGCGTGCATCGGTCGACGAGCTGCTGCCTCGGCGCCACCCGTCTCAAGATCGTCGATCTTGCCGGCGGCGATCAGCCTGTTTTTTCCGAAGACGGCGATACCGCGATCGTTTTCAATGGGGAGATCTATAACCATCTGGAAGTGCGCAGAGAACTGGAGTCGCGGGGCCACCGTTTCGGAACGCACTGTGACACCGAGACGGTTCTGCATGCCTTCCTCGAATGGGATACCGCCTGCTTTGCGCGGCTGCGCGGCATGTTTGCGGTCGCTCTGTGGTGCAACTCGCGGCAGCGTCTGATTCTTGCCCGCGATCGGGTCGGCATCAAGCCCCTTTATCTCGTCGAGCGCGGAGAGGATATCTTCTTCGCCTCCGAGCTGAAGGGCATCCTGGTTCATCCCGAGATCGAGCGGCGGCTGAACCTCGACGGTCTCGATCCGTACCTCTCCCTCAACTACGTCCCCTCGCCCTGGACGATGGTGCAGGGAGTCGCGAAGCTGCCCCCTGGCTCGTGGCTGGAATGGCAGAACGGCCGCATTCGGAGGGATGTTTACTGGCGCATTCCGGAGATGAAACCGGCCGGCCTGTCGCTGGAGGATGCGAAGGCAGAGCTGAATCGGCTGCTGGAGCAGTCGGTCAGGGAGCACATGATGTCCGACGTGCCGCTGGGGGTGTGGGTCAGCGGCGGGCTCGACTCCAGCACCATCCTGCACTACGCGGCGCGCGCATCCGGCTCCAGGCTGAGTACCTTCTCGATTTCGTTCACCGGCCAGAGTTTCGACGAAACTCCATGGATCCGCGAGGTGGTCGGGCGCTACGCTACAGACCACGAGCAGCTCGACCTCAATCCGGAACTCGATCTGGAAGGCGCGATTCGAGAGCTGGCGTATTATTCCGATGAGCCGAGCGCGGACGCCGGCGCGCTGCCGGTGTGGTTTCTGTCGAAGCTGTGCAGAACGCGCTGCACGGTGGCCTTCAGCGGAGAAGGCGCGGACGAGGTTTTTGGCGGGTATCTCACCTATCGCGCCAACCGGATTGCGCGGGTGTTGCGCCATGCACCCGCCGCGTCCATTCGGGTGGCGCTCAAATGCCTGAGCCTATGGCCCGCATCGAACGAAAAGATCAGCCTGGAATATAAGCTCAAGCGCATGCTGCAGGGCAGCCTGCTTCCTGCCGAACAGGCTCACGTGTACTGGAACGGAACCTTCTCCGAAGCGGAAAAGGCGCGGCTTCTGAAAACACCGTTATCGGGCACTCATCTGGACATGCTTTCGGAATTGCAGGCGGCGCTGCCCGGCGACGGAGTCGCGCCTTACCTCGCCTTCGATCAGAAGTACTATCTCGCCGACGACATCCTGGTGAAGTCGGACCGCATGAGTATGGCCCATTCTGTCGAGGTGCGGCCGCCGTTTCTCGATCATCGCATTATCGAATTTGCCGCTATGCTCCCGGCAGAACTGAAGATTCACGGCAAGCGGCAGAAGGTCGTGCTGCGGGAGCTGATGCAGCCCCATCTGGCTCCTTCGATCACCCGGCGCAGCAAGATTGGCTTCGATATTCCGGCTCACGAGTGGTTTCGCGGCCCATTGCGGAGCCTGCTGATGGACACCTTCGAGTCCGCGCAGGCTGAGCATGGCGACTTGTTCCGCTTCGACCGTATCTGGGAGCTCACCGAACTCCACATGAACCGCAGCATCAACCTGGGCTACCACCTCTGGGGCCTTCTCACTTTGTTCCTCTGGATGAAGAGATGGAATATCAGCTCAGCGCCGAGCCTGCAGTCGAAAAGCCAGGCGCTCGCAGTTGGAATCTGAGCTCCCGCCGGATTCTGCTCTTTGTAGGACTCTTTGCTGCCGCGGTGTATCTGGGCACCATCGTGTCTCCGCCATCGCTGATGGACGACGTGGACGCGGTGCAGGCGCAAATTGCGCGCAACATGATCAGCTCCGGCGACTGGGTCACGGCTCATCTCGATGGCGTGCCCTTTCTTGAGAAGCCTCCCCTCATCTACTGGATGATCGCCGTTTCCGACAAAATTTTCGGTGCGCACGACTGGTCGGCGCGCATTCCCTGCGCGTTGTCGGCCATCGCTCTGTGCTGTGTGACCGGGGCTTTCGGTATATGGTCGTTCGGGAAACGCGCGGGATTTTATGCCGGGTTGTGCATGTCCACCTGCATCGGCCTGTTTCTCTTCACTCGCATCCTCATACCCGATGTGCTGCTGACTCTCACCATTGCGCTCGCTATGTGGGCGCTGTTGCGAGCCCTCGAAGAGGAGGAGCGGCACCCCCGCGTGTGGGCAGCGGTGTTCGCCGCCTGCATGGCGGTCGGCCTGCTGCTGAAGAGCCTCATCGGCATTGTCTTCCCACTGGGAGCCGCCTTCGTCTATTTGCTGATCACGCATCAGCTCCTGGCCAGGCGCACGTGGCAGCGCCTTCGCCCGTTCAGCGGCATTCTCATCGTTCTGGCCATTGCCGCTCCCTGGCACGTCCTCGCCACGATTCGGAATCCGCCCTACTTCTACTTCACCATGAAGAGCATCCCCGGCCAGTATCACGGCTTCTGGTGGTTCTTCTTCATCAATGAACAGCTGCTGCGATTTCTGAACCTGCGCTACCCGCGCGATTACGACACGGTGCCGCGCGTTTGGTTCTGGCTTTTCAATCTCATCTGGCTGTTTCCGTGGAGCGTCTACCTCCCGGCTACTTTCAAGCTGTCGTATCGGCCGACTGATCGCGCCGGACGGGTGCGGCTCCTTGCGCTCTGCTGGATCGGTTTCGTGATGGTGTTCTTCACCTTCTCCACCACGCAGGAGTATTACTCCATGCCGATCTACCCCGCCATGGCCCTGCTGATCGGGTCTGCGATGGTACTGGAGACCAGAACAATTCGTCTGGGAACCCGCGCGGTGACGGTGATCTGTGCGGCGGCCGCGATTGCCGCCATCGCCATCCTCGTGGCCGTTCGCCACGTGCCCACACCCGGAGACATTTCCGACGCGCTCAGCCCTCACCCCGCAGCCTATAAGCTCTCGCTCGGACACATGGAGGACCTGACGCTCAACTCCTTCGCCTACCTGCGCGTGCCGCTGGGTCTGGCTGCGGCGGCATTTGTGATCGGCGTTGTGAGCACGCTGCGCGTCTCCTGGAAAGGCGTGTACCTGGGCATCGCGATCATGATGGTGGTGTTCTTCCAGGCCGCGCGACTGGCGATGGTCACCTTCGACCCGTATCTGTCGTCCCGGCCTCTGGTGAAAGCTCTTGAGCGCTCCCCGCAGGGTGGGCTCATCATCGACCATCACTATTTCTGGTTCTCGTCCGTGTTCTTCTACACGGATCGCTCGGCGCTGCTTCTGAACGGGAGATTCATGGGTCTGGTGTATGGATCCTATGCGCCCACGGCGGCCCACGTATTCATTGACGACACGCAGTTCCAGCAACTCTGGCGCGGCTCGGCGCGCTACTACATCTTCGCCAAGGACGACCAGGTTGACAACCTGGAAGCGTTAGTCGGGAAAGATCACCTGATCAAAGTCAGGGGCAGCGGAGGGAAATTCCTCTTCACGAATCAGCCTATCCCGGCAGCGAACGGCTCGTAGGATTTCTCGGAAGGGAAGCGCGGTTTAAATGTCGCCCGATGTTTTCTGGGCGTGCAGGGCCGGAGCATGAGCCTCGGCCGATATCCCGCCGGCCCCGGCCTGGAATTCGCGCATCACTTCCTCGGGCCGCACGGGAACCAGTTCTCCATTCACAATGCGGTAGTCATGGCTGCGCCAGCGAATCGTTCGGCGCGTGAAACTCACCAGCCAGAGGCAGGTTGCCAGCGCGTCCCACACCGGAATCAGCACCAGATTCGCCCAGACGCCCGGCTGTTTGAGCCCCTTTGCGCCCACCAGCAGCGTCAGCAATGACCGGATCGCAAGATACCCACCCAGATACGCCGCCGCAATGCCGGATGTGGGCGCAATGGCCGCGGCCAGCAAGGCCCAGGGCAATCCCAGCGTGAAGATCAGCCCCGCGTGTCCCCACGGCCGCATGTGGCGCATCACGGTCAGCCAGCGCAGGCGTTTCAGGAATAGATCGCGAAATGACTGATAATCCGGAACCGTTGAGATGGCATAGGGCAGCAGGACCACTTCGTGCCCGCACGCCGCGATGGAGCGCCCCACCAGCAGGTCGTCGCCGGGCTTGTTCTCCATCGAGGGGTAGCCGCCAAACTCGCGCAGATGCGTGCGCGTTGTGCAGATCGTGGGGCCGAGCGCGAACTTCACCCCGTCGAGTTGTTTCGCGACCAGAATGCCGGGATAGAAGTCAGACAGCATCCCAACGTCCTGCAGGCGCTGAACCCAGTTGTTCTCCTCGGTAGGAACATAAAAACAGGTGACAGCTCCGGTTTTCGGGTCCGCCATCGGAGCAACGAGGCGGCGCAGATAGTTCGGCTCGACCCGCACGTCGCTGTCGCTGATGACCAGGTGCTCAAACGACGCCTCGTCGGTCAGCCGCGCCAGCTTGGCCACCTTGTCGTTAGCGGCGATGCGGCCCGATCCGATCACAATGCGAATCTTTGTGTCGGGAAAGTCTTCCTGCAAACGCCGCAGAACCGGCCACGCGGGATCGTCGGTGTCGCCGATGCAGAAGAGAATCTCGTAATTCGGATAGTCCTGACGGCAAAAGCTGGCGAAGTTCTCGTAGGCCTCGGGATCCAGTCCCCGCACCGGCTTCAGGTTGCTGACCGGGGGCAGGAATTCACTCGATTCAAGTCTGGCACTCAGGAAAAACCGCAGGCAGCTATAGAGGGCTATGCCGTAGTAGATGAAGGGAATCGCGGCTAATCCGAGAAAGACGGTTTGCATGGACAAGGTCGCCAGCAGCGCACATGGAGGTGAGCTTTTTGCCAGACACAACCCTGCAAGAATACCATACGCAGGTCGCGCCCGATTCGCGCCCTCACCGCGCGAGGGGTCCCTGCCCATCCTGACCAGCGCCTCTCCGAACTCGGCCCCCTGGCGCGTTTTTATACAATGAGGCTGTGCCTCCTCAACTCGCCGACCAGAAGCCCGCCGTGGGCACAGATCATAAACCCCTGCATCTGAAAACCTTCCTCATGATCCTCGTCATGATCGTTGCCGGGCCCTTTGGCAACGTGCTGCTTGGCAAGGGCATGAAGCACATTGGTCCGATCGCTCTGTGGCCGGTTCCCGAGCTGTTTCACACCGCCCTGAAAGTTTTTTCGACGCCCTCCATCTGGCTCGGCATTGCGTCGCTGATCGCGTTTTTCATTTCCTATATGCTGGCGCTCTCCTGGGCGGACTACAGCTTCGTCCAGCCCGCGTCCTCGCTGGCCTATGGCGTCGTGGCGCTCCTCGGCTACCTGATGCTGGGGGAACGCGTTTCGCCCCTCCGCTGGGGGGGTATCGCTGTTATCTGCCTGGGGGTTTTTGTCGTGAGCCATACCTCTCCGCGCACCACAGCTCGCAAACCGGCGGGGCAAAACTAGCATGCGCGACCTCATTCTTTTTACCCTCATTGTGGTGGCCGGCACCGGAGGCGAGCTTTGCGTCTCGCGCGCCATGAAGGTCGTGGGCGAGGCCGCCGGTTTTCACCCCGCCGAAATTGCGCGTGTCGTCGTGCGGGCGCTGCGCGAGCCGTGGATGTGGGCCGGCGTCGGTATGATGGCGCTCGCCTTCTTCGCGCTGCTCGGCGCATTGTCTGTCTACAATGTCAGCTTTGTGGTTCCCGTCACAGCACTCAGTTACGTCGCGGGCGCCTTTGGAGGCGTCGTCTTTCTGCACGAACGAGTCGGCCCCCAGCGATGGCTTGGCGTGCTTTTGGTAGCGATCGGCGTCACCCTCGTTTTTCTCAGCAAGAGCTGAAATGGAATCAGCGAGCGGCGGCTGATGCTCTGCCGCCGCACCATCGCTGTATCCTTCGCCTTAAAAGTGCAGGCTGATCTGTCCCGTGATGGCCCTCGGCGTCACATAGTGCGTGCCGCTGAAGGTCGACAGGAAGTTGTAGAGTGCGTACTTGTCGGTGACATTGATGGCGGTGATCTGCGCGCCCCACTTATAGCGGTCGCCGTGGAACAGATTATCCTGGCCCAGCGACATATCGAACAGGCTGCGCGGCTGGATGCGCGGCGGATTGTGATCGTTATCGCCGGTGCCCGGCGCGGGAATTTTTACCAGGCTGGAAGTGTACTGCGAGGCCAGACACGCCGCAGGAAGCGGGTGTCCGGGAGTCGCTTTCACGCCGTTGCAGGCCAGCCCTGCCTCGAATTCTTCGTCGGCGTCGAGGCTGCTCAGATTCACTGCCGGCTGGCCGTTGAGCGTGATCGAAGTCGCCCCGCATGCGCTGTTGGGATCGTTGGAAAGGGGGTTATAGCAGGGAACTGCTCCCGCTACCTCGCCGCTATCGAATCGCCAGTTGAAGCTGTACCAGGGGCTGTATCGTCCCGGAATCTGATACTGGAAATGGGTGGTCTGATTAAACCGCTCGTCGTGATCGATGCGGAAGGGAAGCCCGGTCTGGCCTACGGTTGCGCCGGCTCCGCCCACCTGCGGGGGAAAGAACCGCGCAGCCACCGACGACATGACGGCGTAAGCGCTGAAGCCGTGCACCGGCGTGACGTTGGCGCGCAGCGCGAAGCCTGGGATCTTCGAGTTATGCCACTCAATGGGAAAAGTGATCGGAGTGTTGCCGAGCACGCTGAAGTCGTATGCGTTGTTGGTGTATTTCCAGATGTATTCGCCGCTCACGACGAAATGGCTGCCGACAACCTGCTGCAGCCCCGCGTGGTACTCGTTGCGATAGCCGGGCGCGAGCACGCCGGAACTGCCGGCCTGGCACAACAGCAGCGGATTGACGACAGCGTTGAGGCAGCCCAGGTCCGACAGCACCAGGTTCTCATTGAACGGCGTCTCCAGCGTGCGCGCATACGACGCGCGCAGCACAGTGTTCGTCTTCCTGATACTGTAGGACCCCCCCAGGCGTGGCTCCGCCTGGGTTGCATCCGTCAGGCCGTTGTAAAGGTCGCCGCGAATCCCGACGTTGAACAGCCAGTTGCCTTTCGTGATCTGGTCCTCGATGTAAAGCGCCGTCTCCTTGACGTCGGTGTGGCCGAGAAAGTTGTAGAACTTGCCGCCGCGGGTCAGGTCGTAAGGATAGAGCGTCGTGCAGGGCGGTCCGGTCGGCACCCCGCCCGCCATGCAGCCGAGCGAATTCAGGTAGGTTGGCGACACAATGCCCAGCAGATCGCTCTCGTCCAGAAACGTTTGCTCGTATTCGGCGCCCAGCTTGAGGTTGTTCATCCCTCTCACATACGAAATATCCGTATGCAATCCATCGTTGGCGAGGCTCCGGTCCTGCCCGATGCTCTGCTGTTGGACCGGGCCGAGATCGGCAAACGGGTCGCCGCTGGGGTAGTAGTGGTAATTGTCCTTGCGCACGTAAGCGATGAAATTCCAGACCGACTGCTGGTTAATGACGCGAGTGTAGCTCGGTGAAATGTCGAACGTCCCAATCTTGGACCTCTGGTCGGTCTGCCCGGTCACGGGGGCTCCGGCGATATTTACGTCCCCGGCATTGAGGTTGTCGTAGGTGTTCGGGGTCTGAAACCAGGAGCGCGAATAGTTCAGGTTCAGGTGCAGAGAATTCGCGGGATCGATCTGATAGTCCACGCGATCGAAGATGTTTTGCTCGTTGCCCTTGTCGTGGAAAACCACGAACTCCGGCGCATCCAGAAAACGCCCGGTGTCCAGGCCATTGGCCGACAGGAAGTTACCCCAGTTCTGCTTCCCGTAGCCGAGATCGAAGCCGCCCGACGACGACCCGAAGTTGCCATAAGAGAAATTGATGGATCCGGTGGGCTTGGTATCGCCTTGTCCCGAACGCGTGGTCACCTGAATCACCAGGCTCGTTTTATCGCCGTACTCCGCCGGCGGCGCGCCCTCAATCACCTGCATGGACTGCACCGCCGTGTCCGGCAACTGATTGGAAAACGCCTTGCTCTGCTGATCGGTGATGGGCTGGCCGTCCACGGAGAACGAGTTCTCCGCGTGATCGCCGAGGCCGTGGAACATGCCATTGGAATCCGCCGTGATACCCGGCGACGACAGCGTGACCAGCGAACTGAGCGACGACGACTGGCTCTCCAGCGGAATCTCGGCGAACGCCCTGCGATCGATGTCGGTATCCATGCTCGCGGAGTTGTTCACCAGGTCCTGACTGGTCACCTCTACAGTGGTGGCAGCGGCGCCTACGCTGAGGGTTACGGGCACCGTGATCGGGGTGCTCGCATGCACCCCCACATCCTGGACGAATGTGCCGAAACCTTTCATCGTGACGGTCATGTGGTACGAGTTGTACGGGACATTGCTGAACTGGAAGTGCCCGCCGGTGTCCGTCGTCGCCGTGCGTTCGTACTGGCTGACCGGGTTCTGAATCGTCACCGTGGCTCCGGGCACGACCGCGCCCGTGGGGTCGGCGACCGTTCCCGTAATCGTCCCTGAACTTGTTCCGGCTTGAGCCTCGGCCGGAAGGTCGCAGCAACCTCCGGCGAATATCCCCAAAAATATAAAAACAGCGGCGCGACGCAACGACGTGCGCATACACGACCTCCTCGTACGGTAAAGAGCCCTGGGCCTGAAAGATTTACGCGAGCAGGGAAGAGGCCGCAGGCGGAGGACGACTGGCCAGCCGGAAATGCACCGCGGGCCGTGGCCGCTCGATGCTGCGGGCCAGCACCAGGGAAGCTACCGGGGCACTGGTGAAATGCAGCGCGATCAGCGGAGCCACTTTGGCCACGCTGTGGGCCGTTAGGCACAGCGCACAGTCGTGATCGGGCTGGCCGGAGGGGTGAAAATGCGCTGCCTGAATCATCCCGCTCAGCAGTACGAGCGCGATGCAGACACTTCCAATCAGCAGTGCCCGCGAGATTCGCAATCTGGAAAGGATCGAGCGCATGTTCCTCATTTGACTATAGCCGCCGCTCCCGCACCCCTGCAAACGCCTCTCCGCCCGCGCTTGACACGGCGCGACATCCCGGTAAGCTAAGAGATTCCCGACCGGTAAAGGGATGCCGGCGGTTTGCGGGGGCTGACCAATCTTGAAGGTGCGGGTCTTCTATCACGATAAGTGTTTCGACGGAGCATGCTCGGCTTCGTTATTCAGCCGATTTCATCAGGAGTGCATTCGGCCGGATGCCGGCTACGAATTCCGCGGCCTCGTTCATCGTGCCGGCGCCCTTTTTAACGAGGCCGATTTCACCGGCGACGAGAACGCCATCGTGGATTTCAAGTACTCTGCGTCCCCGCGCATTACATGGTGGTTCGATCACCACCTCAGCGCATTTCTCACGCCGGAAGATCATCAGGATTATCTCCGCGGTCTCGCTGACGGCCGCTATGGGGATCGCCGCTTCTACGACCCGAAATACATCTCCTGCACCAGTTTCCTGGCGCACGTCGCCTCCACCCGCTTTGGCTTCGATGCGGCGCCGGTGGCCGAACTGGTGCAATGGGCGGACATCGTCGACGGAGCGCTGTACGAGAGCGCTCAGTCCGCCGTGGAAATGCCCGCGCCGGCCATGAAGCTGACCCTGATTATTGAGGCTTCCCAGGATCCGGAGTTCGTACCGCGCCTCATTCCACTGCTCAGCCGTATGCCGTTGCAGCAGGTTCTGGAGCAGCCGTGGGTCGCCAGCCTGCTGCCGCCGCTGCTCGAGCGGCATCGGCGAGCAATTGACCTCATCCGCTCGCGTGCCGAGTCGAAGCAGGGAACGATTTACTTCGATATCAGCGATCACCCGCTCGAGGGCTACAACAAGTTCATCCCGTATTACCTTCATCCGGAATCCACTTACTCCATCGGATTGTCGAAGTCGAGCTTTCGCACCAAGGTTGCCGTCGGGTCCAATCCCTGGACGAAAGCGAAGCCCGAAGGCATGGTGAACCTTGCCACCATCTGCGAGCGCTACGGCGGCGGCGGCCACGCGCGGGTTGGCGCCATTTCCTTCCCGCCCGACCGCGAAGACGACGCACGCAGGGCGGCGGCCGAGATCGTCGCGGAGTTGCGCGCCTGCGATCCGGCATCGAGGTCCTGATGTCCAGCATCGCCACGCCGGACTGGTCCACCCTGCCGGCTCCTGAAGACGACGGCGCGGCACGCCACCTGCCCGGCCTGCGCATGCCGGCGATCGCGTTGGCTGCGTCGGACGGCGCCATCGTCGACCTGTCCCGCCTCCGCGGCCTTACCGTTGTTTACGCCTACCCGCGCACGGGCCAACCCGGCGAGCCGAACCCCGATGGTTGGGAGGCGATTCCCGGCGCCCGTGGATGCACCCCGCAAACCTGTGCTTTTCGTGACCTCTTTGCGGAACTGCGATCGCTGGGCGTCAGCCATCTCTTTGGGTTGTCGACGCAGGACACGAGATATCAGCGTGAGGCTGCCGAGCGGCTGCACCTTCCCTTTGCGATTCTCTCCGATGCGGCGCTGGCGCTGACCCGGGCGCTCCGCCTGCCGACATTTGAGACGCACGGAATGACGCTTCTCCGGCGCCTTACGTTCATCGTTCGGGGCGGCGTCATCGAACATGTGTTCTATCCGGTTTTTCCGCCGGACCAAAATGCCGGCGAAGTGGCGGCATGGCTGAAGGCCCGCGACCACGCGGACTGACCGCCTCGACCAGCCCGATCATCTCAGGACGTGCACCTGCGACACCGAACGGAGGGACCGACGCCCGTGAACGTGAGGAGAGCCGAATCCGAGGATGCGGAGGCCATCGCGCAGGTCCACCTGGCGAGCTGGAAGACGACCTATCCGGGCGTTATTCCTCAGGAATACATCGACAGCCTGCGCGTCGAAGACGGAACAACTCGATGGAAGACGCGCATCGAGGAGCAAGCGGCGACGGTTCTTGTGTCGCAGGACGAGGCTGGAATCTTCGGTTTCGCGGCTGGGGGCAAGCCCCTGCATCCGGTCGAGGGGTACGATGCAGAGCTGTACGCAATCTATCTGCTGGAGTCGCACCAGGGCAGGGGCGCGGGACGGGAACTGGTGCGGATGCTCGCCGACATTCTGGCGCAGCAGGGATTTCGAACCATGCTGGTGTGGGCGCTCACGGAGAATTCGGCATGCGGTTTTTACCAGCGCCTGGGTGGGGTGCTGGCGGGTGAGCAGACGATTGAGATCGGCGGAAAAGTGCTGCCGGAAGTCGCCTTCGGGTGGCAGGATATTCGTCAATTGTCCAGGAAGGAAGACTAGCCGGGTGCCGCCGGAAACTGTGAGAGAGATTGTCGACGCGGCTGCCGGCCGGCTGCGGGTTCTGACCACGGGGCGGCGCGACGCGGAACTGTTGCTGCTGCGTGTCCTGGGGCGAGATCGGGCATGGCTGCTGACGCATCCCGAGGCCGAACTGACCGCCGGGCAGGCGGCGCAATTCGAGAGCTGGATCCAGCGGCGGGCGCGGCACGAGCCGGTGCAATACATCCTGGGCGAACAGGAGTTTTACGGGCTGGCGATGAAGGTCACGCCGGACGTGCTGATTCCCCGCCCCGAGACGGAGCATCTGGTGGAAGCGGCGCTTTCGCTGTTGGCCCGCGACGCGGATCTGCGGATTGCTGATGTGGGAACGGGTTCAGGGGCGATCGCCGTGGCTTTGGCAAATGCGCTGCCACACGCCCAGGTGACGGCGCTCGATGTCTCCGCAGGGGCGCTGGCCGTTGCCCGCGAGAATGCGGAGCGGCACGGCGTGGCTGGGCGGGTTCGGGTGCTACAGTCGGATTTGTTGCGTGCGGTACGCGGTGAGATCTTCGATGCGGTGGTGTCGAATCCTCCGTACGTGGCCGAGAGCGAGCAACTGGAGCCGCAGGTGCGCGACTATGAGCCGCATACGGCGCTTTACGCGGGGCCCACAGGTCTCGAGGCGTACCAAAGGCTGATTCCGGAGGCCCAGGCCGTACTGGCGCCACGGGGATGGCTGCTGCTGGAGATTGGCCACGGGCAGCGGGACGTGCTGGCGGAATTGCTGGCGGTATGGGATCAAGTGCACTTCGTGAACGATCTGCAGGGAATTCCACGCGTTGCCATCGCCCGCCGCGGCAGCGGACAATAGAGACTGGAGACTGAGGAATTATGAGTATGCTGACCGCTGTTGCGGAATCGCCCGTGGCCGTGGAGGACTTCGAACAAAAGCTGGACCGGCTCGCTCAGGTCGCCGTCCGGTCCGGACTGGGGCTGGCACGCGGGCAGGAAATGGTGATGACGGCCTCGATCGACGCGCTGCCGCTGGCGCGGAAGATCACCGAACATGCGTACAAAGCAGGCGCATCGCTGGTGACGACCTTCTTTACCGACGATGAGTCGGCGCTGCTGCGCTACAGGTTCGGTGCGGACTCGAGCTTCGATGCGGCGGCAGGATGGCTCTACGAGGGCATGGCGACGGCCTACAGGAACGGGGCCGCGCGGCTCGCGATCACCGGGGGCAATCCGTCGCTTCTGTCCGGGGAGGACCCGGAGAAGGTGAGCCGGGCGAATCGGTCTCTCTCGAAGGCTTACCGCCCGGCCCTGGAACTGATCACCCGCCACGACATCAACTGGACGATTGTGTCGGCGGCGACTCCGGCGTGGGCGGCTGCGATGTTTCCGGAACTGCCGCAGGATGAAGCGCTGACGAAGTTGTGGAACGCCATTTTTGCGGCCAGCCGTGCGGACCAGCCGGATCCGGTGGCAGCGTGGAAGCAGCACGACGCGGGATTACATGCGCGCGCCGACCGCATGAATGCGAAGCGTTACGCGGCGCTGCACTTCACGGGACCGGGGACCGACCTGAAGGTGGGTTTGGCAGACGATCACCTGTGGCTGGGTGGCGGCACCACTGCCGGGAACGGAAACTATTGCATTCCCAACATGCCGACCGAGGAAGTCTTCACGACCCCGCATAAGGACCGCGTGGAGGGGAGCGTGCGCAGCACCAAGCCGCTTTCCTACCAGGGCACACTGATCGAGGAGATCGCGGTGCGCTTTGCGGGCGGCAAGATCGTCGAGGCGCATGCGGCCAGGGGCGGACAGGTGCTGCAGCGAATGATCGAGACGGATGAGGGGGCGCGGCGCCTGGGCGAAGTGTCGCTGGTGCCGAACTCATCGCCGATTTCGGCCAGCGGGCTGCTGTTTCTGAACACGCTCTTCGATGAAAACGCCGCGTGCCATATCGCGCTCGGCCAGGCGTATTCGACCTGCCTGATCGACGGCGACAAGCTGACCCCGGAGCAACTGGCAGCGAAAGGCGCAAACGACAGCCTGATCCACGTGGACTGGATGATCGGGTCCAGGGAGATCGACGTGGATGGGATCACCGCGTCAGGAAACGCCGAGCCGGTGCTGCGCCGGGGTGAGTGGGTATAGCGGCAGGCGCCAGAGCCACGACGTTGCGGCCCGCCACTTTTCCGGCGAATTTACGTCTGACTGTCTATGCGGTCCCGACCACTCCCTTTCTTTGTGCTTGCCGTTCTGTTGTGTTCCGGATGCGTTCACGCACAGGACGTGAATCAGATCCCGCCCGGGATGGAAGCTCTTGCGGCGCATGCGACCTTCCAGACGGACTTTACCTTCAACGAGTCGATGCTGCGTGCCATGAGCCGGTCGCTGCCCGATGAAGACCGTCCCATCGTGGCGAAGCTGCGGAGCATCACGGTGCACAGCTATCGATTTGCCGCGCCGGGCCTTTACGATGCGGCGGCGCTGGATGCGGTGCGTACCCAGCTGGGCAGCGAGGGATGGAAGCACCTGGTGACGAAGCAGGCGGCCGCGCATGCCGCTGCGCCGGTGAGCTCGGATGTCGTCCCTCGCGACCCGATGCGCACCGATGTATGGATCCGCACTGCCGGCAGCAATGTGGACGGCGCCGTGGTGCTGGTCGCCAACCAGAAAAACATCGACCTCGTATACGTAGACGGTGTCATCAGCCCGCTCGATCTGCTGCACCTGCGCGGGCACTTCGGGATTCCGCGCTTTCCCGGCGACGGCCTGGGCGACGCCCGCTAAGGAGCGCTGTAGAATGCTGCGATGGGCAGCGGGGCGCGGGCACTCGGCAGCGTGCTGCGGATCGGGCTGATCGCCGGAACGCTGGACATCGGCGAGAACATCCTCTTCAACGCGTTTCGCCACATTACGCCGAGGCAGATCTTCCAGTACATTGCGAGCGGGCTCACCGGGCTGTGGGCGTTTCACGCTGGGATTGCGTCCGTGGCGCTGGGCGTTGCGATCCACTTTTCAATTGCGATCGCATGGACTGCCGTGTATTACCTGGCGGCGCGCCGGCTGGCGGTTCTGATCCGGCGGCCGGTGGTTTGCGGCCTGCTTTACGGCGTGCTCGTCTATCTGTTCATGAATCTGGTTGTGCTGCCGTTGACGAGGGTCCCGCATGCGACCGCCGCGATGACGCTGGCGTCACGGGTGAGCGGCGTGCTGGCGCTGCTGCTCTGTATCGGGCTGACGGTGGCGTTGCTGGTGCGGCGCGACGCGATGCGCGCCGCGTAAAGGTCAAACGTGGCAGCTGAGGGCGCCGCGCTTCTCGAGGTATTTCTGGTGGTATTCTTCGGCCCGCCAGAAGGTCTCCGCCGGGACCACCTGTGTGACGATGGGCTTCGCGAAGCGCTTCTCCGTAGTCTGCCGGGCGATGAACTGCTTCGCTTCGGATTCCTGCTCCGGCGAGTGGAAAAAGATGACGCTGCGGTATTGTGTGCCCCAGTCCGGCCCCTGGCGGTTGAGCTGCGTGGGGTCGTGCAGCGAGAAAAACGCCTCCAGGAGCTTCTCGTAGGTGATCTTGTCCGGGTCGTAGTCGATCTCGACAGCTTCGGCGTGGCCGGTGCGGTCGGTGCAGACGTCCTGGTACGTCGGGTTGTCGAGCTTGCCGCCTTCGTATCCAACGGCGGTTGCGGTGACGCCGGGGAGTTGCTGGAAGGCAGCTTCAACACCCCAGAAACATCCTGCTGCAAATGTGGCTTTGGCCATGGGAAACTCCTGGAACATTAGATACCGAATCTTCTAATCGGACGCACGCCGGCGCTACACCTCGTTGCCCAGGTGGAAGATGGGCTCGACGCCCTGAGCCCCGCCGAGCAGCGCCTGCTCCTCGGCGGTGCTGAGGGGCGAGTAGTTCTGCGCCACGTCCATGGCGAGGCGGAAATAGCGCTCGTCGCCGGGCGGGATGGCAGCGGTAATGGGGTGGCTGAGCGTCCAGCGCAGGCCCATCGCGGCTTCATGCGGGAAATCTGCAGGCTGGTACCAGCACCTGGGCTCGGGATGATTCTGCTTTTCGCCCGCGGGCCAGACGGTTTTGGCCATGCTCTTCAGGCACAGAATGCCAACGCCCTTTTCCTGGGCGGCTGCCAGAATGCCGGGGCCGAATTTGGCCTGGGTCCACAGGACAAAATTGAGGGGGAAGAGGACGGTGTCGAAGGGGTAGCGGTTCATCGCCGCGACGGCAGTTTCCTGAGAGTGCACGGAAAAGCCGATGTAGCGGATTTTGCCTTCCTTTTTCGCCGCCTCCACGGTTTCCATTGCCCCGCCGGGGCCGAGGACCTTGTCGAGCTCGGCCATTTTGGTGAGGGCGTGGAACTGGTAAAGGTCGAAGCGATCGGTTTTGAGGAGCTGCAGAGAGTTTTCGAGCTGAGCGCGGCAGCCGTCTTTCGTGCGGTCTTCCGCTTTACAGGCCAGGAAGGAGCGGTTGCGGTAAGGAGCCAGCGCCGGACCGAGGCGCTCCTGCGCATTGCCGTAACTCGGGGCGACATCGAAGTAATTGATGCCGCGGTCAACCGCTTCGGCGACGATGTTGCGGGCCTCCGGCTGTTCTTCGTTCATGACAACGATGCCACCGAATCCAATGATGGAAAGCTCCTCGCCGGTCTTGCCCAGGCGACGGCGAGCAATGGGGTGCGACGGTGTGGCGGAGGACGCGCGCAGTTGGTCGGAGGCAACAGCCGCAGCGGTGGCGATGGCAGCCTGACGGAGGAATTCGCGACGCTTCATCGGTGACTCCCCGGCGTGGATTGGGACGATCCGCGTGCTGAAAATATTCTGGCACGAATCTTCGACGAGTGGGCGGGGTGCGCCGATTCAGGCGGCACCCGGATTGCTTACGGGCGCCTGCGGCCAGCCGTGGGACGACGCCTCGAGGAACGGTCAGGGGAGGCGGAACGCGGTCCCGGAAGGTTCGTGGTACGAGGTGGAGCGGAGCGCACAGGCCGCGTGCGGCCAGGGCGGGGCATTTTTCTCGACGGTTTTTCGGTCCTGCCCTGCGCAGCGCGGCGCAGCGCTTCGACTTCTTCGAGCGTTAGCTCGCGCGAGCGGCCCGGCTCAAGATCGAGGACGAGCGGGCCGTAGC
This sequence comes from Acidobacteriaceae bacterium, assembly GCA_030041435.1. Classification (GTDB taxonomy): domain Bacteria; phylum Acidobacteriota; class Terriglobia; order Terriglobales; family Acidobacteriaceae; genus Palsa-343. The sequence continues at coordinate 75,327 of JASHNW010000077.1, forward strand.
CGACGCGTCGGATTTTCTCCACATGATGGCCGACCTCTTCGAACATCTTGCGAATTTCCCGGTTGCGGCCCTCGATGAGCACCATCTCGTACCACGGATTGTCCGCTTCGCGCAGAAGGCGGATGCGTGCCGGCGCGGTCATGACGCGGCCGGCGCTGCGCCGCGGTGGGGCATCGGATCGGTCAGACGGATTGCGAACCTGCGTGTCGCGGTCGATCATGACGCCGTGGCGCAACTGGCTCAGAGCCGACTCCGACGGCTTCCCGCTGACTTTGACAAGGTAGGTCTTTTCCACGCGTGCGGCGGCGCGCGTGAGTGCGTTGGCGAGCGCCCCGTCGTTGGTCATGAGCAGCAGGCCTTCGCTGGAGTAGTCGAGACGGCCAACCGGGAAGACCCGCTCACCGCTTTGGATGAGGTCCATGACGGTCGGCCGGCCCTCCGGATCGCTGGCGGTGGTCACGTACCCCTTCGGCTTGTTGACGACGAAGTAGCGAGGCCGTTCGGCGCCATGCAGAAGCTTGCCGTCGACGCGGATGTGATCGCGGGTGGGGTCGGCTTTGGTGCCGAGCTCGGTGACGGTGTGCCCGTTCACCTGGACGCGACCCTGGAGGATGAGCTCCTCGGCTTTACGGCGCGAGGCGATGCCGGCGGCGGCAATGATCTTTTGCAGGCGCTGAGGTGACGAGCCCGCATCCGGTTCCGTCACGGGAGTTCTCCCTCGGTGGCCGCCGCGGCATTCCCGGTGGCTGCGGAATCATGCTCAGCAGCGAGTGCAGAATCGGGGGATGACGGCTGGGTGTCATCGTCCGTGGCTGCAGACTCGGCGACCTCCTCCACGTCGGCAATTTCGTTTTGCGCGAAGGGCAGTTCCTCTTCTGCAGGGGCGATGGCTGCCGATTCCTCTTCGGACTCCGCCAGCTCGCTGGCCATCTTCTCGAATTCTTCGATCGACGGAAGCTCGTTGAGGTCTTTGAGTCCGAAGCGCAGCAGGAATTCTTTGGTAGTTTTGTAGAGAATGGGCCGGCCGATGACCTGTTTGCGTCCGGCCGTAGTTATGAGCTTGCGCGCGACCAGAGACCCGAGAACGCCGCCGGAGTCGACGCCGCGGATTTCCCCGATTTCGGGCGCCGTAACGGGCTGCTTATAGGCGATAACCGCGAGGGTTTCGAGCGCCTGCAGCGAGAGCTTCATCGGCGGCTTCAGGCTCTTCACGAAGGCGCGGACCGCGTCGTGGTATTCCGCGCGGGTCGCCATGCGGTAACCGCCCGCCACTTCGCGGATTTCGAGGCCGCGGTCGGCTGCGTTGTAATCGGCGATCAGCTCGTCCACAATGCTGCGAATTTCGTCGCGGATTTCGCGGTCGCGCTGGCGGGCAGCCTTCTTTTCGTCGTTGACACCTGCTGCTTCCGGAGTGGCGCCCGGTTCCACTGCAGGCGCAGCGCTTTCGGGAGCTTCCTCACCCGTGGGCTCTTCCGTCGCCGAAGGGACAGGCGGCACGCTCGTCTCGAGCGCCTCGGTTGCCGGGGCGGGTGCTGGCGGCGCTTCGATATCGTCGAAAACCGGTTCGGCGGCGCCAGCTTCCGGAGTCAGGGCATCCTCGGCGGGTGCTTCGCGATCGGGTTCCGGGGCGACGCGCTCGGCGCGGCTGGCGAGGGCTTCTTCGCGAAAGAGGGAAGTAAGCTGTGCGAGCGTGACCGGTTCTTCGGCGGCGTAGATTACGGCTTCAATGCGGGCTTTAAGACTCATCGGGCAGTGGGTTATCGGCGTCGCAAAAGAGAAAAACGGCGCTTTCTCGATACTACAGAAAACGCCGTTCCGAGGGGTGGATCGAGCCGTCTTTGATCAGACGAACTGGCGCATGACCCAGAACAGACAGCCGGCCAGCAGGGCGGCCGCAGGCAGGGTGAAGACCCAGGCCATGGCGATGTTGCGGATGGTGGCGAGCTGCAATCCACTGCCGTTGGCGGTCATGGTGCCGGCCACACCGGAGGAAAGTACGTGCGTGGTGGAAACGGGCATGTGGAAGTGGTCGGCTCCGATAATGGTGGCGGCGGCGACGATTTCAGCAGCAGCGCCCTGGGCATAGGTCAGGTGCTCTTTGCCGATCTTTTCGCCGACGGTGACCACGATGCGCTTCCAGCCCACCATGGTGCCAAGCCCCAGCGCGAGAGCCACCGCGACCTTGACCCAGGAGGGGATGAACTTGGTCGAGTCATCCAGATATTTCTTGTAGTTTCCGATCACCAGCGTGTCTGAGGCATCGAACTTCGGATTGCCGCTCTTTCCCATGAGCCGGAGCGCCTCGCTGACCACGTACATGTTGTTGCGGACGTTCTGCTGCTGCCCGGCGGGGACGCTGGCCAGAGTCTTGTAGGTCACGATCTCGGTGTCGATTTCCTCCACCATCTGGCGCAGGGCCAGCATGGTATTGGGGGCAAAATTCTTTGTCCGAATGTAATCCGTGAGCACTTCGCGAGGATCGCCGGGAATTGCGGCCGTGGGAGAGACGTACGGGTTCAGCACCGTCACGGTCTGCTGCGACACGACAGCGAAGTCCTGCACCTTGTTGTAGCCGATGGCGTGGTTGAGAGCGTAGGCCGTGGGGACAGTGCCGATGAGAATCAGCATAATCAGGCCCATGCCCTTCTGGCCGTCGTTGGAGCCATGGCCGAAGCTGACCCCGGTGCAGGTGAGGATGAGCAGGCAGCGAATCCAGAACGGCGGCGGCTCAGTGCCTTTGGGCGACTGATAGAGCGCGGGGTTTCTGACGAAGAACTTGAGGATGAGCAGGAAGATAGCCGCGCATCCGAAGCCGACGAGCGGAGAGACGAGCAGGACCTTGAACACGTTCGTCGCCTGGCCCCAGTCCACGCCGCTGGTTGCGGTGTGCGGGTTCATGAGCTGGTTGGCGATGCCCACGCCGATGATGGACCCGATGAGCGTATGCGAGCTGGAGGCGGGCAGGCCCAGCCACCAGGTGCCGAGATTCCAGAGGATGGCGGCAACGAGCAGGGAGAAGACCATGGCGAAGCCCGCCCCCTTGCCTACCTGCAGAATCAACTCCACCGGCAGCAGGGACAGGATGGTGAACGCGACAGCGCCGGAGGAGGCGAGGACACCCACGAGGTTCCACATGCCGGACCAGACCACCGCGATGTGGGGCTCCAGCGAATGCGTGTAGATCACGGTGGCGACGGCATTCGCCGTGTCGTGGAAGCCGTTTACGAACTCGAATCCGAGCGCGATGAGCAGGGCAATGCCCAGCAGGATGTACGGCCACGCGGAGAGCAGGTGGGTGCCGGAAAGGTCGCGCGCCAGCTGGGAGCCGGCATAGCCGATGCCGGCAACAAGAACAACACCGAAGATGAGTATCCCCAGCATCCCAGGAGATTTCTTCATCTTCTGGTCGAGAAGAGAACCTGCTTCCTGGGGGGAAATGGCTACTGCGGCAACATCATCCATGGCGGTTGGCTCCTGAGGAGAGGATGGTTCCGCAAAACTAGCAGCGCGAAATCGCCTCAGGCATGAACGCCGGATGAACAGACGATGAATCCGGAGGTCGACGCAGACATTCGGTGAACGATCAAACGAACCGGCGCATGACCCAGAAGATCCCGCCGGCGAGCGCTGCCGCAGCGGGCAGTGTGAGGACCCAGGCCATGGCGATATTGCGGATGGTGGCCCACTGCAGGCCGCTGCCGCTGGCGGTCATGGTGCCGGCCACGCCCGAGGAAAGAACGTGGGTGGTGGAGACGGGCATGTAGTTGTCCGCGGCGATGATGGTGGCGGCGGCGACGATTTCGGCGGCTGCTCCCTGGGCGTAGGTGAGGTGCTGCTTGCCGATTTTTTCTCCGATGGTGACGACAATGCGCTTCCAGCCGACCATGGTGCCGAGCCCGAGCGAAAGCGCCACGGCAACCTTAACCCACGTGGGAATGAACCGTGTGAAGCTGTCGAGATGCTTCCTGTAAATGGTTAGGACAGCATGATCGGATGCGGTGAACCGGGAATTGCCGCTTTTGGCCATGAGCCGAATGGCCTCGCTGACGACATACATGTTGCTGCGGATGTTCTGCTGCTGCCCGTTCGGCACATCAGCCAGCGTCTTATAGCTCACAACCTCGGATTCCACCTCCTCGACCATCTGGCGCAGGGCCGGCATGGTGTTCGGCGTGATCGTCTTCGTGCGGATGTAGGCCGTGAGATCGGCGCGGGGATCGCCGTTGGCCGGGTCTCCCGTCGGCACGTATTGGTCGAGAACGGAGACCGTCTGTTGCGAGACCACGGCGAATTCCTGCACCTGATCCGCGCCGATGGCATGGTTGAGAGCATAGGCAGTGGGCACAGTGCCGATGAGAATCAGCATGATCAGCCCCATGCCCTTTTGTCCGTCGTTGGAACCATGGCCAAAGCTGACACCGGTACAGGTGAGGATGAGAAGGCAGCGGATCCATAAGGGCGGCGGCTCGTCGCCTTTTGGAGACTGGTAAAGGGCAGGGTCCCTGACAAATTGCCTGAGAATCAGCAGCAGTATCGCTGCGCCGCCGAAACCGACCAGCGGGGAGATGAGCAGAACCTTGAAGACACTGGCGGCCTGACCCCAGTCGACTCCGCTGCTGCTGCCGTGCACGCTCATGAGCTGATTTGCGATTCCGACACCGATGATGGAGCCGATGAGGGTATGCGAACTGGACGCGGGCAGGCCGAACCACCACGTGCTCAGATTCCAGAGCAGCGCTGCCATCAGCAGCGATAGCACCATAGCGAAGTCGGCGCCCTTGCCGACCTGCAGAATCAGCTCGACCGGCAGCAACGAGAGGATGGCAAACGCCACGGCACCGGAGGAAGTGAGCACGCCGATGAGGTTCCACATGCCGGACCACACGACGGCGATGCGCGGCTCAAGGGCGTTGGTGTAAATGACGGTCGCAACCGCGTTGGCCGTGTCATGAAATCCGTTGACGAATTCGAACGCCAGGGCGGTGAGCAGCGCCACCCCCAGCAGGACGTAAGACCAGGCCGACAGGGTGCGGGTCGTGCTGAGGTCGTGGGCTAGCTCGGAGCCCGCGTAGACAAGCCCTGATATGAGGGCAATGCCGAAGACGACGAACCCCATCTTCCCGTGAGGTTTTTTGGAATCTTGATGAGGAACAGAGCCTGCAGCGATCTCCTGCGGTGCAATAGCGTATGCTACGGCTTCATCCATAGGGTTGTTGCGCTCATTGTAGGGCTGGCGGAAAGTCGAGCCAAATTACCAACGGGGATTACCACGGACCGGCGCGGTGAGGTAATCGGCGAGGCGCAGACAAGTATTGATGGATCAAGCGCTTATCGTATGCGCTGCCGCCCCGGGCATGCTGGCCCGGCCCTTAACTCCAGTCGTCCCGGACGCTGAGGGTGTCGTTCAGCACCTGTTCGAACTGTTCGTTCTTCTTGATGAAGATCTCGCTGAAGCCACGATCCTGGCGGAGGAGAACGGCCTGCAGCCGAACCAGCTCCAGCAGCGCAAGGAACATGGCAATGACGGAGCTGGCGGAGCGGCTGTTCGAGAGCAGCTTCGAAAGCGCGACCGGCCGGTCTTCCATCATGAGGCGGCGGCGGACGAAGTCGATCATCTGCCGAACCGTGACAGAGTCTTCTGAAACATCGAGGACGGGACGGTTTTTGGCGCGCTCCAGAACTTCCCGGAAGACGCGGACGAGGTCGAGGGTGTCAGCGGCGATATCCTGGTCGCCTTCGGCCGCCTGGCGGAAGTCGCGCATGCCGGGATTGGTCCAGGTGGCTTCTTCCAGCTGGCGCTTCTGTTGCAGCATCTGCGCGGCGTTGCGGAAGCGCTCGTGTTCGAGCAGGCGCTCGACCAGCTCGCGCCGCGGGTCCTCGACTTCGCCCTCAGCGCTATCGGCTGGCGAACGCGGCAGCAGCATCTTGCTCTTGATGTGGATGAGCAGCGCCGACATGTAAATGAACTCGCCGGCGCTGTCGACGTCCGACGCCTTGAGGTGCTCGACGTAGGCGAGGAACTGCGCCGTGATTTTGGCGATGGGGATGTCGTAAATATCGATGTTCTGCTTGCGGACCAGGTCGAGCAGCAGATCGAGGGGGCCGTCATAGACCTGGCCCACCGTAATCGAGAAGGGCGAAGCGGAGTCGTCCTCCCGTTGCGGAACAGGCCTCGCGGCAGACGCAGGATGCGGCGTGTCGGGCGCGGCGGACGTCGAGCCGGAGGGTGCCGCGGGCGCCTCGGACGGACGCTGAGCTTCGGAGCCATTCGCGCCTTCGGGGGATGGGGCGGGGAGGGGCTGCTCGTCGGTCATTACGCGGATGCCCCTGATGCGGGTCGGGCAAGCCCCATGGCGGAGCCGACTTCCTGCATGGTTTGCTCGGCGCGGGCCGCGGCGCGGCGGGCGCCGTCGGCAAGGATGTCGCTGACGAGGTGTGGATTCTGTTCGAGGTGCGCGCGGCGCTCCTGGATGGGTGCCAGCGCGGAGACAATGGCGTCGGCGGCCCAGCCTTTGCACTCGATGCAGCCGATGCCCGCAGTCGTGCAGCCTTCGTAAACCTTCGCCAAGGTCTCCTTCGGGGAGAAAATCTTGTGCAGGTCGCCAACCGGGCATTTGTCGGGATTGCCGGGGTCTTTGCGGCGGATGCGCGCCGGGTCGGTGACCATCGTCTTCAGCTTCTGACGAATTTCCGTCTCGGGGTCGCTGAGCAGGATGGTGTTCCCGTAGCTCTTGGACATCTTGCGGCCGTCGGTGCCGGGGAGCCTGGGCGAAGGGGTGAGGAGAACTTTAGGCTCGGGGAGGATTTCATCGCCTTCCCAGCGAGCGATCACGACAGGCCGAATTTCTGGATGTTTTCCGAGATCCCTCGGCTTTCGACCGCCCCTGGGGAAGAACGAGTTGAACCGCCGTGCAATTTCGCGGGTCAGCTCCACATGCGCCTGCTGGTCCTGTCCGACGGGGACAAAGTCGGCCTGGTAGAGCAGGATGTCGGATGCCATGAGGACGGGGTAGCCCAGGAAACCGTAATTGGTCAGATCCTTCGAGGTCAGGTTCTCCTGCATTTCCTTGTAGCTGGGCACGCGCTCCAGCCAGCCGAGGGGCGTGATCATGCCCAGCAGCAGGGGCAGCTCGTAATGCTGTTTCACCTGGCTCTGCACGAACAGCACGGACTTCTCCGGGTCGAGGCCGGCCGCAAGGTAGTCGAGGATCACCTCCCGTGTGTTGGGCCCGATGCCGGAGGGGTCGGCGTAGTCGGTGGTGAGGGCGTGCAGGTCGGCGATGAAGAAGTAGCACTCGTATTCGTCCTGCAGGCGAACCCAGTTGTGCAGGGCTCCCATGTAGTTGCCCAGATGGAGTTTGCCGGTGGGGCGCATGCCGCTGAGCACGCGCTTACGGCCAGAAGATGGGGTATTCGACACGGAGTCCTTCACGAGGAAATTTGCTCTGGTTATTGTACGGGAGGGCCAATGCACCTCTCCGCCGGGCTACTGCGCCGTCGTCAATTAAGAATATTCTCTCAGTGCCCTTGACAAGCAGGAAAGAATGAAATAAATATTGTTGTGAAAGGCAGAAGAATATATGCATGGAGAGATGAGCGACAAGATCCGGGCATACGCAGAGCGCAATTACGTGGGACCGGCGCGACGTGACGGCAAGACAACGTTCACAATCGCTGTTCGCGACGTACTGGATTTCTTCGTTGAGAACGAAGGGTTGCCGCGCCAGAACGTCCCCCAAATCTGCCAGGCGCTGCGTACGCCACGGAAGTTTCTCAATCCCCTCGGTCTGAGGCTTGACAGCGTCGACGGTCCGGAAAAACAGCAGAGTCCGACCGTGGTTTTTCACTACCGCTTTCTGAAAGATGGTCCTCGCAATGGCTCGGAAACTGAAGACCCATCCTTGAGGTACGACGACCGGACGTCGGGCGGCTCGCCCATCGATCGGCTTTGGGGTCTGCTTCGAGATGAACTTGCTGCATATGGTGGCGGCGAAGCCTTCCTGAAATGGCTGCGGACAGACCCGGAGAAAGACCGGCGATGAGCAGGGTCTACTGGGACACAATGCTTTTCATTTATCTGCTGGAGGCTAACACTCAGCATGGCGGGCGTGTCCGGGCGATCTATGATCGAATGCGCCTCCGCGGGGATTCTCTCTGCACCAGCTTTCTTAGCCTCGGAGAAGTTCTTGCCGGCGCTCAGGGCTCTCAGCAAGTCGCCAGGACAATACGCGAGGGATTCGCCAAAATGAACGTTGAGTTATTGTCGTTCAGCGCCGGCGCTGTCGAAACGTTTGCTTCCCTGCGTGCAGTGCAGAAACTCGCCACCGCCGACTCGATTCATTTGGCGTGCGCGGCATCCAGGGGAGTCGACTTGTTTCTGACCGGAGATAAACGGCTGGCAAAGCAAATTGTGCCGGGGATTCAATTCGTATCGAGCATTGACGCAAGTCCAATTTGAGCGCGGGCTGTAAGCTGGAAGCCAGGCTTACCTCATGACCGTGGCCATCACCGTATCCAAGGAAGACTACCTCAAGGCGATTCTGGAAGCCGAGAGCGAGGGGCAGACGGTCATCTCGGCGACCCTGGCGCACTGGCTCAAGGTGTCCGCGCCCGCCGTGTCGATGGCGCTGCGCCGGCTGAAGCGCGACGGCTTTGTGGAAGTGCGAGCCGATGGGGTGATCCGGCTGAGCACAGAGGGGCGCGAGGCGGCGTACCGCACCGCGCTGCGCCATCATCTGATCGAGCGCATGCTGTCGGAGCTGTTCGGCATGCCCTGGTACGAGGTGCACGACGAGGCGGAGCGCCTGGAGCACGCGGTCTCGCCCGCCTTTGAAGCGCTGCTGATGAAAAAGCTGGGCGAGAAAGGCACCTGCCCGCATGGCAACGCGGTGCTGCCGGAAAGTCCGGAGAGGCGCCTGAGGCGCGGCGTGCGGGCGCTGGCCGATGCTGCGGAAGGCGCCCGCTATACCGTGACCAGCCTCTACGAGCGCGACCCGAAGCTGCTGCGCTTCCTGCACCAAACCGGAATCGAGCCCGGCGGCGCGGTGCAGGTGCTGCGGCGGAATTACGACCAGACGGTGGCGATCGAGACGTCACTGGGGCAATTCACCGTTGGTCCGGCAGCCGCAGAAAAAGTCCAGGTGAAGCGTACCCCGGAAACCGCCCGCGGCGCGCGGCGGTCACGCTGAACAACAAATCGGGCCGAATCGCTGCCCCGGATTTAGCATTCCTACAGAAGACACCATGCTCAGGCTTCCTGCTGCTGTTGCGATTTGCGGTGCATCGATCGCGCTGGTGGCTATTCCGGCGCTGGCGCTCGATCCGCATACCGCGCTGGCCGAGTACGGCTACCAGTCGTGGCAGACCGATTCGGGTCTGCCGCAGAACACGGTGCACGCCATCGTGCAGGGGCGCGACGGCTTTCTGTGGATCGCCACGGAAGGCGGCCTGGTGCGCTTCGACGGCATGGATTTCAGCGTATTCACCCGCGCCACCACGCCCCAGCTGCCGAGCGATCTGATCGACGACCTGATGGAAGACTCTTCCGGCGCGCTGTGGATCAGCACCTCGGGCGGTCTGGCGCGCATGCAGGATGACAGGTTTGAGGCCTTCGGTCCGCAACGCGGGATTCCGGCAACACAGGTGTGGCGGACGTGGCAGGGTCCGCACGGGGTGGTGTGGGCGCTGACCGCGGCCGGGCTGTTTCGGATTGAGGGCGCGCGCGCGGAGGCTGTAAACCTGCATGGCGACCTGACCGAAAACAGCACCATGACAGCGGGCGCGGATGGCGCGGTGTGGCTGGGCACGACCGGGGGACTGATGCGCGCCGGCGCGGACGGCCGATTTCAACCCGCGGGCGCCTCAGGCGAAGTGCTTGCGCTGGCCGCCGCAGGAAACGGCACGGTCTGGGCCGCCCTCCGCTCGGGATTGGAAACATGCTCTGCGCAGGGGTGCAGCAGCGTCTCCGTGCCGGATGGCGCCGGAGTGAATGTGCTGGCTGCCGACACGGCGGGCCGCGTGTGGATCGGAACGGATGCGGGCCTGTTCGTCGCAGCCGGCGGAAAAATTCGCGCTCTCGGCCAGGCAACCGGCAGTGTGAGCTTTTTGTACTGTGACCGCCAGGGCATCGTGTGGGCGGGAACCGCGCACGGACTGATGCGGATTGAACCAGAGAATGGAGACAAGGCGGAGTTGCTCCGTGGCGGGGATGTTTATCTCGCGGCGGCAGCGGATCGCGAAGGCGATTTGTGGCTGGGAACCGAGTCGGGTGGTCTTGCCGTGCTGCGCGACAGGAAGTTCTCCACGCTGACGGCGGAAGACGGGCTGACGGACGAATACGTCCTCGCACTGGCACAGGCGCCGAACGGCCATGTGGGCGTGGGCACGAAGGGCGGCGGCCTGAACGTATTTCGCGACGGCAAATTCCGCGCGCTCACGACGACGCAGGGCCTGTCGAGCAACGTGGTGCTGGCCGTGGCCGCGGCGGCGAATGGCGATGTCTGGGTGGGAACGCCGGACGGGCTCGACCTGCTGCGTGGCGGCGCCATGGCACGGGCCTTCACCACCGCCGATGGGCTCGCGGACGATTTCGTGCGGTCTCTGTTCGTCGATCGCCGCGGAGCGCTGTGGATTGGAACCCGGCACGGCCTCTCGCGGTACTCCAACGGGAAGTTCACCACCTGGACGGCTTTGGACGGGCTGGGCAGCGACCTGGTGGGCGCGATTACGCAGGACAACGAAGGCACACTTTGGGTCGGAACGCTGGGCGGGCTGACGGAATTCCGCGATGGGCAGTTCCGGAATCTCACCACGAAGGATGGGCTGAGCAGCAACGTGGTGACGGCGCTCCACGCCGACGGCCGAGGCACCCTGTGGATTGGGACCCTGGATGGCGGGCTGAACCGGATGCGCGCAGGAAAAATCGTCAGCCTGCAATCGCAGCAGCTGCCCGGGCGGGTTATTGGGATTCTGGAGGACAGCAGCGGATATCTGTGGATCAGCTCGAACAGCGGCATCTATCGGGTGAGTCTCGCGGGGCTGGACCGCATGGCGGGCGGCGGACCGGTTCCGGAGGTTATGCGATTCGGGGTGGCGGACGGCATGCGGATCAGCGAATGCTCGAGCGGCGGACACCCGGCGGCGCTGGCGTTGAGCGATGGAAGCCTGTGGTTTGCGACCCTGAAAGGAATTGCGCGCGTCGACCCCCGGCACATGCCGGTGAATCGCGTGCCGCCGCAGGTGACCATCGAGCAGGTGAGCGTCGATGATGTAACGCAGCCGGCGCGTGTGGAGCTGAAAATCGCGCCTGGGCACAGCCACTATGAATTCGACTATGCGGGGCTGAGTTTTACGGCTCCGCAAAAGGTGGAATACAAGGTTCAGCTGGAAGGTTTCGACCCGGACTGGGTCGATGCGGGGGCCCGGCGCGTGGCCTACTACACGAACCTGCCCCACGGCACCTATACGTTTCGGGTCATGGCGCGCAACAACGACGGAATTTGGAGCACGGCTCCGGCAACGGCGGAACTGACCATCGAGCCCCACCTGTATCAGACATTTTGGTTCAGGCTGCTGGCGGCGCTCGCCCTGGCCGGCCTGGGATATGCCGTATGGCGGCGCCGGCTGCTGGGCGTGGAACGGCAGTTCCAGGCAGTGCTGGGGGAGCGCGCCCGTATTGCGCGAGAGATTCACGATACGCTGGCGCAGGGGTTCGTCGCCGTCTCCGTGCAGCTGGAGCTGATTGCGCAGCTGATGCAAAGTTCGGCATCGGCGGCCAGGGAACAGCTGGAGCAGGCGCGGGCCATGGTGCGGAGCAGCCTCGAGGATGCGCGTACGTCGATCTGGGAGCTGCGCTCGCAAACCGCGGAGCGCGAGGATCTGCCGGCAAGGCTGCTGAAGATGGCGGAAGAAACCGTGCGCAATGCCGGAGAACGCGCCCGGGTTCACATGCAGGTAAGTGGAACGAATCGACCGCTGGATCCGGGGATCGAGCGCGAAGTTGTGCGCATTGCCCGGGAAGCGACGGTGAACGCGGTACGGCACGGCAACCCGGCAAATATTCATCTGCGACTGGAGTACAACGAAGGTATGTTCGAATTGGAAGTCCACGACGACGGAAAGGGATTTGCCGGCACCCCGCCGGACGGATCCAGCGGACATTTTGGATTGACGGGCATGCGGGAGCGAGCCAGAGCGATCAACAGCACGCTTACGGTCGAGAGCTGCGAAGGTGAAGGAACTCAGGTAAAACTGGTTCTTCCGCTGGATTGCGAGCCGGGAGAGAAGAAGCAGGCATGACAGATACGATCAGGATTCTGATTGTCGACGATCATCACATCGTGCGGCAGGGGCTGGCGGCTCTGCTGAATACCGTGCCCGGCTTCGAAGTGCTGGCTGAAGCGTCGGACGGGGATCAGGCGGTGGAGCTGTTCAGGAAACATCGCCCCGACGTGACGCTCATGGACCTGCGGCTGCCCCGGCTGAATGGCGTGGAAGCGATTGCGCGGATCCGTGCGGATTATCCCGGTGCGCGCATCGTTGTCCTGACGACGTATGACGGCGATGAAGATATTTATCGCGCGCTGCAGGCCGGGGCCAAAGGGTATCTGCTTAAGGGAATGGATTTGGCCGAGCTCTCTGAGGCCATCCGCACCGTGCATGCGGGCAGGACACGCATTCCGCCGCGGGTGGCCGAGAAGCTGGCGGAGCGCATGAGCGGCGCGTCGCTGACCGGGCGCGAACTGGAAGTGCTGAAGCTGATTGTGGCGGGCAAGAGCAACAAGGATATCGGGAACGCCCTCTTTATCTCGGAAGCGACGGTGAAGACCCACGTCAACAGCCTTCTCAGCAAGCTGGGTGTCGAAGACCGGACTCAGGCCGCGACCTCGGCGCTGCAGCGGGGCATCGTACATCTGGACTGAAGAGCAGCGTTCGGCGGTGAGCGTGGAGCGTTGAGGGGACAGGAACTGGAATGCTGACAGGCAATGTTCAACTGCGAAAGTGGGCCCTGGCCGTCGTGCTGCTGGCGGTGGTTGGCTGGTGTGCCGCCGCGCGGGCAGCGCGAACCGGCGACTGGCGGACGGCGACGGATGCGGAGCTGAAGTCTGTGATTCCGGCGCGCGCGCCCGTTGTGACGGAGCGGATCGAGACCGAGATGTCGTCGGCTTCGGGCATCACCAACGGGCATGGCGAATACATCGCGGGCGTGGTGCTGATCACGGCCGGCTACTCGGCGGAGGGAAAGTATTCGCACTTTTTCCTCACCCAGGTTCCGCTCCGGCTGGGAACGTCGGTGCAGCTGGCGCCGGGCGAATACGTGATCGGCTTCGAGCACAGCGACCAGGGGCTGATGGTCCATTTCTATGAAGCGGCGACGGGCAAGCCGGTGGGCAGCGTGCTGGCAACCCGCATTGCGGGAACCACGCGCGTGGAGCAGATTCGCGTTTGGCCGCCCTCGAGCCGCTCCCTCATTCAGATAGGACGCTTCGGCATCAGCTATCAAATTGGAGGCTAGCGAGAGATGGCGCAGATTGCGACGCAGAAGGAACAAAAAGTTCTGGAAGCGCTCTGCGAAAACTGGCAGGCGGAAATGCGCGGCTTCCACACGTACAACACACTGGCGGAACGCGACGAAGACCCGATGCGCAAAAAAACGCTGCGCCATATGGCGGAGGCCGAAGCGCACCATGGCGCGCTGTGGGCGAAGCGCATCCGCGAGCTGGGTGCGGAGCTGCCGAAGTACGAAGGAAAGGCGACCGGCGACGCGGATAGTTTGGCGAACCGCCTGGGCGGGCCGTCGATGGCGCTGCGGCGGCTGGAGATCGACGAGAGCCGCGACATCGCGCGCTACGGGCAGCAGCTGAAGGAACTGGGCGACGAGCCCAGTGTCGCCATCCTGAAGCAGGTAATCGCGGACGAGCAGGAGCACTATCGGGTGCTGAGCGAGCTGGTCCGGCACCGCTACCCCATGGCCCCGGCAAACTCAGAAGCGGCCCGCCGACAATTGGATGAGCTGCTGACGCAGCGCAATCGGTCGGGAAGGCACACAGCCGGCTGGATCGGCGACGCAATCTATGGAGTGAACGACGGCCTTGGCGCGATCTTCGGCATCGTGTCGGGCGTCTCCGGCGCCACTCTGGGCAACAGCCACTGGGTGCTGCTGTCGGGTATAGCGGGCATGATCGCCAGCGCGCTGTCCATGGGGTCGGGCGCGTACCTGGCCGCGAAGAGCGAGCGGGAGATCTACGTGGCGGAGCTGACGCGGGAGCGCGACGCCATCGAGATGAACAACCCGGAAGCGCGCGAGCTGTTGTCGCTGTACTACCAGGTGAAGGGAATTCCGCGCGACGATGCGGATCACGTTGTGGAACATCTGGCCGAGGACAAGGAGCAGTTTACGCGCGCGCTGGCGGCCGAGCGTCTGAACATGAGCGAGGACGGATTGAGCAAGCCACTGGTGTCGGCATGGTCGGGAGCGCTCTCGACGGCCGTCGGCGCCTTCATTCCCATCCTGCCGTTCTTCTTCATGAGCGGCTATCCGGCGGTAATTGTGTCGGCCATTATTTCGCTGCTGGCGCATTTCGCCGTGGGCGCGGCTAAATCGCTCATCACGGTGCGCTCGTGGTGGGCCAGCGGTCTGGAGATGACGCTCGTGGGCGCGGTCGAAGGCGTGGCAACCTACGTCATCGGAATCGGGCTCGGACACCTCGGCGCGTAGCGCAGGGCGGCGGTACGCGGAACATCACTGCTGCATGTGCGCGTAGTAGTCCTGCAGCGTGAAGAAGGCCTTTTTCTTTTCGCCCTTGTCCGACACCAGGCCCTTGCGGTTGAAGTCGTCCTGAATGCCGGGTAACTGGCGCATCGGCGAGCGGAAGTCCATCAGCACCCACGGCGTCATGCCGCGCAGAAATGGGATCTTCTGCAGCATGAGGAACTGCTGGCGGAAAACGCGATCCTGGTATTCCTCCGTGAACATCTGCGTGTCGGGCCCGTGCAGGCCGGCTTTGGCGCCCGCGCCAAATTCGCTGACAATAACCGGCTTGCCCATGGGGTTCTGCCAGGTGTAGTTGGGAATGTCGCTCGGCGAGCCCTGGTACCAGCCCAGATATTCGTTGTATCCGAGCACGTCGAGATCGTTCCCGAGCGGATCGTCGAGCGCCGCAGTCGTCCCGTGCAAGTGCGTGACGATGGCGGACGTGATGAGCCGCGTTGGGTCCTCGCTGCGCGCCTCGACGGCCAGCTGATGCAGGAAAGCGTCGCGCGCCGGGCTTTCCGGCGTTTCGTTGGAGAGCGACCACAGAACGACCGCGGCGTGGTTGTGATCGCGCCGAATCATTTCTGACAACTGCTGTTTTGCGACGGCCAGCGTGTGCGGATCGGTCCAGTCAATATTCCAGTAAACGGGAACCTCCGACCAGACCATGATGCCGAGCTTGTCGGCGAGGCGGTATTCGTTTTCGGTGTGCGGGTAGTGGGCCATGCGGACGAAGTTGCAGTCGAGTTCGTGCGCCCAGCCAAGCAAGGTCTGCGCGTCCTGATCGGACCACGCGCGGCCGGCGCGGGTGGGCGCTTCATCGTGGAAGCTAACGCCGCGCAGAAAGATTGGCTTGCCATTGAGAAGAATCTGGTCGCCCTGTACTTCGATCGTGCGGAAGCCGATATCGTCCGAAAGCCGATCGGGGCCAGCCTGGAGGTCAATCTTATAAAGGCGCGGGTGCTCAGGGGACCATAGCTCTAATCCGGGAGCTGTGAAGGAGAACGCGGCGCGCCCATTTGTATCCGTGACTGCGCTCTGTTCGATGTGCAGCTCGGGGATGCGGAGAGCGACGCGGGTTCCCGCATCGGCTCCAACCACGTGGACGTAGCCATCCAGCTGGTCGGACGTGCCGCGGCGCAGCTGGAGCGAGTAATCGTCGATGTAAGCGTCCGGAACCTCAACCAGAGAGACCGGGCGCGTGATGCCGCCGTAATTCCACCAATCAGTCTTGATGGTCGGGACGCGGTCGACCGCGCGCGTGTCGTCGACGGCGGCGACGATAAAGTTATCGCCATCTTTCACGACGCTGCTGATGTCGCAGTCGAACGGGGTGAATCCGCCTTCGTGATCGCAGACGTGCACGTCGTTCACAAAAATGGATGCAGCGTAATTGACGGCGCCGAAGTGCAGGAAGAGGTGCGTGTGCGGTTTGGAATGCCACGTGAAGTCACGCTGATACCAGAGCAGGCCTTCGTAGTAAAAGAGCGAATCTTTCTGCGAGT
This sequence comes from Acidobacteriaceae bacterium, assembly GCA_030041435.1. Lineage (GTDB taxonomy): Bacteria > Acidobacteriota > Terriglobia > Terriglobales > Acidobacteriaceae > Palsa-343. Next base: position 91,584 of record JASHNW010000077.1, read on the forward strand.
TCCAGTCGCCGGGTACATCGAGCGTGGGCGAGCGGGAGAAATCGTACTGCACGAGCGGGCCGCCAGGGACGTAGTGCGCGTTTTGAGCGTAGCCGCGGAGCGAAGCGTGGTCAGGGTTTCCACCCCAGCCATCGCGGTAAGGGTCCGCGATGAAATGCCAGGGGCCGTCGAGGCTGACCTGCGGGCGATGGTCGACGTCGACGAGAAGCGTTGTTTGCTGGGCGGCGGCGACGGCGAAAAACGGAAACGCCAGAGAGAGAACGTACAGCGCATAACGGCGGCACATGGCCACCATGGTAAACCGCGGATCAGCTACCGGAGCCGGGACTGCGCAGCCGGAAGCGATTCGCGCGATCGAATTCGTCGCGCAGCTCGGGGGTTTTCAGGTTTTCGCGCAGATGCGCGATGCGCTGTTCGAGCGCATCGAGCGCGCGCGCGATGGCCTCAGAATTGGTGTGGGCGATGTCGCGCCACATGGAGAAGGGGCTGGCGCCGAGGCGTGTCATCTCGCGCAGAGCGCGGCCGCCGACAGGGAGCAGGTCGGCATTGGCGGCGAATTCGTCTTCCAGCAACGCGCACATGGCCGTGGAGACAAACTGCGGCAAATGGCTGATCCAGGCGCAGAGGACGTCGTGGCGCGCGGGGTCGAGGTCGAGGGTGCGGCAGCCGAATTTTCCCACCCACGAGCGCCATGCGTCGGCGAGAGCGCGAGCCGCCGGAGCCATCGCAGAGCCCTGCCGGCATTCGGCGAAGAGCCAGACCGAGCCGAGGAACAACATCGGGTCCGCGTTCGCCGCGCCCCCGATTTCCTTGCCGGCCATAGGGTGCCCAGGCAGAAAACCAGCCTGTCCAGGCGCATTGTAGCGGTCACGTGCGCGCTCGCACAGAGCGCCTTTCACGCTGCCCACGTCGGTAACCAGCTGGTTGTCGCGCAGCACCGGCGCGAGCCGGTCGAGCCATTCGAGAATCGTGAAGACCGGGCCGCCCAACAGGATCAGGTCGCTCTGTGTGGCGGCAGTAAGCGGATCGTCGGCGATGACGGTGACGGCGCCACGGCTCAGCGCCGTGTGGAGCTGTTCGGGATCGGGGTCCCATCCGGCGATGGAGCCGGGGAAGCCCTGCGCGCGCAGGGCGAGGCCCACCGATGCGCCGATGAGCCCCGTGCCGAGAATCGTGATCCCCTGGATGGCCATGAATAGCTGACTACATGGTACGGCCGACGGCGGGTGCGATGATGCGCAGCGAATCCATGAGCTGTGCGAATTGCTCGGGAAACAGCGATTGCGCGCCGTCGGAGAGGGCCTTGTCGGGGTTGGGATGGACTTCGATCAGCAGGCCGTCACCACCCGCCGCGACCGTCGCGCGCGCCATGGCAGGAACCTTGTCGCGGCGCCCGGTGCCGTGCGATGGGTCACCGACGATGGGCAGATGGGAGAGCTTTTTCACCACCGGGATGGCGGAGATGTCCATCGTGTTGCGGGTGTAGGTTTCGAAGGTGCGAATGCCCCGCTCACAGAGGATCACATCGTAGTTGCCGCCGGCGAGCAGGTACTCGGCGGAGAGCAGCAGCTCTTCGATGGTAGCGGCAATGCCGCGTTTCAGCAGAATGGGTTTGCGAATAACGCCCAGCTCGCGCAGCAGGTTGAAGTTCTGCATATTGCGCGCGCCCACCTGGAACAGGTCGACGTAGGGCATCATCTGCTCGATCTGCGAGATCTCCATCACCTCGCTGACGATCAGCAGACCCGCGGCGTCTCCCGCTTCGCGCAGCAGCTTCAGCGCATCGAGGCCGAGACCCTGGAAGGAATACGGCGAGCTGCGCGGCTTAAACGCGCCACCGCGCAGGAATTTTGCTCCCGCGGCTTTGACGATCTGGGCGCAGGCAAAGATCTGCTCGCGGCTTTCAACGGAGCAGGGGCCGGCCATGACCACGACTTCGTCGCCGCCGACCGAGACGCCGTTGGGGAAGCGAACGATGGTGCCTTCGGGACGAAAACTGCGTCCGGCGAGCTTGTACGGCGACGAGATGCGGATGACCTCAGCAACGCCCGCCAGCACTTCGAATTCCTCATGAGAGAAAACGCCAGGCGTGCCCACTCCGGCGAGGATGGTCTGTACGGTTCCGGTGGTTCGGTGCACGTTGAAGCCGATCTCCATCATGCGCTCAACGACGGCCTGGATCTCTTCTTCCGTCGCGTGTTCCTGCATAGCAACGATCATTGGTCTTTTCCTGTCTGGTTCTGCCGCGTCGCTTCGGACGCCGGCGTGCCGGGGCGTGAGGCCAGCTCGTTCCGCTGCAGTGCGCGCATGACGTCGATGATGCGCTCGTAGATGTGGACGAGCTCGGCGTCGGGCAGCGGGCCGGGATTGTGCGAGCGCACGTTGTCGAAGATGACGCGCTCGCGATTGGGCTCGTAGACGGGGAGATCGGTCCGGCGCTTGAGGCGGCCGATCTCCTGCGCAGCGGCGGCGCGCTTGCTGATGAGAGCGACGATTTGGCGATCGAGCTCATCAATTTCGCGCCGGAAGGTTTCGATGTCCATGGTGTTCCTTTTCCAATGGAATACGAGGGGATCGGCCTGCGAATGCGAACTTCGCGGGCGCTGGCGACCAGGAAAGAGTGCAGTTTAACGGGCCGGCACGGCTGCGCCGCGCAGACCCCGGATAAATCGTGCGATGGAGCTCGGGGCATCTGCGCGCCCAGCCTGCTCGATGGTGGCGACCAGCGCGCTGCCGATAACAGCCGCATCGGCAAATTCTCCGACGGCAGCGAAATGCTCCGGGTTGGAGATGCCGAATCCGACTGCGATGGGCAGCCTGGTGAAGCGGCGCAGGCGACGCACCACCTGCTCGGCGTCGGACTCGAGTGCCGCGCGCGTGCCCGTGATTCCCGTGCGGGAGATGGCGTAGACGAAGCCTTCGGAAGCAGCGGCGATGCGCTCGAGACGCGCGTCGGGGCTGGTGGGCGCGGCCAGGAAAATCGGCGCGAGGTGGTGGCGATGCATGGCGCCCAGATAGTCGTCGGCCTCTTCGACGATCATGTCGGTTACGAGGACGCCGTCGACGCCCGCCTGCTCGGCGGCTGCACAGAATTCTTCCAGACCGTAGTGAAGGATCGGATTGAAGTAGGAGAAGATAATGAGCCCGGCTTGCGCGCGTTCGCGGCGAAGCTCGGCGGCAAGGGCGAGCACGTCGCTCAGGCGCGTCCCGTTGCGGACGGCGCGCTCGCTGGCACGCTGGATCACAGGGCCATCGGCGACCGGATCGCTAAAGGGCACGCCCAACTCAAGGACGTCCGCGCCGGCATCGAGGGCCGCGAGAGCAATTTCGTGCGATGTCGCGAGATCGGGGTCGCCGATGGTGAGGTAGGCGACCAGGCCGGGATGGCTGGCAAAACGAATCATTTCTTTGGCTCGCCTCCGGTGAGCCTCAACTCGCGGGTGAGGATCCCCATGTCCTTATCTCCGCGGCCGGAGACGTTAACGAGCACGACGTCGCGCGGGCTGAGCGTGGGCGCGAGCCGGATGCACTCCGCCACGGCGTGCGCGCTTTCGAGGGCCGGGATGATGCCTTCGGTGCGCGCGAGGCGCAGCGTGGCGTCGAGTGCGTCGGCATCGGTGACGGACGTGTATTCGGCGCGACCGGAGTCGTGCAGCGCGGCGTGCTCGGGGCCGATGGAGGGGTAGTCGAGTCCGGCGGAAACGGAATGTGTCAGGGCGATCTGGCCTGCGTCGTCCTGCAGAACCCAGGAGTATGTGCCCTGCAGAACCCCGGGGGATCCTCCGCTGAAGCGCGCGGCGTGCTCGCCGAGCGCCGGCCCGCGCCCACCGGCTTCCACGCCGATGAGGCGGACTTCCTTGTCCGGGATGAATTCGTAGAACGCGCCGATGGCGTTGGAGCCGCCGCCCACGCACGCGACGACCGCGGTGGGCAACCGGTTCTCCTTTTCGAGGATCTGCTGGCGCGCTTCGCGGCCGATGACGCGATGGAAGTCGCGCACCATGGTCGGGTAAGGATGCGCGCCGAGCACGCTGCCTAAAAGGTAGTGAGTCGTCCGGACATTGGTGACCCAGTCCCTCATCGCCTCGTTGATGGCGTCCTTGAGCGTGCGCGATCCGGAACTGACGCCGCGGACTTCCGCGCCCAGCAGCTTCATGCGGAAGACGTTCAGTTCCTGGCGGCGCATGTCCTCCTCGCCCATGTAGACGACGCAGTCCAGTCCGAAAAGCGCGCAGACCGTGGCAGTCGCGACGCCGTGCTGGCCGGCTCCGGTCTCGGCAATGATGCGCTTCTTGCCCATGCGCAAGGCGAGCAGCGCCTGGCCCAGGCAATTGTTGATCTTGTGCGCGCCGGTGTGGAGCAGGTCTTCCCGCTTGAGGTAGATCTTCGCGCCGCCCAGCCACTCGGTGAGCCGCGCAGCGAAGTACAGAGGCGTCGGACGGCCGGCGAAGTCGCGCAGCAGCGCATCGAGCTTCAGGTGGAAGTCGGGATCGGCCTGGGCCTCGGCGTATGCGTGCTCCAGCTCGTCGAGCGCGGCAACGAGGGTCTCGGGAACGTAGCGCCCGCCATAGGGGCCAAAGCGTCCGGCGACTCGATTTGCGATAGCAGTTGCCATAACTCCACCTTACACCGGCCCCATCGCACTGGGGTACATGGGTGCTGGCTCGATTTCGAGGAAGGCGGAGCGGGCTATGCGGACGAAATCGCAGACCTTCGCGGGATCTTTCCTCCCGGGACCCAGCTCGACCCCGCTGGAGACGTCGACGCCCCATGGGCGAAGGCTGAGGATTGCCTCGCGAACATTGCCGGGGCAGAGGCCGCCGGCGACGATGATGCGCAGCGCTCCAGCTTCGGCCGCGACGGTATCTTTGGCGCGGTCCCAGTCGAAGGTCTTGCCTGTGCCTCCGGCGGCGGTCGCAGTCCTTGTATCCAGCAGGACCGCATCGACAACCGGATAGCGCGCAATGGCGCGCAGTTCATTGCGGAGTCTTTCCTCAGCGCGTGCGGGATCGTTGTTCGTGTCCCAGTGCAGGGTTTGGATAAGAAAGAAGCCTCGGTCGAATTCGCAACGCAGTTTTTCCGCGAGCGAAAAATCGAGCTCGCCATGCAGCTGCGCTCCGTGCAGTCCCGCGGTGCGGAGAGAGGAGACGATTTCATCGAAATCCTGGGTGTTAAAGACGCCGATCCGGGTGAGATCGGCAGGCATTTCGGGCATCATGGCCGCGACCTGCCCCGCAGTGACGCGGCGCGGGCTGGGCGCGAAGACGAAGCCGGCCGCATCCGCGCCGGCATCTGCAGCCATGTGCACGTCTTCGGGACTGGTGTTGCCGCAGATCTTGATCCACATAGCGATTAGCCGCGCTCGGAGACGGGTTCGGCAGATGGAGACGCGACGGACTGCAGCAGAGTTTCAAGAGCCGCCCCCGGATCCGGCTCGCACATGAGGGATTCGCCGATCAGAAACGCGTGGAAGCCGGCGTTGCGCAGGGTGCGCAGATCGTCCGCGGTGCGGATGCCGCTTTCGGCAACGTGCACGGCGCCTGGGGGAAGCTGCTCGGCCAGCTGCAGCGAGGTGTCGAGGGTGACGGCAAACGTGCGCAGATCGCGGTTGTTCACGCCATACGCGTCGCAGCCGAGGTCGCACACGCGGGCCAGCTCTTTGGCGCTGTGAACTTCGCACAGGACGTCGAGCGAGTGCTGGTGTGCGCAGGCGGTGAAGCGGGCGAGCTCAGCGTCGGTGAGCGCGGCGGCGATGAGCAGGATAGCGTCGGCGCGGTGGGCGCGGGCTTCGGCGATCTGGTACTCGTCGACAGTGAAGTCCTTGCGCAGGCAGGGGATCCGGGTCGCGGCGGACGCGACTTCGAGATTGTGCAGGCTGCCCTGGAAGAAGGGGGCGTCGGTGAGGACGGAAAGCGCGGTTGCTCCGGCGCGCTCCAAAACGGCGGCGAGGGATTGCGGGTCGAAGTCGGGGCGGATCAGTCCTTTCGAGGGCGAAGCCTTTTTCAATTCGGCGATGATCGCAGGGCGTTGAGCGCCGGCTTCACGGAGGGCGCGCGCGAATCCGCGGGGCGTGTGCTGCGCGGCCCGGCGTTCCAGCTCGCGCAGAGGCACGCGCTCGCGGCGCACGGCCACGTCGGCGCGGGTTCGGGCGAGAATGCGTTCGAGATGCACTGGCTCAAGTATAGCGAGGCAGGGTGCAACGGCGGCGGGAGCAGCGCATGGGTTCGGCTGACATTTGTCATATTCGATTCCTGACGAAGCGCACTGCCGCGAAGTGCGGTTTGGCGCGATGCTGGATGTGTCAGGAGGGATTTATGGAAACCCCAGGAACGCAGTATCCGCACTATCCGAATCCGTATGCAGGGCAGCCTGCGCCCCCGGCGGCCGCGTACGTGCACCACTCCGATTCCAACTTCGTAATGGGCCTCGGCGTGGTGCTGTTGTGTTTCGGCGCGGCGATCACCGGGCACCGCGAAGTCACCATGATCGGGCTGGCCATGATCGTGCTCTCGAGCTGGCTGGATTGAGGAAGAACCCCAGCGAGCCCCACATCTGCTAACGGTCGGCAGGCAGGGTGCACCCGCTCCGGTTGTCAGGTCAGTATCCCCATTGTCTTCGCAGTCTTCCCCAGAATTTCCAGAGCCTGGTTGAGCTGCTCGCGCGTGTGTTCGCTGGTCATGATGGTCCGGATGCGGGCTTTGCCTTCCGGGACCGTCGGGAAGGCGATGCCGGTGCCTAACACGCCTGCATCGAACAAGGCTCGCGAGAAGTCCATGGTCTGACGGCCGTCTCCGATAATGATGGGCGTGATCGGCGTCTCGCTGGCCGGGGTGTTGACGCCGCCAATGTTGAAGCCCAGGCGCCCGAGTTCCGCCTTGAAATAGCGGGTGTTGTCCCACAGGCGCTCGATGCGCTCCGGCTCGGATTCGAGCAGGTCGAAGGCTGCGATGCAGGTGGCCGTGACCGACGGCGGGTGCGAGGTAGAAAAGAGGAACGGGCGCGCGCGGTGGTAGAGGAAGTCGATGAGGTCCTTCGAACCGCAGACGTACCCCCCAATAGCGCCGATCGCTTTCGAGAGCGTGCCGACCTGGATATCGACGCGACCGTGGCAATGGAAGTGGTCGATGGAACCGCGTCCGTTGCGTCCGAGCACGCCGGAAGCGTGGGCGTCGTCGACCATCATGATGGCGCCGTATTTCTCCGCCAAATCGGCAAGCTTGTCGACCGGGCCGATATCGCCGTCCATGGAAAAGACCCCGTCGGTGATGAGCAGCTTGTGTCCCGGCTCGTTCTGGATTTCGCGGAGGATCCCTTCGGCGTGGGCCACATCTTTGTGCCGGAAGACCTTGATTTTCGCGCGGGAGAGACGCGCGCCGTCAATGATCGACGCGTGGTTCAACTCGTCGGAGACGATGAAGTCCTCTTTGCCGAGAATCGCCGAGACGGTGCCGGCGTTCGCGGTGAATCCGCTTTGGAAGACGACACAGGCCTCGACGTTCTTGAAGCGGGCGATCTTCTCTTCCAGTTCCATATGGATCTTCATGGTGCCGGCGATGGTACGGACGGCGCCCGAGCCGACTCCGAAGTCGCGGATGGCCTGAATCGCCGCTTCGCGGAGCCTGGGGTGGTCGCAGAGGCCGAGGTAGTTGTTCGAGGCGAGGTTGATGACGCGCTTGCCGTCGTAGGTGCAAACCGGTGCCTGAACGTCATCGAGGATGCGGAGGCGGAAATGCGTGCCCTTTTGCTTCAGTTCGTCGATCTGCGCAGTCAAATACTGGAGCTGAGGGCGCTGGGAAAGGGAAGTAGCCATAAATGTTTGCCTCGGAGAAAACAAGTGCGCAACTCTAGATCGTAACTCCGGGCCCGGCGCTTCATGCAGAAATCGAGCGTGCCAGCGCTGCGCCCGCTCGGATACAATAGGCATTCCAGCGCAGAGACCCATCGGTTCACTCCGGCATGGGCAGGCTGTATGCCAGTTTGTCGATAGCTTTGCGCGGACGGTACGTTGAAGAGAGTTCCTCACGAATGATTTCGCTGTTCCGGAAGTACATCGCCACTCGGCTGGCCCTGCGCCTGGCCGTCAGCACGGGGATCCTAACCTGCTTTGCGCTGGCAGCTGCCGGGCCTTCCGCGCACGCGCAGGTCGCAACGCGGACGCAGCTTTCGACCGGCAACAACCCTGGCGGCATTCTTCTGCTCTCGGCAAGAGTGGCCGATGTGGAGGGTGGTCCGGTTTCCGAAGGCTCGGTGAGCTTCGAGACGGCCAAGGGCTCGCTGGGGTCGGTATTTGTGCATGACGGATCTGCGACGCTCATGCTGACGAATCCGCCGGCGTGGGCCAGGTCCGTTACGGCTGTCTACCATGGGGACTCCGCGTTTGCGCCATCGTCGGCAAGCGCCGCGGTGAGCGCTGCTGCTACCAGCGGTGTGCCGGGCTTTACGGTAACGGCAAGCCCCTCGTCCCTGTCGCTGAAACCGGGAGACTTCGGCACCGTCAACCTCACCGTAACCTCGCAGAACGGCTTCTCCGAAGCCGTGAACCTGTCCTGCTCCGGGTTGCCGCCGGTGTCGAAGTGCAACTTCAATCCTCAGGTCGCTACGCCGCCGGCGAACGGGTCGATCACCAGCGCCATGCAGATCACGACCACCGCCCCATCGGGCGCGATGAATCGCGAGCACGGGCCATTCGCCCCCTCCGGTCGAACCTATGCAATTCTGATTCCCGGCATACTGGCGCTGGCCGGATTGGGCACCCTTCGCCGCAGGAACTTCGGAGCCTTGCGGATGCTGGGCATTGTGATGCTTCTGGCGGCAGGCACGCTGGGCCTCAGCTCCTGTGCCGCGCGATACGCCTATCTGCACTACAAACCGTCGCCGAACTACGGAACGACTGCCGGCAACTATACGCTGGTGATCGCCGCGTACTCTTCGAACGGAACTGCGATTACTCAGGCCACGTCGTCCGATCCGAATTGCGCAGGGGCGGTCTGCGTGGCGCTGACAGTGCAGTAGAGCAGCGAATAGCGCTTACAGGTGAGTCGTTAGGAATGGCCCAGGCGTTGAAACCTGGGCCGTTTCTGTATGCGAGCGAGATGCGGACGGTCAGGGCGTGAGCCGGCAGGCCTTCACAACCTCATTGCGGTAAGGGCAGGATAAGCCGGTCTGCGCATGGGGTGCGAGCAGGAGCCAGTTGGCTCCGAGCGGACTGAGAATGGCCCTGCGCTCCCCGTCGGTCATGCGGTCCACGGAAAACTCCGCGTTGCGCTGGCGAGCCCAGCGGTCGGCCAGGTGTGGGATGACCGCAACGACACCGGCATCCTTGTCATCGGCGAGTTGATCCCGCTCGGAGATCGCGCGAAATCCCTGCTCATCTTCGCCGCTCCGATAAACCAGTTGCGGATCGAACGCGAAAACCGCATCGGCCGCAGTGTGGCCGCGGATCCAGAGAAAAGCCTGTTCGTAGGGATTGGCGGGAGGCAGGCCCGGCCACTCGACGGAGTCGCAATCCGGCCAGGTCGCCCGCTGCGCGGCAAACATCGCAGCGAAAACCAGCACGGCCACTCCGAGCGCAGCAGGTCGCCGGCGCTTCATCAACACGCCGAGCACCCCGCCGCACAGCACAACTCCGACAGCATAGATCACGTGAAAGCTGCGCAGCACCTGGAGCGGGACCAGCAGGTACGGTCCCGTTGGCGGAACGAAGAGCGCCGCGATAACGACGCTCGTCGATCCCAGCAGAATGCAGGTGAGGCAAACGGAACCGATTCGAGTGAACCGGCGGAATCGCAGAAGCGCAATTCCGTAGAGCAGCAGAGGCACAATCATTCCCACAATCTCGTACCAATGCCAGCGCGCCACAAAAAGAAAAGAACGCGGAGCCAGAGAGACAGCCTGCCGATAAGCAGCGGAGACCGGAACACCGTGCGCTGTCGCAAAGGCCGCAGCCGCTGCTGCTACCACCGCGACGCATAAGACGACGGCCCAGCGGACTCTGCCGAAGCAGACCAGGGCAAGAAGAATCACAAACCCAGCGCTGTACGCCCCCATGAGGGGATGCAGGAATGCGGCGAGCCCGAGCAGCAGAATCGCGCGCAGCCATGCGCGATCGATGCAGGCAGCGATCGCCAGCAGGCTGAGCGGCGTTGAGAAGGACCGCGCGGTGACGTAGGGATCCATGAGGACGAGTGCGGTGCCCGCCACTGGAAGGCTGAAACACGCCGCAGCCAGCAGAACGGAACCAATGCGGCTGAGTTCCGAATCGAACATCCGCGACGCCAGGTGCCGGCACGCCACGAGAAACAGGAAGATCGAAAAAAGATGGATCGCGAACAGGGTCCACGTTAGTGAGGCATGCAGCGTGCGAACCAGCGCGGCAACCAGCCACCCAAAGACCGAGAACCTGTCGAACGCTGTGACGAAGACGGCGTTCACTGGGTAGAGCGCTGGGTTGAGAATGTGCCGAATACCCGCGGCGTAGATGCCGGCGTCGCCGGCAAACGGGTGATAGCCGTCGATGAGCAGCACGACGGGGACGAGCAGGACGGGCAAGAGGAACGATCTCGGTGCGCGCCAGAACTGTTGCCTGAGCGACCGCTGCCTGAATGACTGCTGCCCGGACGACCGCTGCCGGATCGACCACCCGCGGTGGCCTCCCGTCCGCGTGGGGTCCGACGTCGAGCGATTCATGAGGCTCGCGAAGGTCATGGCATCACAGCTTCGCCCGCACCCGATCGACAGCCTGGGAAGCAATCGCCGGATCGTCCCCGAATCCCTGCAGCCAGAAAACGTCCGGTTCGCGCCGGAACCAGGTGAGCTGGCGTTTGGCGTAATTCCGGTGACCCTGTCGCGTCGACGCAACCGCCTCGGACTCGGTGCATTCGCCGCGAATCACCGCGCGAGCCTGGCGATAGCCAAGTGCTTCGAAAGCACGAGGCGAATCCCCGAAGTCGCGAATCAGGGCACGGGTTTCGTCGATTAATCCCGCGGAAAACATCTGCTCGGCGCGGGCGTCAATGCGCTGGTAAAGCAGGGGGCGGGGAGGATCGAGTCCGATGCGCAGAATGCGGTAGCCCGTCAGCGCGTCGCGTCCGGATTGCCAGGCGATTGTGAGCGGCTGTCGTGCCGCCAGGCAGACTTCGATGGCACGAATCAGTTTGGGATGGTCGTTGGGGTGGGTGCGCTCGGCCGCCGCCGGATCCAGGCGGCGCAACACCCGCTGCAGCCATCCGCCTCCGCGGATTGCGGCGCTGCGTCGCAGTCGAGCACGCAGCTCTTCTGAACGCTGCGGGCCGCTGAACAGGCCGTCCAGCAGCGCGCGCAAGTACAGCCCGGTTCCCCCCGTCACGATGGGCAGGTGGTTGCGCGCAGTGATGCCCGCCAGCGCCTGCCTGGCAAGCCGGCTGTAATCGCCGGCCGTGCAGAAATGGTCCGGCGGCAGAATGTCGATCAGATGGTGCGGAATCCGGCGCCGCTCCTCCAAAGACGGTTTGGCTGTCCCCAGGTCCATGCCCCGGTAGACGGCGACCGAATCGCAGCTGACGATTTCGCCCCCCAGGCGACTGGAAAGCTCCAGCGAGAGCGCTGTCTTGCCGCTGCCGGTCGGGCCGAGCAGGGCGACGAGAAGTGGCTCCATGGCAGGTTACAGGTTACAGGGTGCAGGGAACAGAAAGCAGTCAGCATATAGCGGTCCACCGTTAGCCGATTGCTAAGAGCCGACAGCTGTCAGCGGGCCAAAGTTTACACCAGTCAGGGAGTGAGCAAGTCAGAGGATGGCTGCTACCTGCCGTCTGCTTTATTCCACTTGTTGTTTGGCTCTATAGCCGTCGCGGGCGATGATGTCGTATTTGAGTTGCTTATGCTTCTCGTCTTCCATGCGCAGCGGATGTCCTTCCTGATCCACCAGCTGCACACGGATGCGACGGTAGGTTCCGTCCATTTTCGTGTTGGACGGCTTGTACGTGAGCTGGTACTGATTGCGGATCTGGTTGTTGATCTCCGAGAAGATGTCGGGAAACTCGGCCTCGAAGCGCGGTTCAAACCACATTCCGCCAGTCATGCGCGCAAAGGTCTGCATTTCGTTGTCCGCCTGCAGCATCCCGATGCTGTCCCCGCGAGGACTCATCACGCGCGCGTAACCCCCGGTGCTGATGGTGAAGATGGTGACGTTTGGTGTCTCCTTAATCTTCTCCAGGATCTTATCCAGCGTGATTTTTGAAAAAGTATCGCGCCCTGAAGACACCAGGATGATGTACTTGCGCCCATCGATGCGAGTCAGCCGGTCGAGTGTCTCGTAGAGGGCGTCGAACTCGTTAGTCTCGTTCCAGGTCGGAATCTGCAGCGACTGAACGGCGTTCTGGATGATCATCTTGTTCTGCGTAAAGTCGGTCAGAATCGTGGTGTGCATGTCATAGGTCACCACCGCAACATAGTCATCCGGTCGCAGCTGCTGAGTGAACGAGTAGGCCGCATTCCACATGTCGTAAATGAAGTAGTAGCTGTTCGCGGCGAACTCCAGCAGCAGCACGGCGGTAATCGGCGCCTGCACCTGGTGGAAGCTGACAATCTGCTGCGGCACTCCGTCCTCAAAAACCCGGAAATTGTCTTCCTGCAGATTTGGAATGAATTGATGGGTCTTCTCCGCAATCACACCCACGTCCACGTTAACCACCGGCACATCGACCCGGAGCGAATAATTATTCAGCCCGGGAGGGTTCTTTACTGTTGGCGGGGGTGGAGGCGGGGCGGGTGCAGCCTTTTTTTTGGGGATGGCGATCGGGCCGTTGTCGCCCCCCGGACCTCCCGCCTCGGGGGTGGTCTGGTCCGCCGGCTGCTGCTGTTGTTGTTGTTGCTGCTGGGGTTGGGTTTGCTGGGATGAATCGGTCGTACTCTGCCCCCATGACGATTGAGCGACATAAAGCGTCTGACACAGCAGCAGAACAGCAGTGGTGGTAATGGCCGTTATGTGGAGGCGTGAATCCCTCATGGAAAACCTCTCGAACGATTTTCAAGCCAGGCGCACCTTGGCGGCAAGCACGAGAGCAGCTTAGTCTATGGACGTGTACAACTGCCTGAAAGATATCCGCAACAGCCTTGGCGTACTCTCCGTCCTGGCAACCGCCGCTGTCGCAGGGCTGGCGCAAACGCCTGCCCCTGACCCGGCCCCTGCCCTCATTCTGCCTCCCGCGCCGCCCGCCGTAACGAAATTCTTCCCCCTGAGCGAAATTCGCCGCGGACAACAGGGAGTAGCCTACACGGTCTTTCAGGGAACCACACCGGAGCCCATGGCGGTGGAGATTCTTGGTGTTCTGCACAATGCCATCGGTCCCCGCCAGGACATGATCCTGGCTCGCCTGGAGGGCGCCAAACCGGAGTACACCGGGGTGGTGGCGGGCATGAGCGGCAGCCCCGTCTACATCGACGGGCGCCTGGTGGGCGCGTTGGCGTTTCGCATCGGCCAGTTCAGTAAGGAGCCTATCGCCGGCATTACTCCCATCCAGCAGATGCTGGGCGTGGAAGACGCCGGGTCGAGGCCAGGCGTGGAGCTGGCCGGCGCCGCCGTCATGAGCACGGCCTTCGACAAGTCGGCAGCCTCGGCTGTCGCCAGCCCGGATGCAGCCGCACCGCTCATCCAGCCCATGGATACACCCCTGGTTTTCAGTGGATTCAGCCCGGCGGCCCTCCAGCTCTGGAAGGATCATGCGCCCGCAGGCCTGGTGCCGGTGCAGGGCATCGGGGGATCGGAGAGCGACGAGAAGCAGCCGGAGCCGCTCATCCCCGGCTCGGCCGTGAGCGCGGTGCTGGTGCGAGGGGATCTGGATGTTGCGGCCACCTGCACCGTTACCTACGTCGACCCGGCCAAACTGCTGGCCTGCGGGCACCCCATTACCCAGTTCGGACCGGTTTCCATGCCCATGACGAAGGCGGACGTGGTGGCTACCCTGGCGTCGCCGCTGGACTCCTTCAAGATCATCAACACCACGGAGACAGTCGGATCGATCACCGAAGATCGGCAGTCGGCCATCATGGGGGAGTTCGGCAAGCCGGCTCGCATGATCCCCGTCACCCTGCACGTGAGCGGAGACGGTGACGGGCTCCCCGAACACGGAAGCGTGCTGCACTTCGACGTGATCGATCAGCCACAGGTGACCCCCATGGCGGTGATGGTGGCCGTTTACCAGGGGCTGATGCAGCAGAACGGCTACTCGGCCCTGACCACGTACCGGGTGCAGGGAGCGGTCAAACTGAGCGGGTATCCCACCGTGAAGCTGGACAGTCTGGTGGCGCCGACGGACACCTCGCCGGCGAATCTGCTGGCTGCCCTGGCATTAGGGGAGCGCTTTACGAAGCTCTACGACAATGCGGCCCGCCGGACTCCAATCGAAAGTGTCGATCTGGAGGTCGACGCAATTCCGCGCCGGCTCACTGCGGAGATTGAGAGCGCCCAGGCCAGCAAGGTCGAGGTTCATGCCGGCGACGTTGTAACCGTGGAGGCGACCATTCGCCCCTGGCATGGCGACGCGCGCAACGTACGCGTTCCCGTCACGCTCCCCGCGAATCTGCCCGACGGTCCTGTGCGCCTGCTGGTGAGCGATGGCAGCACGCTCGACCGGCTGCTGCAGCCGCCGCAGTTCAACGCGCAGCCCCTGGATATGGCGGCTACCATTGCCCAGCTGAACAGCATGCATCCCAGCGACCGCCTGTACGTCACTCTGCTGGCGCCGGAGGCGCAGGCTGCCGTCGATGGACACACCCTCTCGGCCATTCCGCTTTCCATGGCCAATGCGCTGGAACCGCTCAAGGAAAACAAAGGCATGGCATTGAACGGAGAATCGGCAATGCCCATCGCGTCCCTGCCCATGGACGCCGTGCTCAGCGGACAGCAGCTGGTAACCCTGCAGGTGGAAGACCAGTAGAAGTTCCGCCCGGCCCATCGGCGGGATCGCTGTAAGATAGGGATTCCACTGATACCTGCTGACTTGGTTCGGGGGGCTTCGCGGTCATGCCAACGATTCCTGGTCTTGCTGTTCACGCAGCTGGAGCCGAGCTGCTGCCGCTGAAGTACGACCCGGGCGACCTGCAGCCGCAGGACATCGAAGTCCGCATCACGCACTGCGGGATTTGCCACAGCGACATCCACCTGATCGACAACGACTGGGGCGTCAGCCAGTACCCATTCATTCCCGGACATGAAGTGGTCGGCACCGTGAAGCAGGTGGGCGAAGCTGTGTCTCACTTCGCTCCTGGCGATCGCGTCGGCATCGGATGGCAGGCCGACAGCTGCGGGTTCTGCGAGTGGTGCCGCCGCGGCGAGGAGCACCTGTGCGCGGAGGAGCAGCGCACCTGCATCGGGCGCCACGGCGGGTATGCAGATGCCATCCGGGTCAACGTGCGCTTCGCTGTCAAACTGCCGGAGGCGCTGGACAGCCAGACCGCCGCTCCCCTGCTTTGCGCCGGAATTTCGGTGTACGACCCGATGCGGGCCTTCGGCGTCAATCCGGCTTCGCGGATTGGCGTCATCGGCATCGGCGGCCTGGGACATCTGGCCCTGCAGTTTGCCCGGACCTTCGGCGCGGAGGTCACCGCCTTCTCCACCTCGCCGGCCAAGGAAGAAGAGGCGCTCGCTCTCGGCGCTCACCGCTTTGTCCACTCGCGCGAAACCAAGGCGCTCAGAGCGGTGGAAGGCTCGCAGGATCTGATCCTTTCCACGGTCAACGCCGAGCAGGAATGGGGAGCCTACGTCGCCGCGCTGCGTCCGCATGGAACCTTGTGCCTGGTTGGCGTGCCGCCGAAGCCGCTCACCCTTTCCGCCCTTCCCCTCATCGCCAAAGGGCGCTGTGTGTGCGGATCGGGCACCGGCAGTCCGGCGCGGATCGCCGAGATGCTCGACATGGCGGCCAGGCACAGGATTGGCGCACGGACCGAGAGTTTCCCCATGACGGAGGCCAACCAGGCGCTGGATAAGGTGAGAAAGAACCACGTCCGGTATCGTGCCGTGCTGGTCAATTAGCTGGCTCCCCGGTTCGCTGCGAAACGGGGAGCCAGTAGCCAGTATCTCGTGGCTGCGTTCAGTTCCTGTTCGATTGCGGACACGGTGCGCCTCAAATGGACAGCGGGTCCAACGCCAGCGCTGCGGATGAACTTGACAGGCTGTGTGTTTTCAATGACTTGCGACGATAGATCGGTCTCTGCGGCTGTGGCACTGAACGTGCACCATGAAAACCACTCAGGAGGGCAGACATGGCCTATGTCGAACGGATCCGCGACATGATCACGGGACCGTTGCTGGAGGAGATTGTCCGGCAGCGCGTGGCAGCGGGGTGGCACCTGGTCTCAGTGGAATGGCGGCGTGAACTGCCCGACTCCGAAGCGCCAACCGAAGGCGCGTTTCCCGAAGAGATCCCCTACGGCCTGCGCGTCTCTGACGACTGCAAGGGGTTGGTGATTGACGAGACGGAACAGAAGGCCCTGTTGCAGATGATGGAAATGCTGGTGCAGGACTTCTCGTTCTCCTCGATCGCCAGCGACCTGAACGAGAAGGGCTTTCGCACCCGGGACGGCAAGCGGTGGAATCCTGTGGCCATCTTCAATATGATTCCGCGGCTGATCGACGTGGGCCCGCGCCTCTTCTCGATGGAAGAATGGGAGAAGCGGCGCGCCAAGTTTGCCCGCATGGTTTGAATCGGATGCTTCGGAGTCCAAACCGCGCTCAATGGTCGCCCCGGTCGCTGTTGTAAACCGCGGTGTGCGCGGAGCCAGCGGATTTCCTCCGCCCCGGCATCCTACCCAGGAGAACAGACCGGAACAGCGCGGCTTCTCGCGTCACGACAGCGCGCGCAGGACTTCTGCGAGAGGCTGCGATCTGTCCCAATCCAAATCCCAGAGGGGGGACATGATGAAGGTTTTTTCCGCGAATCTCGACAATCTCCGCAAGCTTTATCTCAACCAGCTGCAGATGTTGCTGTCGACCGAGCAGCAGATCGGGGTGGCTTTGCCCAGGATGATCGATAAGGCGACTGACGTGCAGCTGAAGCAGGCATTCCAGTCGCACATGCAGGAGACGCGTGAGCACGTGACGCGGCTGGAGGAGATTCTAAACGCGGCCAACGGCATGGCTGACCCCGTGAAGTGCAAGGTGATGGCCGCTCTGGGGACGGAAGCCGAAGACATGGTGAAGGACGCGGCCGACGATTCGGTGCGCGACGCCGCGCTGATCTCCGCCGGACAGCGCGTCGAGCACTACGAGATTGCATGCTACGGCGCCGTGCGGCGCTGGGCGGAGCTCCTGGGCGAAAAGACGCACGCGGAATTGCTGGACAAGACGATCCAGGAAGAGGGCCACGCGGATAAGCTGCTGACGGAGATCGCCGAGCGGGTGAATCCCTACGCGGAGAAGGCGGCGTAGCCAGGGCGCAGGGTAGAGGGAACAGGCCCCAGCCGCGCCAGCCGGGACGAGTTCCACAAGCGGTAGAGGCCGCCGGCGGGCCACCCAGGCGAACCGCGGCCCGGCTGCTATGCCGGGACCGTCGGGTTTCTCCGCGGCCTTCGATTCGCCTGCAGGATCTTCTTCCGCAGGCGCAGCGATTTCGGCGTCACCTCCACCATCTCTTCGTCGGCGATGAACTCGATGGCCTGCTCCAGGTTCAGCAGGCGCGGGGGCGCCAGCCGGATCGCATCGTCGGCCGTCGACGCGCGCATGTTGGTCAACTTCTTTTCGCGCACCACGTTCACATCGAGGTCGTTGTCGCGCGAGTGCTCGCCGATGATCATGCCTTCGTAGACTTCCACGCCGGGCGGCGTGAACAGGACCCCGCGGTCTTCGAGACCTTCCAGTGCATAGGCGGTGGTGGTGCCGGGGCGGTCGGCCACCAGCGCGCCCGTGGGCCGCTGCGGGATTTGTCCCTGATGCGGCATGTAGCCATCGAAAAGCGAATTCATCACAATCGTCCCGCGCGTTTCGGTGAGCATTTCGGAGCGCAATCCGATCAGCCCGCGCGAGGGAACCCGGAATTCGAGACGCACGCGGCCGTAGCCGTGGTTGTGCATCCTGGTCATCTCGCCGCGGCGCGGGCCAAGCCGCTCGATGACCACGCCGACAAACTGTTCCGGGATGTCGATCGTGAGGTGCTCGACCGGCTCCATCAGCTTGCCATTGACATCTTTGGTGACGATCTCGGGACGGCCGACCATCAGCTCGAAGCCCTCGCGCCGCATCATCTCGATCAAAATCGACAGCTGCAGCTCGCCGCGCCCCAGCACTTTGAAGCTGTCCGGCGAGCCGCTCTCTTCCACGCGGATGGAGACGTTGGTGAGCAGCTCTTTCTCGAGACGCTCGCGCAGGTTGCGCGAGGTGACCCACTGTCCTTCGCGTCCGGCCATAGGCGAATTGTTCACGGAGAACTGCATGGCAATGGTCGGCTCGTCGATGATGATGGCCGGCAGCGGCGCAGGATTCTCCGCGTTGGTAATGGTTTCGCCGATGGTGATGCCCTCGACCCCGGCGATGGCCACGATGTCGTCGATTTCGGTGGCCTCAATGTCAACACGCTTAAGCCCGCTGAAGCTGAACATCTTCGTGATGCGCGTCTTGTGCAGTGAGCCATCGCGTTTGGAGATGGCGACGTCGTCGCCGGTGTGCAGCGTCCCCTGGAAGACGCGCGCGATGGCGAGCCGGCCGAGGTAATCGGAGTAATCGAGGTTGGTGACCAGAATCTGCAGGACGCCCTCGGGATCGCCCTTGCCCAGCGGAATGGTGTCGAGAATGGCCTGGAAGAGTGGCTGCAGATTTTCCCCTGGCGTTTTCGGATCGAAGCTGGCCTGGCCGAGCTTCGCGTTGGTGTACAGGACGGGGAAGTCGAGCTGGTCCTCGGTGGCGTCGAGATCGATGAAGAGGTCGTAGACCTCGTTCAGGACTTCCTGAGCGCGCGCGTCGGGACGGTCGATTTTGTTGATCACCAGGATTGGAGGCAGCCGCGCCTCCAGCGCTTTGGAGAGAACGTAGCGGGTTTGCGGCAGCGGCCCCTCGGAGGCATCGACCAGCAGCATGACGCCGTCGACCATCTTCAGAGCGCGCTCCACTTCGCCTCCGAAGTCGGCGTGGCCGGGGGTGTCGACAATGTTGATTTTTTCGCCGTGAAAGACGATGGCGGTATTTTTGGCGAGGATGGTGATGCCGCGCTCGCGCTCCAGCTCGTTCGAATCCATGACGCGCTCGGCGACGGCTTCGTTGGCGCGGAAGGTGCCGGCCTGGCGGAGCAGCGCGTCGACCAGAGTGGTTTTGCCGTGATCGACGTGGGCAATGATGGCGATGTTGCGAATATGGCTCAAGGAACAGTCCTGTTTTCTTCGATTTTGGGGACGTAGCAGCAGGCATGCGGCGGAATGCAGACAGCCGGCGCGATTTTTCCGGCACCATTCTCGTCGCTAACGAGAAATTGCCGTCTTCAGATGGTGCAAACAGCGTCCTGTTCAGTTTATCAGCGCGGGCAACGCGCGCTGCGGCTGGGCGCGTCCCCTTAAGTGAGGGAACGGATGGCGCGGCAACGGAGGAATGGATCATGAATGCATTCGCACGCCACGTGCTGGCGATGGGGGCCGGCTGCGCGCTGGCTTTGGGCGGAGGCGCGGCCGCTTGCGCGCAGACGCAGAGCTCCACAGACGCTGCTCAGGCGGCGCAGCCGCAACACACCATCCAGATGGTGCCGGCCCAGGCAGAGCTGAATACTTCGCTCGATGCGAAGAAAACGAAACAGGGCGAGGCGGTGAAAGCCAAGCTGACACAGACCGTGAAGGTTTCGGATACTCAGGAATTGCCGAAGAGCACCGTACTGGAAGGCCATGTGGATCAGGTGACGCCGTCACAGCAGAAGAGCGATTCCATGCTGGTGGTGACCTTTGACAAGGTCAGGCTGAAGAATGGGCAGGAACTGCCGATCAAGGCGACGGTGGTGTCCATCTCCGAGCCGGCGATGCC
>JASHNW010000078.1 GCA_030041435.1 Acidobacteriaceae bacterium
GGAATCAAGGGTGAAGCTGACGTTCTGCCACTGAACTACTCCCGCTCTTTAGACTCAATCACTTACAAGTGCATTTCCAGTTTACTATCCAGCTGGGGAATTTCTGCATGAGAAGACTGCCCTCTCTGGGGCTGCGCTCTCGGGAGAAAAACTCTGATCGATAGTACGCATGGATCGTACGAATCGCACGCGGGCGAACCTGGAAAAGTATACCAAGGTCGCCGGCAAGTGGCGCTTCGTGCCGGTGCTCCAACAGAACGGTGTGCCGGTACCGGGCACCGTCCTGATCGATGGCGCTCCCGCCTGCTCCACCACCGGCACCTTTTACCTCGAGTTCTAAGAAAATGGCCGGC
The DNA here is from genome assembly GCA_030041435.1 of Acidobacteriaceae bacterium. GTDB lineage: Bacteria > Acidobacteriota > Terriglobia > Terriglobales > Acidobacteriaceae > Palsa-343. The sequence goes on from JASHNW010000078.1 coordinate 354, forward strand.
GCATTCAGCGGCCCGTCGGCAATTCGCCGCGCGAACCCAGGGTCGCCTGAAACCTGCGGTGCAATCCGGCAGATGAAGCGGAGCGGATCGCGGACGACATGGATGCTCGCCCGGAAGTCACAACGATCGCCAATGCCTTCCGGCGTCTCCCTGAAGAAGTGAAGGCTTCGAAAGAAAACGTCACGCGCCTCGCCTGGCAAATCGCTTCCAAAACTACTCGGCCACAAGAACATCGCCACAACCGAAAAATATCTTCGATCGCTCCGTCCTCAGGCTCATGCGGGGTGGGCGGCCAGAGGCATCGAAAGGCAATTCCCTTCCTTGCAGGAATTCCAGTCCTCACCAGCCTTTCAGCTCGAGCGACCGGGCCAGTTCACTCTGCCGGAGGCCGCCCACCGTCCAGGTGGTCCCGTTCCAGGATTAGGGCGCTGGTATGGCTTCGCACGTTACCTTCTCTGTCCGTGCCGCTTTTTAGTCATTGTCTTTGCGTCTTTTCTCCGTCATTGTGACCGTACGCATGCAGGAGGCGATGGCCGTTTTCATGAGAGGATCCGGTCGCATCTTGATTCTCCTGGCGGCAGGGTTTCTGCCGGCCCTGGCCGCTCCTGCGCAGGAGACAGGATGGCCCGCCCTGCCGCCCCCGGTTGCAGCTTCTGCTCCGGTTGCTCCTCTCGCACCTTCGATTTCGGTCGTGGCTGCGGATCCTGCCGTTCAGGCACTGCGCAGTTTTCAGGAGTTTGACATCCGCTTCCGTCTGCCCGACCTCATGCAAATTCTGCGTGACCGCCGCCACGAGGGGTGGGTACTCACGGCCTACCCCGACCCGAAAACGAGCCGTCCGCTCATTGGGGCTGGGTTCAGCCTCGATCTGCCGGAGCGCCCGCACCCACAGCACGATCCGCTCAATCCCCATCCGTTTCTCGAGCCGTCATCGGTGCAGCTATGGCAGGCCGCCGGGCTCGATCCGAAGCGGCTGCAGAAAATCCTCGACGAGTATCAGGCACGCCTCGAGTTCTGGGGCCCGCGGCGTTTCAGAAGACATATTGCCAGCCTCGATCCGGAGATTTCGGACGAGGAGGCGAGTAGTCTGCTCCGTATTTCTGTCGTTCAGGCGATCGCGAATGCTCGAGCCTATTGCCGGGATTTCGACGGCCTGACGGCCTCGCAGCAAATGGCGCTCACGCAGCTTGTCTATCAGATGGGCGTCAATCTCGAGGAATTTGACCGCTTCCTCGCCCTCATCAACAACGACCCGGACTCTTTGCTTACCACGGCAGGTGCCGCTGTCCCGGCTTCGCCGCAGACCGATGTGGATCACTGGAACGCCGTGCAGGTTGCTCTCGAACAGAGCCAGTGGGCTCGCCTCTACCGCAGCCGCGCGGTTGCGGTCATCGCGATGCTCGACCCACGCTACGCCGATTCGCCGTCGTTGGCCGAGCGGCGCATTGCGGCTACGCTTCGTCCCGCTGTGGCGCGTCGTCGGCACAGAGGCCGGCCGGCGCTGCGCGTGGCCTCGACGCGCAGGCCGCGTCATCCGCGCCTGCACACGTCTCATGCAGCCCAGGGCCGGCGAAGAGTGTGATGGAATGGGCGACGGCGACCGAGACTGGTTCTGCTGAGGGAGGGTTGGCGCCGTGTGCTCTCACCGCGCGAGCCTGCTCGTGGGCTCTCACCGCGCAGAACTGCGTTTGCTCGCGCCAAACCCGTTCTCCGCACGCCGCACAGCAGGCCTTGAGATTGGGCGCACCTCTGTGGGTTTTCAGTGCGCTGATCGACGCACGAGCGGCGAATTTGCTGCTGCCGGACCTCTCTCAGAAGAGGCGAGATGCCTTCTTTTATGGTTGTAACTGACGCCGGTCTCCATCAGAAGCCCGGCGATCCGGCTCTTCATCTGCACGGCTGCCGCTGCGATCAACCGGCACATTCCCCCAACTACTGTCCGTTTAACATCGTTATCGCTGCTCTCTGATTCTTTGCGAATCACGCCGTCGTATCACGACGACACCCACGCCGCAACACTTCAATCTGGCCCGCTGTCCGGCGCCCCACTGTGGGATATAGTCGCAACCAGGGTACCAGCGATGACATTGCGATTCCTGAAGCTGGCGGTCATTGTGAGTTTCTGCGGACTGGCGGCTTCGCCGTCCTTCGCGCAGGTGCGCATCCTCGTCGACCAGGTGGGATATGAGACCGCCGCGCCGAAAGTCGCTCTGATCGAAAGCACAACGGATGCAGCGCTGAGCGGCTTTGCTCTCGTCGATGATGCCACGGGCGACACCGTTTTCACGGGGAAGCTCGATCCCGCGGGTACCGTAGACCACTGGGGCTCCTGGCATTTCTGGAAGGCGGACTTTTCTTCCTGGCACACTCCCGGCGAGTATCGACTGCGCACCGCCGGCGGCGAACCCGTAATCGGCTCCTGCGCCTTCGAGATCGGCGACAACCTGCTCGAGCGCCGCACCCTGTCCAGCGTCCTCTATTACTTCAAAGGTCAGCGATCGAGCGGGGATTTCGATCGCGCTGACCGGCACCTCGCGATCCCCGGCGCGCCTGGCCATTTCGTCGATGTGCATGGCGGGTGGTACGACGCCACCGGCGATTATGGCATCCACCTCTCGCACCAGAACCCGACCTCGTATTTCAATCCGCAGCAGGTGCCGCTGGTCGCGTGGACGCTCCTCGCCAGCTACGAAATCCTGAAGAGCCGAGGCGACGACAACTTCAGCGAATACGAGCGCCGCCTGCTCGACGAAGGCCTCTACGGCGCGGATTTCCTGGTGCGCATGAAACGTCCAAACGGCTCGTTCTTTGAAAGCATCAGCGCCCCGGGCCCGAAAAAGCTGGCCGGGGATCGTGCGATCGGCAATCCCAACTGGCGCACGCAGATCAAAACTTCCGCCGGCGGATCGACGGAGCGCGTGGGACCCGCAGTGGGGCCGCACGCGTACGAGGCCGGATTCCGCGCGGGCGGCGGCATGGCTATCGCCGCCCTTGCGCTGGCCAGCACCATGCCCGAAGACGGAGACTTCCCGCGCGCGCAGTATCTCGCGACCGCCCAAGCTGCGTTCTTATTTCTTGAAGCGCACAACACGGACCTGCTGAACGATCGCACCGAGAACATCCTCGACGATTACTGCGCGTTGATGGCTGCGACGGAGCTCTACCGCGCCACGCATTTACCCAGCTATCGCGCAGCGGCCGACCGGCGCGCCGATCGTCTGATGGCGCGGCTCACCAGCTCCGGCGGCTTTCAAAACTACTGGCGCGCCGACGACGGCACCCGTCCTTTCTTTCACCCCTCCGATGCCGGGCTGCCCGTCATCAGCCTGGTCCGCTACGCGGCCATCGCCGGCGCGCGGAACCGGCAGCGTGTTCGCGACGTGGTCCGCAAATCCCTGGAGTTCGAGCTCGCCACAACACACGACGTCAACAATCCCTTCGACTACGCGCGTCAGGTGGTGCGCACGGGCGACGGCCAAATCCGGGCGGCGTTTTTCTTCCGCCACGACACCGAGGCGGCTCCATGGTGGCAGGGTGAAAATGCCCGTCTCGCATCGCTGGCCGCTGCCGCCCGCATGGCCGCCCCTCTCTTCTCCGCCGACCCGCAGTTCGCGAATGCGCTTCAGACCTACGCGGACGATCAGCTGCACTGGATCCTCGGCCGCAATCCTTACGACACCTGCATGCTGATGGGCAGCGGGCACGGCAACGCAGCCTACATGTTCTTCCGTTCCTGGAAATACACCAACGCTCCCGGCGCCATCGTCAACGGCATCACCGCCGCCATGAACGACGAGGATGGCATCTCCTTCAACGAGGGCTTTGCGGTTACCGGTAAGGACGATGACTGGCGCTGGACCGAGCAGTGGCTGCCTCACGCTGCCTGGTATCTGTACGCAGTCAGCTTGCCTCACCCCACGGTTCGCGCGCAGTAGACAATCGGCGGCATCCAATTGGCGGCTGGCAGTGAGTACTTCGGTCGAGATCCAGGCCAATTCGTCCCTCGTTGCCAGACTTCAGTGACGAGGCGAGGCCGTGTTGAGCCGCGTGTAAGCAGGAGAGCCGAAATTAGCGACGTATACGGCGTTCAAGCCGGAATCGATGCTGATTGCGTAGGGATTCCGCCCCGCCGGTACGGTAGCAATCACAGTCCGCGCGTGCCCGTCGATAATGCTGACGCTGTTGCTGTGGGTGTTGGCGACGTAAATGCGGTCCCGCTCCTCATCGATTTCGATGGCCTCCGGACGGCTGCCCACCCGAATAGTAGCCAGAGTCTTCCCTGCCGAACTCTGTACAACGCTCACGCTGTCATCCGCATAGTTCAGAACGTAAACGAGGCCGGTGCGCGCATCGACTGCGGCTGCGCAGGGCGTGTCGCCGACGGGGATAGTCGCCGCTGCGCCGGTTTTCTCCTGAACGGCGAGAAGGGCACGGCTCTGCGCTTCCGTCGCGTAGAGAACGCCCCGTTCCTCATCGACCGCCAGACCCCACAGATGCATCGCGGCGGGAGAGCGCCGCGTGGTACGACTCGCTTCGTCGAGCACGGTCAGCGCGGAATCCTCGTATCCCAACAGCCAGGCCAGGTGCAGCCTGCTGTCGACAGCAACAGCATCCTTCGATCCGAGAGGCAGCTGCGTGGCGCGATTGGTGGCCTCGTCAATTTCAGTAACGTAGCTGCTGTAGGTATTCATCACGAGAACGCGGCGCAGTCCGGGGTCGATCCCGATGGCGTAGGGCATCCTTCCTGCGGCAATCGTGGCAACGACCGACTGCGTTGACCCATCAATCACGCTCACCGTGTCGCTGGCCGAATTTACGACATAGATCCGATTGAGACCGGGATCGATTGCCAGCGCATCGGGGGATTTACCGACCGGGATCGGTGTCGATACCCCGCTGCGGATGTCTTCTGTGACGACCAAGTTTTCCGGCTGATCGACCGCATAGACGCGGTGCGTTGCGGGGTTGACCGCGATGGCACGAGGGTTGATCAGCGCAGTGCGGGCGGGCTCGATCTGCTGCGCCGCGGCGGCGGCGGCCGGCAGCGCGCAGCTAAGAACGGCTGCGCCCGCGCAGGAAGCGAGGATACGCGCTGACGACCACGACTTCTTTTTCCAGGACGAAGAAGCAGCCAGGCAGGAGAGATGAGGCTGGGCCGGTACGTGTTGGGACATGCTGCGATGCTCCCGGGCGATTGGCGATCTTTTTTTTGAAAATCTTGAGCGACGGTGCTGATCGCTCCCCCGCTCAGTAAGCTTGGTTAAGTATGCTTCGCGACCACTTCGCAACTGACTACATCGAAGATACGTGCGAGATTGACGATGCTTTTCCACATGCGATCGTTGCGCAGCGCGATTCTGTCGTCGGCAGGACAATGAGACGGCTGACGTGCAGCCTGCTCTTGCTGATGGCCGCGGCGGCGATCTGCCAGGCTCAGCAGCCGCGATTCAGGGTGCTAGCCTTCTACTCGGAACACACGGAGCCCGATCACGTGGAGTTTGGAGAACAGGCTGTCCGCTTTCTGCGCAGCCTGGCGAAGAAGGATCATTTTTCCCTGAAAACCACCACGAATTTTGAAGTCATGCGGATGCCGACCCTAAAGCGCTATCGGCTGGTCATTTGGCTGAACGATCTCCCGTCCAGCCCGCAGCAGCGTGAGGCGTTTGCGCAATACATGGATTCGGGCGGCGGGTGGCTGGGTTTCCATATTGCTGGGTACAACGACTCTTCCACGAAATGGCCCTGGTTCGTCGGCTTGCTGGGAGGTGCGGTCTTTGAGAGCAACAGCTGGCCTGCTTTGCCGGCCACCCTGCGCGTGGAGGATCGAACCTCGCCTGTAACACGCGGGCTGCCTCCGAGCTTTGTCTCGCCCGCGAACGAGTGGTACATCTGGCAGCCCGATCCACGTCAGAATAAGGACGTCACCGTGCTGCTCTCGCTGGATGCTTCTAACTATCCGTTAGGCTGGAAAGACACTTTGGCGGGTGGGGATTTGCCCGTGGTGTGGACCAACACCCGCTACCGGATGCTCTACATCAACATGGGACATGGCGACAAAATCTTCACAAGTCCCATCCAGAACCGCCTCTTCGAGAACGCGATTCTCTGGCTATGCACGAAGAAGGAGACCGGTCCCGCGCTCGGCCAGGCGCCATGATGCTGCGAGTGAATCCGGCGAATACACTTCTCGTGAAGGCAGCAACGCCGAGTAACTTGTTGAAGTGTATCCTGGGCGATGCGACAAAAGTCCCTGCACCGTGGCGGCGTTCCACGATTCCGTCCCGTGCTAACTCGGTCAGAGCGTGCCGCGCCGTCATCAGGCTAACTCGATGAATGCGCGCCAGTTCCCGTTTGGAGGGCACCATGTTTCCCGGCTTCCGGTGGCCGGTAACGATCTCGCGCCGGATCGCCTCCTGAATCCTTCTGTAGGCAGGTTCATCCGAGTCGCGAGGCATCGCACTCAAGGTCTGACCTCCGGAAGCCCGAGGAACTTACTGTACTCTTCGATCTTGAGGTGTGTTATCCCGGTGACAGAATCGGTTTACCTCGGCCACAGTGCCGGGCACGCGGCTGAATCCTGCCAGAGTGCTATAGAGCGGACAAGTGGAGAAGGCCAAAAAACCTCTGAATTTCGATCTCGTGTCAGCGCAGTCCGGGACGGCCTCGACCTGATCGAGGGGAAGGAGCTGTCAGAGAATAGGGCCAGAAATCCCCAATTACCAGAGGTCCAGCTGGGTTCCATGATGTCTGGGAGTGGGAAACTTTTCCACAGGCCCGGCGGGTATCGTGGCTTGACATGTTGTACAGAATTGCACTATAGCATTGAGCACGTGCTATAGAGCTGCTTGGCAGCCGTTCTGCTGTCCGGCAAGCTCAGATCCCCAGTGCACATCAGAGTAGCCGAAGTCGCGCTGCTAGCTTTGCTTCACATTAGTACTTTTTCCCTGCTATCCCGGTTCTTGCTCATTCCGGAACGTTGTGATTTTTTTTGAGTGCGAATCCGCGGCTTCTGGCCGGAACGACGTTATCCCCGGAGCCACATTGGAGGTCGGTATGAAAAGGATTACGTTGTGGGGGTGTATCCTCGCGGCGCTTGCCGCGTGTCAGCTTGTTTGCTCTCCTCTGTGGGCCCAGCAGATCACTGCATCCATCACCGGTACTGTTGAAGACGCCGGCGGGGCGGTGCTCAATGGCGCCGAGGTTACCGTTACAGACGTCGACCGCGGCACCCTGTATACCACGAAGACAGCCGACGGAGGCATATTCACATTCGCGCGCCTTCCCATTGGCAGCTACGATGTGATGGTTAAGGCGCCGGGATTTGAAACATCCGTCCAGTCGCACGTCACTCTGGTGCTGAACCAGACGGCACGGCTCGACTTCAAATTGAAGGTAGGCGCAGTCACCAATACCGTCGAGGTCACGTCGGAAGCTCCGGCACTGCAGACGGAAACGACCCAGGTCAGCACGCTTGTCGATTCCCGGGCGGTTACGAACATACCTCTGGCGACGCGCAACTACGTTGAACTCACTCTGTTATCGCCAGGCAGCATACATCCTGACAACTCGACATTTAACAACGGCGACAATACCGCCAGCGGCGGCCGCCCTTACATTAATGGCAATCGCGAGCAGTCCAACAATTTCATTTTGGACGGAATGGACAACAATCAGACATCCGACAATCTGCTGGCTTTTACCCCATCTCCGGATGCCATTGCGGAGTTCAACCTGATTACAGCGAATGCTCCGGCGGAATTCGGCAATTTTCAGGGTGGGATTGTCAATGCATCGATTAAGTCCGGCACCAACCAGTACCACGGCGCTGTGTGGGAGTTTTTCCGCAACGATGTGCTGAACGCGAACCAGTGGGAGAACAAATTCCTTGGGCCGGGTAATGAATTGCCGCGTCCGGCTTTGCGCTGGAACATGTACGGCGGAACGCTCGGCGGCCGCATCATCAGAGACAAGTTGTTCTTCTTTGCCGATTATCAGGGACAGCGTTTCGATCACCCGGCGAGCAGCAACTTCCTTACCGTTTTCACCACTGCCGAGAGGGGCGGCGATTTCAGCGTACTCCTGCCGAAAACCCAGCTGAAAGATCCGTTGACGGGCCAGGCGTACCAGAATAATCGCATCCCCATGTCACAGGAAAATATCGTCGCGACGAATCTCTTTGCTTCCAGTTTCTACCCCGCGGCGATCAATGACAATCAGATCAACAATGCTGTCGACGTCAATACCCAGGCCTACGATACTGATCAGGGCGACATCAAGGTCGATTACAACATCACTGCCGCAGATCATTTTGAGGGTCGTTACTCGCAGGAATACCAGGACGATCCCGGCAGTAACTCACTGCTGATTTTGGGTAATAGCTTCGCCCATGCTCCGATCCACAATGTGGTTGGGACGCTGACCCATACATTCAGCCCTACTATGCTGAATGAACTGCGCTTCGGCACCAGTTGGGTCACGCTGTTCAACGGGACTACCTTCGATCCGAAGATCGGCGACCTGGGCACGCAGCTTGGAATCGCCAATGCCAATACCGCCGGACCGGGGTTGCTGCTGTTAGGGTTCGGGGGCGGGACAGCGCCGGAACCCAACGCCGGATCGATTCTTACGAATATCGGCAGCAGCGTCGTGGACCAGGACTTCGCCGATACCGTGATTCAGTTCGACGACGGATTCACCGTCACGCACGGGAAGCATGTATTCAAGACCGGGTTCCAGATGTGGAGATACCGGATCAACACCTTCTACAGTGGCAACAGCGGAGAATATGGCGCAATTCTTTTTGGCGGGTCATTCTCCGGCGATCCGGGAGCGGACTTCTTCCTGGGCTATCCGGAGGCCACCGGCAAGGGCGTCAGCAGCGGCGGTTCGTGGCACCAGATGTCCTGGACCTTCGCCGGATACGGGCAGGATGACTGGCGCATTACCCAGGATCTGACCCTGAACCTTGGGTTGCGCTACCAGGCGTACACGCCGTGGGTGGAACTCAACAATCGCCAGGATAACCTTGATCTCATCAGCGGGCAGATCGAGTATGCGGGCAAGGATGGTAACAGCCGTTCGCTCTATAACTCGGTCTACGGAGAACCGGCCTTTGAGCCTCGTATCGGATTCGCCTGGTCGCCTGAAGCCCTTCATTCGAAAACGGTGATTCGCGGCGCCTACACCATTTCCTCCTACCTGGAGGGGACAGGCACAAACCTGCGGCTGCCGCGCAATCCTCCGTTTACCCCCACAGAAGTCACGGCTACTTACAGCGCCCCGACTTACACAACCCAGCAGGGCCCGGGCGGCAGCGTTCCCGGCGATCCCTTCGCCGGCGCGGTCATGTATGTCTGGGACAAGACCGTTCAGCCTGCCATGGATCAGCAATGGAACCTGACGGCTGAGGACGCCATCACCCCGAGTACCACGGTACAGGCAGGCTACGTCGGGGAACATGGAACCCATCTGATGGTTCCCACGCCCTATTCTCAAAAGCGGCTTGTCAATGGCACAGTGGAACCGGGACTTTATTTTCAGGGCAATCCCACTCTGCTTGCTGACATATCGACGGTGTCCGGCACTGCGTCCACCGGTTACATGCACTACAACGCACTCCAGGCGGTTCTGCAGCACCGCATTTCCCACGGCCTTGAAGGTCAGCTGGCCTATACCTGGTCGCACTGCCTGACGAACAACAGCGGATACTATGGGACGTGGGGATCGGCAACCCAGGCGACGCCGGCGGCGCCGTATTATCAGAACCTCTATAACCCCGCAGCCGACTACGCCAGCTGTTACTACGACTCCAGAAACATTGTTTCCGCGTACGCCACCTACAACCTCCCCGTTGGCCGGGGTCAGCGCTTCGGCGCGAACATGAACCGCGCCGCCAATGCGGTGGTGGGTAACTGGCAGGCCTCGACGATTGTTGACCTCCATAGCGGCTTCCCTCTCGCCGTCTACAATGCCACCGATTCATCAGGCACTGGTTCGCGCGGACCTCGCCCCAACTGCGGCCCGCAGCAGGTCTTTGGACGCAAACCCAGCATCGATTCCAGCGGTGCATTCCAGGGGTATCTGTGGATGAGCCCCGATGGTTATTCTGAGCCGGCGGCCGGGACGTTTGGCAACTGTCCGGCGCAGGGTCCGGTGACGGGTCCCGGCTTCGCGGACACCGATATCGGGCTGATGAAGAACTTCATGATCACGGAAGCGAAGTATGTGCAATTCCGAAGCGACTTCCTCAATGCGTTCAACAACGTGCAGTTGGGGCATCCGAACACCAATTTCCCCAGCTCAGGGGCATTTGGGCTGATCAATACCTCACAACCCGCGAGGAACATCCAGTTTGCGCTGAAGTTTTATTATTAGACGCAGTGCATTCGGGGCAGGTGCTCGTCCGCGCCTGCCCCCGCATCCTCTCATGACTCCACATCGCGGGCTCATCGGTCTGGTTCTCTTCCTGTCTGCGGGCAGCATCCTGTCTCCGGCGCAGAATTCGGGGAAAACCGATTCGCAGCTCGCAAAAGTGGCCCAGGACGCTGCATCGCAGGCGGAATCAGGCCATTGTTCTCAGGCTCTGCCGATTCTGGCGAAAGCGTCGGGACACCTGACCAACGGAGAGCTGAAAAAGCGCGTCGAACTGGACGGCGTGCGCTGCGCCACGCTCCTGCAGTCCTGGTCCCAGTTAACTGATTTCGTTCGCGCGCTGCAGCGCGACTTCCCCCGCGACCCGGAGGCTCTTTACACCGCAGTGCACGTCTATTCCGATTTGTCGACGCACGCGGCAGAAGAGTTGGCGCGTGCAGCTCCCACTTCCATCCCCGCACTGGAACTGGATGCGGAGGCGAACGAAGTTCAGGGAAGGTGGGATGCAGCAGAGAAAGATTATCGGACGATATTGAAAACAAATCCGCGCTATCCGGGAATCCATTTCCGGCTCGCCCGGCTGCTGCTTTCCCGGCCGAACCCGGGTTCGGATTTCCAGCAGCAGGCCAGGAATGAGTTGCAGGAGGAACTCGACATCGATCCCTCGAATGCCGGGGCGGAATATGTCTCGGGCGAACTGGCTAGTCAGATGCAGGATTTGCCGGCCGCCGTCGAGCACTTTGCGAAGGCCAAAACGCTCGACCCGAATTTCGGCGATGCGTACCTGGGCCTGGGGATGGCCCTGCTCAGCGAGAAGAAATATGAGGACGCCATTGCTCCTCTCGAAATGGCGGTCAGGCTCGAACCCGGAAATCCAGCCGGACACTATAACCTCGCCACAGCGTATGCGCGCACCGGGCGCAAAGAAGCCGCGGAACGCGAATTTGCCCTGCAGCAGCAGACAACGCAGCATGATGACGGTCAGGGAGGAACGAGTCCGCAGTGACCCGTTTCGTTCCAGGCTGCCCAGGTGTGTCGCGCCGCGCCTTCCTTCGGACTCTTGCCGGCGCCGCTGGGTTCGCGGCGCTCGAGAAAATCTGGGCAGCAACGCCTCAGAGTTCGCTCTATCCGTTCGAGGAAGTGCCTGCTGAAATCAGCCGTATCGCCTGGGTGCACACCGCGGGAAAATCCCCCGCGAAATACCTGCCGGAAACCACCGGAGCCGGATGCGCTTTTCTGGACTATGACAATGACGGGTGGATGGATATCTACCTCGTCAACAGCGGCAAGTGCGACTTTTACGATCCCAACCCTCCCCTGCGCAACGCGCTCTATCGCAATAACCGGGACGGTACCTTTACCGACGTCACAGAGAAGGCCAGTGTAGGCGCCGGAGGCTACGGGCAGGGCGTCGCGGTCGGAGACTACGACGGAGACGGCTTTCCCGACATCTACGTTACGCAGTACGGACGAAGCATTCTTTACCACAATAACGGGGACGGCACGTTCACCGATGTAACGGAGAAGGCCGGTGTCGCCGCCCCAGGCTGGTCTTCTAGCGCTGTCTGGTTTGACTACGATAACGACGGACGGCTCGACCTGTTCGTCTGCCAGTTCGTCGAATTCAGCAAATCCAAAAACCTTCCCTGCGTCACCTACAACAACCGGCCGGGGTACTGCGTCCCCCGCTTCTACGAGCCAACTGCCAGCTGGCTGTTCCACAACAATGGCGACGGCACGTTTGCTGACGTGAGCCGCTCATCCGGCATCGCAGCGCACCTGGGAAAGGCCTGGGGAGTGGTTGCCGCGGACCTGAACAACGACGGCAGAATGGATCTCTTCGTTGCCAACGACACGTCGCCCAACTTTCTTTTCATGAACCGCGGCAACGGAAAGTTTGAAGAGGTTGGGGCGCTTGCCGGGGTAGCGTTCAGCCAGACCGGCCGGGCCCGTTCCGGGATGGGCGTGGACGCGGCCGACTTCAACCAGGATGGCTGGCTGGACCTCTTCGTGGCCAACATCGATCACGAGATGTCGTCTTTGTACATCAACAATCATGACGAGACCTTTGACGATGATGCGGCCTCCACCGGGATTGCTGTCGCCACGCGATTGATGAGCGGGTGGGGCGTCAAATTCTTCGACTACGACAATGACGGAAATCTCGATCTCATTCTGGCCGACGGCAATCCGGACGATCAGATAGAAACCATCGAGAAGGACGTGACCTACCGTGAACCGATGCTGCTGTTCCACGGCGATGGAAAGCTGCTGCGTAATGTGAGCGCGGAGAGCGGTCCCCTCTTCTCAAAACATATCTCTGCGCGAGGACTGGCCATCGGCGATTTCGATAACGACGGCGCGGTCGACGTTCTGGTATCGATCAATGACGCTGCGCCGCTGCTGCTGCGCAATACAGCAGCCAGGGGCAACCATTGGCTCGGCGTCAGACTCGTTGGAAAGCAATCCAATCGCGACGCGATCGGAGCACGGCTGACCTGGCGGTCCGGGGATCTGCAGCGCAGCAGGACGAAGGTCGGGGGCGGAAGTTATCTCTCCTCGCACGATCCGCGCCTTGTGCTTGGAATTGGCGAACGGAGCAGGATCGACTGGCTCGAAGTCAAATGGCCCCAGCCAGGCGGAGGAACGGAAAGGTTCGCCGCACCGCCAATTGATCGATACATCGCCATTGTCGAGGGAGAAGGAGTTCGGACAATGTAGATGCATTTCACCGTCATGCCCTCGACAAGCATCAGGACGCACCCATCAGGTACATTCCCGCCGGCTATAAGCAGTGGCTGTTGAAGCAGACAGACATCCACCCACCTCGCGAAGGCATTGTGCGGGGAAACACTACGAGCACAAGGAGCAACGCCCTTAGGACGACTTCTTCGCAGGCTTCGGGTTCGGCTCCGCAACCGGCTCTTTCACCACCTTCGATGAAAACTTCCCGGTCTGTGGCGGCTTCGGCTTTCCGAGGACTCTTAGCTTCCTGGTCGCCATCGATTCCTTCCTGTCCTGGAGCCATCATACGCCCGGATTTCCAGGGTAGTTTCCAACTTATCGGAGCGGATGACCTGCAGCTTCTATCGTGATGCGGCTTCCGCGTTCCCGCTCAGAAGCCCGGCAACCGTATCGATCAGCGTGGCTTCATCTTCCAGAGCTTTGGCGACCACCGGTACCTCATCTTCGGCCAGTTTCCAGTTCTCCTCTTCCATCGCTTCGCGAACAGCGGGCAGGGTCTTCACGCCGTAGCCCGTGTACGCGCCAGGCGCATAGATCTCGTGCTTGAACCAGGGACGTCCAGGCAGGCCTGCGTCGTTGGTGAGCCTGCGTTCGCTCTGGATGAGCAGGCCGTTAATCTGGGCCAGAGTCTGCGGACTGATCCTGAAGTCTCCATTGACCCGCGCCGCAGCAAGTGCCGTGCTGAATCGGTCCGCGCTCGCCGTCAACGTGGCGTCGGCATTCTCCAGCGGAGCAAAGTTCAGATAAGGAGGGATGGCCTTGCGCGCCGGCGGCACCGAGGTCTTCTTCGGATCGGCAATTGCGGTGAAGACGCCCTCATCGAGTTCACGGTTGGTCTCCTCTGTCTCCGCCTGCTCATCTTTGAGCAGCTTTTCGAGTTGGCCAACATAGATATGGATGGTGTCGGCAAAGTTGTGGAAGTCGAAGGGCAGCATTTCCGCATCGGCCATGCGCATCAGCGCAGTGCCCGAGGTCTGCGCCAGGGCGCGGCCGTAGACAAAATCGGGATCGCCGAAATGCGTGTACCAGTAAAAATCGTCGTAGACAGAGTGGTAGACACCACCGCCCGACTCGCCATAGAAGCCAAGGTTGATGGAGGCGATTCCGCAGAAGTCGAGGAACGGCGTGTAGTCGGAACCGGAGCCGAGGGCCTGGATGCGCAGATCGGATCGGTTGCGTATCTCCTGCCGTGCGCCATCGCTGTCGGCCCGGGAGATGGCAAACAATTGGTCGCGCTTCCAAACGGTGAGGCCGGTTTCCGGATCCTTCACGTCGCGCGCCACGCCGTTGATAAAGTGCTCCAGAGAGTGCGATCCCCCGATGCCGAGGAAGCCGCGCCCGTTGCTGTCTGAGTTGATGTACATCACGGCATTCCTGCGCAATTCGTCCTGGTGGGTCTCGACCCATTCCGTAGAGCCGAGCAGTCCGGGCTCTTCACCGTCCCATGCGCAGAAGATGATGGTGCGCTTCGGCTTCCAGCCCTGTTTGAGCAGCACGCTCATCGAGCGCGCTTCCTCCAGCAGCGCCACCTGCCCGGAGAGCGGGTCTTCGGCGCCATTCACCCACGCGTCGTGGTGGTTGCCGCGGATGATCCACTGGTCGGGGAATTCGGAGCCGGGAATGCGGGCGATGACGTCGTATATCGGCTTGATGTCCCAGTTGAACGCGACTTTCAGGTGCACCTTCGCGGGGCCGGGACCGACATGATAGGTGATGGGAAGTCCGCCGCGCCAGTCCCGCGGAACGGTCTGGCCGCCGATAGCCGCCAGCAGCGGCTGTGCATCGGCATAGGAGATGGGCAGCACGGGAATTTTGGTGATCAGGGGGTTGCCTTTGATCGGCAGCCGCTTTGCGTCTTTGGTTGCTCCGTAACCGGGAGTAAGCGGGTCGCCCTCGTACAACGTGTCCGTTACTGCGCCGCGTTGCACACCGTCTTCAGGGCGATACGGGCCTGCGGGAAAGGTATCGCCGGCCGAGTAGCCGTCGTCCCTGGGGTCGGAGTAAATGATGCAGCCCACCGCGCCATGCTCTGCTGCCACTTTGGGCTTGATGCCGCGCCAGGCCCCGCCGTAGCGCACAATCACGATCGCCCCTTTCACAGATACGCCCATACGGTCGAGCTGCTCATAGTCGGCGCGCACCCCCTGATTCACGTAGACCAGCGGCGCCGTCACATCGCCATCGATGCTGTAGGCGTTGTACGTCGGGAGCTGTTCGGCCTGCTGGTTCGAAGTGGGATCGACGGCAACCGGCGGCTCTTCCAGCTTTGCCGTAAAGGTCGTCGGCGCAACAAGCTCCAAAACCCGTTCTTTGGGCGTAGGAAAGAGCACCCAAAATGTCTCGATCGCTGCATCCAGCCCCCACTGCCTGAAGTGCGCCAGAATCCACTCCGCATTTTCCTTGTCGTAAGGGGACCCGACGTGGTGCGGCCGCGCGCTCAGGTGGCGCATGTCTTCACGAAGATTGTCCGTCGACGGCAGTGCGCGGAACTTTGTTTCCCAATCGCGCTCGCTCTCCGAGGCGTTGAGAGAATAGCCAGGCAGCGGCGCCGTTTCTGTCTTTGCGGCAGGCTCTTGCGCCGGAATTGGCGAAGTTGACGCCAACAGGAGTGGCAGCAGGATGAGCGTGGTTCCCTTCACGACAAGCATGTGCATTCCTCCAGGCGGGGTACTCAGCCGTTAGTCTAATGGCTACCCTCAGAAAAGGAGTTGATCTCCCCATCCTGAAGGCGCGCTGAAGAACTCGACGATGAAAAAGGAAGGTGCGGCTACAGCCTGATCACGTCGACCATTCGAACGGATCACCCTGGCCCGGCAAGGTTTCTCTCTTATCCCGCATGGTCTGCTTCACAACGTACATGGCGGCATCCGCGGCGCTCAGCAGGCTGTCGCGCGTGGTTCCGTCTGCGGGATACATGGCGATCCCGATGCTTGCCGTACCGCGCACCGCGCAGCCATGGCAGGTGAAGGGCTGCTCAAAGCAGCGCTCCAGGCGCAGCGTAATCTCTTCCACGTCGGCGCGGCCGCGCACCTGGGGCAGAATGGCGGCAAACTCGTCGCCGCCCAGCCGCGCCAGAATGTCTCCCGGGCGCAGTTGACCCTTCATGCGCAGGGCCACTTCCTGCAGGTAGAGATCTCCGATGTGGTGCCCCAACTGATCGTTGACCTGCTTGAAATCGTCGAGGTCGATATAGAGCAGCCCGAAAATGCCGGCCGACTGCCGCGCCGCCTCCATCGCGGTTTCGATCTGCTTTTCGAACGAGAACCGGTTGTGGATCTCGGTGAGCAGGTCAAACTCCGAGCGATGCACCAGATCGGAGTAGAGCCGCGCGGTCTCGATGGCCAGCCTGGCCAGTCCTGCCGCCTGCGTGAGGGTCTCGGTCTCAATGGCGCTCGGCCTGGTGTGCAAGCCGAAGGCGGCGCAGATGGCGCCCAGCGCAGGGCCGGAGCGGGAAGGAATTGGCTCCTCGACGACACGCAGCCCGGCCCCTGCGCTCCCCGGCGCGATATTGCCCAGCGTGGCGCCGTCCTTCACCTGAACCCAGCACCGGGCCCCGCCCAGCCGCGCCGATACCAGTTCGTGGATGCTCTCCAGAATCTCCACCAGTGGGCGCGAGTTGTTGATCTCTTCGAGAATCTTCGCGCGCCGCCGCTCCAGGTCCGCCGTGGCAGCGTTGTGCAGGTGCGCTCGACGCTCGCTCCATAACACCCCAACCCCGATGATGAAGATGACAGCCAGCAGGATCTCGACCAGCCGGGTGAGGTTGTGCACGTTCCGCCACGACGGCCGCGCCACCACCTCGATGTCGTTGAAGGATCGCAACAGGACATCGAAGCCCGCCGGGCCCTCAAACGGATTGGAACCGTACGACACCGATGTGATGCCGGTAACGCGAACCGTAGCCCCCACCGGAATTTCCTTCATGGGCGGCAGCTCGAAACCCAGATCCTCGTCGATATGCCGGTAAAGAACCGTGAAAAGATGGCCTCCGGTGGTCAGCAGATACTCATCCTGATACTCTTCCCGGCCTTCCTTGACCACCTGGCCTTCCGTCGCAATCAGGTTGAACGCGTTCGCGCCTGCATACAGCTCGTCCCATCCCACTCTTTGCGGCGTCAGGGGCGATCGCTGGTAGCTGTCTTCCACTTCGGCGTTGGCCAGCGTCAGCACGCCGTTGCGGACCGTGGGATAGCCCGACGCGGTTGCCCGGTCGCCCATGGTGAGGGGCTGTTCGTCCTTGGTCTCGATCCACAGGCTCCTGGCGCCGTCCTGCAGCACCACCGCCGCCCCGGGAAGGTAGTACGTGATCGTTCCCTCCACTCGCACCCGCTGGGAAAGGTCCAGAACATAAGAGTGTTCAAGGATGTCGTCCATGGGGGTGATGGGCAGCGCCTCAGGGCCGCCGGCAGCCGCTCGCAACACCTTCACGTCTGAGATCGCAGGCACCTTCAGAACGATTCCCGTCAGCTGCTGTTTGCTGTCGAAGATTCCTGACGTGGAACCGGCCACTTCGACCTGGGCGCCGCGCAGTTTCCCCAGCATGTCGCCGTCGCTGCTGTCGATGATGGCGTCCACGGGTCCGCCGTCCATCGACAGCTCCAGGTAGATGTTGGTCACCTTCCCGTATGTGACCAGGTCGGCGCTTCTCACCGTACCGCGCACACTCACGCGCATGCAGTCGAAGTCGCCGCGAACCAGCGCCGTGTAGCTGGCGGGCACAGGCGCCGGCACCGCTCCGTGGCCCAGCACGGTAACGCTTTCGGCCTCGATGTCGGGGCGAAAGCCCGCGCCGGTCTTTCCCCGCACCAGAACGCGATCGCCCGGCGTCAGCGTCGCGTCCTTCGGCGCGTCGGCATAGATGGCATAGCCGCCGTCCTGTACGAAAAGACCGATGCTGCCCCTGATGTGGTAAGTAACCGTGGCCTCGAAGGCGACGGGGATGGATTTGGCTGCCTCATCGTTGCTCAGCGCGTGAAGCTCGGCCAGCGAAGTGATCGTGTCAGGCGCAGCGGCCAGAGCAGTGGCGGACGATGCGACCAGCATCGCCAGGCCGCTGACGCGGCCGCAGAACCGGAACCACGCCAGGATTCGCGTGCCGTGTTGCCGGTTTCCCCGCCGCTGAATCATGCAACGATTACTCTACTCCCCAATTTTCCCCGGAACGGCTGCCGCGATGTCAACGCAAATCGCCGCCGCGCCAAAACCGTTGTGCATCCGGTGCGGACCGAGGCAACGGCGGCGAACCCATCCGCTGGAATCGCGTTGCGGGTAAGGCCGCGGGCCGCCACCCTGCCGCAGGCCCGGCTCATTCTGTGGGTACTATCGGCAGTTCGCCCTTTCCAATACAGGTCAAATTCCAGTCAGGATTCCCATCCTGCCCCAGGGAAGGTCACAAACGGGAAAGAGGTCCCGTGCCGAAACGCGCCTTTCGGCTGCGAATGGCTTCGAGCGTTCTCTGCAGCAGCGACCAGAGGCGCAGAGACTAGCGTGAGTGCGGGTTTGTTGCGTGGCGAAGCGCTTCTGCCTCTCTTGCCTTCCCGATCGGTTCGTACTTTCGTTGAAAGCTCCGCAGGACTTCGCTCGGCGCACTTTCTGGAGTGCCGCTATGGAATATAGGGTTCGGTGCATACTCAATGGCGAGCTGAATCTCCTGTGCAGCAGCCCCTCCCCTCAATAGCGATACCAGCGCCAGAGCCCCATCCAGGCCGGCTGTCACGCCGGCAGCGCTAACCATGTTTCCGTCCACCACGACCCTGGCATCTGCAAGGATCGCACCATAGTGAGGCAACAGGTGCCGCGCAGCCCAGTGGGTGGTCACCTGTCTCCCGTTGAGAACGCCGGCGGCGCCACATAGCAGGGCGCCGGTGCAGACCGAGAACAACAGCCTGTCCGTTTGTGCTTGTCTCCGAATGAGCCCAAGCACTTCCTCATCGTGCATCAGTGCCTGCTGCCCATATCCACCCGGCACCAGCAGCACATCAAACTCTGTCGCTTCCGCTAGAGACAGATCCGGCGTAAGCTGCAGCCCTTGCACGTCGCGAACAGGCTCACGCTCTTTTCCCACGACGTGGACCGTTGTATCCGGCATGCGCGAAAGAACTTCAAACGGTCCCGTGAAGTCAATCTGATCCATCTGCGCGAAGATCAGGCAGCCCACAGAAAGCAGCCGTGTCGTAAGCTGCGGCACCGGCCTGTCGCTAACAAACATCGGAACACTCATTCGTGCTCATCTCCCTTCGGCGTGAATCGGAAACATGCACTCGACGCGCAGTTCCTGTGCAGTGATGCATTGTGGTGTGCCGACCGTGGTGATCAGCGAGAAGTAAGAGAAGCGCTCCTCACCGCGACGAAAGGTGATGGGCAATACCGGGCTTTGGGGCGCCAGAGGCGCCTTCAACTCCGCGACGCCAGGATACCTGCGCAGCCGCTCGAGCAGCTTTGCCAATTCCACATCCACTACCTGCCCTACCGCTTCTCGCCGAACTCTTTGCAGCAGGCCGGCCGCGACCGTCTCCCACTCCTCAACAAACGGCCGCATCCCCGCCGGATCGAACATCAGGTCGAGAAGATTGCGCGGCTTCGGCCTCTTTTCCAGATCCACAAATGATCCAAAGAATCGCGGAGCCGCCTCATTCGTTCGAACCACATTCCAGTACCGATCCAGCACAACCGCCGGATGCGGCTCATGTTGCTGCAGCATCCGGTCGATGGCCCTCGTCACGACCGCCATCTGCTCCGCATCCAAACTCTGCTCGCTGTATTGGGGAGCGAATCCCGATGCCAGCAGCAGCACATTCCGCTCGCGAAGCGGAATGTTCAATGCATCGGACACCGTGGAAAGAAAATCTCGGCTCGGAGCGCTGCGCCCGCTTTCCACAAAGCTCAAATGACGCTGTGAGATGCCTGAATCCATCGAAAGTTCGAGCTGACTCTTGCCGCGCTCCTGTCTCCAGTAGCGCAGCAATTCACCGAGTTGAGGAGCTGCTGGAGTGGATTGCGTTCCCATCTCGACCTCCTTCTGTTAGCCACGGAATCGGACCCGCTTAAGCAGCAGATTCCCCTGCGTTTCATTCTCCGTCGTTAACCCTGCCAGGCGTGCTGCCGGAAGGGATCTTCCAGCGGCGGATTCGTGATGGTTCCAGCGTAGTTGGTGATCGTCGAGGCTGCCACTATGGCGATAACCTCCAAAACCTGTTCCTTCGTGAAGCCGGCGGCGATGAACGAATCGAGCTCCCGGTCGCTCAAATGTCCGCGCTTCTCAATCAGTGTCTTCGCCAGGGTGGATAGAGCGGCGAATCGCTTGTCCGCAGGTATGCGTCGATCCCGAATTGCGCCCGTCTCTTCGGAACTAACTCCCTGTTGCAGCGCCAGTGTCGTATGGAATGCGACAGCGTACGTGCAGGAGTTCGCGATTGCGTCAGTCAGTAAGACGATCTGAATCTCTTGCTCAGTGAGACTGCTGCTGTGGACCTGCTGAAACACGCTAACGAGGGAGTTGATGAGTTTAGGTGAATTTGCGATGGCGGCAGCAAGGTTGGGTAGTACACCAAATGCCTGCTGCAGCTGTTCGAGCCCCGGCTTCGAGCTCTCCGGCGCTGACGCAATCGTATGAATGGGATAGTTTGGCATGCGATTCTCCTGTGTGACTCTGTAGCGTCACGGGTTATCCCGCTACAACTACGGTCCCAATATCGGATAGATCGCGAGGCGCAGCAATTACCTCCCAGGTAATCGTTTGATGTTGCCCTGAGCAGTGAGTCGAACCTCCCGCTCGGCCATAGGTGCAGCGCACGACGTGGCTGAGGCCGGTTGCAACCTCGTCGCAGGCGAAGCCTCGCGTCGTTGGTGTGTGGCCGCGGCTTCTCAGGGAGCCCCTCTCCTGATATGTATGGACAGGCCCGCGCGATGCTGAAAGCTCACTCGGAGAAGCGGAGTGCGGCGATCAGCGCGGCTAAGGCAGCAGGTTGATTGCGGCGGCTGGGATAGTAGAGAAAGTATCCGGGGAACGATGGGCACCAGTCTCTGAGCACCTGAACCAGGCGTCCCTTTGCAATCATCTCCGCAAGAGTGGCTTCCATCGCCGTCCCAATTCCCACACCATCCAGCACAGCCTGAATGACCAAATCGGGATCGTCGAACGAAGCCGGCCCCTGCGGGCTGACCGTGAGTGCCTTGCGTCCCTTTTCAAACTCCCACCGATAGAGACCATGGCTGAACCGAAAACCGATGCACGAGTGGTCTTTCAGGTCCCGTGGATGGCGCGGGATCGTGTTCGATTCGAAATATTGCGGAGAGCCCACCACAGCGAGACGCATCTCTCTGGTTACGCGCACCGCGATCATATCCTTCTGAATAAACTCCCCAAGCTGAACCCCCGCGTCATATTCGCCCGCTATCAGATCGACAGGATCGTTGGAAGAGGTGATTTCCAAAACTATCTCCGGATACTTGCGAGCGAACTTTGCCAGCTTTGGAAGAATCACCATCTCTGTCGCTGTGCGCGGGATAATGAGGCGGATTCGGCCTGTGGGACGCTCCCTCTGTTTCATCGTCTCTGCGACCGCCCTTCCAATTCGTTCAAGCGCAGGTGCGACTTCCTGAAGCAGCGCCGTCCCCGCCGCCGTGGCGGACACGCTTCGCGTGGTTCGGGCGAGCAACTGAACACCGAGCCTCCTCTCCAAACTCCGCATGGAGTGGCTCAGGGCGGACTGGGAAACACCCAGCCGGGCGGCGGCACGCGTAAAGCTGCGCTCTTCGGCAACCGTTGCAAAAACAGAGAGCTCCGCAAGATCGTTTCGCATCATTCATGAATGATACTCATAACCATATGCTCTGGAAAAGATGGCTGATCATTAACGCTCACATCTAATCTGGATGTAGGCGCCTCAGAAGCAAACGCCGACAGGAGATGGAGCATTATGGTCATTTCGTTTGAGAACAAGGTAGCTCTTGTGACGGGCGCCGCTTCGGGTCTGGGACTTGCGACGGCTAAAGCATTCGCAGAGGCCGGCGCCGCGGTAGTGCTGGCCGATTGGAACGGAAACGAAGTTCAAACGGCAGCAGAGGAACTCGCGGCCAAAGGTCACAA
This sequence comes from Acidobacteriaceae bacterium, assembly GCA_030041435.1. Lineage (GTDB taxonomy): Bacteria > Acidobacteriota > Terriglobia > Terriglobales > Acidobacteriaceae > Palsa-343. The sequence continues at coordinate 22,558 of JASHNW010000078.1, forward strand.
GACACACGGATCGTGGTCAGAAAGGACTCCATGAAAATCGCACGAGCAGGAACTACACCATCCATGGTTGGACCGAAGGACTAATTCAGATGTCGTGTTCTTCGAGCCCGGCGAGAAGCACTGGCATGGCGCGACCGCGCAGATTGGAATGATTCACGTCGCAATCACGGAAACGGTCAACGGCAAGGCGGTCGACTGGCTTGAACCGGTCACCGACGCGCAGTATGCAAAGTAGAAAGACAACATGAGTAATTGGACTAAAGCAGAACTGAAACAAATCGCAGCAGCCGACGATCTCCACATCTCGCCCTTCCGCGAGGATGGTGTCACGTATGGAACGCCCACGTGGATCTGGTCAGTGGTTGTCAACGGCGCACTCTATGCACGCGCCTACAACGGACAGAAGTCGCGCTGGTACAAGGCGGCGATCTCGCAGAAGGCCGGCCGCATCCGCATCGCGGGCATGGAGCGTGAAGTCGCGTTCGAGCCCGTGACCGGCAATGTTAATAATCAAATCGATGAGGCGTACCGCGCCAGATATCGAACGAGTCCCTGCCTCGCTCCGATGATCGGGGACTGTGCTCGCGCTGCAACGGTGAGGATTAGCCCGCGATAACTGGCGGAAACCAGCAAAGCAGCGCCTTCAACGCAATTCGTAACGATGGTACTGGCTAAACTAAAAGGAGAAATCAATGAGAAAGCGGAAGCTCGGAAGTGGCAATCTCGAGGTGTCGGAGATCGGCCTGGGCTGCATGGGGATGAGTTGGTCCTACGGGCCGCCGAAAGACAAGCAGGAGATGATCGCTCTGATTCACTCCGCGGTCGATAAGGGCGTCACGTTCTTCGATACTGCCGAGGTGTACGGTCCGTTACTGAACGAGGAACTGGTCGGCGAAGCATTGGAGCCCTGTCGCGGTTCTGTCGTGATCGCAACCAAGTTTGGCTGGCAGCCGAATCCGGGAGACGGCAATCGTTGGAGTGCGCTGAACAGCCGCCCGGAGCACATCAAAAAGGTCGCGGAACAGTCACTCAAGCGGCTCAGAGTGGATGCCATTGATCTTTATTACCAGCATCGCGTCGATCTCGCAGTCCCGATCGAAGAGGTAGCAGGCGCAGTGAAGGAACTCATTCAGGAAGGCAAGGTCAAACACTTCGGCCTGTCGGAGGCGAGCGCGCAGACGGTCCGCCGTGCCCACGCAGTGCAGCCGGTCGCAGCGTTGCAAAGCGAATACTCTCTTTTCTTCCGCGAACCGGAGCAGAGTGTGATCCCGACGCTTGAAGAGCTTGGCATCGGGTTTGTCCCTTTCAGCCCGCTGGGCAAAGGCTTCCTGACGGGAAAGATCGATGCCAACACGAAGTTCGACAGTACCGATTTCAGGAGCACTGTTCCAAAGCTGAGTGAAGAGAACCGCAGGAAGAATCAGGCCCTGGTCGATGTAATCACAGCCTTCGCAAAAGAGATGAAGGCAACGCCGGCGCAGATCGCTCTCGCGTGGTTGCTCGCGAAGAAGCCGTGGATCGTGCCCATTCCCGGAACAACGAAGTTGGACCGCCTGGAAGAGAACCTCGGCGCCGCTGACGTTCAACTCAACGAATCAGAAGTCGCAGCTCTCGAAGAGGCGTCATCAAAGGTCAAGATCGAGGGCGCACGCTATTCAGAGTTTCATCAGAAGCTGGTGGGCCGTTAGAACTCATTTCTGGAGATGCTGCGGATGATATGTCTCGCGCTGAAAACCATTACGTTGCTTCTTCTGTGCATCCTGGCAACGCCGTCTTACGGCCAACGGCCTGTGCAGCCAACTGTCGTTGGGACCTGGCGTTTCGTGCGCATTGAGTCTCCAGGCCCTGACGGCAAGCCTTCTGAAGCGCCGCAGCCCACAGGAATGCTGATCTACACAAAGGACGGTCACGCTGCCGTCCAACTCATGTACCCGCAAACATCTCTGTCGAATGAATTCGTTCATGACGGCTACGAAGCGACTTTCGGCACCTATGATCTCAATGCAGGAAAGCACCAACTGGTCTATCACGTTCAGGGATCGGCAACTCGGGAAAAACTCGTCGGCACAAGCGAGACGCTGCACTACGATTTCCCGGACAGTCGGCACATGATTATCCGGCCCACCCAGGCCGGCCGGCACTGGTCGGTCACGTGGGAACGCTACTGAGCTGCACAGTTTGGTCGCGGTTCATCTGGCCTTCTGCTGGGTCCCTGAGTAACTGTGAGTCGCCATCGCGGCAAGCCTCGTATTCGCCGTCCCATCGTCGATGCCGGGCACTCCAGTTCCCGGTGAGCGTGAACGCACTAAACCCCTCAGGACAACTGGCCTTCCGCCCCGCTTGCCCGGAGCCCTCGCCTGCTCATCCCTGCAGCAGCGCGCAGAAACGGTCGGGATTCTGCGCGAGCGATGCTGAGTAGCGCGCAGCCTGCTTCCACTGGAAGAGCATCTGGTCCTTCGCACTCAGGCCGACAATCGGCTGCGATGCCGCGGGAGCATCGGCGAAGCGCCCCCCGTTCCAGTCGCTGCTGAGCGCGTCCGCGAGAGCCTGATCGCGGGCCGCGATCGCCTGAATCAGCAACGTGGCTTTCGCCCGGTCCAGCGGCCGCTGCGATGCCTGCTCGGCTACCACCGTCTCACGCCAGAACATTCTCTCCAGATACTGGACGCAAAGAGCGAAGGCCTGAAAGTCGGAGAGATTGGCCAGAACAGAGGGCTCCAGCAGCACCAGCACACTGGAGAGCCGCGTAAAGGGATTCGGCGGGGGAGCGCCGGCCCCGAGCACTGCGGTCAGCTGCGCGTCGCTGCTCCAGGGGACTGGCAGCGTGAGCCCCTGCCAGCTGGCGGTCGCGCCTCCCGGCCAGTACGGCGCAGCGCTGTAGAGGCTTGCGAAGACCTCTCTCCACTGCTCGTTCCACGTCGTCTGATAATGTTTCTCGACAAAGCGCTGGAAGCCCGAGCTTTGCGCCGTCGCAGTTCCCTCGTTCAGAGCCACAGCGGCGTAGGCAAAGGTGTCCCAGATGGAATCCTGGATGTAGCGGCTGGGAATCCAGTTGGTGACCATCACGCCCAGCGACGCCGGTTCGTTCGACGCCAGATACGCCTCGGCATACGCGTCGACATTGCGCAGCTGTTCGGTGCCGACCCGCGCGCCCCAGCGGTAGCAGGAGAGCCCGGGGGCTCCGATCGCCCGAGCACCGCCCGCCGCGACCTTCTCGAGCGTGTCATGAAGCGGAACCGCGTTGATCTCGCCATAGTCCCAGTCCATGATGATGATGCTCTTGTCCAGCAAACCGAAGATCTGCGGTTCCCTGTGCAGAACAAAGTCGCCCCAGACGATCAGCTCCTTATGCCGCTCCGCCGCGACGCGGTTCAGGGCGTTGAGGTAGTCGGCCCAGATCTGCGCGCGGCTTCGGCTCTCGAGCGCCCGCCGGGAGCGCGCGGAGCCGCCCCAGTTCACCTCATCGCAGCCGCCGTGCAGATAGACCGAGGGGAAGATCGAAGCGACTTCGTCATAGAGTCTGGTCATCAGCTCGAGCGTTGCCGGATCGACGGGGCTAACCCCGGAAAACTCCGACGAGCCGTTTGGGTCGCGATCCAGCAGATGCGCATATGCGGGCGAGCGCGTGATGTACCCTGTGTGCCCGAACGACTCAATCTCAGGAAACACATCGACGCCATGGCGCTGGCCGTACTCGGCAAAATCTCTCAGCTGCTCCGGGGTAAATGTATTCGTGTGGTTGATCAGACCGCAGACGGAAGCAAAGCGCAGCACGCTTCCCTGGTCGTCGGCGAGGCGAAACTGGAGGGCGTTGAATCCCCACTCCGCGCAGAAGTCGATCACGCGGCGGTAGTAGTCGAGCTTCTCGGGAACGCGCGCTGCGTCGACCATCAGCCCCCGCATCGCACGCAGGGCAGCCGCTGCCGCCTCAACACCCGCCGGCAGCACAGCAGATATCCCGCGCGCTCGGGAAGCCGCGCCCTCCGCTTGCGGCCCCTCTGCTTCGGCAATCCATGCCGGAACGGCGACGGAACCGGCCAGCGTAACTCCCGCTCCACGGAGAAACTCTCGTCGGCTTGGATGATGGGGTGTCAGGATTCGGCCTCCTCTCTTGATTTTGACGGCGCCTGCAGACAACCATGCTTGTCCTGAAGTTCAAGCCTATGACATCCGCCTCGCCGGCTGCGGCTTGCCAGGCGGCGGCGTCATTTTTTTCGACTGGAACAGAGTGTTCCACCGCTATGGGGCGGTCACCCAACTCTTCCGCAACTTCGACGATCTCGTACACTGGGGCCGGCCAGGTACAATCCAATGCTCACGAAAGCAAAGCTGCTTGGAATTCTCGGTGGGGCATGCACCCTCACGCTTTTCGGTGGATTCTGGTGCATCGCGGCCCTGGCTTTCTGGCCCCCGCGTCCAGCCTGGGGAATCCCCGCAGCATCCGCGGCGACCTTCGTGCTGCTCGTTGCCTGCATTCTTCGAATCAAGGCGACAGCCAGGTTGCCTGACGGCCACGATCCTGCGGCAGCGGCCAGAGGAAAACGCGCCGGCATTCTCTTCGGGATCGTCTTTGGCCTGGAGGCCGCGCTCATTGCACTGTGCTCCGCGCTGTTGGCCCGCTCCGGTCTTCCCGAGTGGATTCCCGTAGAGGTCGGCTTGATCGTCGGCCTCCATTTCATTCCTCTCGCGCATATCTTTGCAGTGCGGCTCTACTACTGGACGGGAGCGTTCTCGGTCCTCGGCATTCTGGGCTGCCTCCTGATCCATCCCATCGGTACCAGACTGCTCTCGGTAGGAATGGTGATGGCTGCAGTGCTTTGGTTCACAACCGTCCTGTTGCTGGTGCAAACCCGAAGATGATTGCCGCCGCGCCGGCCATGCAGCCGATCCTCGCCGCCAAAGTGCGCCACCTGATCGCTCGCCGCCACCTGGGTGAAAGTTAACAACAGGCTCTGGGCAGCCAGAATGATCCGTAAAGTACCTGTCCTGTCTCGATTGGATACCCGGCAATGATGCGCCGGATGCTCGGCTGCCCTCGCCGCCAGCTCACGCCGATCCCCCCTCATCGTCTGCCGAAACGCCCTTGATCTTCAGGCTTCGCGCCAGTCGATGCAGGTATTTCTGATGAATGCCCAGTGCCCGCGCCGCTTGCGGGTAATTTCCCCCGGCTTCCCGAAGCGCGCTCGCGATCAGCTCCTTCTTGGTCTGGTTCAGCACGACATGATAGCGGGCATCCGCTACTGCCGTGGATTGCTCCTCCAGGATGGCGGTGGGAAGATCTTCGCGAAGAATCTCTTCGCTCAGGCCCAGGACAATAGCATGCTCGATGGCATTCTCCAGTTCGCGCACATTCCCCGGCCAGCTGTAGCTCATCAGCAATTTGCGCGCGTCCCGTGAGATGCCTTTGCACGGCCGCTTGCTCCTGGCGGCGTACTTCGCAGCAAAGTACAGGGCCAGCAGGGGAATATCATCGCGGTGTTCCCGCAGCGGAGGTACAGTCACCGAGACGACGTTCAGCCGGTAATACAAATCCTGGCGAAACTCCCCGGACTTGATAGCCGTCTCCAGGTTCCGGTTGGTTGCGGCCAGCACCCGGGCCGCAAAACTCAGGCAGCGAGTCCCTCCTACCCGCTCGAACTCCCTTTGCTGCAGCACGCGTAACAGCTTGGCTTGCAGCGAGGGCGCCAGCTCGCCAATTTCGTCAAAAAACAGCGTTCCGTCTTCCGCTACCTCCAGCTTTCCCTTCTTGGTGCCCGCCGCCCCCGTGAAAGCCCCTTTCTCGTGTCCGAAAAGTTCGCTCTCCAGCAGCGATTCCGGAATTGCGGCGCAGTTGATGGCCACAAACGGCCGTTCCGCCCGCGCGCTCTGGCGATGGATGGCGCGCGCCACCAGTTCTTTTCCCGTTCCGCTCTCGCCCCGGATCAGAACCGTTGAATCGCCTCGCGCCACTCGGGCAATGAACTCCTTCACCAGTCCAATCTGCCGCGTTTCTCCCACCAGTTCGCTGGTGTGAATTTGCTCTTTCAGGCTCTGGTTTTCCGAACTGAGCGCGTCCAGCATCAGCCGGTTTTCCAGCGTGATCGCCGCGATACGGGAAACCGAGTTCAGAAAATGGAAATGATCGTCCCCAAATGCCGTTCCCGACGACGTGAGGTAGAGGACGCCAAGGGTTTTCTCCGCGGATTCCAGTGGCACGCAGACGATGTTCTGCGCCTCGCCCGGCGGAGGGGCCGCGTTGGCGTGGATCACTGACCGCTCCCACAACGCGCGGTGCACCAAATCGCGCTGGATCCTGATCGGTTCCTCATCGCCGCCCTTGCGGCTCCAGCTGCAGATCGACTGTGGCTGCTCGTCCAGATCCGTCACCAGCACGATGGCGCCGCGATCGGCTGGTATCACTTCGAAGATCAGCCGCAGCAGTTCGCGTTGCAGCTGGGCAAGGTCGCGTATCGAATGCGTGACATTGCTGATCCTCAACAACGCCTCCAGATCGCGCGCCATCCGTCCCGCCTCATCGCCTGATCTCCACGCCGGCGCCGGCTCTTCAAGCCGGGTCGCCCCCACATCCAGGAGCGTGGTCTCATCGCTCAGGTCGACCCCGTGCCGCTCCTCCTCTTCCCCTTCCTGCACCAGAAACACCAGCTCCGAGCTCCCCACCCGGATCGTATCGCCGTGGTTGAGCGCCTGATGTTTGATCGGAATCTCATTCAGAAATGTGCCGTTGCGGCTGTCCAGGTCGGTTAGCTCGTGGCCCTGGTTCACCTCACGAATCGTGCAGTGTCGGCGCGAGACTTTAGGATCCGCCAGGCAAAAAACGTTCGCCTCGTCTCTGCCGATCGACATTTGCCCGTCGACCAGCTGTCGCGCGGTCCCTCGCCACGGCCCCGAAACAGCAACCAGCCTGGGCATCGCAATCTCCTGAGCGCTTCAGTGTAGTAGACCGCGCTGCGACTCGTCGATGCGTCCTCCTCTTTCCATATCCGGCGGAACCGAACCGTCACGTACAGGTATCCATTCGGATACCGCGGACAGATCCCAACCGGCGGTCGATCGCCTTCACGCCGCACTCACTTCTGCCAACCGCATTGCAAACAAAGCAGTCCCATCGGCGCGGACCGGTCTTGGCTGCTTCGGCTGTCTTTGGCCCCGCGCATGCACGACGCACGCGCAACCGCAGGCCCCGCAGCCGAACCGCCTTCCACCCCCCGCCACGCAATCCGGTTCGGACTCTACTGCGAGGAGTTCAGGGCCGCGCCGGCAAGGCGCTTTCCGAAAGGAGACCCGTCATGAAATCGATCGCCTCAGCCGCGCTCTTCGCCCTCGCCGGCCTCATCGCAGTTGGCAATCTGTCGGCGCAGGATCGTGCAGTTCAGGCGACCGTTCCCTTTAACTTCGTGGCGGGGAACACAGTGCTTCCGGCCGGAACCTACATCGTCAGTCCCGAGAGTCCGGAAATGGTCATGGTGCGCAACAAGGATCATTGGAATCTCGTGGGGGTTGTCTGGATGATGCGGGGCGACCCGCAGTACGCAGGCATCGGCAAGCTCGTTTTTACCCAGTATGGCGACCTGTACTTCCTCAGCGAGATTCATTGCCCCTCAATGGCGGCGGACCTGCCGGTTTCCAGGCTGGAAAACAGAATAAGGACCAGAGAAGCCAGCCTCGGACAGCCACAACGGGTCCTCCTCGCCTTGAACTGATGGCGGCCCCGTGGCCAATCAGACCCGCAGGCACATGCCTCCGGGTCTTCTTATTTGACTGAACGGCCCGCCATCCCTGACCGAAGGGCGCCCCCGCGCGCCTATATTTGGATCTTGACCGGCTAGGTCTTCCAGATATCGGAGCAGTAGTCGCGAATGGTCCGGTCCGACGAGAACTTCCCGATGCGCGCCACGTTCAGAATCGACATCCGGGTCCAGCGGTCGTGGTCGTGCCAGGCCGCTGCCACGCGGTCCTGGCAATCGATGTAGGCCTGATAATCGGCCAGCAGCATATATTCGTCGTGCGTCAGCAGCGACTGGATCAGCGGCGCGAACAGGTCGCGGTCGCCGCCCGAAAATTCGCCGCCGGCCAGGGCATCGACAACTTCCCGCAGGCTGGGGTTCGATTCGTAGTACGCCCGCGGATCGTACCCCTCGGCCTTCTTCTGTTCGACCTCCTGTGCGGTGAGCCCGAAGAGGAAAAAGTTGTCGGCGCCCACCTCTTCGCGGATTTCAATATTCGCGCCGTCCAGCGTGCCGATGGTCAACGCGCCGTTCATGGCGAACTTCATGTTGCCGGTTCCCGAGGCCTCCTTGCCGGCCAGCGAAATCTGCTCGGAGAGATCGGCCGCGGGGTACACCCGGTGCCCCAGCTTCACATTGAAATTCGGCAGGAAGACCACCTTGAGCCGGTCGCGCACCAGCGGATCGTTGTGGATGACCGCGGCGACGGAGTGGATCAGCTTGATGATGAGCTTGGCCATGCGATAGCCTGGCGCTGCCTTGCCTCCGAAGATGAACGTGCGCCGCTGGATCTCCACCTCGGGATTGTGCTGGATGCGCTTGTAGAGCGTGAGGATATGCAGCACCTTCAAATGTTGGCGTTTGTACTCGTGCATGCGCTTCACCATCACGTCGAAGATCGAATCCGGGTCGATGGCGATGCCAAGGCTGCTGTGCACCCACGCCGCCAGTTGCGACTTATTGTGGCGGCGGATGGTGCGCCATTCCTCAGCCAGCGCCGCATCGTCCACCGCCGGCTCCAGCCGGCGCAGCTTTTCGAGGTCGTGGATCCATCCCGGGCCCAGCCGCGCCGTCAGCAGTGCGCTCAGCTGCGGATTGCTGAGCACCATCCAGCGTCGCGGCGTAACCCCGTTGGTAACATTGCTGAACTTCTCCGGGTTCAGCTCGTAAAAATCGCGCAGCACGTGGGTCTTCAGCAGCTCCGTATGCAGCGCGGCCACTCCGTTGATGGCGTGACTGCCGACAGCGGCAACATACGCCATGCGAACGCGGCGTTCCCCGCTCTCGTCGATCAGCGAGAGCCGCCGCACCCGTTCCTCGTCGCCGGGAAACTTCGCGCGCACCTCCTCCAGGTGGCGGCGATTGATTTCGTCGATGATCTCCAGATGACGCGGCAACAGCGACCCGAACAGGCTGACCGGCCACTGTTCCAGGGCTTCGGGCAGCAGCGTGTGATTGGTGTAGGAGAGAGCATGCGTCGTCACGTGCCACGCCATGTCCCACTCCAGGCCGTTCTCGTCCACCAGCAGGCGCATCAGCTCGGCCACGGCAATGGCCGGGTGCGTGTCGTTCATCTGGATGGCGAAGGTGCGATGCAGATCCTCGAGCGGCCTGTCCTGCGACCTCTGGATGCGCAGAATATGCTGCAGCGAGCAGGACACGAAGAAAAACTGCTGCGCCAGCCGCAGCTGCTTGCCCCGGATCTCTTCGTCGTTCGGATAAAGAATCTTGGAGATGTTTTCCGAGGATACCTTCTCCGCCACGGCCCCGAAGAAATCGCCCGTGTTGAAGGTTCCGTAGTCGAATGACTCAACCGCCTGCGCCGACCACAGCCGCATGGTGTTGGCGGTGTTGGTGCGGTAGCCCAGAATCGGCGTGTCGTTGGGGATCCCGCGCACCACCCTGCCCGGGATCCAGCGCACCCGAAAACGCCCGCTCCCGTCGCAGTATCGCTCCGTGCTCCCTCCCATCCCCACTTCAAAGGCGTCCTCGGGCCGTTCCAGCGCCCACGGATTGCCCAGCCGCAGCCATTTGTCCGCCGTCTCCACCTGCCATCCGTCGCGAATCTCCTGGTTGAAGATGCCGTATTCGTAACGAATGCCGTAGCCGATGGCGGGAATGTCGAGCGTGGCCAGCGAATCCATGAAGCAGGAGGCCAGCCGTCCCAGTCCCCCGTTGCCCAAACCCGGCTCCGCTTCCTGTTCGATCAGCGTGTTCAGATCGAGGCCCAGCTTGCGCATCGCCTGCTCGGCGTCGCCGTAGATGCCCAGGTTGATCAGATTGTTGGCCAGGTGGGGGCCGGTGAGAAACTCCGCCGAAAGGTAGCAGACCACGCGAACGTCCTGAGCGCAGTAGTTAAGAACGGTCTGTATCCAGCGCTCCACCAGGCGATCCCGCACCGTGTGCGCCAGCGCCATGTACAGATCGTTCACCGTCGCCCGTTCCCGCGACCTGCCCTGCACAAAGAACAGGTTGTCCATAAAGGACTGCGCCAGGGCATCCACGCCGGGGGCTGTCCTCATATCTTTCAGGATTCCCTCCGGCGGCAGGGGAGCGGTTGCAGGCTGGGTCATCGAACTCCTCGCAAGTCAGGCCATCGGCGCACAGATTGGCTCGATGACCCAACCATACGTCCAGCCGCGCCCCGCAGCTCAAAAATTGCGTCATCGAGCCAAACGAAAGGCACCTTGCCGGGTTGGCTGATCGCTGCGCTATCGCAATTGCTGAGTCGCATTCTCTTCTTATCTGCCGGGTCACGTGCCGGGCAGACTGCTACGGAGAGCACCCGTCAGAAGGCGCCTCCCGATCCACCGGCAGATTCAGCGGATTCTGCTTTGCGAGTCCTTCGTTCAGCCCCTTCCACAGCGTCAGTACCCTGCTCAGCGCGCTGCATTCTTCCTCGATGGCCTGCATCTGAGGGGCCGAAGGCCGCTCATCGGCTGACTCGATCCCGAACAGAAGCCGCCCCAGATCCCGATTCACCGGGCCCAGCCCCGGCGCCGCATTCGTACCCTCCGCAATCGCCTTGATCTGCTTGTCCAGATCGGCGGTCTCTGCCTCCGCCTTCTCCTTCTTCCTCTCGTCCAGCGCCTCCGTCAGGGCTTCCAGCTTCTTGTACTCGTCATAGGAGACATTCATCCCGCTGACGATCCGCCGCGCCTGGGTCAGTTGATCCTGCAATTCCTCCTGCGACGTGTGGACACGAGGATCGAGCTTGACGGTGAGTGGTTGCCGATAAGTTTGTCCATCCACGGTAAGCTCCACGGTATAGTCTCCCGGCGCCACCAACGGCCCCTCCGGCTGCTGCCGTGGCGTCTCGTGCGGAATAGCATGGTCGGCCAGCGTGTATTCGGTGTACTGCAGAATGGGACCGTAGTAAGAAGCCGGGAGCGCCTTCGGTGAGTCGTAGCGCAAATCCCACACAAAGCGGTGCAACCCCGCGGATCCATCCACCGGCTCTGTCTTTTCAAACCAATATTCAGGCACATTCGCCGGCGGCAGCTTCGGCTCGCTCATGTTCCCCGTGTAGGTGCGCACCACATTCCCATTCGCATCGCGGATGATAATCTTAACCGCACCCGGATGGTCCGTCTTCAGGTAGTAGTCAATCAAAACCCCATCCGGAGGGTTCTTCGCGCTCGGCGTTTCAATCGGCAGCGGTGTATCTTCCCAGTTATCCCAGCGAACCCGCATCGCGGTGACGGGAGGCATCAGGCGAACCGGAGCCGCAAGCATCTCCGGCGTTAGGTCGCGGATGGGCGCAATGTCATCGAGGATCCACAGCCCCCGCCCATAAGTAGAGATCGCCAGGTCGTCTCCGTGCACATCGATGTCCGTCACCGAAGCGGCGGGCAGATTCAGCGTCAGTGGATGCCAGCGATCGCCGTCGTCGAAGGAGACATAAACGGTCGAAGTAGTTCCCGCAAACAGCAACCCCTTGCGCACCGGGTCTTCGCGAACCACCAGCACTCCCTGGTCCGGCGGCAGGCCATGCGTCACCGATTGCCACGTCGCGCCAAAGTCGCGCGTGCGCAAAATCTGCGGAGGCACAGCCTGCCGGCTCGTTCCCACTGTCAGAAACGCCTCGCCGGCATCGAAGTGCGACGGCTCCACGTAGAGGATGTCCGACGGTTCCTCAACCCCCGGCGGAGTCACCTTTTGCCAGTGCGCGCCGCCGTCGCGTGTCAGTTGCACCAGCCGGTTCGTGGTCGATACCCACATTTCGCCCGCATCGACCGGCGAAATCGCCAGCGCCTCGATCGCCGGCGGCCGCGGCCTGCCCGGAGCCGGCCCCGCTCCCCCTGGATTCTTCCACTCCGTCAGATCCGGGCTGATCTCTTCCCACGTCTTGCCGCCGTCGCTCGTCCGCATCGCGTATTGCGTGCCCAGGTAGAGCGTATGCGGATCGTGTGGGGAGAACAGCAGCGGCGGCATTTGCGCCGCGCGATATTTGTCGCCCTTCTCAAACACCGTCGCAATCTGTCCGGTCCTGCTGTCGTAGCGGACCACGGAGCCGAACCAGCCGCCCGAATAAATCCAGTTCGGATGCAGCGGATCGGGCGCAATGTAGCAAAACTCGAATCCGCCCACGGACGTGTCGTCGTGCTCGGTGATTTCTCCGTTATCGCTGCGGCTGGGCACTGACTGCGTCCCGCTGTCCTGCTGCGCAGCATAGGTGCGGTAGGGAAACTCGTTGTCCGTAGTGATGTGGTAATACTGCCCGGTCGGCTGGTTATACCAGCTGCTCCACGTCTTGCCCGCATCCACGCTGATGATCGCTCCCTGGTCCACCCCCAGCAGCATCCGGCTGGGGTTCGTCGGGTCAATCCACAGCACGTGAAAGTCATCCCCCGAGGGCGCCCCAACGAAGGCCTCAAAGGTGTGGCCTCCATCCGTCGAGCGGTAAAGCGAAGTCTGCGCCATGTAGAAAATGTCCGGGTTCTTCGTATCGACAAAGATGCGGCTGAAGTACGAGCTGCCCAGAATCCGCGGATCCTGCGTTGACTGGCTCCACGTCGCGCCCCCGTCGTCCGAGCGGTAGAATCCCTGGTTGATTACTGCGTAGAGCCTCTTGCCGTTGGTGTGCGGAGCAACCGCAAGTCCCAGACGCCCGCGTTCCGTCTCGGGCAGACCCTTCGAGACCAGCGGAGTCCATGTCGACCCTTCATCGGTCGATTTGTAAATCACCGAGTTGTCTTCCGGCGGCTTTTCATTCCCCGCAGTGCCGCTTCCCTTCTCCGCCGCATTCGGCTCCGCCGCCGGAATCAACAGCGAAGCGTAGAGCACCCGCGCATTGTCAGGATCCACCTCCAGATCGAACACCCCGGCCGAGTCGTCCCTGTTGAGCGTCTGCTTCCACGTCTTGCCCCCGTCGGTCGACTTGAACACGCCCCGCGCAATCGAAAGGTCGTTCTTCGGATAGGGGCGCGCGAATACGTACACGCCGATAGAGTTGGCGCCCGCAATCAGAATGTCCGGATTACGCGGATCCACGATGACTGCCTGGATGAATCGCGTATCCTCCAGCCCCACGTGGCTCCAGGTCTTGCCTGCGTCGGCGGACTTATACACGCCATTCCCCGGCGTCTGCTCTCCTGTTCCCGCGTAGATGATGTTGGAATCGGACGGCGCCACCGCCAGCGCTCCGATCGACGCGACCCGCTCCTTGTCGAAGATCGGCGCCCACACCCGCCCCGCGTCCGTCGACTTCCAGATCCCGCCGCCCGGCGTGCCGAAATAGTAGATGTTGGGATTACCCGGCTCACCCGCTACCGCACTCACCCGCCCGCCCCGAAACGAGCCGATCAGCCGCCAGTGCAGCGCATGCAACGCCCGCGTGTCCACATCCTGACCAAAGCAACCGGTTGCAACCACCAGGCCGGCTGCAGCCAATGCGGCGAGATATTTCACCGTCGTCCCCCCCATCAAAGTGTGACCTCCGGGCCTGCGCCCGGCAATCTGTCGAATCAGGACAAACCGCCTGTACATGCGGCGGATTCATCCGCTGGAAGTTGAGGAATGCGCGCAAAACATGCGGTCAGCCTGGGGATGGAACGGCATAGGCCGGGGCCCGAACCAGCAAAATCATCTTCAACCGAATCCTTCGGTTGAGCAGAAGATCCACCTGAATCGGAATCATCGCCCAAGTCTACCAGCGATGCCCGCGGCAATGCTCTGCGCTTTCCGTGTTCTCCCTGGCGCCATCCGCTTCAGGGATATCTTGCCCCTGAGGCATGGTTCCACCAGTGAATCGGAGATTTCGTAACCTGCAACCACCCGAGCCATAGCAACAAGTAACCCAGGCCGACTTCACCCCGCGACAGCGACTCGCCACCAGTTACATTCGAAAAGCCGACTTGAACGAAGCCGCCTCGCGGCGGACGCATTCGCGTGCTGCTGAGCCGGCGTTGGTGGCTGCCGAGTAGTTTTGGACGCAGAGAAAAAGGGCCTCTCTGTGAACCAACTACGTCAGCTCATGCTTGAGGAGTTGCGGCGCCGCAACTTCGCCCATACCACCACCCGCTCCAACCCCGACGGCACTTGCAATGCGCTCGGGCATCTTACCCGCGACAGGCAATCCGGCGGGAGAGGCCTATTCCCGCCCCAGCAACGCATCAATCGAGAACTCGACGAGTCTAAGTGTTAACCTGACTGCCGGAAGTCTATGCGTACCGTCTTCGTAAGCTCGACGTCGAAGGGCATGGATGCAATTCGCCGTGCGGTGTGCGACGCGGTTCTGCTGAAGGACGGCTTCACTCCTTCCGCAATGGAGAATTTCGGGATGCGGCCCGCAGTCCCACTCGAGATTTGCCTCCGTAAGGTGCGGGAGTCGCAGGTATTCCTCGGGATCATCGGTGTTGATTACGGAAGCTGCCCACTGGATAACGCCACTTCCTACACACAACATGAGTATGAGGAGGCGGTTCGCCTTGGCCTCCCGCGCCTCATGTTCGTTACGCCCGACACAGAGGACATTGACCCACGGCAAGTCGCATTCCGCGCAACCGTCCTGCGCGACAACACTGCAAAGCTGCTGGAAATAGCTAACCCGGACAAATTTGCCACTTTCACCGTTGCCGGCTTAGCCAACTTGCCGCCCGAAGCGTCTGGAGATTCTCTGTCCACAACGATCCAGCCGGATCTGCCGCCCCTGCCACCGCTGGTAGGACGCGATTCGGAACTCTTGTCCATCGCCATTGCGCTGACGTCAGCAGAAAACCCCACCTCGGTAGCCGTTATCGGACATGCCGGCATCGGCAAGACTTCGCTCACCCTCGCCGTTCTTCACAACGCCAAAGTTGTCGAGCGCTACGGGAATCGCCGCTTTTTTGTCCGCTTGGAGACGGCAGATACGGCGGAGGCCATGCGAGCCATGATTGTCGCCGGAGTCGGATTGAACCCTGCCCAGGCGAAGTTCGCCGACGCGCTTGCTTTCTTGCCCGAACACGGCCGTGCGCTGATTGTTCTCGATAATCTGGAGACGCCGTGGATAGCTGAACCGCAGGCCGTCGAGGAAGATCTGCAGCGTTTGTCGCAGGTAGCCGGCTTGACCCTGCTCGCATCGCTCCGAGGCACCGATCGGCCGGACAGTGTCGATTGGCTCCAAATGGAGCCGCTCGCGCCACTTGCACGAGCGGATGCACGGCGCCTGTTTCTTCGCATCGCACACCGCGTCAAACAGGACGATCCCCACCTGGACCCGCTGATTGACGCGCTCGGAGGGTTGCCACTTGCGATCACCCTCGTGGCACGCCAGGCGGCCCCGGGAACGTCGCTCAAACTCGTTTGGGAGGAATACCAGCGCATTGGCGCGGATCTTGCGTGCGACCCCCGCGCGCGGGGCAAGCCCACAGGGAGGCTTGCGGCCCTAACCGCATCGATCGAGCTTTCGTTAGCGCACACCGAAATGCCCGCTCGTCGCCTGTTTGGCCTGCTGGGCCAGACACCTGCGGGCATGAGCGACGAAGATCTTGTCTCTCTGCTCGGCGAAGAGGCGCTCCCGGCAGTAAGGCAGCTCCAGGCCGTCGGATTGGCACAAGAATGGCCTGGGAGAATCGACCTCCTGCCGCCCGTCCGCGACCACGCCAGGCGCCACCATCAAGCAGTTGGCGACGACGCACGATGGTTCCGCCATTACCTTAGCCTTGCCGAGGAGCATACTCCGAAGTTCACTTCTGATCGTGGTGCAGAGGCCTTGAACCGGCTTGCTCCGGAGTTGCCCAATATCGAAGCATCGATCCGAGATGCTATCGCATGTGGGGAGGTCCCAATAGCGATCAAGTCACTGGAGGGCTTTGGCAGGACGCTGATTAACAGCGGGCAGGGCTCGCCTTTCGTTCTGGAGGAGCTCGCTCAGGCTTGCGCCGCGGGAGGGGATATCGCAAACGAAGCAAGGTGCGTCACATGGGGGGGCCATGTCGCATATTTCAGATCGTTGTTCGATGATGCAAATTCACACTTCCTTCGCGCCAGGGATCTTTTCAGGCGGTCAGGTCAGCGCCGGGGCGAGGCGCAATGTGTCCAGCGTCTTGGCGACATCGCCAACACCTGTATGGATTACGTTACGGCAGGTACTCATTTTAAGGAGGCTCTGGAGCTCTATCGATCGGAGAGGGCAACGCGCGGAGAAGCGTGGTGTCTCTATTCGCTTGGCAGCGTCGCATATTACCGCTCAGACTACGATACGTCTCGCTCGCACACCGACGCGGCGTTACTCCTCTACCGCCAAATCGATGACCTCGAAGGCGACGCGAATTGCACGCTCCAACTCGGTAAGATCGAAGCTCGCAACTCGAAATCCGCCAACGCTCTTGCGTTGTACGACAAGGCACTCTCACTTTACGAACGGATTGGAGACCCGCTTGGCGAAGCGAATTGCTACTGCTGCCTCGGAGACGTCGCACGCGAGAACGCCGACGAACAACGAGCAGTAAAGTACTACGATCAGGCCCTGGCTACATACCAGCGGGTTCACGACAATCTGAGCGCCGGATGGATTCACCTTCGGCTCGCGAGAAGGACCCCCGAGGGCGAGCGAGAATACCATCTGGCAGCGGCAAGAAAGGCATGGCTCGCGGTGGGGCTCATCCAACTTGCGGACCGTCTGCGAGACCCCGCAAGCATCGATGACCTGGAGTTTTAGCCGGCTGGTCGGCGCGAGGGCAGGATCGAGGTAAGAATTAGAGGTCACTCGCACCAGGCTGGCGACCTATTTGCCGATTCCGGCAGCGCAAATCTCAACTCGCGACGTCGGGCTAACGTGTTCATTCAGGTAGACGTGTGCCTGGTTCGGAGGATCTGTATTGCCAAACGCCCCTCGCGCCAGCGAACCTGCAGATCCCATGGGCTGTTTGCGCCCCAACCGTCCACAATCTCCGGGAAATCTCCGGCTATCCAAAAAACTGTCATGAGTTAGCCCGCCAAACCGGTGGTCCCTTTTCTTTGTCGCCAACTCCCATCCCGCAACTTCCGGTTCAGGCGGAATTCCCCATGCTCTGCGCTCTCCGTGTTCTCCGTGGTTTCATCTCCTTCAGGTTTTGTGACCCGGAAGGACCGTTGCACCGATCGATCAGAGAGTCCCCAGCCGATCAGCCCCGCGCGGACCGGAGTTGAACTTTGCTCCTAAGCATAAGAAAACAAAGTGCATATCCACAAACACAGCAGAATCATATGCTTGCGCAAAACCCAGCCCCGTCACAATGAATGGAATCATATGCTTGCGCGATTCCTTCCACAAAAAGAATAGGGGGGTTTCCCGGCCCCGCCGCCACTCCGGCACGCCCCGCACATCTACTGATTCGCCGCCCCCGCCTCTACCGAAAACAGCCCCGGCAGCGATGCCCTCCCCGTCACCGGCGACACGTTCGCCTCCGCATCCACGGCTTCCTGCATCGCCTCTGGCCCCGGAGCCTGCGACGTCCGCTTCGAATAGATCCGGAACGTCACATCCACGTCCACCACCGACGCCGTCGCCTTCCCGCCCTTCATCGCCGGCGAAAACTGCGATTTCTCGATCGCCGTCACCGCGTTCTCGTCCAGCCCAAACCCGATCGGCCGGAACACCGCCACCGCCATCGGCTTCCCATCGGTTCCGAGAATCACCTTGTAGATCGCCACGCCCGCCACCTGGCTCTTCTGCGCGTAATCGTTCGACGCCGCCACCAGATTCTTCTCGAGCTTCGGTCCCTCCACCCCCGGCCCCGGCCGCACGATGTTGGGATCCGTCGGCTCAATCGACTTGTGATCCATCTGCGCCTGGTAGAAATACCGCCAGTAGTCCGGCATCTGCGCGATCATCTGCCCGTCCAGCGCCGGTGCAAAGATCTTGTTCATCGCCTGCTCCAGCACTGCGGCAGCCTTCGCCGGATCCTGCGTCGTCTCACTGACGCCCACCCCCGCAACCGGCTCCGTCGCAGCCGCCTGCGGGTTCCCCGGCTCGCTCACCGCTCCCGCCTTTTGACTGCTCTGTTTCTTTTTCTTCGGCACGATCACCTGCTGCCGGTCGATGGTAATGGTCAGGTGCTTCTTCTTCGGCGTCACCCGTATTCGGTCGAACGACGCCGCCTGCTCCCCCCAGTTTCCCTCGTCCTCAAAGTGGATGCCGTACCGCACCCCATCCAGTTCCACCTTCTTTTTGGTCATGCGCACGCGCTCGATCTCCATCTCGCACAGCGTGAACGACCCCTTCGGCGACTGGCTCGCCAAATCCCCGTGCAGGCTAAAGTGCAGATCGTCGCCGAGCCACAACCCACGAAGATACAGTTGCTTACCAACCAACCCTTGACGCAGTTCATCCTCGTTCGCCACGGGGGCAGCGAACACGTCCTGGATTCCCGGCGCGGTCGCCGCGCTTGATTCAGAAGAGGTGTCGGGCTCTCCTGGGGACGAGGCTTGTTGCGGATAACTGGGGAAACTAACCAAAAGAGGCAGTGCGCAAGCGACGATCCATGCTGGCTTCATTGAGACGCTCTCCGGACCATGGCGAGATATCTTCGCCGGAGACCGGCGCCGGCGAATATTGGCGCATTTCCGATGCCAATTGTGCAGCGGCTTAGTTTGCCTGATGTGGGATCGCGGCCACAATAGCACTTTTGGGCAAAGCCGGTGAATGAATTCGTTCTTGCCGCCCGGCTCAGCACCACAAGCAAAAGCCCGGCCGCACGCCTTCGCGCAACTAGGCCCCGCAGACATGGCCAGCCTCTTTGGTTTACCAGACTGATGCCTTCATGTATTACCTTAGATATAGCCAGTATTATTCTGATTAAACAGCTATTTAGCTATAACGACAGAGACATTCGCTCTGAGTCTCCAGATTTCTTCATGGATTACATGATGAATTTTCTATAAACGATTGATTTCACGCGAAAAACACGCTCTCGCGATCCCCTCATTCCGCTGTGGTCGGGTCGATCACCGCCAGCACACGCGATACCCGGTTCGCCGGAAACCCTCCCTGCTCGGCGTGTTGCCGGACCGTCTTCTCATCGGGCGCAATGTACACGCAATAAATCTTGTTGTCCGTCACGTAGCTCTGCAGCCACTGAATCTGCGGCCCCAGCTCGCGCAGCACCCCGCACGACTTCTGCGAAATCGCCTGCAACTGCTCCGGCGAGAGCTTGCCCGCATCCGGTATCTCCCGTTCGATCACAAACTTCGGCATCGCAGCACCCCCTCCAGGATCTGGCCAGCTATCATGCACGGGCAGCATGCCTTCCTGCAAGTTCCAAGTGCCTTGGTTCCAAAAGTCCTGAACTACGCTGCACGCCGGCCCCGTATGCCGAGAATGATCGAGGGGCGAACGGCAGCCCCATAAACTCCCGGTCACTCCACCGGGGTAGCCGTCACCTCCACCTGCATCCTGCCCTTATCGTCCAGGTCGTCGGCCGAGAACACCAGCGTAGGCTTGCCGACTGCAATCACCACTGTCGAATCCCACTTGTTCTGCCGGATGACGGGAGCGTTCACCAGCGTGCTGGGAGTTGGCGCAATGCTGCTCACGTCGGCCACCAATTCGAACGCCAGCTTCCCCCCCGTCTCGCTTACATGCCGCACGTCAAAATCGACACCGACATCGACATATTGCCACTGTGTCGACCCTCCGCCCGTCCCCGTCGCAACCGGAACCCGCGCCCCGGTCCGAATCTGCTGCTCCGGGATGGACCCCATCTGCCCGGGCTTCAGGTCGTTGCCGCTGGCGATCGTCATCACGTAAACCCGCGAGTTCTCCACCCGCCCCGCGTCGTTCAGCTGCTCTACCGTCAGGTTCAGCTTGTAATAATGGTCCGGCGGTTTCGGCGCCGCCTGCGCTGCTCCGTTGTCCTGCCCGTACGCCCACCCTGCCGCCGCACAAACCACCACCGTCCAGACCGCTGCGTTCCTCATTGCATGTCCTTTCCTTTTAGCTGTTTCTCTTGATTTTCCTCATTCAAAGATTGAATCTTCAGCTCGGCGATGGTAATCGGATCGCCCGAGTGCTTTTGCCCCTCGATGACCTCGTTCTTCACCGCCGGGGAAGCTCCCGTGGCAAACGCCGCCAGCGCTGCTTCCTCCGGAGACAGCGGCCGCGGAGTCGGAAACACCTCCAGCTTCGGAAGCCGCTCTTCCGCGCCGGGCGCAGCAGCCAACCGAAGTCCATGGGTCGCCCGGTGCCCCTGTTCGCGAATGTCCTCGCGATTCGCAGGTCGCCCTGCAATTCCCCAATCCGCGGTCGGCGACGCGATTCCGCTTACCACCCCCGGCGCCTGCGGCGCCCAGGCAACCTGCGGAACCCGCGGCCCATGCAACGCCCACACCAGTCCTGCCAGGAGAATCGCCACGGCGCACGCCGTCAGCGGAATCGCCCAGGCCCAAAACCTCGTCCAGCCAGCGCGCTCCTCCCTGGCCCGCTCCCGCAACCGCGCCAGCGCTACCACCGGCTCGCAAATCTCCCCCGGCTCCGCATAGCTGCGCAGGGCGGCATCGATCATCTCGTCCATCCGCTCATCGCCGCGCATACCGCTTCTCCTCCAGCGCCGCCATCTTCTCCCGCAGCATCTGCCGCGCCCGCATCAGCCGCGTCCGCACCGTGCCCTCGGCAATCCCCATCGCCGCCGCAATCTCCCGCGAATTCATCTCTGCGGAGAGCGCCAGCGGCTGCCGCAAATCCTCCGGCAAACTGTCGATCAGCCGATGCACTGCCGCCTCCCAGTTCGCCGCCACCACCTCCGCCTCCGGACCCAGCCCCACGTCAGCCAATTCGTCCAGGGCCTTTCCGCCATCCGGAAACCCCCGCTTTTGCGCCGAACGCGCGTGTGCGGCAAGTCCCTCGATGGCCGTCCGCCATGTCGCTCGCGCCACAAATGCCCGCTCATCGCGCAGCCCGCGCCACGCCCGGGCGCGCAGAATCTTCAGGAATGCCTCCTGCGCCGCATCTTCCGCATCCTGCCGATTGCGCAATACCGCCCACGCCACTTTGTAAGCGAACCGCCACTGCCGCTCGACCAGACCTGCGAACTCCGCCTGCTCTTCAGGTCGCAACGTCGTGCGCTCCTTCAGATTCGTCCCTCTTCACTCGCTAAGACGGAGCAGCACCTCCATGTGTTCAAATATTTGTGTTCAACGCTTCGGAGGTCGGCACATACTACGCTCCGAATTCTCATTCCGTCGCCGATCCGTCGGCCGTGAATCCCGGGGAACTTTGTTGCATCCACTCCAGGAGAGCCCTGTATCCCCAAAATGGAGTTTCCATGAGCCATCCATCCCCGGCATCCCTCGGGACTTCGCGCGCAGCGATCCCTGACAGCGCGCTCGACCAGCTTTTCCGCGAAGCGCGCACCGTCACCGCCTGGCTCCCCAAACCCGTCCCGGCCGATCTGCTCGGCCAGGCCTATGAACTGGCCCGCCTCGGCCCCACCAGCGCCAACTCCTCGCCCGCGCGTTTTCTTTTCGTCACCTCGCCCGAGGCGAAGGAACGCCTGCGGCCGGCGCTCGCTCCGGGCAACGTCGACAAGACCATGGCCGCACCGGTCACCCTCATCTTGGCCTGGGATACGGAGTTCCACGAGAAGCTCCCCACCCTCTTCCCGCACGCAGACATGCGTCAATACTTTGTCGCGAACGCGAAGCTGGCGGAGGAGACGGCCTTTCGCAACAGCTCGCTGCAGGGCGCGTACTTCATCCTCGCCGCCCGCGCGCTCGGGCTCGATTGCGGCCCCATGTCCGGCTTCGATCAGGACAAGCTCAACGCGGAGTTCTTCCCCGACGGCAAATGGAAGGCCAACTTCCTTTGCAACCTGGGCTACGGAGACCGCAGCGCCCTGCGTCCCCGCAATCCGCGCCTTTCCTTCGACGAAGCCGCCCGCATTCTCTGATCCCCAGGCGGCCCGGGGCGATCCTGCCGCGTCGCCCACAGCTGTTCCCGGGGCGCTTTCAATTGTGCTTGCCTCTTCCCTGCCTCTTGGTTAAGCTGGCGCGAACTCCCCAATTGCGCAGCGACCGAGGTCAAGCATGAACACCGATCCCCAGGCAATGCACGCCTTCATGGCGATGATGGCGATTATGCCGCTCTTTTTTCTCATCGGCATCGCCATTGTCATCGTCCCACTCTGGTTCATCTGGAAGAAGGCCGGCTTCTCGCCCTGGCTCAGCCTGCTCTGCCTCCTGCCGCTGGTCAACCTCATCATGCTCTACGTGCTGGCCTTCTCGGAGTGGCGTGTCGTCCCGATAGCTCAGCCCCAGTACCCAGGAGCCTACCCGCCGCAGTACCCACCTCAATACCCGCGGCCCTAGAGGCTGTTATTAACTTTCCCGCGGCCGGCGTTCCGCCCCAGTGCGTCAAAAGTCGGCGCGCCGGGGACCCCATTGCGAGGGAAAATCGGGCCAGAACCGGGGCCCCCACGAACCGGTCCTGGTTCGTGGGGTGGAGACGAAGCCGAGCCCGAAGGCTGTGGCGGGTCCACCGTCGAGGGCGAGAATGAAGTATGGCCCGATTTTCCCCGCAACCCGCAGGGCTGGGGCCCATTTTCCCCATTTCGTCGTCGCTCGTCGCTAAGATACACCCGGTATCTGTCGCTCCTCGCTCCTCGAACTGAGAAAAATGGGCTCCCAGCGCCGGTCGCGGGAAAGTTAATAACAGCCTCTAACCCCGCGTCGTCCGCTGCGCCGGCGCGGACCTCGCGCGCCCCGGCGCCCCCGCAGCCGGCGGCTCGACCGACGACGACTGGCTGAACAGGCACTCCCAGCGCCCGCCGCGCCGCGTCCAAAGCGACGACACCCAGGTGTGCGTCGCAAATGCGTGCGCGTGCGCCACGCCCTCGTCGCTGAATTCGTACGAGATCAGCCCCGTCTCCGCAGCAACCCGCACAAACTTCACCTGCGTCATCGAGAAATCTGTCAGCCGGAATCCCCCCACATCAGCCAGCACCTGCTCCCGCGTCGACCGCGCGTGCGAATCCACGAAAATCCCGTTTTCCGCCATCAGCTCCCTGAAGTGCGTCAGGTCGCCCGTTTCCAGCTCGCGCAGTCCCTCACGCTCCTTCGCTTCAATCTGCGCCTGCATCTGGCTGTCGCTCATGCTTGCGGTCTGCGCCTGCGCGCTCACACCGGCCGGTTTCAGCGCGCCCAAAAAAGCCATCGCCGCCAGGGCGATGGCCACTCGTGCCGTTCTCATAGAGCTCCCTTCGATCGGATCCTGGCCCGGCGCCGCGATGCGCCTCTACTCCAGCCCCACCAGCTTGCGGAACTCCGGATCGTCGTGCAGGCAATCTAAATCCGGATCCTTCGCCATCCAGTCGAGGTTTCCATAGCCCGCCGCCAGCGCCTTCTTCACTGTCTCCAGCGCCTCGCTCTTCCGCTTCAGCACGCCGTACGTGCAGGCCGCGTTGTAGAGCGTGTTGGTATCGCGCGGCCGCAGCGCGACAGCCGTCTGCAAATGCCGCACCGCCTCATCTGCGCCGTCGCCATGCCCCGCCAGCATCACCGCGAGCAAAACGCGCGCCCGCACGTCTTCCGGCTCCCGCTCCAGTTGCTGCCGCAGCACCACCCCCATGCGCGACTGTAGCTGCTCGGCCTCCTTCTTCCGCCCCAGCCGCTCCAGCGAATTCGTAAACGGCGAATACACGTTGTAGTCGTCGCCGTTTCCCTCGATCGCTCGATCCACAAACGTGGCCGCTTCTTCGTAGCGCCCCGCGGCGAAGTATGCGCGCCCCAGGATGCTCCACGCTCCGTCGCAATCCGGCTTGCGTTCGATCGCCCGCATCACCAGTTGCACCGCATCCTCGTATTTCTTCTGCGCGTAGAACAGTCGTGCCCGCGCCACCAGCACTTCCGGCAGATCCGGCGCCAACGCCATCGCCCGGTCGCACGCGGCCATCCCACGCTCGATCAGATGTGGATTCCGCTCCCGTAGCTCGTACACCAGCCCGCATACCTGTGCGATCCCCGCATGCGCCAGCGCGAATTTCGGATCCAGCTCGATCGCCTGCTCAAACATCTGCAGCGCATAATCGGTGTAATAGCGCCGCGTGTAGTTCTTGCCGCGCAGATAAAAGTCGTAGGCCAGCGGATTCTCCGTCGGCCGCCGGGCGATCGTCTTCTCTTCCTGCGGCGTCAGCGTAATCCGCAGCGCCTGCGCGATGCTGCGTGCAATCTCCTCCTGGATCGTAAACACGTCTTCCATCTGCCGGTCGTAGCGCTCCGCCCACACCGAGTGCCGCGTCAGGGCCTCCACCAGCTGCGCCGTAATCCGCACCCGGCTGCCCGACCGCCGGATCGACCCTTCCAGCACGTAGGCTGCGCCCAGCTGCTGCCCCACCTGCTGCGCCGTCACCGGCTTGTCGCGAAACGCCAGCATCTCCGAGCGCGGAAAAATATCCAGCTGCCCGATCTTTGAGATCTCCGTAACAATGTCTTCGGTAATTCCGTCGCGGAAATATTCGTCTTCCTTCGATCCGCTCTGATTCTCGAAATACAGCACCGCCACGGACTTCTGTTTCACCGGCGCCGCCTGCTGGGTCGGATTCGATCCGCTCTTGTCCTCGGCGGCCGTCCGCCGCCCCGACCCCAGATCGCGGCTCAGCCGCTTCAGATCCGCGCGCAGCTCCGCTGCCGTCTGATAGCGCAGATCCGGGTCCTTCTCCAGCAGCTTGCTCAGAATGTTGCCGAACGCGAGCGGAACCCGCGCATTCAGCTCCGTCACCGGCTGCGGATCGCGATTGAGAATCGCATCGAATACCACCGCCGTCGACGACCCACCAAACGCCTTGCGCCCCGTCGCCATCTCGTACAGCACCACGCCCAGCGAGAACAGGTCGCTGCGGCAATCCACGGGTTCGCCGCGCGCCTGCTCCGGCGACATGTACGCGATTGTCCCCACCGTCAGGCCGGGACTGGTGAACGTCATTCCGTCGGCCGCCGTGGCCGCTGCCACGCTCGTGCCCGATCCCATCGCCTCGATGCTCTTCGCCAGCCCGAAGTCCAGAATCTTGATGTGCTCATCCTGTGCGATGAACAGGTTCGCCGGCTTCAGATCGCGATGCACCAGCCCCGCACGATGCGCCTTATCCAGCCCTTCTGTGATCTCCAGCGCCATCTTCAGCAGCAGCTCCAGTGCCAGAGCCCCCTGGTTCAGCCGGTCAGCCAGCGTTTCCCCTTCCAGGTACTCCATCACCAGATAGCTGCCGCCATCCTGCGTGCCCACGTCATACAGCGCGCAAATATTCGCATGGCTCACCGACGAGATGGCCCGCGCCTCGCGATCGAAGCGCTCTTTCGCCTCCCGCGTCCCGCACAAATGCGCCGGCAGAATCTTGATCGCGACCGTACGCCCCAGCCGCGTGTCCCGCGCGCGATACACCTCGCCCATTCCGCCCGCGCCCAGCGGCGCTTCTATTTCGTAGGGGCCGTATTTCGTTCCTGCATCAACTGGCATGAATGCGGTCCTTTATAGACGATCGTCTGTACGTGCTGCCTGCCCCTGCTCCAGCCCCGCCAGCCTGCGAAACTCCGGCTCCTCGTGCAGGCAGTCCAGGTCCGGATCCTTGCTCATCCAGTCCACGTTGCCGTAGCCGGCAGCTACCGCTTTCCTCAGCGTCTCCAGCGCCTCGGTCTTCTTCTTCAGCACGCCGTAGGTGCACGCCGCGTTGTACAGAGTATTCGCATCCCCGGGACGCAGCGCCACCGCCGTCTGCAGATGCCGCGTGCTCTCCGCCTCCTGCCCCACATCGGCCAGCACGCTGGCCAGCAGAATCCGCGCCCGCACGTCCTCCGGAACCCGCTCCAGCTGTTGCCGCAGCACGCCGGTCAGCCCTTCCCGCAGCTGCTCTGCTTCTTTCTTCTTCCCCAGCCGCTCCATCGCGTTCATATACGGCAGGTAGACGTTGTAGTCCTCGCCGTTCGCCTCAATCGCCTCCCTGGCCAGCGCCACCGCCTCGTCGTAGCGCCCCGACGCGAAGTACGCGCGCCCCAGAATGTTCCACGAGCCCTCGCAGTCCACCTTGCGCTCAATCGCCCGCCTGGCCAGCAGCGCCGCCTCGTCGTATTTCTTCTGCGCATACATAATCCGCGCCCGCGCCACCAGCACCTCCGGCAGATCCGGAGCCAGCGCGGTCGCCCGGTCGCACGCTGCCATCCCCCGGTCGATCCACCGCGCCGTCTGTTCCCGCACTTCGTAGATCAGCCCGCACAGAGTTGCAATCCCCGCGTGCGCCAGCGCGAAATTCGGATCCAGCTGGATCGCCTGCTCGAACATCTGCAGCGCGTACTCGATGTTCTCCCGCCGTGTGTAGCTCCGCCCGCGCAGGTAAAAGTCGTACGCCTGCGGATCCTCCGTCGGCCTCCGTGCAATCGTCTTCTCTTCCTGCGGCGTCAGCGTAATGCGCAGCGCCTGCGCAATGCTGCGCGCAATCTCTTCCTGGATCGCGAACACGTCCTCCAGTTGCCGGTCGTAGCGCTCCGCCCACACCGAGTGCCGCGTCGACGCCTCCACCAGCTGCGCCGTAATCCGCACCCGGTTCCCTGCCCGCCGGATCGATCCCTCCAGCACGTACGCCGCTCCCAGCTGCTGGCTCACCTGCTGCGCCGTCACCGGCTTGTCGCGATACGCCAGCATCTCCGAGCGCGGAAAGATATCCAGCTGCCCGATCTTCGAAATCTCCGTAACAATGTCTTCAGTAATCCCGTCGCGGAAGTACTCGTCTTCCTTCGATCCGCTCTGGTTTTCGAAATACAGCACCGCCACCGACTTCTGCTTCACCGCCGATGCCGCCGTGGCCTGCGGCCCCGACCCGCTCTTGTCCGCCGCCGGCTTTTTCCCCGATCCCAGGTCCCGCGCCAGCCGCTTCAGGTCCGCGCGCAGCTCCGCCGCCGTCTGGCAGCGCAAGTCCGGATCCTTTTCCAGCAGCTTGTCCAGAATCTTCTCGAACGCCAGCGGCAGCCGCGTGTTCAGCTCGCTCGCCGGCCGCGGCGTCTCGCGCAATATCCCATCGAAGATCACTGCCGTCGTCGCGCCCCCAAACGGCGCCGTCCCTGTCGCCATCTCGTACAGCACCACGCCCAGTGAAAACAAATCCGACCGCGCATCCAGCTCCTCGCCGCGCGCCTGCTCCGGCGACATATACGCCACCGTCCCCATCGAGCTCCCCGGGCTCGTCAGCTGCTCATCGTTCATCGCCGTTCGCATGCCGCCGCTCGCGGACTCGTCGCCCGGACCCGCCTGCGCCAGCTTGGCCAGCCCGAAGTCCAGGATCTTCGCCTGCCCCCGCTCCACGAGAAAAATATTCGCCGGCTTGATGTCCCGGTGCACGATCCCCTTCGCGTGCGCCGCATCCAGCCCGCTCGCAATCTGGATCCCGATCTCCAGCAGTTCCGTCAGCTCGATCGGCCGCTCCGCGATGCGATGCTTGAGCGTCGCCCCTTCCAGCAGCTCCATCGCGATAAACGGCCGCCCCTCGAACTCGCCGATGTCGTAAATCGTGCAGATGTTCGCGTGATTCAGCGCCGACGCCGACCGCGCCTCGCGATGGAACCGCTCAATCGCCTGCGGATTCTGCGCAATGCCCTCGGGCAGAAACTTCAGCGCGACACTGCGCCCCAGCCGCGTGTCCCGCGCCTTGTAGACCACACCCATCCCGCCGCCGCCCAGCATCTCCAGTCCGCTGTAGTGGGAGACGGTCCGCCCGACCATCGCATCCATGACTTCCACGAGGCGATGATTATAGCAGCGGAACCTCCGCCTTTTCGCCGCTGCAAAATCCTGCAACCGCGGTGCCAGGCAGAGCCGCCCTGCCGAGCGAAAGACCAGGGGCAACAGCGAAACCCGTGGTAACAGCGGAGACTCTCTGTTTTCGCATGGCCCCGTGCTCATTTTGCGATGAAACCGGAACTTTTGAAGGCGTATATTTCCCTATGCGCCTGGAGCTCCTCGGCGACCAGTCTCCGCAATCCTCGTTCGCGCCCCTTGGTGCGAATCTGAAAGTTCTTCTCGTGTGGCCGCCAGTTCGAGTTTGTCGAGAAGACGGCCGTCGCCTGGGCGATGGCCGGCATGCTGCAGGCTCCGCCCACCACACCCCTCTATGACCGCATGAAGCGGGAAGGACGCCTCCACCAGATCACGGACCTAACCTCGAACTTCAGCACGCCCAACTTCCACACGGTGATGCCCCTCCCCGTCCTCATGCGCGGCTTCTGCCGTCTGCTGACCCGTCTCTACGAGCCCGCAACGTATTTTCGCCGCAGCCTGCGTTCGCTCGAAGTGTGGGACACGAAACCAAACCAAACCCCGCCTGCTGTCAAACCGCTTGACACGCTTCGCGGCATTCTCGGCTCCCTCTGGACGCAGGGAATCACGTCGACTTACAGGATGGCTTACTGGAAATTTCTCCTGAAGCTTTTGCGGAACTTCCGCAACAATCCCACTAAGACGTTTTGCGCAACGCAGATGCTGCTGGCCGCGCATCATTTTGTCCTCTATTCCCGGCATGTGGTCTCTGAGCTGGAACGCGATTGCCAGCGGATGGAGACAGACAAAGCCCTGCCATTGAGAGACCGCGGGGCGCCTTCACCGGGACCAGTTCGGACCAGCGCATAGCCGGACTCGCCACGCTCTTCTATTACCTCGGAGACCTCGACTACCCCCCGCACCCCACCGCCTCGTACCAGGCCACATGTAGCATCCCCGGATGCAGCTTCAGGCACACCACGTCTCCCGCGTTCGTCTCCTCATAGGTCCGGCTCGACACTGTCATTGAATTCCCTGTCGCCGCATACGGTCCCCATGGCGCCAGCTCCAGATAAAACGTCGTGCTCTTGCTGCCCCGCGATATATGCTTCCCCGTCACTACCACGTTGTAGGTCTGCGCCGGCGCCGGGTCCTGCAGCGCGTCCGCGCCCGCCGTCGCCCCCAATCCATAGAAGAACGCGGTCAGCACCACCGTGATCGTCGCCGCCACTCGCTGCGTGCTCCGCCGCGCCGCCCAAAAGAACGCCACAAAGAACACCACCCCCACCAGCGCCGTCCCGCCCAGCAGCGGGTTCTGCCCAACAAAATTCATACTGACGGCGTGCACAAACAGTCCCCCGCTGGCGATAAACAGCACGATGCTCATCTCCGCCCTCGGATCGCTCCTCCGCCTCAGCAGCGCATACAGCAGCGGCGACCGGCTCAGCAGAAACAGCACCACCGCCGGCGCCACCGCCAGCACCGCAAAACACCACGGCCGCCATGCCGCGCCGCCCCACACATACTCAATCGCGGCGCCTGCTGCCACCACACACGCTGCAATGTTGATCTGCTTCGCCCGCTTCAGCGCCCCCAGCCGCTCCTCCGGCGTCGCCCCCAGCTCCTGGTCCTCCGCAATCTGCCGCAGCACCGCCTCGCGCTCCTGCTGGTCCAGGTCAGGAATCTGGCTCAGCCACGCCCGAAACGCATCGTCCACGGAGAACTGCGAATACCGGATCGATTTCCGCCCAGTCTTCAGGCAGATCACCTTGTAAGTCCCGTTGCGCGTCCGATACGTTCGGATCCCCGCTATCTCGCTCAGGTCCGCCGTGCGGCTGGAGAAGAGGCTGCTCACCGTCAGCTGCGAACCCTCAATCGTCAGCCGCGACCGCTGCACGTACAGCACCAACAGCCCGCCCACAACCACGCCCACCGCCGCTACCGCCAGCGCCGCCTGCACGCCCGACACCCCATAGAACACCGGCACCAGCACGCCCACCACCACCGCCGCCGCCACGGGATACACCTTCGCACCCCGCACCCGATACGAATGCCGCGCCGCATCCACCGCCGGCCCGGCCGGTTCTCCAACCGCCCGCCCGCCAGAATCCATATCCCGTCTCCGTTGCGCCTCTTTGTATCACGACGAAGGAGACGTACCCACAAAGAACGGAGCTGATCTCTCAAATGCCTTCGGACTCGACAGGCCGCAGAGCAGCGGCAGAAGTCTGGGCAACATCGTAGAGGCCTTCTGAAGCGACCTGAAGCTGCAGACGATCGACGAGCCGCGCTATGGTCCGGATAAGACCCAACAGAGCGCGTTCGCGTTCTGAGAATCCAGCTTCGACGCTCGCCGCCGATGAATCGACGCGATTCAGGAGGCTTGCTACGGAGTCTGCGCGGTGTGTGTGGGTTGCCATCTGCTCCTCCAGGCTCTCTGCGATATGGAGGAAGATGCGCGAGGATTCAAAGCGAAAGTCATTCTCAAGTGCAGTGAACGAAGGCGATTTGGAGTCGATCTTGGCGAAGATGCGGAACTGGAGGAGCGGAGCTTCGAGGAGATAGAAACTCCGCAGGAAGGCTTGCCAGCGGCGGATTCGGTCAAGCGCGGCCATCTCGCTCGCGCGCCGCGGGCCGGTTTCGAATGGAACGGCGTCGGCTTGCGCGTTGACTTCACCGAAGCGGCGATAAACCTCTTCTCGCTGCCGGCGGACCCTGAGAATCGAGGCCGGATCGTCGGCGCGCGCAGCGGATGAGGAGAGATCGGCCAGCAGGCGCAGCGTGGCCACAAAAATGCGCACCATCTCGTCCGCGGCGGACCGCGGAAAGAGACGCTCGTAAACGATCCACATCATGGTGGTGCCAAGCACGACACCGAGGATGAGATCGCGGGGAATCACAAGATTGGTCTGAATGGAAAAACGGCTCAGGTGGATCAGGTAGAACGAGAAGGCAAACATCACGCCCGCGTAGGAGAGCCGGGAACCGGAAGTAGCAATCCAGGCAGCGACAGCCGTCATGGCAGCGAAGAGCAGGGTAAATCCGAGGATGGAATCGATAGCCGGGAGAATAAAAACCTGGACGCCAATCCCGGCGATCCCGCCGCCAAGAACGTAACCGGCAACGCGCAGGACTTGCTTCTGGCGCGAGGATCCAATCGTGGTGAGGGCGGTGAGCACGCAGGTGGTGACCGAGGTGGAGAGAGTGGGCCAGTCCAGCGCCACATAAAACACGTAGCAGAGCATTGCCGCCAGTGTCCCGCCAAGAACGTAGCGGAGGTGCTCCGGATTCGAGAAGGCGTCGGGAATGAAGATGCGGTTGGCGTTGGGGGTGTCCTCGATGGGTTCAAGAGTGGGATCGGTGGCATGTTCGTCACTGAAAATGGAGGGCATCAGCGACACCATCGATTCAATCTCCGATAAGAGCGGAGTGCCGGGGCTGGGCCTTGGTTCCACAGTTGCCTCGCAGGGTTGACCGTGGGTGCGAAGACAAAGGCGAATATCGGCGAGGCTTCGCCTCAGGCGTGCGGCGCGCTCCTGAAGCCCGTCCGGCAGGGATGAATAGGCGTTGGCGAGAGCGGCAGCGAAATCGATCGAGCGCGCTGCAAGCGCCACCAGCGTGGTCATGCGGGTGCGATAGAGCTGTGCATAGCTGGCGCGGGCTATATGGCGGCGCAGAGCACCGGCTCCCACGATTGCGAATTGCGCAAGACCGGCACGTGTGGCGCCCGAAACCGGACGGCCATCGGCGTACCCGGCCATCAGCTCCTCGATGAGTGCCAAACGGGTGTCGAGGCCTTCCAGCAGATCATCGCGCCTATACACCGCGTAGAAGACAACCTCGACGCACAGCGTTACGAGGGCGCCGGTTAAAGTGGCGGCGATGAGCCAGAGCGTAAGTTCGACGTTTCGTTCCGCAGGGCCGGGCAGATACCAGATGCCAACCACGTTGGCGAATACCAGCGCGAGGCCGATCGCAACACCGTAATTGGCGAGGCAACGGACGAGAAAGAACACGAGAAGGAGGCTGCAGCCGATCCACAGGAAGTGAGTTTCAGGAGTCGAAGCGAGCAGGCAGGCGCCGACAGGGATGAACAGCGCCCCAATCACGACCGCGCTGATCAGGAAAACCGCCGAACGAGCGGTTGAGAAGAGATTTTCGCGCGAAAAAAGGAAGGCGGTCAGTGCACCGACGACACCTTGCGGAATGCGAAAGGTGGCGAGGATGATCATGGTCAAAGTGGCAGAGAGCACCATACGCGCCACCTGCGCACCACGGCCCGGATAGGGCGCGAGTTCCTTTTTCAGGAAATCAGGAAACCAATCGGTGAAGCGTTCGGCATGTGGGATACGAATGGGCTCGGAGACCATATCTACATCCCTGGTTCACGAGGCGCGTTCTCACGTCGGCGATCGACGACGGAGAAGTCATCATATCAAACCGTCTCGCCTTGAGCCATTCAATCGTCCTGCGCGAATTTCCGTTCATCCGGATGGACTCCTGCTCATGGCTGCGAAACGCCAGGCATCTGCTCCGGGCCGCTCAGTTCCTCCTCCAGCCGAGCCGCCTGAGCCAGCAGATAATTCTGTTCGGGAATACTCGTCGTCCGGCTCGCCGCAATCCGGTAGTGGCGAACGGCGGTTGCAAGATCGCCCGTCATCTCGAGCAGATGCGCGCGTACCGCGTCCAGGCGATGATGCTCGGCCAGCCGGTCGTCGCTGTCCAGCACCCTCAGCAGTTCCAGACCCTTCGCCGCGCCGTGCACCATCGCGGTGGCAACGGCATGGTTCAGCGTCACCATCGGGCTGGGCGACACGCGCCGCAGCAATTCGTACAACGCAAGAATCTGCGCCCAGTCCGTGTCTTCGGCTCGTGCCGCTTCGTCGTGCACGGCGGCGATTGCCGCCTGCAGTTGATACAGTCCAACAGATCCCCTGGCCAGCGCGGCCGTCAGCAGTTCCACGCCTTCAGAGATCTCTGCCTGGTCCCACACCGTGCGGTCCTGTTTGTCCAGAGGGATCAATTCCTCGTCCGGTCCCGTTCGTGCCGCGCGGCGCGCGTCGGTCAACAGCATCAGCGCCAGCAGGCCGGCGACTTCTCCATCCTCGGGAAGCAGCGCCTGCGCGCACCGCGTCAGCCGGATTGCCTCCCGCGCCAGATCGAGCCGTTGCAGGTGGGCTCCCGCGCTGCTGGTGTAGCCCTCATTGAAGATCAGGTAAAGCACATAGAGAACTGAGGGCAGCCGTTCCGCGCGCTCCTCCGGCGAGAGCAGCCGGAACGGCACGCCGGAAGCTTTGATGCTCTGCTTCGCGCGGCTGATCCGCTGCGCCATGGTCGCCTCGGGCACCAGGAATGCATGGGCGATCTCCGCCGTCGTCAGCCCGCCCACCGCCCGCAGCGTCAGGGCAATCGCCGAGGACGTAGTCAGCGCCGGGTGGCAGCACATGAACAGCAAAATCAGCGTGTCGTCCACGTCCATAGCAGACTCGGCTTCATCCGGGGGCGCCACCATCTCCTCGTCGCCCGCGGCTGCCGTTTCCCGCTGACGCCGGGCGATCTCGCTGCGCAACTGGTCGATCATGCGCCGCGAGGCCACATGAATCAGCCAGCCCCGCGGATTCTCAGGAACACCTTCCCGCGGCCATTGCGTGAACGCCGCCAGCATGGCCTCCTGCACGGCGTCCTCAGCCGCGGCAAAATCGCGAAAGCGGCGCACCACCGCTCCCAGCACCTGCGGAGCCAGTTCGCGCAGCAGGCGCTCCATCGGTTCGTTTTGGCGTTCTTCCGTCAACCGCCCTCGTCAGCAACAATGTTTCAAAGCTTCAAATCGGCGTGACTGCCCATCACCCCGCGCACCTCGACCGGCATATTGCCCGGCTTGCCGTCCGGCCCGGGAGCCTGCGAGAGCCGCGCTGCAAACCGGTAGGCCTGCTCCGCACTCTCGACATCGATAATCCAGTAGCCGGCAAGAAATTCCTTCGCTTCAGGAAAGATCCCGTCGGTAATCGGTTCGCCCTTCGCGCCCGCGCGAACTATCTTCGCTTCCGCGGGCCACCCCAGCCCTTCGCTGCCCACAAACACACCAGCGTCCTTGAGTTCTTTGCTGAATGCGCGCATATAGGCGACGTTCGCCTCGAGCTGCTGCTTCGACCAGCGGGCGTATTGATCCCAGCTGGCTTTGCTGCCGTGCATCATCAAAATGTATTTCATTGTCTCTCTCCCTGGGTTGCAGCAGGGTTGCGTCTGCATGGCACACCCCTGCTGCGGCGAGCCTTCGCCATTCCTTATGCCATCTACCGGACCCCGAATTGCCGCACTTCAATGGGCATGTTGGTGGGAACTCCCCCCGGTCCCGGCGCCGCCGAAAGCCGCCCCGCAATGGCATACGCGCGTTCGGGACTCGCCACGTCCACGATCCAGTAGCCCAGCAGGAACTCCTTCGCCTCGGGAAAGATTCCGTCCGTCACCGGCAGCCCGTTCTTCTCTCCGCGCACCACCCTGGCTTCCTTTGGTTCGGCCAGCCCTTGCGTTGCGACAAACTCCCCGGATGCGGTCAGATCCTGCACAACCGTCCGCAGGCTGCGCATGTGCGTCTCGATATCGCTCGGCGCCCAGGCCTTATACCCGTCAACCCCTGCCTTCGTGCCCGTCATCAGCAAAATGTATTTCATTGCATTCGCTCCTTTTCTGTATAGCTCGCCTTCCGGCGCCTCTAAGCTTCTTTGTTTGCCTGAAACATCCATCGAACATCGAATTGATCGTTCAGCGCCCCGTAATAGCCGAAGAACATCTCCTGCAGAGGATCGGTGACCTCCGCGCCTGCGGAGAGTTTCCCGAACAGCACCTTCAGTTCCTCGAACGATCCTCCGCTCAGGTAAAGACAGACCGTGTTGCCGCGCACGCGCGTCCTGTCCAGCCGCAGCCAGTCCGACGCTGAGATTTCCACACTTCCGCTCCTCAGATGTGCGTGGATCGTCTTGTTCAGCTGCACCGGCGGCATGAAATCCTTCGCGGGCGAATCCTTCACCTTCGTGACCGTCAGTTCTCCGCCGAAGCAGGTTTGGTAAAACTCCATCGCCTCCCGGCAATTCCCGTCGAACAAAAGATACGGCGTTAAGTTCGTCATCGCATTTCCTCCTGGTTTTTGAATCGTAGTCATCGCATCGACCGGCCATACCGCGCAGGCCACGGTCGAGAGCGCAGATGCGGCAAACTGGCGGCGAGAGAATACCCTGTTTTGCGGCATCGTCATCCTCCTCGCCCCGATCGGACCACTATCGGCGCTTTCACCCCTAAGTCGGACCCGCCCCGCCATTCTCTACATTTCCCGCCAAAAAAATTTCCACGAAAAAATCCGCTCTCGCCTGTCGATCCCGCGGCCCCGGAAACGACATACAAGCGGAGGTTGGATTATGACAACCGGCGAGATGGTGGTGGACGTTAGTCAGGACTGGGTTCTGGCCTGCGAAGTGCAGCAGCGCTCTATGCGGGGTCACGATCGCACCCCCGAATCCGTGGACTTCAGCGCGCAGTGCCGCCAGGTTCGGGCCCTCGGCGGCGATTGCTACGATTTCATTCCCCTGCCCGACGACCGCATCGCCCTCGTCGTGGGCGATGCCTCCGGCAAAGGCCTCGCCGGAGCCCTCATGATGGCTAGCGTCCATGCCTCGCTGCGCACCGCGGCGTTGTTCACCGGAAGCGATCTGGCCGCATTGCTCCGGGTCGTGAATCGCGAAGCATGCGCTTCGTCGCTCGCCGACCGCTACGCGACCTTGTTCTACGGCGTCTGCGACAAGGCGGCCCGGACCCTGCGCTACGTGAACGACGGCCACAACCCGCCGCTGCTTCTCCGCGCCGACGGCTCAGTCCACTGGCTCGAACCGAGCGGCGCTCCGGTTGGTATGTTTCCCGATTCGACCTGGCAGGAGAAGGTCCTCACGTTCAACCCCGGCGACTGCCTCATCGCCTGCACCGACGGAGTCCTGGAAGCGGCCAACCAATCGGGCGAGGAGTGGGGCGTTGACGGCCTCCTCCACGCTGCGGCCGCCTGGCAGCCAAAGGGCTCCCGCGGCGCTGCAACCCCGCAGAGTGCGGAACAACTCGTCCAGTGGATCTTCACCTCCATGGACGACTTCTCCCAGGGCTGCCAAACCGATGACGCAACGGTAGCCGTCCTGCGCGTCATGGAATAGGCCAGTGGCCTATTCAAGCCTTCTTTTGGCTTGAGTGGGCTCCACACGGCC
>JASHNW010000079.1 GCA_030041435.1 Acidobacteriaceae bacterium
AGCCCGCGCCGGCCATCTCGGATTATCAGCTCCGGCACTGTCGTCCGACTTCCAGCCCCGCGGCTCGGGTTCGTCCCGAACGGCATAATCCCAACTCCATCGCCACTCTGCGCATCCTGCTGGCCCGCTCCCTGCTGCGCCAGCTCTGCCGCTGCCCCTTCTGCGGTGCCCGCCGCTTATAACACAGTAGTACTAGAGACAATGCGGACACACCGAAGTCGGCGCCACGCTGCGATTCCGCGTCCGGGGTGGTTTCTCCGCCGATCCGCCGCACCAGCGCGGCGGCGCTTGCGGCGGCGATCAGCTTAAGACAGTTGCGTCGTTTCATCGATGACGATGCCCATTCGCTGCCGTGATGAGGAGTGCGGTCTTCGGCACTTTCCTCTTCAGGCCAGGGTGCTCGACCATCCCAGCACCACGATCGCTGCCAACATGACAGCCAGGCCCGCTACCATCCATCGGCGAGTCTTTGCCCGTGTGAGCTTCCACTCGCCGATCAGATAACCGGCGACATTGGCCGCAATGAGACCGGCGATCAGCTTCAGGGGCCATCCGATGGCCGGGCCAAGCCTGCCGATTTTCGGCGAAGCAAAGCCGTAAAGAAAAATGTCGCCGCCCCACATCAGTCCCATGAGTATCGTGAGGCCGTACAACCGCCCGGTTTGGGGCTGCACATAGTTCGACCAGCTCCCGTTCTTTGTCATCAGATACCCACAGAAGACGAGATTCGGGACCGCTCCGCTGGTGAGCATCAGGAGCCAGATGGCATTGGAGCCGGCAAAGGAGCTGGAGCCGAAGCGCGTCGCAGCATGCAGGATGGGCTGCGCCATGCTGTAACCGATATTCAGCACCGCGGAGA
The DNA here is from genome assembly GCA_030041435.1 of Acidobacteriaceae bacterium. Taxonomy (GTDB): domain Bacteria; phylum Acidobacteriota; class Terriglobia; order Terriglobales; family Acidobacteriaceae; genus Palsa-343. The sequence goes on from JASHNW010000079.1 coordinate 860, forward strand.
GCAAGCCAGCCCCGACGCAGAGCAGGACTCCCGTGGAGAAGCTGCGGGCTTTGCCCACCATGGCGCCGCGCAGAGCTTCAGCGTCACGCTCCTGGCTCCGCTCGCGCTGCGCTCCGGCATATCCGCAGCAAACGATACCCGCGATACCCACCAGGGTGCCCGCGATGACCGCGTGCCCCTGCGGCTGGTGCAGGCGCTCCGGGGCGAGCAGGCTCATGGGTAGAAAGGAGCCCAGCGAGGCGCTGATGGCGAGCACTAGGGTGTTGCTCATGGAAATGCCGACGGCGCTTACGCCCTGACCGAACATAATCGCGCCGAAGCCCCATGCAAAACCGAGGGTGCAGGCGGCCACGATCGCGTGAACGGGCGCCGCTCTTAATACGTGCAGCAGCTGCGGCACCGTCCCCCACGCGAATCCCAATGGCATGAGAACGCAGGAGATGAGCATGAAAATCGCCCACACGTTCTCCCACTGCCATCGGCCCAGATACTTCATGGGCAGGGCGAAGATGCCGCACATGATGCCGGCGGCGACAGCACACCCGACCCCCGATCCCAGCGTGGACGCGGAGACAATCATCCTTGAGCCTGCCCGACCGGGCTCATGCTTTGGTCCGCAATTCCGCCGATGCCATCAGCTCCGATGCCGAATCGCGATCGAGATAGAGAGTGGCATTGGGATGCGTGCGAAGGATGGTTGCGGGGCAATGCGGGGAGATGGGCTCATGCAGGGTTCGACGGACGATGTGCGCCTTTCGTATTCCGGGCACCGTAAGAATGAGGTGCGGTACGCGCAGGATGGTCGGAATGGTGACAGTGATGGCACGATCCGGCACCTCCTCCAGCGTGGCGAACCAGCCTTCCGCCGCCTGCTGCTGGCGGCACGCCTCGTCCAGAGTGACCACTTTCACGGCCTGTGTATCCTCAAAATCTGCCTCGTCCGGATCGTTGAAGGCCAGATGCCCGTTCTCGCCGATCCCGAGCAGGCATAGCTGGGGATCAGCTTTTCGCAGAGCCTCGGCATAGTGCCGGCATACCGACTCCGGATCGGCGGATTCACCGTCGATTTCAAAGAAACTCCGCATCCCGGTGCGCTGGGTCAGATTCTCGCGGAGATAACGGCGGAAGGAAGCGGGATGCTCGACAGGCAGCCCCAGGTACTCGTCCAGATGAAGACCATCGATTTTGTTCCAGGGAATATCGTGCTGTTCCACGATGGCGGCCAGTGTGTCCAGCTGGGAAGCACCGGTTGCAAACACAACCGGCACGCTTCCCCGCCGAGCAACCAGTTCGCGTATCGCCTCGGCGGCGGCCTGAGCGGCGGCTTTACCGGCGGTTTGCGCATCGGGGTAAACCTCCACGCGCAGCTTATCTACTCGAAAGTTACCGTTGTCCATATCCCCATCTGTAACGGCACAAGTTTGTCGAAGCAGACGCGACGATTGTGCACGCCTTTAATGAATCGGTTGTCGCGGCGCCGGGTTCGCAGCCTTCACGAATGTAGCCCATTGCCATGGCTGTCGTTTTGTCGGTATTGGCAGCGGTTGCGGAAATCCCACGAGAAGATATTGGCAGTTTCGGTAACGTCATCCCTCGGTCCTGTTTCCGAGTCGTATAGGCAATTGGCCGCCACATGCCAGGAATTCACCGTGTTCGCTGCTTCGTTCGTCTTATCCATGCCGGCTCCGGGGCCGGAGCCGCCGAAGCGGCTCAAGGCGATTTCCGGAGCGCTGAAATCCCGGCAATGGACACGGTTCTAGAACGTGATCGTCCCGGAAAACTGCACCGCACGAGGCGAGCCTGCGGTTCCATTGACTCCGGTGCCGGCCGTACCCGTGACATAGCCGTAGCTGGCGCTGGTAAGGCTGGTGGTTGGATTAGCAAACACCGGATGGTTGAGTGCATTGAAGGCATCCATGCGCAATTCCAACGCCATAGATTCGTGGATGGGAATCGTCCGGAACAGAGATGAGTCAAAGGTGAAGAGGCCGGGGCCGCTAAAGACATTCACCCCGCTGTTGCCGAGGACGGGTCCAACAGGCTGGACAAACGAAGATTTGTCAAACCACGGATTGCCTGTGCCGATCCCGTAGAGCTTCCTGAAGGGCTTCATCTGGTTGGCCAGCTGGCTGGAGCCCGGCGCGTTGAGCTGATTGGCGTCCGCCAGGAAGGTCAGAGGGGTTCCCGTCTGAACGTGGACGATCTCTGCAGTCTTCCAGCCGCCTGCCGCCTTGCCGAGCCACCCGTCGCGCAGGAACGTGCCGCCACGTCCGAACGGCAGGTCGTAGACGATGCTCTGCGCAAACGTGAGCTTGCTGGTGTAACTCGCAGGCGCGTAGTTACGAGACAGATCAATATAGTATCCGATGCCCCCATCGGAGACCGAGTTCGACACCCAGCCCATGGCCTTTTGCCATGCGAAGGACGAGGCCCATTCGAGCCCATTCAGATATCTGTGGTCCAGGCGCATCTGCAGCGCGTTGTAATTCGAAGTCGTGCCATAGCCCAGGAGGTCGGTAGCTGCGGTGCGGCCGAAGGTCGCATATTCCGGCTGTCCTGCGGCTCCTGCACCGGGGATCAGGCCTGCATTCAGGTTATAGCTGGCTGGAATCTGGCGGCCGAGATTGCCCAGATAGGCTGCGGTCAGGACCCACTGTTTTCCCAGATTCTGCTCGACGGTGAGGTTGCAGGACATGACATAGGGGTCCTTGTAATTCGTATTCACTACGTTCCACGACGAGTTGATGGCTGCGTTGGTCAGAACGCCGTCAGAAGGAACCGGTACCGTGGTTGCGAGGGGAAATCCCAACGCCAGCGACTCGGGGGCACCGGAATCGTTCAGGGCAGGACCATAAGAATTGACGGGGCTGAAGGTGATGTTCGTCTGTTCCGGATAGTTAAAGGCGTAAGCGACTCCCTGCCACGGTGTGTGGCTGATGCCGAAGCCGCCGCGCACGACGGTGGCCGGGGTGGCCCGATAAGCGAATCCGAAACGCGGCTCTGGATCGACGTGGACGCCGACTCCGAGATTCAGGGGGACGTTCCCGTAGCCGGCGACTTCCAGACTGTTATTGGCGGGATCGTATTGCGAGAATCCTCCCCTACTCCTTGGGGTGGCGGCCGGGATCACCCCGATGCGCATGCCGTAGGTGAGGGTCAGGTTGTGCGTGATATCCCAAGTATCCTGGGCGAAGCCACTGTACAGCTGCTCGCGCCATGATTCATCGCCGATGTTGACCTGACGATTCACCGCACTGGGAACGTCGAGCAGGAAGCTTGCGAAGGCATTCGCGTAGCTGGTGGGCGAATCGGGGGCGTTGAGAGCGGTCTGGCCGGTGCCATAGTCAAAGGTGCCGCGCGGGCTGTCCGCCGATGTCTGAACAAGGTCCTGGCGGTTGCCGCGCAATTCAAAGCCGAGCTTGATGGTGTGGTTGCCGGCCAGCTTCGTCCAGTTGTTTACCACGTCAATATTGGTTTGCGCTTGTGTCCACGGCTCGTATGGGCTGTAGCCGACAAGGGGAGAGGAATAATCCGCCACGCCGATGGTCGTCATGCCGCTGGTGAACGGACTTACGTTGACCCCGGGTATTCCGAGCTGGCCCGAGGCGCTGCTTCCGTAGTCGGAGGGATAGGCGTCGTTGGTGTAATGATCGACGCCGGCGCGCAGTTCGGTAAGGAATGTGGGAGAGAATACGTGCGTGTATTCGCCAGTGGTGTTGTAGATGTTGTCGGCGCCCTTACCCTGGAAGTCTTCAGGACCGCCTGCAAGCCCGAACGAGGGCTGCTGATACGTGCTGATCTGTTGCCAGCTATAGCGGTAGGTCAGATGATCGTTCGCTCCAAGCGTCTGATCGAATTTGGCATCCAGCTGATCCGAAACCTGGTGGTAATCGAGATTTTCCTGGAAGTTGTTGGTCGTACCGGCGCCAGAGATATTGGGCAGCGGCACCAGCGCGAGGATCTTTTGCGCGATGGGGCTGAGACGGCCGGAGGGGATGACATTCGGCATGCCGTTGGTTACGAATTGTTGCCTGTCCGTGCCGTTGGCATTGCCGGTATTCGGGTCGTAGATGCTCGTCGGACTTGCAGAGAGATCGCCGGCGCGGAAGGACGCCGTTGGCAGGGTCAGCAATTCATAGGAGCCACTGTAATTCGAGGTGCGCAGAAAATCGAGGAAGAAGAAGCTGTGATTTTTGATGATTGGCCCGCCGAGAGTGCCTCCGGCATAATTGTAGGTGTAGCGCGGAAAGGTGCCGGTGGTATTGAAATAGTTGCGTGCCTCCAGCGTGCTGACCTGGTTGTACTCATACGCCGAGCCGTGAAAGGCATTCGTTCCCGATCTGAGGATGACGTTGGTGACGGCTCCGGTGGAACGGCCGAATTCAGGCGCGTAGTTGCTCGTTTCCACGTCGACAGTTTGAATGGCCGCGGCCGGGGGAATGTAGACCTGGAGCGCGCCGCTGAACTCGTTGTCGTCGATGCCCTCGATCTGGAGGTTGTCGGACATCGGCCCCTGGCCGTTTACCTGAAGAGCCTGAGAATTTTGTGCGTTGTTGAATGACGACTGATCGTAGACAGGCAGGCTGACGCCCGGAACGAGCGACTCCAGAGTCTGGAAGTTGCGCGTGGAGCCGTTGGGCAGGTCCACAACCTGAACGGAGCTGATCTGGGCGCTCACGTCCGCGCGATCGGTTTGCAGGAGCGGGGACTGGTCGGTGACCGTAACCGTTTGCGATACCGCGCCCGGGTTCAGCGCGTAATCCACGCGTGCCGTGGTGTTGACCGGTACGCTGACGTTCCGCATAACCTTCCTCTCGAAGCCTCGGGCAGCTACGGAGACCGAGTAGATGCCGGGGGGCAGCAGCGTAAAGACGTAGTTACCGCTGGCGTTGGTCGTCTGCTTGTGGCCAATGCCGGTTTGTTGTTCGGTGATGCTCACCTCGGCGTTTTGAATGGCGTGCCCCGCACTGTCGTTCACGTTGCCCACTAGGGTCGCCGTCACCGCCTGTCCGAATGCCTGCGGGGCTATCGGTCCTCCAGCCAGGACGGCCAGACAGAGCAGGAACGACAGCGTCAGCAGCAGCAGCTTGTATCGACTCATCGGAAATACCTTTCCTGGGAAACTCTGTCGTAAGGACCCGAAGCGGCGCCGATCTGGGGAAGGGGCCGCCCGCGAGCATTTGCGAACCTCAGCGGATTACGACGGAACGAACTATCCATCGTGCGTTGACGGGGCCTAGTTTCATGTTTCTCCTCATAGACGGTTATTGTTATCCAGTAAAAATACGATTGTCAACAGAAAACTTTCACAATTTATGTGAAATCTTTCTCATAAAGACGTGCCAGCGCGCCGCTGCAATGGTTTGCGTGCCTGGATATTTTTTATCGAGAAACTGCCGCAGCCGCAGCAGAGAGAGAAAGACCCGCGCCAGAAGACGAAGAAGGCCCCTGGCACGACTCCCGCTTGACCAGTTCAGTCGGGATGGTGACGCGCTGCGGATCGAGCCGAGGATCCGCGATACGATTCAGGAGCACTTCGACGAGGCTTGTTCCCAGTTGTTCTGGAAATTCGCGGATGGTGGTGAGGCCCGGATAGAGCCACGACCCGACCGTGTCGTTGCAGCCGGCAACACTGATATCGTCCGGAATGCGGAGACCGCTGTCGCGCAGGGCTTTGTAGACGCCGTGGGCCGAGGGATCGTTTCCGGCGAAGATGGCCGTCAGGGGTTCGCCGGAAGAGAGCAGCGACTTGGCGCCCAGGTACCCGATTTCCGCGTCGTCTTCGGAGCTGATGTTGCTGTTTCGCGGCTGCAGACCGGCTTCGTCCATGGCGCGGCGATAACCGGAAAGACAGCGGGAAAACCAGGGCAGGTGCGTGTTGCCGACGAAGCCAATGTGCCGGTGTCCCAGCCGGATCAGGTAGCGGGTGATATCGGAGCCGCCCTGAATGTCGTCGGATAAAACGACGTCGTGGCGCAGATTCTGCGGTTCGTCGATGACGTTGTTGCCCAGAACCGCGAACGTGATGGCCTTGTGCTCCAGCATATGGATCAGATTCATGGAATTCGTGCCCGCCAGGATGACGGCCCTGACGACATCGTGCCGCTGCACGACCCTGGGGAGGTGGAGCTCCTTCCAGGGCACATGGGGCGAATAGTTGAAGCTGAGAAAGACCATGTCCCAGCCGTGCGCCGCGCAGCATTGCTCGGCACCCACGAGGATGCGGGAATGAAAAGCGTGCAGCATGGTGCGGTTGCACTGCAGAAAGGCGATGGCCTTGGTCTTGTTTCGCTGGGAGAGGTCAACGTCGAGCTTTGCCGCCGCGTCCAACACCGATTTCTGAATCGCGGGATCGACGCGGCTGTTTCCGTTGAGAACCCGGGAGACGGTAGCAAGGCTGACTCCAGCCGCCGCCGCAACCTCCCGAAGCCCGACCTTTGCATGCTGCGCTTCTCTGCTCTTCATATCACCAGGTCCCACAAAAAGCATTTATGTGTCCAGAGAGTAGCTGAAACGTTTCTGGCGATCAAGAAAATCAAGATTCAGCCAGTAGCCGGGGAAATCGCCTGAATGGGATAGATTGGACGATCCGAATCCGGCAGGAAAACATGTGCAGGCTTGGCAAATCCGATTTGCCGCACCGTCGGGCACAAGCCGTGTTGCCATATTTTCTCAGTTTATGAGAAAATTTTCTGCATACGTTTCAGAACTGCTCGGACTCCAATCAGGACTGGAAGATCAAAATGGCTCTTTCTCGACGTCTCTTCTCCACAATCGCGCTGGTTTGCCTCCTGCTCGCCTCGATGCCCGCTCGAGCGGCGGAGACGGACAGCCCTTTCTGCTCGGAAGCCGGCTGTGCTCACAGCCGCCAGGCGCTGAAGAGCCTCTGCGACTACATCGTGAAGGAGAAGAGCACCTTCACGACCATCTACATCGGCGGCTATTACATGCGCACTCTGGTGGCCGGATATGAGATCTTCGGAAACCGGGAGTATCTGGACACGGCGATCGCATACGGGGACTATCTGCTGGCGCACCAAATGCCCAACGGATTCTGGAGAACGGGATACGGTCCGGTCTACATGGCCGATACCGGGAGCGCGATTACGCTCCTGATTGTGCTGTACCCGCATGTGGACGCCACGCGCCAGCATGAGTATCTGAGCGCGGTTCAGCATTACGTCGATTCCATCCAGGCCGACGGCATGATCCAAGCGTCGGGCGCATTCGGAACCGGCTGGCACTCCGTGGATGGCGACAAGCTGGTGAGCCCGATTTACGACCAGTACACGCTGTCCTCAGCGCTGACGGGAGGCGAGATCTTCACCTGGATGTATCACGTCACGGGCAAGAACAAGTACCGCGAGATTGCGTATCATGCGCTGCGCTGGGTGCTGAGCACGATGCGGCCGGACGGCAACATTCCCCACATACTGGCTATGGAGGGGATGGACTGGAATCAGAGACAGAACCCCACGGTGGCAGACAAACTGTGGAAGTCGCACACCTTTGGAACGTCGGGGTATGTGGGCGAGGGAATCATCGCATTCGATCATTACTGCGGGAATCCCGGGTGGCAGAGATGGATTGAGGGTGCGGTGCGGCCGAACATTGAATTTCTGCTCCGCACCCAGTTGCCGGACGGAAGCTGGTCGACGGTGGGACAGAAGAGCTGGGACCGGACGCGCAGCCCAGGCATCGCCGACTACCTCATCTGGTACTACGATCACGTGGATCGCGACCCACGCATCATCACCGCGGTGCATCGCTTCGATGCGCTCGTCACCAATCCGGCGGACGGCAAGACTTATGGATTGCTGGAAGACGGAGCCGCTCCCGGCCCGAAAGGCGGCAACGCCTTCGATACGGTAACCAGCCTTACCGGGCGCGCCCTGGCGGACATCATTTCTCCTGGCGTGGATGCTCGCTGGTGAGGGCGTGCGGCAAATGGCCTCCCGAAAGAAAGGCATCATGGACAGAACGTCACTCACGCTGCAATATCGCAGGTTGCTCCTCGACGACGTGGTGCCGTTCTGGTTTCGGCATGGGATCGACCCGGGGCACGGGGGTGTGTTGTCCTGCCTGCGCGACGACGGCTCGGTTGCGAGCGGCGACAAATTCATCTGGTCGCAGGCGCGCTCTGTCTGGACGTTTTCAGCCCTCTACAACCGCGTCGAGAAGCGGCCGGAATTTCTGCGCGCCGCGGAAAACTCCGTGCGCTTCCTGCTGCAGTACGGGCGCGATGCCGAGGGCCGCTGGGTTTATCGCACCGACCGGGCGGGAAATGTAATCGACGGGGCGATCAGCATCTACGCGGACTGCTTTGCGGTGTACGGTCTGAGCGAATATTGCCGGGCTGCGATGAACGAACAGGCGCTGTCGGTGGCGATCAAGAGCTTTGCGCGCATTCGCCGCCGGGTCGAGGATCCCGATTTTCACGAAACCGCGCCCTATCCGCTGCCGACGGGCTGGCGGAATCATGGAATTCCCATGATCCTGACGGAAGTGGCCAGCGAGCTTGCGCAAACGACCGGCGATTCCAGCCTGGAGTCGCTGGCCGACGATTATGCCGGACGAGTGATGCATCATTTTCTTCGGGCCGACAAGGGAGTGGTGCTCGAGTTTCTGACCCGCGATTACCAGGAGCTGCCACCGCCTGCCGGAAGCTTCGTCATGCCCGGGCACGCGATCGAGTCGATGTGGTTCGTGATGCATGTAGCGCGGCGGCGTGGCGATCAGGGGACGATTCGCCGTGCCGCGGAAGCAATGCGCCGGCATCTGGAGCTGGGCTGGGACCAGGAATTCGGCGGAATATTTCTTTCGCGGGACATTGCTGGACACGAGCCTTATCTGCCGCACTCCGACAAGAAGCTATGGTGGCCGCATGTGGAGGCTCTCTATGGCACGCTGCTGGCGCACGAGCTGACGGCGGCGCCCTGGTGCCGGGAATGGTATGAGAAAGTCGCCTCCTGGGCCTGGTCGCATTTTCCTGCACCGGCCGGCGAGTGGTATCAGCGGCTCACGCGGGAGGGCCAGCCCACGACGGAGGTCATCGCACTTCCGGTCAAGGATCCGTTTCATCTGCCGCGCGCCGCCATCCTGATCCTCCAGTTGATGGAGCAGGCGCATCGCTCGGGCCAGGATAAGCCAGATGCGGAGCAACCTGCATGAGCGTGCGCCTGCTCGAAGGCCGCGATGTCGCTACCGGCCGTGGGATGCGGATTAGGGCCGAAGACGGCCTGATCCGAACGATCGAGGATGGCCCGCCGGATGCGGAATTATGGATTGCTCCGGGCTTCATCGATCTGCAGGTCAACGGTTACGGGGGCTTCGATCTCAACGATGGCGAGGTTGATGCGGACGTTGTCCTCTCGCTCACGAGACGGCTGCTGGCGGCGGGAACCACAACGTTCCTGCCAACCCTGATTACCGCGGCCGAGGAGCGCATCATCGCAGCGCTTCGCGCCATCGCCCGCGCGCGCCAGGCCGATCCCCTGGTTGCTCGCGCGATCCCGTTTGTGCATGTGGAAGGGCCGCACATCTCCCCGGAAGACGGTCCTCGCGGCGCGCATCCGCGCGAGCATGTCCGCCCTCCGGATCTGGCGGAGTTCGACCGCTGGCAGCAGGCATCGCAGAACCTGGTGGGGATGGTAACGCTCTCACCTCACTGGGAGAGCGCGCCGGAATACATCGCGGCGCTGGTTTCCCGCGGCATTCTCGTCTCGCTGGGCCACACCGATGCCACGCCGAAACAGATCCGCGCCGCCGTCGACGCGGGCGCGACCCTGTCCACGCATCTGGGCAATGGGGTCAGCCGGCTGTTGCCGCGGCATCCCAATCTGCTGTGGGCGCAGCTTGCGGACGATCGGCTGACAGCGACGTTCATCGCCGACGGTCATCACCTTCCTCCCGATACTTTGCGTGCGATGTTGCGCGCGAAAGGGATTGAACGCAGCGTGCTGGTCTCAGACAGCGCGGCGCTGGCCGGAATGCCGCCGGGAACCTACCACTCGCCCATTGGGGGTTTGGTAGAGCTACACCCCGATGGCCGCCTGTGCATGGCGGGGTCGCTGGACTTTCTGGCGGGCGCTGCGTGCTCGCTGGCCGATGCTGTCGGACGGCTCGCCAGCAGCTCCATCTGCGCACCGCATGAGGCTTTCCGGATGGCCACAGCCAATCCGGGCCGCTTCGTGGGGGGACGCGGTGTGCTTCGTCCGGGCGCCGCAGCCGATCTGCTCAGCTTCCGCTTCAATCCGGATGCTACCGCAATGCGCCTTCAAACCGTTTTGACTGAGGGTGTCGACTGTCTTCCTTACTAAACCGCCGCCGCGTGGTGCGGCACTCCTGGTGTGGTTGAAGTTGCCGATGAATCCAGAAAAAATCCGCTCCTCCGTTTCGAAGAAGCTCACATCAGCCGCCGATCTTACGCGCCGCGAATTCCTCGGTCTGGCGGGCGCCGCGTCCCTGGCGCTTGCGGCCCCGCAGGCTTTGTGCGCCGACACCAGGGATCCGTCGACCGGCTTTGCGTTCTCTGCTTCCCAACTCGCCAACACGCACGACCTCATCTCGCTGCCGGAATGGGGCCCGTATTCCAAGAAGCACTTCGGGATCTCTCATATTCCCGATGTAAGCCGTGGGCTCAGCTTCGATTTCAGCTTGTTCCCGCTCTCGCCGGGGATTCCTGCACGGCTGCCCAGCGTAACCAGCCACGATTCCGGCGTTCATCCCTGGGAAGCGGCGCCCGGACTGGAGTACTACTCGTTCCGGCTGGAGACGCTCTGGAAGGATCAGCTGTATTGCAATCTCTCCTTCTCCGAGATCGACCGCGAGAGCCGCCTGATCCAGATGGAACTGGTGAACAGCACAGCACAGCCGCGGGAGGTGGTGGTGCATGGCCTCGCCCAGCTGTGCTTTCCTCCGATCGGCGAGTCGACTGCCGAGCCGATCCGGCTCTGCACGACAGAGCTTCCACCAGGCGCGCTCTGGATCAGCGCGCTGGATTACATCGATCTGCGCTATGCGACACCGCGGCCCACCGACGACCTTGTCCCCGACGGCAAATGGCGCGGCGAGGAACGGCGGCACGACTCCGTTGGAGGGTCGGTGATCGGCCAGGGCTTCGGCATGGAGGCCGGAGACCGCGTGCATTACCGGATTCGCGTCCTGCGCAGGTTCGCGAATGCCGTGCTGGTTTGGCGCTACGCCCTGCCTGCCGGCAAGAGCGCAGTTTTCCGGATGCAGGGCGCCGCGAGAGGCGAGGTAACTTTCCAGGGCGGCAGCGACGGCTTTGCCACCGTTGCGGTTCCGCTGGGTCCGCTGGAAGCCGGTTACCAGGAACTGCACTTCACCTCCGCAGGCGGAGCGGCTCCGGCGCTCAACGGCTTTGTGCTGGCCGAAGCAGAGCAAGCAGAAGCGATTCGCTTCCCGGCCCAGCCATGGCACCCTCTGCCCGCGCTGGAAACCCTCGCCAACAACGCTCTGCTGCTGCATTACCAGGATGTGCCGAATGCTTATGGATTCCTGCTGGACGCGGGAGTGGCTGGAAATCAGCAGCTGCGATGGCGCGATCTGGACTCGGCGTTCCAGAGCAAGGCGAATCCCGACACTCAGGGGCGCATCTTCGGCGCCCATGGCCACCCCGGCGATCCGGACTCGCTCTTCATCCATGCCTGGTCGAAGCCACTGACGCTGCCCGTCAACTCGACCCGGCAGGTCACCGGACTGGTCTGCACGGGGTCGCAGGACGACGTGCGCCGCGCCGTTGCGCGTTTCGATCCGCAGGCGGCGCGGAATCGGCGCATATCTGTTGCGGCGCAACACAATGTCTCGCGGCCTGGCCGGGAAAGTGATGCCGCGCCGTTCGATCTCAGCCAGCGACTGATGGCATCGGTCACGCTGACAAACCTTGTTTACCCGCTGTATACGCAGAGTCATTACATTCGCCATTACTCCCCCGGCAAGATCTGGGACTGTCTTTATACGTGGGACGCCGGATTTATCGGTCTGGGCCTGGTTGAGCTCGACCTGCGCTGCGCAATCGAGGCCCTGAACACCTACACGACGCCGGCGGGCGCTCAGTCTGCGTTTATTCACCACGGCACGCCGCTGCCGACGCAAATTTATCTCTGCTGGGAATTGTGGAATCGAACGCACTCGCGTGCCCTGCTCGAGTACTTCTATCCGCGGCTTCGCCAGTACCATTTGTTTTTGGCCGGCAAGCTGGGCAGCTCGACGACCCGCCAACACCAGGACCATCTCATCTGCACGTGGGACTACTTCTATAACTCGGGCGGATGGGATGATTATCCGCCTCAAGTGCACGTGCACCAGGAGAAGATGACTTCCGCGGTGGCGCCAACGGTGAATTCGTCCCACACTATCCGCTGTGCGAAGCTGCTGCGGCGCATGGCCGAGATGCTGGGCCGCACGGAAGATTTCGCGGAATACGACGCGGACATCGCCGTACTTTCCTCGTCGCTCGAGAATTACTCGTGGGACGAGGGTTCCGGCTATTACGGCTATGTTCTGCACAACGAGCAAGGCAAGCCCACGGGAATTCTTCGCACCGAAAGCGGCGTCAACTTCAACATGGGGCTGGACGGCGTGTCGCCACTGATCGCCGGCATCTGCACTCCGAAACAGGCCGCGCAGATCCTCGACCATCTCTTTTCGCCGAAGCGGATGTGGACTGAGGCTGGCATTACCAGCGTCGACCAGACCGCGCCGTATTACAAACCCGACGGCTACTGGAACGGCAGTGTTTGGTTCGCGCACCAGTGGTTCCTATGGAAGACCATGCTCGATCTCGGCCGCGGCGATCTGGCGGTTCGCATCGCGCAGACCGGGATCGCGGCCTGGAAGAAAGTCACGGACGCCTCCAATAACTGCATGGAGCATTTCGTCCCCCGACCGCCCTTTGGCGAAGGGTGGGTTCAGTTCAGCAGCCTTTCGTCGCCTGCACTTTCGTGGTTCGCGGCGTTGTACACACCGGGGCGGCTCACCTGCGGGTTCGATGTGTGGATGGAGGACTGCCGTGTGAGCGCCAATAAACGCGAGTTGCGTTCAAGGCTCCAGGGATCGGGACGCTCGGCTCAGTTCTCGGTGATGGCCTGCATGGCTCCGGGAGCTCGATACCGGGTGCGATGGAATGGAGCACCGGTCGAATTTACGCCTGTTATTGACGGGCTGTTACAGATACCGCTGCCAAACGGCCCGGGAATGGGCGAGCTGGAGATTTCGGCTGTTGTATAGCTTCGGGTCCGATATGCCACCCTTGAGGGAGCGGGCTTGCGTCAGATAAATCGATATCATCGTCGCTCCCATCACGTCTTTGCCCGAACGTCGTTCGGAGCTTAGACACCGATAAACAGCTACTGTCCCAGCAGCCGTTCCGTGAGTTCTTGCGATGAGGGCATCGCCGCAGCAAAGCAATAACCTGCCTCGCTGACCGCCTGATCACGCTCCTTTTCCCCCTTCCTGCTCACCTTGCGCCTCTGGCTGGATTGTGCCTGAAAGTCGATGGCCTAGCCCTTGGGTTAGAGCGCTTGGAGGAGGGACACGGCGTCGCCCGTATTCGCAACAACGAAGTACTTGTGCTGGGTGGCTCTTCGCTCCTCGTCGTTGGAAATAGGTCATCCCTCGCGTTCGGTCGTAACGACCTTTGATGGACCACCCGCATGCAGTTGCGCTTCACTTCACTCGTTGTGACCAGCTTGTGACGGGACTTCCACGCGTAAACGTGCGGCCATGCCGGGCGCGCCAAAGGAAAAGCGCCGGCCTGCATAGCCGGCGCTTCCCTCTGTTCATCGCTACTTCGAGATCAGCAGCAACAGCGACTCCCCGCACTGGCTATAGGTGCTTCCCGCCGGACCGATCAGCGTCTCGTTCCCTGGCGTCACCCACGTGTTGAGACCGTCGTTCCAGTTGCAGGTATCCGTCACGCGATACCAGTTCGTCCCGGTCGGCGGCGCAGGCAGCGTGAAGGTCACACTCCCCGACCAGCCGTTGTAGGCGATGTACATCGAGTTGCTGTCGCCGAACGACGATCCGTTCACCGTGAAGGCGATCGCGTAGTTGTCGCCCGCGTCCCAATAACTCGTCGTCGCCTGCACGCCGCTCGGCTCCCACCACACCACCTGGCTCGACGTGTACCAGGTGACCGGTCGCAGCGCCGGATGCGCCAGCCGAAACGCGATAGCCCGCTGCGCGAAGTTGTAAAAGTTCGACTGATCCGTGGTCCAACTATAGTTCAGCCAGCTCGCCGTGGAATCGACGTTATACGGGTTGTTGTTACAGTTGATCGACCGCAGATACTCGTCGCCGCCCTCCATCAGCGGCGTTCCTGCCGAGAGCATCGTGAACGCGAGCCCGGTGCGCGCCGCACGCCGCTGATCCGCTGCCGCTCCCCCCTGGTTCCAGCTGTAGTTCGTCGTCGATCCGCCGCTCGATGGTCCATATGGCCACCCCTGGCTGTTGTTTGGCGAATTGCAGTAGTACACGTCGTTCAACGTGAAGCCGTCGTGCACGTCCATGTAGTTCGTAGAGTTCCACGGCGAGCGCCCGTTCGCCTGAAAGATATTCGAAGAGCCGGAGAAATCGGTTGCGTCCTGTCCGATCGAAATGGGCATGTTGCCCAGCTCGTTCTGTGCCTGGCGCAACGTGTTCTCGAACACGCCGTTCCACTCCGACCACCCGACTGGGAACTGCCCCTGGTCGTCTCCGCCGCTCGCAGTCCACGGTTCGGCATAGAAGTCGAGCCCGCTGCCCCCGGTCGCCGGGCGCGTGGTGAAATTGTCCAGGATCTGATTGATCGCGACGTTGGGATCGGATGGATCGAAGTTGAAGCCGCCGTTGGGACAGTCCGGTGCGGCCGATTCATACGACTGGTTCAGGCAGTTGTTGCCCAGCACCGGAGCCTCGTCGAAACGAAAGCCGTCGACGCCCATGGTTGTGCTCCAGTAGGCGAGCGAATCGATGATCATCTGCTGGGCGACGGGGTTATATGTATCAAAATTGCCCCCCGTGCCGGTGTCGTCGTAGAAGTACTGGTTCCCCGATGTCAGCTCGTAGTAGGTCGCGTTGTCCAGCCCGCGCCACGAGTAGATGGTCGCCGTCGTCGGGTCCGAGTTCGTCCACGTCCCGCCTTCCGCCGTGTGGTTGTACACCACGTCCATATATACCTTGATGCCGGCGTTGTGGAACATCTGCACCATCTCCTGGAACTCTTGCGTCGGCCCACCGGGATTCTTGTTCGAGGCGTACCGCCGGTCCGGTGCGAAGAAGTCCTCCGTCATGTAGCCCCAGAAGTTCTGGTCCGCCGTCGAATCGGGAATTACGTCGTTCTCATCGTCCTGCGTCTCCTGCATCGGCTGGAACTCGACTGCCGTGATGCCGAGACTCGCCAGATAACTCGCCTTCAGTCCGGCACCGTAGTACGTTCCCTGGTATTGCGACGGTGTGTTCGGATCCTGCTCTGTGAGCCCGCGCACGTTCACCTCGTAGATCACATCGTCCTTCTGCGCGCGGGTCGGCTTGGTACCGGTGCTCTGGCCGGTCGGTTCCAGCACAATCCCCTTCGGCGCGTACGAGCCGCTGTCGGTGTCCCGGTACGACGCGCCTGAAGCGAAAATGTCGGCGTTCTGGTTCTGCGCGTTCAGCGGATCCTGGCTGATCTCCCTGGCGTAGGGATCCAGCAGCAGCTTATTGGGATTAAAGCGGTTGCCATTGGCGTCCACGTCGGAAACGAAGCCCACATTGGAGCCCGGTGTCCAGCTCGAGCTGTACGTCCAATTCGGACCCCAGGCGCGATAGCCGTAGTAAACGGTTCCGGTGATGCCTGAGCCCTGGATCTCCGACACCGGCACGATGACTTGCCATACATCGCCGCCCGCCTGGCTCAGCGTGTACGTCGCCGACTCCTGCACCCCATAACCAGCCGTGTACAGATACAACACAATGTTGGTGGCGCTCGCCGAGTAAACCCGGAACGTGATCTCGGTTCCCTGGGAGTTGTAGCTGGCTCCCAGATTCATGCTGTCGATGGATGCGCGGGCGGGTATCGCGAAGGTCGCCGCGGCTAGCCAGGTCGCTGCTAAGGTTCTGAAAAGTCGCATCTTTGTTTGCCTTTCGTTACTCGCCATGAGGGATGGATACTGCCACAATAGACCGTCGAAACTGCGCCCCACACCCTGCCGAAATTGGTTGCTACCTGGCAATCGTCAACGCTTCTTTTCTCGATCAATTATTGTTATCCAACTAAGCAGCTGATTCTTGAATGACTTACAGGGATCCATCATCTTCCGCGCAGGTTGCGCGACCGCGCCGCCGTCCCCGATGCGTCATATCACCGTGGATCATTGTGTGAGGCCCAGGCGATTGCAAGGGCGGTTGGCTGATTCAAAACCCTTTTGTGCTGCAGGCAGGATCAGTGAGCCAGCGTCTGGATTCCGGTCACGGGAGCCCGAACCTGGCTGTCGGACGAGTTGGCATGGATGGCGGCCAGCAAGAAGTTGCTCCCGCTGCAGTCGTAAAACACCATATAGTTGCCAGGTGAGCCGATTGAGGCCTGGAGGAACTTGCCGTCGAAGTAGGCATTGGGCGCATCCGTTCCGGTGATGGTGCTGCCTTCCTCCAGTTGCCCGGCTCAGCCGTGGACAAGGCCGAAGGCGTCGAGCGAAGTGATGGGGTAGTTCGCTACGCGCGTTGCGTTGCCATTGTCGCCGTTAAAGTACGCGTAGACGCCATACCGGCTGAAGCCGGCCGGCAGATCCGCAACCTCAACTGTGTTCGGTACGGTGTTGCTGTTGTCGAGATAGCCGGCCATCATCCGGTCGTTGCCCGAATCATCAGGGATCGGAGTGGAATAGGTGTTGGGCGCGCTCCAGGTAACCGATGCCGGGGTGACGACGCCGTTCTCATCGACCAGCGCATCCATGGTTCCCGCGTTAGCGACGCCTGCCTGGCGCAATCCCAGCTGAGGCCGAGTAGCGATATAGGAAACATCATCACGATCAACAACTTGTGCAACTAACGGGCACACATCCCAGTAAGGCTGTGAGTAGCAGGTCTTCGAGCATACGTCGCGATGGTCGAAACTTTCATTCGAGATTCCTTGGAAGCCAAAGAAGTGCTAAAAATATAGGTACCTTGCCAATGAAAAAGATTGCTGCAGTTCATGATGCCAGTGGCGTGCTCGTAAAAGATACAGTGGCCGATCACTTGCGCGCAGAGATTGCGAGCGGGGCTTTGAGGCCGGGTGTCCGCATTGTCGAGGGAGCATGGGCGCGCAAATTCGGGGTTGCGCAGGCCTCGATTCGAGAAGCAATCAATCTCCTGGCGCAAGAGGGATTTGTGACCAAGGCGTCAGGCCGCAGCGCGCGTGTGGTGAACCTGACCGAACAAGATGTATTGCAAATCTATGAAATGCGAGGCGCGCTCGAGGGACTTGCGGCTCGACTTCTGGCCACGCGGTCCCTTGATATAGGGCCGCTCGAACAGGCTCTTGATATGATGCGTCGCGCTTCGAAGGAGAGGCGTCCTGCAGAGTTGATCGACACCGACTTGAAGTTTCATCTCGAGCTCTGCCGGCTTTCGAACAATCCTCATGTTTTCGACCATGCCCGGAAGCTCCTGCTGCCCCTGTTTGCCTTTGTGCGCATCAGAGTATTGTCGAGCGGCCAGGATACTTCGGTTTGGGGCAAGGACTTCGAGGCGCATCAGCGGATTGTCGACCTGATCAAAGAAGGTCAGGGAGAAATCGCTGAGGCGTATGTGCAGCGCATCATGGCTCGATTCGCCTCCACTGCTTACGATAACTGGGAAAAGAAGCCGACGGCGGCTGTTCGCGTGAGAGCCGCAGCGTCCCAGGCTAAGAAGAAATCCAAAGTGAAATGACGCTGCCGGAAGATGGGAAGTTCCTTCAGACCTGAACCTGGATGCCGATAGTGCGAGTTTGCGGCGTCAGCGGCTGTTGCCGGTAGTGAAGAGCACTGTTGCGAGAATCAGGAACATCAGCCCGGTTCCGAGACAGGCGCGAGCGCGAACTGAAGATCCTCTCCACTCGCCGGTCAGTACTCCGGACAGAATCGCGGTTGCGATCATGAAAATCTGAAATAGCCCCCAGCCCACCGATGTCCCCAGCGTACCGAGAAATGTGGCACTCATGCCATACAGCGCGAAGGCCCCCATCCAAAGGACGGCCATCAGCGTCGACCACATGAGATCCGGCCAGGACGAGCGGAATGCGGACACGCCGCGGTCGCGCGCGAGGAGATAGACAGAGTAGAGGACATTTGGAACGAACCCACCGGCCAGCGCGATGGGCCACACTGCATAGGCTGCAAGAGCAGGCGAGTTTCCCTGAGCGACGGCCTGGCTTGCGATGTCCTGCCCGAAGGCGAAGGAGTAATTAAGCATCGGAGCCATGAACCCGCAAAGCATGGCGATGGTTAGCGATGCCACATACCGACTGCGCGGCATGGAAGGCCCGGCGCTTTCCGGAATTTTCTCCCGGAGATGCCCGCCCCACGCGGTCAAAGCGATTCCCAGCACCATCAGCACGACTCCGCCCATCAGAATGTAAAGAGTGGCGATGCTCACCGCGTGACGCTGCTCAATGAAGAGAGGAACCAGGGTGCCGAGGACAGCTCCCAGACCCACAATAATGGAGTAGGCAATCCCGAGGCCAAGCCGCGTCACTGAAATTCCGAAGAGAACCTGCGCAATGCCCCAGCCGGCGCCGAACGCAATTGGAACAGCGAACTGAGACAGGCTGAGATTGCGATAAGTTAATTCGAGATGACTGACGAGCAGGAGCGCGAGGCTCCAGGGCAGGATCACAAGAGAAAACAGACTGAACACCAGCCAAACATTGCCCCATTTCCACGAACGCACAAACTTCGTGGGGAGCATGCAATTGCCGGACATTGCACCGGCAACAATGGTCAGCGCCAAACCCATCGTGCCGGATTGGGTCATGGGCACTGCGTGCTCAGCAGCCTGAGGTCGGAGGAAGCACCGGGCTCCTGCGCCGTCTTGTAAAAGCCATCCTGCACCTGCGCAGGGAAGACAAAGTCGGACTGCAGATGCGGGATGTGCTCGAGGAAGAAGACTTCGTGTCCGAGCGCGATCCGATTGAAGAGAACCAGGTGTTGATGGAGCTGCCCCATATCGCCCACATGAGGCACCACAGGCAGATTGAGTTTCTTCGCAAGCATGCTCACGGTGATGAATTCACTTACACCTGCGAGGCGCGTGACGTCGGCCTGAACGAAATGAATGGCCCCGGCCTTCAGAAAGTTTTTGAACATCACTCTGTTTGGAATGTGCTCGCCTGCTGCCAGGTGAACAGGCGCGATGGCCCGTGCAAGTTCAACGTGACCCAGCAAATCGTCAGGATGCGTCGGCTCTTCGATCCACAATGGTCTGAATGGAGCGAGCAGTCTGGTAATGCGCTTCGCCGTGGGAAGGTTCCACTGCTGGTTGGCATCGAACATAATGGTTCCGGCATCTCCAACGCAATCGCGCAGCATCGCAGCACGCCGCAGGTCGCGACCCTCGTCGAGTGAGCCCACCTTGAGTTTGAATGCGCTGAACCCCTGGCCGATTGCTCGCTGTGTCAATTCGCGAACTTTTCGGTCATCGTATGCCATCCACCCCACGGACGTGTCGTATCCTGGATAGCCGCGGTGAAGAACATCGGACCGTTCCGGGCGACTCGACCAGTGTGCCCTTAGCATTTCAAGAGCCTGCGCGGGCGCCAGAACGTCCTCGAGATAGCTCAGGTCGAGCAGCGAAACGACTTGTTCGGGAGTGAGATCGAGCAAGAGCTTCCACAGGGGTACGCCCCGCCTCTTCGCCCAAAGATCGAAGCATGCATTGGTGACTGAAGCAAGCGCAAGGTGAACCACGCCTTTGTGCGGACCGAGCCAGCGCATGGCAGAGTCATCCGCGACTCTTTTTGAAAAACAGCCAAAGTCCCCCATCAGTTCTTCGATGTCCATCCCGATAAGCGGCCTGGTGAGAATTTCAATGGCATCGCATACCAGTTGATTGCCATCGCCCAAAGTCAGGGTGATGCCGGTTGCGACCTGGCCGTTGGTGGTGTGCAGCTGAGTTACCGCAAAACAGTATTCGGGATCTCTGTGGATGGCGTCGCTGCCCGCGCCTTCCTTGAGCGGATATCTCATATCGTATGCAAAAATGCGATCGACGACACAAGTTGGCATATGGCTCCTGCGGCTAGCGCCTGTAGCCAAGTTCGGCACCGCCGCTGACCGGCACAATGCAGCCGGTCATAAAACGGGCACGATGAGAGAGAAGGAAAACGGCGACATCGGCCACAACGTCGCCGTGGGGACATGGCCCCAGGGGGTGGATTCGATCGAGATTGTGGCGAGTTTCAGCTGGATTGGGCTGTTCTGCGCACCAGCGCTCGAGCGTTGGAGTCCACACACCGGCCGGGCAGACTGCGTTTACCCGGATCGAAAACGGGGCATAATCGACTGCCATTGCCCTGGTCAGGGAAATCATTGCGCCCTTGCTTGCCACATAGGCCGCGTGATTCGACTGGCCAATCAAGCCGACCACGCTTGCGGTATTGAGAATCGAGCCCTGCGATGCCACCAGCGCCGGAAATGCAAATCGCGTCGTCCAGTAGACCGACTTCACATTTACGCTCTGCAGAAGATCCCAGTCTGCCTCGCTGGTTTTGTGGAGCGGCAGAGAAGGCGTCGCAATCCCGGCGTTGTTGTGCACCGCATCGATGCGTCCAAAACGCCTGAGCACTTCCGCCATCGCCGCTTCGACTGACGGCCCGTCCGCAACATCGGCGCGCAGCGCAAAGCATCGATCGCCAATTGTCTTCGCCGTATTCTGCGCGGCGAGAAGATCGCGATCGAGAATTGCGACGCGCGCCCCTTCCCGCGCATATGCCGCCGCGCATTCTGCACCGATTCCATTACCGCCGCCAGTCAGAACGATGATCTTTTCTGCAAGTTCCCCAGCCATGTCCGGCTCTGTCCTCTCTGCCGCTGTGAAAGCCAATGCCGGCAAACCAGCCTGCTTCGTGCAGCAGCAGTTCCGATCGTAGCACGCATTTGGGCGCTTAAACATATATTTGGGCGCTCAAACGACGAGAGAACAATACTAAGAACAACGCCAACGATGTTCGTGCAAATCCAAGCCCCCACCGGCCGATTATGGACAAGTCTCTTTAATAAAGAATCTAAAGGCGCAAAAACCCTTTTGCGTCCCCCGCTTGACAATTCTTCATTTGAGCGCTTATCTTCTGCCGAGTATCGGATCGCGCGCCTGCCGGGCCATGTGAGATCAGGCATTTTTAGGAGGCTGATAAAGATGCACCATTTCCATATCAAAACAGCTTGTGCTCCAATCGCTTCGTCGTTTGTCTTCGGGATGTGCCAGTTCAACCGCAAATGCTGTGCGGCGCACACTGCCCTGCGAATGCTTGTTCTAATCACCCTAGGCTTGATCTCTGCCCCTGCGATCTACGCGCAGACAACTACCGGGTCCGTGCAGGGCACTGTTAAGGACACAAGCGGGGCAGTGATTCCCGGTGTGCAGGTGACGGCCCGGAACGTCGACACCGGAATATCGACATCGGCCACTTCCGACGATGTCGGCCTCTATTTGATTCCCTTCCTGCCTGTGGGCAGGTATTCCATACTCGCGCGGGGGAAATCGTTTGCGGATTACAATACAAATTCTTTCCAGCTGGATATTAATCAGGTAGCGACGGTCAACATTGTGATGAAGGTGCAGACGGCTACGGAGAAAGTACAGGTCCAGGCTGACGTGCAGCCTATTTTGGATCAGGAAAACTCGACCCTGGACCTCACAGTCAGCGGGAAGAGCATGGCCAACCTGCCAATGGACGGGCGTAGTTTTATGGAAGCTACAACGGCCATTCCCGGGTCCATTCATTCGGGTGGCACAGCAACGGAGCAGCCGGTCATCAACGGAAACCGTCCGGAAACAAACGCCATCCTGCTGGACGGTATCGATATCACGGACAACCTCACCGGCACAGCTCAGGTATACACTCCAAATCCGGATGCCATTGAACAAATGAAGGTAATCGTCTCGAATCCTGGCGCTGAATACAGTCAGGCGAACGGCGGCATCATTGTTCTTGTCACCAAGAACGGCACGAATCAGATTCATGGCAATGCCTTCACGCAGCTTGAAAACTACGAAATGGATGCTAATACGTGGGCAAACAAGCACACGTCCGGATCGAGCGCCGCAATCAACCCCAATACCCAGACCTACTTTGGGGGCACAGTCGGCGGTCCGATCATCAAAGACAAGCTTTTCTACTTCGCGGACTATCAGGGACTGCGCAATCACTACACAGGAACTGGTTTTGCGACGCTGGCGCCGCAGGCTTTCTTGAAGGGCGACCTGTCCGCGCTGCTCACCGGGCCGAACCCCATCCAGTTATACGATTCGCAAAATAACTTCGCGCCCTTCCCGAACAATCAGATTCCGGTTCGAAGCTCCGTAGCCCAGTTCATATTGGCTCACCCTACGCTGTATCCTGCGCCCAACATCACGAATTCCGATCCTCTGGATTTCACTAACGACTACATCGGGCCGGATGACTACGCGGAACGGACAAATCAGGGCGATGTCAGAATCGACTGGAAGGCATCCTCAAAAGACTCTGTAAACGGCCGCTTTACCATGCAGTCCGATCTCACCGGAACCGTGGTTTCGCCGCTTGCCATCAGCATTCCTCCGAGCCCGGTAACGCAATCGTATACGGCTTTTGTATTGAATGAAGTCCACCAGATTTCCAGCGAAATGGTGAATGAAGCCACCGTTGGAGTTGGGCGGTATATTCAGGGAGGAAAGCAACCGACAGACCCCAGCGGCCTGTTCGGCACATCGGGCAATCAAAAGGTGGGCATCAATTTACCCCAGGGCGGATTTGTGGGGTTCGCGGCGCAAGGTTTTGGCGGCAATGAAAACCTCACGACTATCGGCGGCTCCGAACAGCCAACGCCTGAGACGGAGAACGATTTTATTTACGGCGATCAGCTGAGCTGGCAACATGGCCGGCACCTGACAACGCTCGGCGCGCAGTTTGTCCGTTACCAGCAGAACTTCAGCTTCTCTCACGAGCCCATACTTGGCGATTTTTCGTATACGGGCGTCTTTACAGCAGGGCTCGGCGGCACTGGCGGATATGACTTTGCCGATTATCTTTTAGGTTATGCGCAGGAGGTCGATGCCTTAAACGGCCTGAGCCGCGATGGCGACCGGCAGTGGCGCGACGGCGTGTTCGCCCAGGACGACTATCAGATAACGCCCAAGTTAGTATTAAACCTCGGCGTACGGTGGGACTATTCGCAGCCTATTTACGAACAAAACAACAAACTGGTCAATGTTGGTTTGACGCCGGCAGACATAGGGACTGTCTACTACGCCGGGAAAAATGGCGCAAGCCGCGCCCTCTACAACCCGACCTACGATCAGTTTGTGCCGCGCATAGGTTTTGCCTATTCGGCGACGCCAAAATTTGTGATTCGCGGCGGATTCGGCGTCATGACCTTTTTCGAAGGTATGGGGGTCGGCGGCCGCCTGACGCAAAACCCTCCTTACACCAACACGTATACGATCACGGCCACGGATCCCAGCTCGACAAGCGGGGGGACGCCACTCAGTGTTAACCAGAGTCTTCCTGCAAACAGTACCGCCGGCGGAAACTACAACGCATGGGACACGAACGACCGCCCGGCGTGGTCCAATCAGTTCAACCTGACCACCGAATATCAGCTGAGCAATCAGTCGTCCATTCGGGTCGGCTATGTAGGCAACACGACGCTGCATTTGGGCATTCCGATGATTGCAACACAACTGACGGCGCCGGGGGCCCCGTCACGCTTTCAGAAGTTGCTGACGAGCACAGGACTGGCGGTGAATCAGCTGCAAATTGTCGAAACCAGAACGGCTGGAATTGCAAATTACAATGCTCTGCAGGCCGTTTATCGAATCCGTGACAGTCATGGGATCGATGCTGTGGCTAACTACACCTACAGCAAAACGCTGTCCAATGGAGCTGAAGGCTGGGATGGATTCAACGGAACGGGCTCCTACCCCTATTATCAGCAGAATTACTATGACCTGAACGCGGAATATGGGCCTTCGGCTGCTGATGTAAGGCATGTGCTTTCGGGATCGCTTGTTTATGAGCTTCCGTTTGGAAGAGGGGAGCAATTTGGCGGCAACATAAACCACGTTACGGATCTGGCGCTCGGTGGCTGGAAGCTTAGCGGGGTTGCCTCCGCCTACACCGGCCTCCCGATAGCGCTTTATAGTCCTGACGATTACAGCAAC
The DNA here is from genome assembly GCA_030041435.1 of Acidobacteriaceae bacterium. Lineage (GTDB taxonomy): Bacteria > Acidobacteriota > Terriglobia > Terriglobales > Acidobacteriaceae > Palsa-343. The sequence goes on from JASHNW010000079.1 coordinate 25,220, forward strand.
GTGGTCCTGGCCGGGTATTTTGCCAGGCCAGACCATCTGCGTCCAATGCATATCAAGAACCGTTCCGTGATACCTCTGGACAACAACTGGTGGGGCACCGATCCTTCAGCGGTTCCATGTGTGTCGAGCACTGCGGGTGGTTATCTGACCGGTCCCGGATTTGGAGATCCGAGTACATGCGCATACGGTTCACAGTCCTTTACGCATTTTGGCGATGCGCAGAACGGGTCGGAACGTGGCCCCGAATTTAGAGACGTCGATCTTTCCGCCTATAAGGGATTCCATATTACTGAAAGCCAGCGAGTAGAATTCCGCGCGGATGCGTTCAACGCGCTCAACTTTGCCAACTACGGCACTCCGAACCGCCAGGTGAGCAATTCAGGCAGTCCCAACGCCAACTGGGGACGGATCACCTCCACCATGGGTTATCAACGGATCTTGCAGCTTGGACTGAACTATCGCTTCTGATCATGGAACATCGATAGTCGTAGTTACACCTGACAGCGTGCGGGGGCTTTGATGTGGAAGTTCCCTGCATGCGAAGTCAGTTAGAAGGTGTGCGTTTGGCCGTTTCCGCCAGCAGCGCGCCATGCCGAGGCTGTTTTCGATTGCTGAGGCCCGACAAGCGTCAAAATTGCCCAGGATATCTTCTTTGACACACCAACTATGCGGAATGAATAGGAAATAAGTCTACGCCGGTCTTGAATCGAAAATCGTTGTGCGGGAGGAATAAGTAGTGCAGCGCCGTCAAATGATTGTTGGATCAGCGCAGTTTGGAATAGCTGCTACCCTTCGCCATATCATTCCCGCCGGTCTGGCTGGAATCGCCGGCGACGCGTTCGCAAAGTCGACCGTCCCGATCCACCGCGCTCTTCCTTCACCCGGCCAGATTGCATGGCAGAATCTTGAGATCGGCATGTTCGTGCACTTCGCGCCCAACACGTGGCAAAACAAGGAAGGCGACGATCTCTCCACTCCGCTCACGAAGATTAATCCTGAGAAGCTCAACACCGACCAATGGGCCCGGACTGCGGTCGATCTGGGCGCAAAATACATTATCTTTGTCGCCAAGCACTCCGGCGGATTTTGCATGTGGCAGACCGAAACGACGGACTACGGCATTCGCAACACGCCCTGGCGCAGAGGCCGCGGAGACGTCTTCGCGGATGTCGCCGCTTCCTGCCGCAAGTACGGCCTCAAGCTGGGAGTCTACCTCAGTCCCCGCGACGATCACTTCGGGGCAAAGATCGGCGGCATCTGCTCAACTCCCGCGCTGCAGGCCCGCTACAATGCGATGTATCGCGAGCAACTGACGGAAATTCTGACCCGCTACGGCCAGTTGGTTGAGGTGTGGTTCGACGGATCCACGGTTACCCCGGTGAGCGACCTCCTGGCCAGATATCAGCCCAAATCCCAAGTCTTCCAGGGGCCGGCCGCGACGATTCGCTGGGTGGGCAATGAGGACGGCATTGCACCTTACCCCTGCTGGAACAATATTGACAGTGTGGATGCGAAGATGGGCACGGCTACCTCGCTGAACAGCGATATCGATGGGGACACATGGTTGCCCAACGAAGCCGATCTCTCCATCCGGCACCCTGATTGGTTTTGGAGTACGACCAACGAAAAGAACGTGCTAACTCCCGACCAATTGCTATCCGTTTACTACACTTCGGTAGGACGAGGCGCTCAAATGGTGCTCAATATCCCGCCCGATCGGGACGGGTTGCTTGCGGATGCCGACTGTGCGTCGGCGAAGGCCTTCGGTCTGGAGATTCGACGTCGCTTCGCAAAGCCGCTGGCCGAGACTACGGGGCAAGGCGCCCAGGTGACATTGAAGCTCGGCACATCCACGCGGATCGACACGGTCATCCTTCAGGAAGACATTACCAAAGGCGAGCGCGTGCGTGAGTTCCATGTCGAAGGACTTGCCGGGGGTGTATGGCGGAAGCTCGGAGAGGGCACCGCCATTGGTCACAAGCGGATTCAACCGGTGGAGCCGGCTCTGGTGGACGCTGTGCGCGTGGTGACGACCAGGAGCGCGGGTACACCTTTCCTCCGGACCCTGGCTGTTTTCAACACAGACACAGCCCCGCCTGCTAATTGGAATGCGGTTCCACGAATATGGGCGCCAAACGATGTAGGCGTCTGGCGGGACCAGACATTTTCCATCGATTTGACCGCGAAAATCGACGCTGCAAGCCAATATCGGCTCCGATTTGTGGCGCATGCCGGAACAGTCACAGGTCTCACGAAGGTTGTACTTATGCTGCAGGGCGCTGCACAGCCGAATCTTGTCAAGCCCGTTAAGGGCCACGCAGATGAGTTGATCCTCGATATGCCCGGTATCGGCACAAGTGTTCAGCTGTCCGGGCGTGTGGAGGGGGCAGAGGCCGGCCAAATCCTGCTGCAAAAGCTTTAGGCGGTATCGACATTTAGCGGGTATAGATCAGGCAGGGCGGTCAACAAAACTAAGAGGAAACGCAGACCCTCCGACTCGCTGCCTGAGATGTGTGCTGCGCGAACAACGCGCGCAGCTATTCGAAAAGCTCCCTCAGGACGACACTTGTCACAGACGATCGGGTTATTCCAATGATATATGTCGATACAGCCTGGTACCGTCACTCCATGGTTTCCTATATGCCGTTGGGCAGATCGATCCCGTTTTTGTACGCTCAAATGTCGGACTCATAGTCTGCTCAACGAAAGTGCGAACAGAATTGAAGTGGCGGGGCAGATATGCCGCGCCGAAGCCTGACTCCGGGTCCGAGCAGTGTATCTGTAAGGTGCTGCTACCCCGTCTTTAGCGATGTACCGAGTCATTTCATCGAGGGAGCGAAAACCGTGAAGTGTGGACTTACGATTGCCATTTTATTCGGAGCCATTGCGATGGCATCTGCCCAGAGTCCAGTGCAGCCCCCTCGATCTGTCTTCGTGAACACGCTGATGCCGGAGCCCGCGCACCTGGCGGTGGGAAGCGGATCGCTGCCGTTCACTACCTCCTTTACCGCCGCCACGGACAGCTTCCACGACGACCGCCTGGATGACGCCGTCGCCCGCATGCTGAAGCAGCTTGAAAACCATACCGGTTTGCAGATCGCGCTCGCGCCCATGGCTTCCAAAACCGCAACCCTGCTCATCACTGTCGATGGCCCGGGCGAAGCGGTGCAGAGCGTGGATGAGAATGAGTCTTATTCGCTCGAGGTAACGCGGCAGGGCGCGCACCTGAAAGCCGCGACCGACGTGGGCGCGATGCATGGCCTGCAAACATTCCTGCAACTGGTGCAGACCGACGGCGCGCAGTTCTTCGTTCCGGCTATCTCCATTCAGGACACGCCGCGCTTCCGCTGGCGCGGCCTGATGGTCGACTGCGGACGCCACTACATGCCTGTCCCGGTACTGCTGCGCATCCTCGACGGCATGGCGGCGGTAAAGATGAACGTCTTTCACTGGCACCTGACGGAGGATCAGGGATTCCGCATCGAGAGCAAGGTCTTTCCGAAGCTCACCGAGATGGGCTCCGACGGCCAGTTCTACACGCAGGAGCAGGCGCGCGAGCTGGTGGCGTATGCACGCGAGCGCGGCATCCGCGTGGTGCCGGAGTTCGATATGCCGGGCCATACGCAGGCGTGGTTCGTGGGTTATCCAGAACTGGCGAGCGCCGAGGGCAGGTTCCAGATTGAGCGCGGCTTTGGTGTCTTCGATCCGGTGATGGATCCCACGCGTGAAAGCACCTATAAGTTCCTCGATGCGTTTATCGGCGAGATGGCGTCGATCTTTCCCGATGAGTACATGCACATCGGCGGCGACGAGGTCAACGGCGTCGAGTGGAAGAACAACCCGCGCATTCAAAAATTCATGCGCGCGCACAACCTGAGCGACACCGCTGCGCTGCAGGCATACTTCAGTCAGCGGTTGATGGAGATTCTGAAGAAGCACGGCAAGCGCCCCGTGGGCTGGGACGAGATCCTGTCGCCCCGCCTGCCCAGGGATGCGGTGGTGCAGAGCTGGCGCGGCTTTGCTTCGCTGGCTGCGAGCGTGAAGCAGGGATATGCCGGCATTCTTTCCAAGGGTTACTACCTCGCTTACCTCGATCCAGCAGAGAAGTTCTACCTTGTCGATCCGATTCCGACCAAAAGCGATCTGACGCCGGAGCAGCAGGCGCTCATTCTCGGTGGCGAGGCGTGCATGTGGAGCGTATACGTGAACGACACTATCATCGATTCGCGCATCTGGCCGCGCACGGCGGCGATTGCCGAACGTCTGTGGTCGCCGCGGAGCGTAAACAATGTGGACGATATGTACCGGCGGCTGTGGGTTGAATCAGTGCGACTGGAGGCGCTGGGCCTGACGCACATCACGCAGGAAGACATGAGCCTGCGTGAACTGGCTGGACCGGCGGTGGCGGCGAGTGCTCCTGGCATCGACGCGCTGCATGCGCTGACCTCGGTGCTGCAGCCGGGCGGCCCGGAGGATCCGCACCGCAACACGCTCTCGCCCTTTTCGCGACTGATCTTTGCGCTGCCTCCGGACCCGCCCTCGCGGCATAATTTTGAACTGCTGGTGAGCGATTATCTGCAGGCCCCGGCGGCGCACGATGCGCAACGAGCGCAGTTGGCGGCACTGTTCGAGTCGTGGATTGCGGCGCAGCCGGAGCTGCTGCGACTGATCTCGTCTTCGCCGCTGCTTGAAGAGGCGCGTCCACGGGCCGAGCAGCTGGCAGAGCTGGGCACCACCGGCCTTGAGGCGGTGTCGTGGCTGTCTTCCGGTCAGGCTGCTCCGCGCGGATGGAAGGAGCAGAAACTGACCGTGCTCGATGAGGCCGAGAAGCTGTCGGCGGCCGTGCGCTTTACCGTGCTCGAGCCGTTGCGCGATCTGGTGAACTCAGTGAAGGACAAGTAACGATTGTCGGTACAAATAGGAGTAACTTGTACAGTTACATGATCCAGCCGCCTCTCACAACCTCCTCAACTTCGTGAAAGACGGGCTGGCCGGTTGGGAGTGACGGCGCGTTGCGGTTGATCGAAGACCACTTCTACCTCATCGGGAGTGACCAAGCGTCGCGTGGTCCAGGAAAACTCACCCTTTTAATGTCAAACCTGGCTTTGCGCTACTGGTACTGCGACCACATGACGATGTACCTCTGCAGGTACTTGCCCGGGACGGGAAGCGGCGTGAACCCTGGGGCCGTGCAGAAATACCATCGTGTGCATGTGTGGCTGGGCAAGGGGGACCGGCAGCAGATAGCCGGGATGCCGAACCGGGGATGGGGGTCGGCGCGAGTGCTGCGACGGGCGCTGATCCTGCGGCAGCTGGATCAGGGGCAGATAGCGGTGCCGGTAGCGCTCAACGTGGGCATGGCGCCGAAGACGGTGCGAGCCATCGCCCGCCGTTATGAAGAAGAGGGTCTGGAATCGGCATTGCGGGAGAAGCCACGGCCCGGCAAGCAGCCGGTGCTGGATGGCAGGCAGAGCCAGCGCATCGTCGCCATGGTGTGCCGGCCGCCGCCGGAAGGCCGGGCACGATGGACGGTGCGGCTGATCGCTGAAAAGGCGGTGAAGCGAAAACTGACGCCCGGCGTGGGGCGGGAAACGATCCGCATCCTGCTTCAAAGCCATGATCTGAAGCCGTGGCGGGAAAAAGATGTGGTGCGTGGCGGAACTGAATGAGGAGTAAATCCGGCGCATGGAAGAGCTGCTGGCCCTGTATGAGAATCCGCAGTCGGAAGAGGAGCCGGTGGTTTGCGTGGACGAGAAGCCGGTGGTGCTGCATGCCGAAGTTCGTCCCCCGCGGCCCCCTGCGGCCGGGCCGAATCCTGCGGCGCGACTCGGAGTACAAACGCGAAGGCACAGCCAATGTCTTCTGCGGTGTGGAGGCGAAGGCGGGCCGGCACTTTATCCGGGGCTACTCCGAACCGCTGCTCACCGCGGTTCGCCGACTACCTGGTGGAGATCGCTTCTCACTATGCCCGGGCGAAGACCATCCACCTGGCGCTGGGTATCCTGAGTTCGCACACGCCCAGGGCGCTCACCGACTCATTCGGAGAGCAGGTCGGCGGCTGGATCTGGAACCGCTTCACTCCGCACTACACACCGAAGCATGGCAGCTGGCTGAATCAGGCCGAGATCGAGATCGGCCTCTTCAGTCGCCAGTGCCTGGGGCAGCGCAGAATCCCTGCGCTCGCCGACCTGCGGCGCGAAGCCAGCGCCTGGAACGAAAAGATGAACCGCCATCGGGTCCTGATCGACTGGCGCTTCGCACGTGCAAAGGCCCGCCGGAAGTTTCGCTACAAAAGACACCGTTTCACGCGGTCAAAGTACTAGCCTGTGCGGTCGTACCCCATTCTTTCTCCCCATGCCATGGGAGAGATGGCGGGCAGACAGGAAGCGGCAAGCGCAAGCCTTAGAAAATCACGCCAATTCGGCGAAAAGGTGCTCACGCGTGAACAACGATTGCGAGTTTCACGAATCATCGTCAATGGGTTATGGCTTTCAAGCTCGGAAGCGATTGGAGCTTTCCGCGGCTTTGCTTCTGAACTACACTGGTTAAGAGGCCGGATAGAGGCGCCTCAGTACTGCACGAGGACTCATTGGGCGCTGTGGCGGCGCTTTCAATCCAGATGGAATACCTCTTCCATGTCTGCCCACCACTCACCTTTTTTTCTGGTAAGCGGTTCCTGGAGGGGCACCATCACAGCCCACCACTCCTGTGTTCTGGTGTGCGCGGCCATCTTTGCCCAATCCGCCTTGATATCGGTGCCGAAGTACTCAAAGTAGCTGAACAGGATGTCGTCCCTGAAGTAGATCGAGTAGTTCCGGATGTTGCACTCTGAGATCATTTCGAGCACTTCCGGCCACACCGAGCGGTGATATGCCTTGTAGGGCTCAGCAGCGCCTGGCTTGAGTCGAAGCGTCATTCCGAAACGTTGCATGACTCGTCCTCTCATGGTGTTGAGATCAACCGGGAAGCCAACTTTCCCAGTCACGCCAGCATCCCGCCGGGTCGCTCTTGCGATCTGCAATCAGCCAACCGGGACTGTTGCGAATACGGGTTGCACTCTCCTGGCCCGTCTGTTCACAGCCGACACGGAAGGCAAATATAAGCGCTTATTATCTCACTTGACCGCCATAACTTGCAAGAATAGACTATGTTGGCGCATCTTCAAGCGCCTAAATGAAAAATGGCTCAATACAAACTACCGATCGACTCCTCAAGCATGATGTGGCTGATCGGCTGCGCACGGAGATCATGAATGGCACCCTCCGGCCAACGGATCGGATTGTCGAGGGTACATGGGCGGCCAGGTTCGGCGCTGCGCAGGCCTCCATCCGCGAGGCCATCGACATCCTGATGCAGGAAGGGTTTGTCAGCAAACAGCCCGGTCGAAAAGCGCGCGTTGTTCAGCTCAGAGAAGAAGACCAAATCCGCGGCGCACCGGAGGGGCTGGCCGCCCGCCTGACGGCTTCGATCGACGCCGATCTCTCGCCGCTTCGGTTTGTTGTGGATGGAATGGCTGGAACCGCATCACAGGATGTTTCGCGCAAGAGGGAGTGCTGATATCGATGCAAAGAAGAATCGTATGCTATTTTCTGGCGTTGCTGACTCTTCCGGCAGGCCTGCGCGCGGGGACCGTGACTCCTCTTCGTGCAGGATGGCAGGTGCAGTCGGCCTGCAGGATCCAGGCTGCGGGTGACACGATCGCCGCGGAGGGATTTCAGGCGGATGGCTGGCTGAAGACGACAGTGCCAAGTACCGTGCTGGCTGCGCAGGTGGCGAATGGGGACTTTCCCGACCCTTACTTCGGCATGAATCTGCGCCAGATTCCGGGAACAAGCTATCCCATTAACCAAAACTTTTCTAACCTGTCCATGCCGCAGGACAGCCCCTACCGCTGCGGCTGGTGGTACCGGAAGGCGTTCGCGGCACCGGCTGCGTCGCACGCCGGAGAGCACTACTGGCTGCACTTCGGGGGCATCAACTATCGCGCCGACATCTGGGTGAACGGCCATAAGGTGGCGGACTCCACTGCGGTTGCCGGCGCATATCGCACCTATGACTTCGACGTGACGGAGTTTCTAAAGCCCGGCCACCAGAACGTGCTGGCGGTGGAGACGTTTGCGCCTACGGAAAAAGACCTGGGCATTAACTGGGTCGACTGGAGTCCCGCTCCTCCGGACAAAGACATGGGACTGTGGGGGGACGTGAATCTGGTGACGACCGGCCCGGTGGCGCTGCGTTCTCCGATGGCGGTGACGCACTTTGAAGACGGCACCCTCAGCGTCGCAGACCTGACCGTGTATGCCGAGTTGCAGAATGCGACCGATCGCGCGGTGAAAGGCGTTGTCTCCGGTACGGCTGCCGGAGCTCATTTTGAGCAGCCGGTCGAGCTGAAGCCGCATGAAGACCGCACGGTGGAGTTTACTCCCGAGCAGTTTCCGCAACTGCGCATCCGCAATCCGCAGCCGTGGTGGCCGCGCCAGATGGGCGAGCCGCATCTTGAACAGCTCACCATGAGCTTTGCCGCGCGGGGGCAGACCTCCGACGAGCAAAGCGTGGACTTCGGCTTTCGAGAAATCACTTCCGAACTGACCGTGAATGGGAACCGAGTGTTTCTCGTAAACGGGAAGCGGATTCTGATTCGCGGGGGCGGCTGGTCGCAGGATATGATGCTGCGCTCGGATGACAACCGCCTGCGCGAAGAGTTCCGCCTGGTGCGTGATCTGAACCTGAATACGATTCGTCTGGAAGGCAAGCTCGACACCGATGAGTTCTTTCATCTGGCCGATCGGCAAGGCATTCTGGTCATGCTTGGCTGGTGCTGCTGTGACCAATGGGAACACTGGAAAGACTGGACGCCGGAGGATCTGACCATTGCGACGGCCTCGCTGCGGGCACAGATGCTGCGGTTGCGCAACCACCCCAGCCTGCTTGTGTGGCTCAACGGCAGCGACCACGCTCCGACCGCGGCGGTGGAGCGCGCCTATCTGAAGGTTGAAGCGGACACTCACTGGCCCAATCCGGTGCTGGCTGGGGCTTCGGCCGTCGATACGCCGGGGTCGGGTCCCACCGGTGTCAAGATGACGGGGCCCTACCATTATGTTGAGCCGAGCTACTGGTATTTGGACCATGAGCATGGGGGAGCCTTCGGATTTAACACCGAGACTAGTCCTGGACCGGCGATTCCCTCGCTCGCCAGCCGCAGGAAGTTTCTGTCCGATCCGGAGGCGTGGCCGCCCACGCCTGACTGGAACCTGCACTTCGGGGGCGGACAATCCATCAGGCTCAACCTCTTCGACGAAGCGATGGGAGCCATTTACGCCAAGCCCGCCACCGCTGCCGATTACGAGCGCATGGCCCAAACCATGAGCTACGACTCCGAACGCGCCATGTTCGAAGCCTACAGTAAGAACAAATACGTCTCGACCGGCGTCATTCAATGGATGCTCAATAACGCCTGGCCCTCCATGATCTGGCATCTCTTCGACTACTACCTCGACGCAGGAGGTGGGTATTTCGGAGCCAAGAAGGCCTGTGAACCGGTGCACATCCAGTACTCTTACGACGACCGGTCGATTGTCGTCGTGAACAGCACCTACCGGCGCGCAACCGGGCTTCATGCCAGCGTTCAAGTGCACGGCCTCAAGTGGAACGAACTGTACAATTCCCAGGCAGATGTCAACGCCGGGCTCGACAGCGCGCAGCGCGTCTTCACCGTTCCCGACTCGCTCTATGCCGGCGCAGAGCAGGTCTTGTTTGTCGATCTGACGCTCAGTGATGCCACGGGGCACGTTCTCAGCCGCAACTTCTACTGGGTCCCGGGCACTCTCACCACTACCCCCGCCGAGCGCTACGAGAACATGAGCGCGCTCACCCGTCTTCCGGCAGCCGAGGTCGCTGCGCATGCAGAGATAGCAAGCACGGCGCGTGGACGCGAACTCCGCCTTCAGCTCGACAACCGCTCCGCTATGCTGGCCTTTCAGTTGCACGCGGCGGTGCGAACGCCGGCTGGCGACCTCATTGCACCCGTCATTTGGTCCGATAACTGGATTGAATTGGTCCCCGGCGAGTCGGTTACGCTGACTGCGTTGTTGCCGAAGGACGCTGGGATCTCACCGATCATCGAGATCGAAGGCTGGAATGTCCCGCGCAGAACGATCGCTGCCGAGATCGTAGCCGCGCGCTGAGGACATGCCGGGGGCAATCAACGGAAATCCGCAATCCGAATCCGTCGGCCTCAAGCGCCGTCTGCGCGTTCGGGACTTGGTGCTCTACGGCATTATCCTCATCCAACCCACGGCGCCCATGCCCTCTTTCGGCGTCATCTATCAGACGGCGCGTGGCCCCGTGGTCACAGCTGAGCTGCCTCCCTCCGATTCGTCCACAGGCGGTGAGAGTTCTCCCATAATGGAGGCCGGCAGTTGTGGCCGACGAGGAGAACCGATGAAGGGGAGCCGGTACACAGAAGAGCAGATTGTGGGTGTGCTGAAGGAGTCCGAAGCCGGGCTGGAGACGGGCGAGTTGTGCCGCAGGCACGGCATCAGCCAGCAGACGTTTTATCGCTGGAAGGCGAAGTACGGCGGGCTGGAAGTCAGCGATGCGCAGCGGCTGCGGCAGCTGGAAGAGGAGAACCGCAAGCTGAAGCAGCTGGTCGCTGAACAGGCGCTGGACATCGTCGGCTTCAAGGCGGTGCTGTCAAAAAAGTGGTAGGCCCGCAGGCGGAACGAGAAGCCCTGCGGGTGTTTCGTGAAGCGACGCAGTGCTCGGAGCGGCGTGCCTGTGGGCAGATGGAGATCGTTCGGGCGATGGTGCGTTATCGGCCGCGGCCGACCCGGTTTGCGGCCGCCAACGAAAAGCTGCGCATTCGCCTGCGGGAGTTGGCTGAACAACGGCGGCGCTGGGGATA
>JASHNW010000080.1 GCA_030041435.1 Acidobacteriaceae bacterium
GTGTTTGCGGGAGGGGCGCTGCTGGCGACCTACTCCGGAGCGAATACGTACTTCGACCTGACCGACTGGCAGGGGACGAAGCGCGCGGAGGACAGCGCAGGGGGATGCCTGATGGGCTGGTCGAGCCTGCCCTACGGCAATACCAGCGGCAGCAACTCGAATCCGACGCCTGTATCGATCGACAGCGCCTCGCAATGCAGCGTCGATGCCACGGAACACCATTACACGAGCAAGATCCACGACTCGGAGACGGGCAACGACGACTTTGGGGCGCGGTATTACGCCAGCACGGCGGCGCGCTGGCTGAGCCCGGACTGGGCGGCGGCAGCGGAGGCCGTCCCCTATGCCACCTACGCCAGTCCGCAGACGCTGAACCTGTACGGATTCGTGGGGAACAACCCACTGTCAGACGTGGATGTGGACGGCCACCAGGACTACCGCGTGAGTTGCTCCGATGGTGTAGCTGGGCAGTGCGGTATGGGAACGTATCCTGGAGATCAGAACATATTCTCCAGCGACGGCATGGGAATCGGACTGGGCGGCGCCGATCCGGTTTCCGGGCAGGACAATATGCAGGAGACCGCCTATGACAGCTGGCTGGCGAACGCTCAACTTCACAGCGGCTCCGGATTCTGGAGCCACGTGAGCAACCTCCTCCATGGGCATTCTTGGAACTATGTCATGCGGGACCACATCACCGTACGGAGAATCCTGCCGGCAGAGCCTAATGAATTCGTTACGGTTGCCGCGAATGCAGTAAGTGTGCTTGGTGTAGCCACCCACAACCCTGTGGCGGGAACTGCAGGCGCGGCCCTAGGTCTGGCGAATCATCCAGATCCTGTGGAGCTCGGCTTGCTCGGGATGTCACTTGTTCCCGGAGTAGATGAAGCGGGCGTTGCACTCGGTGCAGTCTATGACGGTGGCAAATCGGTTGGAGAGTGGATAACGAATAACGTCATGGCTCCTATGCTAAATGCAATCCCCGGACCAACAATTGGCGTGACTGCGGATGGCCAAGAGGTGCGGGCACCGGATTTAAGCGATCCTCAAACCTGGGGCGCGAATTAACTGGGATCGGCGCTGCAGTGATAACTGGAATAGCGCGAGTAGAAAGAAAGGGAATTTTTCAGCGTGCCTACTTTATACTCATTTGAAAGCTCGCCGATTTATTACCTACTGATCGGGACTATCTCTTTTTTCATAGCCCTAGCCTCCGCATTTACTGGAAAATCATGGGGACGCCTTGGGGGTGTGGTCTATCGTGATAAAGAGCCTCGTAAATTTTGGGAGCTAGTCATAGTTTACTTCCTCATTGGGCTTTGTTTCGTTGGATACACTTTGTATTTGGTAACTTGACTTGATCCCGCAGTGACGGATCACCGATGCGCTCAGGATGGAGAGGCACGGGCTTTGAAACGCTTTAAGCCCAGCCACTAAAGACCTACGCGATTCACGTGGCGGCGACCGAGTGGGATGCCCCGGCTCCTTTGCACGGCAGGTTATCGCGGATGCGGGGCCAGGAGATTCGCAACATGATTCAGGCTTGTAGACGTCGAGGGAGAAATCAATGAGGAGCACATGGCTTGGTTGGGTTATCTCCTGCGCGTTAGCCGCCGCCACATTGGGTTGCCGGACACCTTCGCCTACCTGGAACGGTACATGGAAACTGAATCCTTCAAAGAACAGCTACAAGGGTCCGGTTATTACTATCTCGATTTCGACGGACGGTGAGTACCGTTGGGCTGATGGGAGTTCGAGCTTTACTTTTCGCTGCGATGGGAAGTACCGACCGATAGGGAAAAATCGTACCGAGGCCTGTGTAAAACGCAGCACGACCGCGCTAGACTTGGTCCGAAAAGAAAGTGGGGTGAAGTCGAATGCCTACCATTGGGAGCTGTCGGACGGTGGCAAGGTTCTCAAGGTGACAGCAACCGCGTTTCGTCCGAGTGGACCCATTATTTTAGGTCAGAACGTCGCATTGCGAATGTCGGGTTCTAACGGTTTTGCTGGCCAATGGCGCGACGCGGTCTATCTTCAGCACCACACCGATTTAACTCTGCGGCTCAATAGTCAAACGCTACATATTGGATATCCTGACGCGGGACAGTATATTGACGCGCCGCTCGATGGAGTTGACACGCCGGTGCGTGGGCCTCACGCCCCAGAGGGGGTGACCTACGCGGTACGGCCTTCCGGACAATGCGAGTTTCTCATCCTGGCGAAGCATGATGGCAAAGTTCTCGATCAAGATTCTCTGGAACTGAGCAACGATGGAAGGATCATCACCGAGTCGTGGTGGAATCCGGATCGGCCGACTGACAAGGGTACGCTTGTCTACGAAAAGAAATAGCCAACAGCCAAGGCGTCAGGCGTCACACGAACTCGAACTTCTCCGGCGCGTCCTTTTCGGCGACCTCATCGGGGATGACCCCGAACGACACGTCCGGGACGGTTTACAACTATATGGTCGGCTACGACGGGGTGGGCAACACGACGTCGCTGACCGACTCGGTTATGGGAACCTGGACGTACCAGTACGACACGCTGAACCGTTTGGTCGCGACCGGTCAG
>JASHNW010000009.1 GCA_030041435.1 Acidobacteriaceae bacterium
GAATGCCTTGTACCAGGCGTCGGCGTTGCGCACCGTATCCGCGCGAAACTGCGCCGGCGAATGTCCGTCGGTGAGCACCTGGCGGCGCAGCATGGCTTCGCGTGCTTTCGATCCCCAGTCCTGGCCAAAGGCAATGTAGAACTGCTGCTCGCCGGTGAAGCCGTCCTGAACCGGCGCTTGTTTCCCATGCAGCGACGCCTGCCAGGCGTCGTAGGCCGCGGCAATGCCGCCCAGGTCGGCGATGTTTTCGTCGATGGTTTGCTTGCCGTTGACGTGAAGGCCGGGGAATGGCTCGTAGGCGTCGTATTGCTTTTCCAGCTTTTCCGCCTGCTCCTCGAAGTGCGCGTGATCCGCGGGCGTCCACCAGTTGCGGACGCGGCCTTTGGAGTCGAAGGCGCTGCCCTCGGCGTCGAAGGTGTGGCTGATTTCGTGCCCGATAACTGCGCCGATGGCTCCGTAATTAACCGCCGCCGGGGCTTTCGGATCGAAGAACGGCGGCTGCAGGATGGCTGCCGGGAAACTGAGCGCGTTCTGCAGCGGCAGATTCACGGCGTTGACGGTCTGCGGCTCCATGGTCCACGCGTGGCGATCGACGGGCTGGCCGATGCGGGCGACCCAGTAGTCATACTTCCACAAGCCGGCGCGCCAGGCGTTGCCAAAGGCGTCGTCGGGGCGGACCTCGTATGTGGAGTAGTCCATCCACTTGTCGGGATATCCGATGCCGATGTAGAGCGTGTCCAGTTTGGCCTGGGCTTCGGCGCGTGTGGATTCAGCCAGCCACGGCAGCGCAGCGAGGCGCTTGTGATACGCGGCGATCAGATTTGCGACCATGGCCTGCGCCTTGGCCTTAGCTTCGGGCGAGAAATACTTCTGCGCGTAGATTTGCCCGACCGCGTCGCCCAAGTACGCATTGACCATATCGACGCCCCGCTGCCAGCGCGGGCTCTGCTGGGTCACTCCCGATAGCTCCGTGCCGAAGAATGCAAACTGTTCGTCGGCGATGGGGTGCGCAAGCACCGGTGCATAATGCGAAATGAGGTGGAAGGCGAGCCAGTCTTTCCACGTGTCGATGGGCGTAGAGGCAACCAGCGCGGATTCGCCGGTGAGCGCAGTCGGCGTCCACACCATAAACTGCTGCTGGCCGCTGAGACCCGCGCCTTCAAAGTATGCATCCCAGTCGAGACCGGGGGCTTTGGCAGCAAAGTCGCTCCGCTGCCAGAGATTGTTGGCTTTGCCGATGTCCTCGATGTCGGCGAGTGAAATGTGGGTTTCGGCTATCGCGTGCTCGAGGGCGACCACGCGGGCCGCGCGGGCATCGGCATCGTCGAAACCGGCGAGTTTGAGCATGGCGGCGACGTACGCGACGTACTTCGCGCGCAGGTCCTTCATGCGCTCGCTGTCGTCGAGGTAGTAGCTCTTGCTGGGCATTACGAGGCCGCCCTGCAGCAGGTAGGGCACGTAGTGGTCGGAATCCTGGAAACCAGGAGCGATCCAGAGTCCGAGGAAATTCGGCGTGGAGAAGACGGCGTTGTTCAGCAGATCGACGTCGGCGCGGAGCGTCTTGCCGAGGGCGAGGGCCAGCGAGTGCTGATCGTGAATTGCGGCAATAGCGGCCAGGTGCGGCCCCAGCGGCTGGATGCCCAGCGCGTCCAGGTGGGACTCATCCATGTAGGCGTTGTAGAGGTCGGCGATCTTGCGGGCGTTGGTGCCGGCCGGGGGATTGGACCGGGCAGCGGCCTGGATGATGGCGGCGACATTTTTGCGGCTCTGGTCGGCGAGGGTGGTAAAAACGCCGATGCCGGCGCGATCCGGCGGAATCTCGGTGCGCGCGATCCAGGCGCCATTGGCATAAAGGTAGAAGTTGTCGCCCGGCTTGACGGCGGGATCCATGTTGGCGACGCGGATGCCGTGCGTATCATTGGCAGCAGGCGCGGTATCCTGCGCAGGAGCACGCGGCACAGCCAGAAGAACCGCAGCGACAAGGACGAGCGAGACACGGGTGACGGGCGGCATAGGGCAGATCCTCAGAAGTGAAAGTGAACGCCGGATGATAGCACGCGGCAAGACCCCCGCAGAAGCCGTGGGGCGGAGATGCGGAAACGGTATCGAGTTGCATCCCTCACCAGCGCCCGCGCAGCCACCAATTTTTCTCGATAGGAGAGATTCCCTGGTATAGTAAACTCCCATGCACATTCGCGATATCTTCGCATCCGACCAGACGACGATTTCGTTTGAATTCTTTCCGCCGAAGACGGCGGAGGATGCGCAGGCCCTGTATGAGAACATCGCACAGCTGGAGACTCTGCAGCCCTCCTTCGTATCCGTCACGTATGGAGCGGGCGGTTCCACGCGCCAGCTGACCCACGATCTGGTGGTCAGGCTAAAGCAGACGACCTCGCTCGACCCCATTCCGCACCTGACCTGCGTGTGCCACAACGAGCAGGAAATTGAAGAGATTCTGACGAAATACGCGCACGCGGGGGTCAGCAACACGCTCGCGCTGGGCGGCGATCCGCCTCGCGACATCCAGAACTACGATCGCAGCGCAGATGCCTTTCAGCATGCCGTGGACCTGGTGAAGTTCGTTCGCCGCTGGAACGAGCGGGGCCTGCATCCCGACTCAAGAGGCTTTGGCATTGGCGTCGCGGGATTCCCCGAGGGCCATCCCGGCACGCCGAATCGTCTGGACGAGATGGGCCATCTCAAGGCCAAGGTCGAGGCAGGCGCCGACTATATCTGCACGCAGCTGTTCTTCGACAACCATGATTTCTACGACTTCCGCGAGCGCTGCGAGCTGGCGGGCATACACGTACCCATCGTCGCCGGGATCATGCCGATTACTTCGCTCGGGGGCATGAAGCGCATGGCGCAGCTGGCCCTGGGCGCGCGATTTCCTGCCAAGCTGCTGCGCGCCCTGGAACGCACCGCAAACGATCCCGAAGCCGTGAAGTGCGTCGGCGTGCATTGGGCTACCGAGCAATGCATGGATCTGCTGGAGAACGAGGTGCGGGGCATCCACTTTTATACGCTGAATAAGTCGGATGCCACGCGGCAGATTTATCGCAGCCTTGGCTTGCAGGACAGCGTCACTCTGCGGCGCACGGTGCGGTAGAAGGCTTCCGGCTTCGCCCACCCAACATCGGGGGCGCCTGCACAGCCGCGATTCCCAGGTCATGCTCCAGTTACCGGGCGGCGCGCTGCGCGGATGCCTTGTCTAACTCGCGGTAAATTTCTTCGTTGCGCAGGATCGCCTGGACGTATTCGCGCGTCTCGGTGAAGGGGATGGACTCCACGAATTCGTCGATGCCGTGATAATTGCCGATGCTCTGCCAGTCGGTGACGCGGTCGTCGCCGGCATTGTAGGCGGCGAAGGCGTATTCAGGCTGGTTGTTGAACTTGTCGAGCGTCTGGCGCAGGTAGTGGGTGCCGAGCAGGATGTTGGTCGAGGGATTGAGCAGATCGTCGGTGCGGAAGTGGTGGATGCCTTCTTCCTTGGCCATGGAGCGGCCGACGGAAGGCAGCAGCTGCATCAGGCCGTAGGCGTCCCTGTTCGAGACGGCGCCGGGATTGAACTCCGTTTCCTGACGGATGAGCGACGCGACCATGTAGGGATCGAGGTTGTTCTTCTCGGCGTCGGCTTTGATGTCGCTCCAGAAATTCTCAGGATAGAGAATGCGCCAGTAAGCGACGGGGATGGCCTCGATCGGCGCGGATGTGTAGAAGGGGAGGGCCCGCTTGAGCAGACGCATGGCGCGCCAGGACTCACCATAGGAGGCGTAAATTTCAGCTTCCGCAAAAGCGCCCCACTCGTCGCTGCCGTCCGCGGCTCGAATTTCCGGCTCAATGTATTCGTTCAGGCCTGCGTTCGCCAGCAGCTGCGCTTTCACCACGTGCGGATCGTCTTCCGGCACGTCGTCGGTCAGCTCGGGGATAGGCTCCGGCTCGAGCGCGTCGAGGAAGGCGATACGCTCGGCGGTCACCGGGCCGACCTCTGCGAGCCTTTGCTGCGAGAGCATGCCGTAGTAGTAGTGCGGATAAAGACGCAGGACGGTCTTGTAATACGCGGCAGCGGCGGCTGAGTTGTGTTCCTGATCCTGGTAAACACGGGCTCGCCAGTAGAGGGCGGAGGGGATTTCGGAGTCGCCGGGATAGGCGCGAATCTGTTCGTCGAAGAGCCGCGCGGCTTCAGCGTAGTTGCCAAGCCGATAGTTGAGCCAGCCGGTCCGCCAGTGCGCGGAGGGCGCGTACTTCGACGTGGGAAAGCGCTTCGCCAGTTCGCCGTAATACGTGATGGCGCTGGGGTAGTCCTTCTTCAGCAGATACATATTGCCGCTGGAGTAGAGTGCTTCGGCGAGCCAGGGGCTGGAGGGGAAACGCGTCTCCATCTGCGTGACGATGGACTGCTGCGTGCCGGTATCGTCTTTGTCGCGCGCCAGCTCCATCAGGAGATACATGCGGCGCGCGCCGGCTTCGTCGTTGCTGTCGGGAATGGCGTCCAGCTCGCGCGCGGAGAGGCGCTTCAGCTTCCAGTCGCACTCGGCGGCGGCGACGAGCAGGGCGTTGCGGTCGGCGTCGCCGGCCGCCAGCTGCCCGGCCAGCGACCGGTATTCGTCCGCGGCATCGGCGTAGTGGCCTGCGTTGTAGAGCGCGTCGGCGTGGCGGCGGCGGTCGGCGGGGGGCAGAGTGTCCAGTACGCCGCTGGAAGCAAGCTGGGCGCGGGCGTAGCCGGCTTCGATGGAGAGCGGGTAGTCGAAATAGACGTGCTCGTAGAGCTGGCTGGCTTCCGCGGTGCGTCCGGCAAGGGCTTCGGCTTTGGCGCGAGCCAGCTGGAAGTCGGGATGCCCGGCGATGGAATCGGAGAGATGTCGGCTCAGAATGGCAAGCGCCCGCTGTGCATTGCCCTCCTGGGTGAAGAGATTGGCCTCGAGGACGGGAATGCTGGCGTCGAAGATGCTGTCAGGGTATTTGACGGTGAAATCGTTCAGGACCAGTTCGGCCTGGGGCAGCTGATTGCTCTGCAGGTACGCCTGGGCGGTGAGGTAGTCGGCGTAGTCGGCGAGCGCGCCGTCGGGACGAGTGGTGGTGGCCCCGGCGAGCCGAGCGGAGCGCAGCGCGGTGACCGCGTCGCCGTATTTCTGATCGAGCAGATACGCGTGGCCGAGGGCGAGGTACGCCGCGGCGGCTCCTTCTCCGCTGTGGCTGTGCGCCCAGGCCGAGACTCCGGCGTAGGCGGCGGGGGTGCGGTTCTGCGCGAGCTGCTGGGCCATGGGCCGCAGCTGCGAGGAGGCGACAAAGGCGCTGCGCAGGCGATGGGAGCGGGCAATTTCGCGCGCGGTGAGCGGGCGGCGGCGATGATGGCGGCGATGCGCGACGGCGCGGGTTTGGCCAGTGGTTCTGACGGCGGCGCTGCGCGAGGTGACGTGGGCGTTGCTGGGCAGCTTGCGAAGCCGTTTCGCAGACTGCTTCTTCTCCGCTTTGGCAGCGTGATGTTTCCGGCTCGCCGTGGAGCTGTCGGACTGTGCGGCGCGCGCGGAGACACAGGAAACAGCCGCAGCAAGGAGGAGAAACACAATCAGCCCGATGGAACCGGTGCAACGATTACTGAGCTGAAAACCGCGCGATTCCCTTCTCTCCATCCGGCCGCTCGCGCCCTGACCCCCGTGGCTCATCCTGCCGAATCGTGCCCAAACTCGCTGCCAAACCCCGCCTCTGCTGCTTAACCCCGACATCCACGCCCTCTGGTTCCACTGTAAGACGAAACCGCGGAGATTCCGGCAGAGAAAAACCGGCGGAAGCCGAAAAAGTTGCTTTCCTGATTACCTCGATTTCGACGGGGCGACATCCGCTCTCCTTGACAGTCTGGGAGAGCGCAGTTACTCTCCCAGACAGACTGGGAGAGCGAGGCACATGGCGAAGGATGCGGAGAAAACGATGGACCTGCTGCAGGGCACGCTGGACATGCTGGTGCTGAAGGCGGTGTCGCTGGGGCCGCTGCACGGGTATGGGGTGCTGCTGCGTATCAGGCAAATCTCGCAAGACCGGCTGGAAATCCAGCAGGGGTCGCTCTATCCGGCGCTGTACCGGCTGGAGCACGAAGGCTGGATCGCCGGCGAATGGGGCCAGAGCGACAACAAGCGGCGGGCGCGCTTCTACCACCTGACCGCGGCGGGGCGGCGGCGTCTGGAAGCGGAAGCGAAGAAGTGGAACCAGTTTGCCGACGTAGTGGGGACGATCCTGAGCACCGTGCCGGAGGGCACAGCGGCTAGCCGGTAGCTGGTAGCGAAAGCGAGGCGGCGATGAGCGTCGGGAGTCGGATGAAGACGTGGTGGCGGGCGGTCACGCGCGGCGCGGAAGTAGACGCACAGGTGGACGAGGAGCTGCGGTTCCACATCGAGAGCTACGCCGAAGACCTGATGCGCGGCGGCATGGCGCGCGAGGAAGCCTGGCGGCAGGCGAAGGCCGAGCTGGGCAGCCTGGCAGCCGCAAGGGAGAACTCACGCCAGGCATGGGGAACGAGCGGTTTCGACGAGCTGCGCGGCGATCTGCGCTACGCGCTGCGCATGCTGGCGAAGAGTCCCGGCTTTGCGCTGATTGCGGTGGGATCGCTGGCGCTCGGCATTGGAGCGAACACGGCGATCTTCTCGATCACGAAGCATGTGCTGCTCGACCAACTGCATGTTCCGCACGCCGGGCAGCTGCGCCTGTTTGCGTGGACGTCGAAGCCAGACAGCGCGGTCCACAGCGTGTGGGGCGACTATCATTCAACGGCCGGCGGCGTGCATAGCTCGTCGTTCTCCTATCCGATCTACCAGGAGCTGCGCCGCCAAAATCGCGATCTCAGCGACCTGTTCGCGTTCAAAGACGCGGGCCGCATGGATGCGACGGTCAACGGCCAGGCGGAAGTCGTGCACTCGGAACTGGTTTCCGGCAACTACTACCAGCAAATGGAAGTCCAGCCGCAGCTGGGGCGAGCGATTGGCCCGGCCGACGATAAGCCGGGCGCGCAGCCGGTGGTGGTCATCAGCAATGGTTACTGGACACGGCGCTTCAACCGCTCGCCTTCGGTGATTGGGAAGACCATTCTGCTCAACCTGCAGCCGGTGACGATCATCGGCGTGAATCCGCGAGGATTTACGGGCGCCAACAGCGTGCAAACCTCTCCGGAAGTGTTTGCGCCGATCGCGCAGGAGCCGCTGCTGGTGGCACGCATATGGACCGGCTCGATCCTGGAGAGCCCGCAGCGGTGGTGGGTGCAGATTATGGCGCGCACGCGGCCGGGCGCGAGCGAGGCAGCGGCCCAGGCGCAGCTGGACGCGACGCTGCACAGCGCGGTGCTGGCGCTGATGAAGCCAAAGGCGGGGGACGACATTCCGCGTCTGCTGATCACGGACGGCAGCCACGGGATGAATGAGGCCGCACGACAGTTCTCCCAGCCGCTGCATGTGCTGTTGGCGCTGTCGGGGCTGGTGCTGCTGCTAGCCTGCGCGAACATCGCGAATCTGCTGCTGGCGCGGTCGGCGGCGCGACAGCGGGAGATGAGCGTGCGCCTGGCGCTGGGCGCGGGACGCGCTCGGATCCTGCGCCAGATGCTGACGGAGAGCCTGCTGCTGGCAGCGTGTGGGGGCGCGCTGGGGTTGCTGCTGGGGTATGTGGGACAGATTGCGCTGCTGCGGCTCACCGCAGATCCATCGGCGAGCGAAGCCGCCATGCAGACCTCCTTCAGCTGGGGAGTCTTTGCGTTCAACGCGGCGCTGGCGCTGCTGACCGGGATTCTGTTTGGCGTAGCGCCCGCCTGGCAGTCGATGCGTACGCAGGTGCACAGCAGCCTGAAAGACAATGCGACGACAACGACGCGCCGGCGCCACGGCTACGGCGGCAAGGCCATCGTGGGATTTCAGATCGCGCTTTCGATGCTGCTGGTGGCGGGCGCGGGCGTGTTTTTGCGGACGCTGGTCAATCTGAACCGCGTCGATCCCGGATTCGATACGCGCAACCTGGTGCTGTTCGAGATCGATCCGCCGCAGTCCCGCTATCCGACAGGCAAGGAAGGCGCGCTGTACGACCAGATTGAGGAGCGGCTGGCGGCGACGCCCGGCGTTGAGTCGGTGTCGGCGGCAAGCATCCCTCTGCTGGCGCGCGACAACTCCAACGACGATTTTGTGCCGGCGGGAATGAAGCCGGCGAAGGGCGAGAACACCGCGGAGAACGATGACTACGTGGGCGACCGATTCTTCGCGACCATGCGCATCCCCATCGTCGCGGGGCGGAGCCTTGGGCCGCAGGACACCACCAGTTCGCTGAAGGTTGCCGTGGTGAATGAAGCGCTGGCGCGGAAGTATTACAAGGGAGGAAATCCAGTCGGAAAAACGTTTACGACGTCCGACGAGGAGAACCAGGAGCTGCTGTACACGATTGTGGGGGTGTGCGCAAACACGCGGTATTCCTCGCTGCGCGACGATCCGCCTCCGACGTTCTATCTGCATTACCGGCAGGCGCCGGATGTTTCCTGGGGTATGACGTTCATCGCACGGACCCGGGTGGCTCGGGCGGCCATTGCGCCGTCGCTGCGCAGCGCGGTGCAGTCGGTGGATCGCGATCTGCCGCTGATCAACGTACGCACGCAAAAGGAACAGATCGACGAAA
Organism: Acidobacteriaceae bacterium; assembly: GCA_030041435.1. Taxonomy (GTDB): domain Bacteria; phylum Acidobacteriota; class Terriglobia; order Terriglobales; family Acidobacteriaceae; genus Palsa-343. The sequence continues at coordinate 8,644 of JASHNW010000009.1, forward strand.
TCACGATGGACGAGCGGCTGATTGCGGATTTAACCGGCGGCTTCGGCATTCTGGCCCTGGTGCTGGCCTGCATCGGAATCTACGGCGTGATGGCGTACTCCGTCTCGCAGCGAACGAACGAGATTGGGATTCGCATGGCGCTGGGGGCCGAGCGCGCACGCGTGCAGCGCATGGTGCTGGGTGAGGCATCATGGATGGCAGTGCTGGGCGTTGTGGCGGGACTGGGCGGCGCGCTGGCGCTGGCGCGGCTGATTGCGTCCATGCTGTACGGTCTGAACCCGTACGACCCCGCGACATTTGCCGGGTCGGCGTTGCTGCTGCTGGGGGTCGCGCTCGCCGCCAGCTGGATCCCGGCGCGGCGCGCAGCCGGGGTGGACCCCATGCGGGCACTCAGGCACGAGTGAAGACGGCGTTGAGCGGATAGTGGATAGTCATTATGGTCTTCGCGCATTCCTCCCTCTGCGCGTCGAGAACGCGTCGGCGGGGCCGGCCGCACTGCCCAGTTATTCGCCGCCAGGCGCATTGGCCAGCGGATTGGCTTCGATCACGATTTCTCCGGTCATCTTGTCGTGGCCGCGTCCGCAGAGAATGCTGCAGTGCATGGGGTAGACGCCGGGCGTCTGCGCGAGGAAGCGAACACCCGTGACGCGCCCGGGTTGCACGGGCTCGTTAATGCCAAGGCCGGGAACCGCGATCCCGTGCTCGATGTCGGCCGTTGTGACGATGAGCTCGACCTTCGCGTCCTGCGGGACTTCGATGCGGCTGGGCACGATCTCCCACTTTTTCATCACGATGTGGAGGACGGTGTCGGGAGGGCCGGCGTAGACCGGAGTCTTTTTACCGCAGCCACTCATCGAAACAAGCAAAGGCACTGCCAGGAAAAGTGTTGCCGCGCTTTTTGCTCCGGCGCGGGTGTGCCGTTTAGTATGGAGGTCGAGCCATTTGTCTGCGGGCGTCCAAATTCTGAAGCCATTCATGTCTGCATCCATCCAATCACAAGGAACGGCCGAAGTTCATCCTGACGTCCTGCTCGTAGAGCGCGCGCGGGCTGGCGACATGGCGGCGTTCGAGAAACTGGTGCGGCAGTACGACCGCCAGGTTTTCCGGATCGCCCAGCATATCGTACAGAACCGCGAGGACGCCGAGGATGTAGTCCAGGACGCGTTCCTGAAGGCGTACGAGAAACTCGACCAGTTCCAGGGCAATTCGAAGTTTTATACCTGGCTGGTGCGCATCGCGGTGAATGAGTCGCTGATGCGTCTAAGAAAGCGGCGGACGGGCCGGATGGTCTCCATCGACGAAGATGTGGAGACCGAAGAAGGCTCGATGCCGCGGGATCTGGCGGACTGGAGCCCGGATCCGGAGGCATTGTACGGACAGTCGGAGATGGCGGACATCCTGCGCAGGACGATTCAGGGATTGCCGCCGGGATTTAGGGTGGTATTTGTCCTGCGCGACGTCGAAGGGCTCTCGACGGAGGAGACTGCAGAGACGCTGGGGCTGAGCATCCCGGCAGTAAAGTCGCGGCTCTTGCGTGCGCGGCTGCAGTTGCGGGAACGGCTGAGCCGCTACTTTAAGAAGCGCAGCGGCGGCCGGGCTCGGGAAAAACAGGCCCAGGGTGGTGTGAAGTGACCTGCACAGAGTTTTTGGCGCAGCTCGATGAAATGCTCGACCAGGATGCGGCGATTCCGCTGCGCGCCGATTTGCAGGAGCACCTGCGGACCTGCGAGCACTGCGAGATCACGCTGAACACGACGCGCAAAACGATCCAGATCTACCGCAGCCACGAACTCTACGAGCTGCCCGACGATTTGCGCGAGCGGCTGCACAAGGCGATTCTGGCGAAATGCCGCAAGTGCTAGCGGGACTGGCCGTCCAGGCGGACGCGCTCCGCGCGATGCAAATGGACGCCAAAACGAGTGGGAGCGTCGCTCGTCCCCTGAAGGTGGAATCGCAGTCCCTTCTCAGCGGCCGGTAGAATGGCCGCAATGCCTGAACAATCTGCAGCGAGCGGCAGGCCGCGTGGCGATTTCGCGGACCTGACCATCGCGCTGGCGTGTGGTTTCGCGCTGGCGGCGACGGTGCTGTTTCTGGCAGCGCTCACCTTCTCGCGTCCGCTGGCGACCTCGCGGGATTACATCGTCTACTGGGCGACCGGGCAGCAGCTCGTCCACCATGCGAATCCCTACGACCCGCAGGCGATGGGGCAGGTGGAGCATGCCGCGGGCTTCGGCGCGAAGGGCTCCTACTACATGCGCAACCCGCCCTGGAGCCTGCCGCTGGCGCTGCCGCTGGGTTTCGTCGGCGCGCAGGCGGGCGCGCTGCCGTGGTCGCTGCTGATGCTGGCGCTCGAAGTGCTGGCGGTGCGCATTCTGTGGACGATGTACGGACGCCCGGGCAGGCACCTCGACTATCTCGGCTATCTGTTCCCACCGGCTTTAGTGTGCATCGCGATGGGGCAGACCTCCATCTTGACGGTGCTGGGACTGGTGCTGTTCATGCGGCTGCACCGCACGCACGCGTTTTGGGCCGGAGCGGCGCTGTGGCTGTGCACCCTCAAGCCTCACCTGTTTGTCCCCTTCGGCGTGGTGCTGCTGGTTTGGATCTTCGTCGCGCGGAAATATCGCGTCCTCGTGGGCGCTGCCGCGGCAATGGCGGCCAGCTGCCTCCTCACCGCTTTCGTCGATCCCGCCGCGTGGACGCAGTACGCACAGTGGGCGCATCAGTCAGGGATTGCAAACCAGTTCATTCCCTGCCTGGCTGTCGAGCTGCGCACCCTCATCGATCCTCGTGCAACATGGATCGCCTTTGTGCCCTGCGTTGGCGGCGCCGTGTGGGCCCTGATTTATTTCTGGCCGCGGCGGCACGAGTGGGACTGGGTCGAAGACGGCAACCTGCTCATGATGGTGTCGCTGCTGGTGGCGCCGTATTGCTGGATCTGGGATCAGGCGCTGGCCATGCCCGCGCTGCTCTACGCCGCCTGCCGGACGCCTTCAAGAAAGCTGATCGCGACCCTGGCGCTGCTGTATCTCGTGCTGGAGACGCAGCCCTTCTATGCGACCGCGCTCAACTCGCCGATCTACGTGTGGGTGGTGCCGGCATGGTTCGCGTGGTATCTGGTGGCGCGGGCTTCATCGCGTCGCGCTGTCGCAGAAGTGCCCGCACAGGCGTAGTAATCAGGGGCGGCGATCGACCTGAATCACGCGGCGATTAGGATCGACCTGCGCGAGGACCTTCCAGGTGAAGTGCGGATTGCCCGCGATTTCCAGCTGGAACCAGTTCGTATTCGTGTCGTCGAGGACGAGGAACGAAGGCAGATTGAAGATTTGCGAAGCCTCCTCGATATTCGCGGCCAGATAGCCTTCGCGCCGGTAATTCTGCATGTAGTGGAAATGACCGACGGCGATAGGCGGTCCGGCGAGAGCAGCCTGCCAGTCGAGCGGATAGCGCAGCGCGTCGCGATGGTCGCTGTAGCGGGTCAGGATCATGAAGTTGTCGAGCCAGTCGCAGACGAGGATTTGCCCGTTGGCGATGCGATCGATCTGCGCAATGTCGATGCGATCGGGCCGGGCGGCCAAAGCCGAGGCGACCGGCAAAGCCAGAAGCACGACAGCGAGAATGCCTGCCAGCAGCCCGCGGATGCGGGCGTTCGCTTCCACCCAGCCGGCACTGAGGATCGCAATGCCCAGCGCTGAGGGAATCATGTAGCGCGCGACCCAGATGGGCGAAGCTAGGTGCGAAACCACGGCGAAGAGCAGCGGCGCAACGATCAGGGAGAAGGCCAGAACATACGCTGGACGCCGAGCGGGATTTCCTTTCCGCAGCGCATAAACACCCGCCAGGACCAGGCCGAAAACGCAGAAGATTGCGCTAGCCCAGCCGAAAATCATCCACGCGGAATGGGCCTGCAGCAGCGGATGGTAAAGCGCGGCGAAGAGCCAGTAGGAGAGACTGATGGCGACGTCGGCCAGGGTGGGGGGCCGGATCCATCCATGCGGCTTCGCAATCGCCATGGAAGCGCGAATAGCAGGAATCCACGGGATGAGCGCGAGCCAACCCGCCACGAAGACCGCGTAGACGCGCCACCGGAACCGCCGGCCGTGCAGATCGACGACGACCAGCGCCAGCAGCATCAGGCCCGCGTAGAAGATTCCGAGGACGTGGCCGAGGACAATGCCTGCCTGGCTGAGAGCGAGAAGCGTGAGATCGAGGGCGCCCGGGCGCGGCGTCTCCGCGATGCGCAGCCACTGGGCGATGCCGAGAGCGAAAAGCAGCAGATAGAGGCCGTAGGCGCGGGCTTCGACGTTCTGGTCCATCACAAGCAGGCAGCCGAACATGCCGAAGGCGACGCCCAGAAACGCCGAGCGCGCGCTGAAACGGCGTCGCAATGCGACGATGAGGACAAGAAACGCTGCGCACATCCCGAGCGAGGAATAGAGCCGTAGCGAAAGATCGCTGAGACCGAAGAGACGTGCCCATGGCCACGCAGTGAGATAGAAGAGCGGCATGCCGGCGCCGCCCAGGTGCACGACCGCGTGCATGAGATGCGTAAGCGAAGGGTCGCTCAGTTCCGTGCGCGTGTAGACCTCGTCCTCGATCATCTGCTTCTTCAGCGACCACAGGACGCAGGCAACAAGCAGCGAGGCCACGCCGAGCAGCGGAAGAAGCCAGCGGTACGTGCTGCTCGGCTGGTCCGGCGCCGGCTGCGCTGGCGCGGCATGCGGATCGGGAGCGAGGGACGGGGTCATAAGAGATGCGGGCGTCCGAGAGCCGGATCGCAGTCCGGGCGAACGCCGCTTCTATTCTCTACTGCGCAGGCCGCGACGCACTATAACGCTTTTATGGGACCGGTGAGGCTGCCGCCTCCGGCTTCTCCGCCGCAACAGGCTCAGGATCGTAGTTCAGATTCGGACCGAGCCACCGCTCCGCCTCCGCGACGCTCATGCCCTTGCGCCGCGCGTAGTCGGCCACCTGGTCGCGATCGATTTTCCCCAGTGAGAAGTAGCGCGATTCCGGGTGCGCGAAGTAAAGCCCGCTCACGCTCGAACCGGGCCACATCGCAAACGATTCCGTGATCAGCATGCCGGTGTTCGCCTCGACGTCGAGCAGACGCCAGAGCGTGCCTTTTTCCGTATGGTCCGGGCAGGCCGGATAGCCCGCGGCCGGACGGATGCCGCGATACTTTTCGTGGATCAGATCTTCCGGCGTCAGGTTCTCCAGGCAGCCGTAGCCCCACTCGTCGCGTACGCGCTTATGCAGACATTCGGCGAAGGCCTCCGCCAGCCGGTCGGCAATGGCCTCCGCCATGATCGCGTTGTAGTCGTCGTGGTCGGCCTTGAAGCGCTGCACCAGCGCCTGCAGGCCGATGCCGCTGGTGACGGCAAACGCGCCGATGTGATCGCGCAGCCCTGTCTCGCTCGGCGCGATGAAGTCGGCGAGCGAGCGGCACGGCTCGCTTCCTTCCCGGTTGGCCTGCTGCCGGAGAAAGTGGAATTGTTCCAGCACGCCGCTGCGCTTCTCGCCGGTGTAGAGCTCGACGTCGTCGCCGATGGCGTTCGCAGGAAAGAGCCCGTAGACGCCCCGCGCGCAGAGGAGCTTTTCATCGATGATGCGATCGAGGAGCGCGTTGGCCTCAGCGAAGATTTGCCGCGCCTGGGCTCCCTGCTTCTCGTCGTCGAGGATGCGTGGATAAACGCCCTTCAATTCCCATGCGTGGAAGAAAGGCGACCAGTCGATGTAATCGCGCAGCGTCGCCAGAGGAAAGTTATCGAGCACCCGCACTCCCGTGAACGACGGGGCGGGGATGTCTTCGGCCCGCCACGCGATGGGGGTGTGTCGCTGGCGCGCGGTCTCCAGTGGAACCACCGGCTGGCGCGGCGCAGTATGGGTCTTGCGCAGCGCTGCGTACTCGGCGCGATGCTCGGCGACAAAGGCTTCCCGGCCATCGTCGCTCAGCAGGCTGGTGGTGACGGGCACGGCGCGGCTGGCGTCGAGCACGTGGACCACCGGCTCGCTGTAGTTGGGCGCAATTTTCACCGCGGTGTGCATGCGGGTGGTCGTGGCCCCGCCGATCAGCAGCGGCAGCTTGAATCCCTGGCGCTCCATCTCACGCGCCACATGCACCATCTCATCGAGCGACGGCGTGATCAGCCCGCTGAGCCCGATCATGTCGGCCTTTTCGGTTTTGGCGCGCTCGAGAATCTTCTCGCACGGCACCATCACACCCAGATCGATAACGTCGTAGTTGTTGCAGGCCAGCACCACGCCGACGATGTTCTTGCCGATATCGTGCACGTCGCCCTTGACGGTGGCAAGCAGGATCTTGCCCTGCGCTCGAACCACCTGGCCAGCCGCAGCCATCTCGGCTTTTTCCGCTTCCATGAACGGCGTGAGATACGCGACCGCTTTCTTCATCACGCGGGCCGACTTGACGACTTGCGGCAGGAACATTTTGCCCGCGCCGAAGAGATCGCCCACGACGCTCATACCCGCCATGAGCGGGCCTTCAATGACAGAAAGCGGACGGCCCAGCTTCGTGCGCGCTTCTTCCGTGTCGGCGTCGATATACGTGTCGATGCCTTTCACCAGCGCGTGCGAGAGCCGCTCCTCCACGGTGCCGTTGCGCCATTCTTCCGCTTTCGTTTCCGCCGCTTCGCCGTTGCTGCCCGCGGCTTTCAGCGCTTCGCCGAAGTCGACCAGGCGCTCGGTCGCGTCGGGACGGCGATTGAGCAGCACATCCTCGACCAGGGTCTTCAGCTCCGGCTCAATCTCCTCGTAGACCTCGAGCATGCCGGCGTTCACGATGCCCATGTCGAGGCCGGCAGCGATGGCGTGGTAGAGAAACGCCGCGTGCATAGCCTCGCGCACCTTATTGTTGCCGCGAAAGCTGAACGAAATGTTGGAGACGCCGCCGCTCACTTTGGCGTGCGGCAGATGAGCCTTGATCCAGCGCGTGGCGTTGATGAAGTCCAGCGCGTAGTTGTTGTGCTCCTCCATGCCGGTGGCGACGGTGAGGATGTTGGGGTCGAAGATAATGTCTTCCGGCGGAAACCCCACCCGATCGACGAGGATGTGGTACGCGCGCTCGCAGATGCGGATCCTGTCCGCGTACGTGGCGGCCTGCCCCTGCTCGTCGAACGCCATCACGACCGCGGCCGCGCCGTATTTCAGGACCGTCGCCGCATTCTGGCGAAACTTCGCCTCGCCTTCCTTGAGCGAAATGGAATTGACAATGCCCTTGCCCTGAATGCACTTGAGGCCGGCCTCGATCACTTCCCACTTCGACGAGTCGATCATGAAGGGGACTTTGGCCACTTCGGGCTCGCTGGCCAGCAGCTGCAGGAAGCGCGTCATGGCCGCGACGCCGTCGATCATGCCCTCGTCCATGCAGATGTCGAGAACGTTCGCGCCATTCTCCACCTGCTGGCGCGCCACGCTGACGGCTTCCTCGAATTTGCCTTCCTTCACCAGTTTGGCGAACTTCGGCGATCCGGCGACGTTGGTGCGTTCGCCGATCATGATGAACACGCCCGGCTGCTGCGTGAATGGCTGCGAGCCGGAGAGACGCAGTGGCCTGGGCGGCGGGATCGTGCTCATGCTTCGACCTCGCTCGGTAAGGTGCTGGCCTCGGCAGCGGACGTCGCCGGCAGCGGGCGCGGGGGCAGTCCATCGAGCGCTTTCGCGATGGCCGCGATGTGCTCGGGCGTATTGCCGCAGCAGCCGCCGGCGATATTCAGCAGGCCGGCGCGCGCGAACTCGCCGAGATAACGCGCCATGTCCTCTGGCCCGAAATTGAATCCCGTGGGCGAGAGCGGATTCGGCAATCCGGCATTCGGATAGCAGCAGATCGCCACGGCAGCCTTTTCGGCCAGCTCGGTAAGAAACGGGTACAGCAGGTCGGGCCCGAGCGAGCAGTTGAGCCCCACGGCAAGCGGCCGGGCGTGCGCCATCGCATTCCAGAAGGCCTCCGTGGTTTGCGCGGAGATGAGCGTCTCGCCCCCACGGCCGACCGCAGCCGAAATCATGATGGGCAGTTCCCTGCCCTGTGCCGTCAGTCCGTCCTCGTCGAACACCTCGCGGATCGCCACCAGCGCGGCCTTGGCGTTCAGCGAATCGAAAATCGTCTCCACCAGCAGCAGGTCTACGCCTCCCGCGATCAGTGCGCGCACTTCGTGGGCGTAGGCGGCCTTCACCTGGTCGAAGGTGACCACGCGGAAGCCCGCATCGTCGGCATCGGGAGAGTTCGACAGCGACACAGTCAGCGGGCCGATGGCCCCGGCCACAAACCGCGGGCGCCCCGTTTCGCCGGCCAGGCGATCCGCCCAGTAGCGGCATTGCCGCGCCGACTGCTCGTTGATCTCCCAGGCGAGGTTGTTGAGGAACGGATCTTCGATCACTTTCTGGAAGAACGCGGGATCCTTGCGCCCGCCGTGCTCGCGCGGATCCTCCATGAAGAATTCGCTCTGCGTGATGCTGGTCGCTCCGAAGGTGTTCGTCTCGATGATGTCCGCGCCCGCCTCCAGAAAACGCCGGTGAATGTCGCCAATCATCTCCGGCTGCGTCACGGTGAAGAGATCGCCATTGTTCAGCAGGTCCTTGGTCGCCCCTTTGAAGCGCTCGCCGCGGATGTCCGCTTCCGTCCTGCCATAGCTGCGGATGGTCGTGCCCATCGCGCCGTCGATGATCGCGATGCGGTTCTCGAGGATCTTCTGCAGAGGATGCTGGCGGAAATCGGTCATGGGAACTACTTAGATCGTAACGAATGGCGAAAGGATTCCGAAACGCGCGCAATGGAAAGGCGCGGAATAGGCATTGGATTGAGGGATTTGCGGGGGGAACGGCGCGGGATCGGCGGGATTGGACGGCCAGGACGGCCGTGCCTGTCTGGACTCCAGCGCCTAACGGCCGGCCGCGACCTCAGCCGCCGAACCTGCCGTCTCACCGGACTGAAACTCCGTCCACGGGCCCGCCTTCATATCTTCGAGAATCGGCTTCATCCAGTCGTATTGCGGATGCGCGGCGAGGAACGGCTTGGCCAGGAAGTCTTCGCCGCAGGGGTGGCCGGCATGCGCAATCAGCTCCATGTGCGCGGCCAGATCGCTGTCCGTCACCTTGCCCTGCACGGCCCCCGCGGGATAGTACGGCCCCCAGTCCTCTGACATGGCGACCGGCGACTGATCGACGTGGCCGCAGAGCGTACGCTGGTCCGGGCCCTCCTTGTGCGTATAGGAGTCCATGTGGTCGCCGAGGAACTTCTCCGCCAGCTCGACGTCAATCTGGCCCTTGTACTCTGCCATGTACTGCTCCCACTGGACGCGCCGCGCATTCGAGGAGAGCGACAGGTCGTTGTAGTTGAAGTGGTCGGTCTCCTCCTGAATCAGCGCGGGGTCCCGGGCAAAATTAGAGCTGATAAAGTAGCCGTCCGTCTTTCGCCACAGCGGCGTATTCTTCAGGCCCAATTCGAGGTAAGCGATCTCGCCGGTCTTCCGGTCGCCAATCAGCCAGTCGTTCGCGTAGCCGCCGTTGTTGCCCTCCTTCATGATCGCGACGTAGCTGTCGATGCTGTCGCCGTACTGCAGAGCCTTGCGCGCGCGGATGAATTCCGGGATGCCGTTCGGGTTCCAGCCCTCGAACTTGCCGATGGTGGTCTCCGTGCTCATGATGCCGGCGTCGTTGACGCCAAAATCGTCGTCGCTCACGATGACGCCGGGCATGCCGTCCTGCAGGATGCGGTGGCCGCGGGCAGGCACGATGTCGAACATCATCGTCCAGCGCTCGCCTTCCGCATAGGTGGTCCAGTTATTGTGCGCGATGACGATCTTGCCGTCCTTCGTGTAGCTGCCCGTGGCGATGAAAGCGCTGCAGTGGTCGCCGGGACTGGCGGCCACCGGCACGGGCTTATGCTGCTGCTTGTCGAGCCAGGGCACGTAATACCCGGGAAGCTCCGACATGGCGTTCAGCGCGACGATATCCCACACGTCCACCTGAACGCCGCGTGCCCGTGCGCCCGTGGCGATGCCATCGAGCTCTGCGCGGTACTCCGCGTCGATGTGCGGCCACAACATGTCCTTCGCGGCGTCGCGGTAGAACTGCCAGTCGCGATGCGTATTGTGCAGCGTCTCTACCTGATAGACGTTCAGGTTATCGGCGATCTGCGGCCCGAGGAGATACCCGTGCTGGTAGCCGATGACGGCCGGCGCCCCTTCCAGGTGCACGTAGGTCCAGCCGCCGCGCTCGAACGTGTACGCGCCGGCGAGGCGAGGATCGGTGCTGCCTTGCGCGGCTGTGCGCGCTGCCAGCGCCGGTACTGCCATAGCCGAAGCCATCAAAACCAGGGCTGCCAGGCCCGGATGTCGCATCGCGTTTCGCATCGGTTTTCAGGTCCTCGTCGGGAGTCGCTTGGGGAATGATGGAAAGATACCACGCCTGGCCGGCGACGCGAACGCGCATCGCGCCCGTGTCACGGCTCAGAATCGAGCCACTTTCACAAGCCAACGCGAGACGCAGACGGCTCATTTCTCGTGTCTATTTCTTTTCGCTCTCCTGCAGCAGCTCGATCAGGTAATCCTTCCATACCTCGGCGTGGGTGTGCGTGCCGTGGCCATAGCTCTGCATGGAAGCCGGAATCAGGATGAACCGCGCGTGCGGCATGAGGGCCGCGAGTTGCGGCGCGATGTCCAGTTCCGGCGGATTGATGAAGTCGTCGGCGGAGTTGATCCACAGCACCGGCGCGGTGATGGTGGCGAGCTCCGGCTCAGGATTGTAGTTGCGCGAGGCGTCGAAGTAGTAGAGGAAGTCGTCGGCATCGGTGTGGGTGACGATGCGATCGACGGTCCGGGTCACGTAGTCCTCGGCCTGCTGGCGCGTGGGAAAGTCCTTCTGCATCTGTTGCGGCGCCGAGCCGGCGATGATGATGAAGTCTGCCGCGCCGCGCAGGCCTTCGACCGGCTCGGTGGTGTAGTTGCCGTTGTCCCACGCCGGGTCGTCGCGGATCGACTGCATCGCCATGTAGCGCCACATGCGATTGCGGCCGGCCAGCTCCATGGGCATGCACGCGAACGGCGCGAGCGCGTCGGAGAAGTCAGGATAAGCCTCACCCCACATGAACGACTGCATGCATCCCATGGAAGTGCCAAGGATCAGCCGCAGGTGATCCACGTGCAGGCCGTCGACGAGCATCTGGTGCTGCGAGCGGACCATGTCGGCGTAGTCGTAGTGGGGAAACTTCATGCGCAGCCCGTCCGAGGGCTTGCTCGACTCGCCCATGCCGATGTCGTCGGGCAGGATGATGAAGTGCTTCGCGATGTCCAGCGGCTGGCCGGGGCCGAAGAGCACATCGGAGAAAACGGGATTGAGCAGCGAGTGCGCATCCCCGCTCGTGCCGTGCAGGAGCAGGACGGCGTTGTCCGCATGGCCGGCCGCGTCGCGATGCAGCGTGCCGAGGGTGAGGTAGTGGAGGCGCAGGTCGGGCAGCGTCTCGCCGGTCCCGAAGCGGAAATCATGGATCGCGTAGACGCCGTTTTGGATGGGCCAGTGCGTGGGCGCGTAGCTGGGCTTCGGGATCGGCAGCCCGCTTTGCGCAGCAGAGAGGGGGACGGCTGCGGCGAAGAGGAGTGCGCAGAGACGCTGGAGCATTGGGTCCTCCTGGAGATGAAGGACCATCTTAAGGCGGCGGGGGCGTGCCCAGAGAGAGACTGGCATCGCCCGATGCAATTTCGTCCAGCCGGGAGCATAAACACGATCCGGGCGGCGGTGCCTAGTTGGAGGCGACGCCCGGGGTGAGCAGGCCCACGTGATCGATGCCGAGGGCATGGCTTATGTCGATGACGCTGGCGACGGAGGCGAAGTCCAGAGTCGGATCGCCCTGGACGAACAGAACCTTCTCTTCACGGATGGAATAGATCCGGTTGAGCTCCGCGGCGAGTCGGGACTTCCCTTCTATCCGCTGGCCGTTGATCTGGTAGCTGGGCCCGGAGACGCCGGCGTGGATCTGCACGACGATCGTCTGTGCCGGCTGCGGCTGCGCGGATTTGGGCCGTTGGGGAATCATCGCGTCCAGGCCGCGCGGGGCGACCGGCACGATGACCATGAAAATGATGAGCAGCACAAGCAATACGTCGATCAGTGGCGTGACATTGGGATCGGCACGCAGGGATTTCGAGTTGCCGGAGCTCATCGCCATGGGAAGTTTCTCCTGTACGGCTATTGACTCCGCGCATCCCCGGAAGGTTCCTGTTGCATCTATGCAGGACGGCCGGTAACCGCGGCAAGGAAGGCGCTGCGCGACACCCATACTGCACCCTTCGGCTTCGCCCCGAGGCAGGCTCTGAAGCCACGCCCTGTTACAAATACACGAGCTTTTCTACAACCGATGGGGCCCTGCGCTGATTCGAATTCCCCGCTCGCGGCGTCGTTCACTCCCAGCCTTTGCGAAGATCGCAGATGTGTTGATCAGCGTCGGCAATGGAGTGGCCGGATGCGCCCCGCATCCCGCCGATTACCGTGCGGCGACCGCGGCAGGGAAGGTGACGACGTCGCTGCTGGTTCCCTGCCCGGCAAGCCATGCTTCGTATTGTTGCGCGATGCAGCTGTAGCCCCCGGTCCCTGCGCAGTTCGTATTTTGGCTCGAGTACGTGTTCGCGCCCGGGTGCAGCCAGTCGATCGCATATACGGATGCGCCGCTCGCATGGGTGGCCGGACTCGTGCCGTAGGCTCCGCGAACACAAGTGGTCGGGCTCTCGTAACGGATATCTTCGCTGTCCACGGTCAGGATGACCCCATTGGCGCCCGGCGATGCAGAGATCGAAAACGTGCAGGTGGAGGTATCCGCAATGGGCGCGGTCAGCGTACCCAGCACCCAGCCCGACTTGAGCGACAAGGGCGGGACGTCGTTGCCGTGGTCGGCGACATCCGGCGCGAACGTCGGGTCGTAGTGGCTGACGAGCGCGCTGCGGATGTCGACCACATGGGAGCCGTAGAGCGACGACAGCGTGGCATTCTCGCTCTGGATAGTGTTGTAGTCTGCAGTCCCCATCGGCTCCAGGTCGGAGTTGATGATCGTCATCACGCTCCAGCAGCTGGTCTTGCCCTCGGCCACGGCAACCATCGCCGCAATGTCGGCGAGAACCACGCTGGGCGACTGGTAGTTATTGCGCCCGGCTTCGATGCTCACGCAGCCGCTCAGCTCTTCGCCCAGCACCGCAGTCCACGCGTTTCCGGCCGGGACACTCACCGCACTGGCGGGATAAGTGGCCGGCGTGAAGCTGTAAGTGCTTCCGGTCTGGGTGCAGCTGCCTTCATAACTGACCCCGGAGACCACCGTTGCCAGCTGTACCGCCGGGCCCTGAATGCCCGCCTGATAACAGGGCTCGTCTCCGGGCGGAAACGCGACCGTGACCGAGCCGCTGGTGGGGATGGTAAACGCGGAAGCAAAGGTTTGCGCACTCGTTCCCGCGTATGCGTTCATGCGGACGGCGACCTGAGTGCTCGTCTGCGCCCCAATGCCCTCGTTGTCCACGGTCATGCCCGTCGCGGCCGCAACCTGCGAAGGCCAGTCGCTTCCCGCGATCTGGTGACAACAGCCGCGTGTGATCGAGTCGCCGAAGGCCGCCAGCGAGCTGGGTTTTGTTGACGTGGGAGTCGGCGCCGGCGTGGACACTCTGCCTCCGCCGCAACCCGTAATGCCGGCCGAACTAACCAGGCAGATAAGACCAACAAATACAGAGTATCTCAGGGAAGCCACAACCAACCTGCTGAACAAGGCGCCTTTGCTTAACTGCGAAATTTCAAGGATACACGTCTTCAGCTATAAGTAAAGATTACTTTGGAGATAGAACTGTTACTTCCGGAAAACGGGGCACGTCTGACTCGGCTGCGGCAGAGGCCTCGCCCAGGGCAAGCTCCGAGCTACCGTGAAGACGCCAGGCGTCTGCGACCCAGGAGCTGAAGCGCGTGTGGCGTCATGAGAGAACACCCGCTGCTGGTCGCCGGGCACGACCACGGGCGAGCCACGCCCCTCTCCCCGCTCAAGCCCCATCAAGGCTTGCAGCAGCACCCTCTATTTCCATTGCCTCGCCACAGCGGGTGCACCCTTATAAGATGACCTCATGCCCCGACCACAAACAGCAGCCAGCCACGCCGCACTCGATCCGATCACCCATTTTGTGCTCATTCCTGTCTTCACCGTCAATGTCATCGCGTCAATTGTCCTGGCGTTCAACGCTCGCCACGGACTCGGCCTCCATCTTTGGCTCATCGTCGTCTCCTTTGCGCTTCTCCTTTCCGTCGTGAAGATGCGCGCCTACCCTCTTCGCGTGCAGGATCGCGTGATTCGCCTCGAAGAGCGGCTCCGCATCGCCGCTCTTGCGCCCGCTGCCGACGCAGGCAGGCTCTCGACCCGTCAGCTCATCGCGCTCCGCTTCGCCTCCGACGCGGAACTCCCCGCCCTCGTCGCGCGCACCCTCGCCGAGAACCTCGACCCCCAGGCCATTAAGAACAGCATCGTGACCTGGCGTCCCGACTACGCCCGTATCTAATCGCCGCTGGACACAGCGCGCCGCGCGAGCCCCGCAATGCCGGTTTCGTTCTGCGCTACGGGCCCTGGCGGGCGTCGCTGCCGGCTCTCACCAGCCATGCTTCGTACTCTTGCGCGATGCAGGCATAGCCGCCGGCCCCTGCGCAGTTTGGATTATGCGCCGAATGAGTGTTCGCCCCCGGATGCAGCCAGTCGATCGCATACACGGGTGCCCCGCTCGCATGCGTGGCCGGAGTCGTGCCGTATTCGCCACGCACGCATGTGGTCGGGTTCTCGTAACGGATATCTTCGCTGTCCACAGTCAGGATGAGCCCATTCGCGCCCACCGGCGCTGAGATGGAAAACGTGCAGGTCGAGGTATCCGCAATCGGCGCCGTCAGCCTGCCCAGCACCCAGCCCGACTTGAGCGAGAGCGGCGGAATGTCGTTGCCGTGGTCGGCGACATCCGGCGCGAACGACCGGTCGTAGTGGCTGACGAGCGCGCTGCGGATATCGACCACATGGGAACCGTAGAGCGACGCCAGCCTGGCATTCTCGCTCCGAATCGTCCTGTATTGAGCGGTCCCAATCGGCTCCAGATCGGAATTGAGAATCGTCATCACGCTCCAGTGCGTGGTGTTGCGCCTGGCCACGGCAACCATCGCCGCAATGTCGGCCAGAACCACGCTGGGCGACTGGTAGTTATTGCGCCCGGCTTCGATGCTCACCCACCCGCTCATCTCGCTGCCCAGTACGGCCGTCCACGCGTTCCCGGCAGGAACATTCACCGCACCTGCCGGGTACGCGGTCGGGGTAAAGCGGTAGCTGCTTCCGGCCTGGGTGCATTTGCCTTCATAGGTGACTCCGGAGACCACCGTTGCCAGCAGCACCGCCGGTCCCTGAATGCCCGCCTGATAGCAGGGCTCGTCTCCAGGCGGAAACGCGACCGTGACCGAGCCGCTGGTGGGGATGGTGAATGCGGAAGCGAAGGTTTGCGCTTGCGTTCCCGCGTATGCGTTCATGCGGACAGCGACCTGGGTGCTCGTCTGCGCCCCAATGCCCTCGTTGTATACGGTAAGGCCCGCCGCCTTCCCAACCTGCGAAGGCCAGTCGTTTCCCGCCATCTGGTGACAACAGCTGCGTGTGATCGAGTCGCCGAACGCTGCCAGCGTGCCGGGGCTTGTGGTTGGGTGGGTTGTCTGCCCGGCTGACGCCAGACCTGCGCCGAAACCCGCCATGGCGACAGCACCGCACAGGCACACCGCCAATCGGCGTGCAGCGGACCAAATGGAAGCGACAGGGAAACTCCTCACCACCGCGTCTCTCATCCCTCCCTTCGGCCAAAAGCAAAGAATACACAAGAAGGGCAAAAGGAATCGTTCCCGTCAGGAAGCAGTGCTGCCTGATCGCGCGGAGCAGAGGTGGGCGGCCCGTGCCGGCGCAGGGCGCAGACCACGAGCCCCCGCTGGAGACGCAATCACCGCCGAGCAGGATAAACAAAACGGGCCTCGTCATGAAGACGAGGCCCGCTGTTCCCGCCGGCCGCTTTTCTGCTGACCGGCCTTTCGCTGCCTCTAGTACATGCCTTCCATGCCGCCGCCGTGACCGCCGGCCGGAGCCGCCTGCTTGGGCTCGGGGATCTCCGAGACCATGGCTTCGGTGGTCAGCATCAGGCCCGCGATCGACGATGCGTTCTGCAGCGCCGTGCGCGTCACCTTGGTCGGGTCGATGACGCCGGCTTTCACCAGGTCCTCAAACACGCCAGTCTGCGCGTTGTAGCCGTAGTGGGGATCCTTGTGCTCGAGGATCTTGCCCACCACCACCGCGCCCTCTTCGCCGGCGTTGCCGACGATCTGGCGCAGCGGCTCTTCGAGCGAGCGGCGCACGATGTTGGCGCCGATCTTCTCGTCGCCGACGAGAGTGCCGATCAGCTCCTCGACGTCCTTCGCGCAACGCACCAGAGCCACGCCGCCGCCGGGGACAATGCCTTCCTCGACTGCCGCGCGGGTGGCGTGCATGGCATCCTCGACGCGAGCCTTCTTCTCCTTCATCTCGGTCTCGGTTGCCGCGCCCACCTTGATGACCGCAACGCCGCCCACCAGCTTCGCAAGCCGCTCCTGGAGCTTCTCGCGATCGTAATCGGAGGTGGTCTTCTCAATCTGGTTGCGGATTTCCTTCACCCGGCCCTCGATGGCCTTCGACTCGCCGCGGCCTTCGACGATGGTGGTGTTGTCCTTGTCGATGGTGACGCGCTTGGCCTTGCCCAGGTCCTCCAGCTTGATGTTCTCGAGCTTGATGCCCAGGTCTTCCGTGATGGCCTTGCCGCCGGTCAGGGTGGCAATGTCGCCCAGCATGGCCTTGCGGCGATCGCCGAAGCCGGGAGCCTTGACGGCCGCGACGTTCAGCGTGCCGCGCAGCTTATTGACCACCAGGGTCGCCAGCGCTTCCCCGTCCACGTCCTCAGCAATGATGACCAGCGGCTTGCCGTTGCGGGCCACCTGCTCCAGCAGCGGCAGCAGATCCTTCATGGAGCTGATCTTCTTTTCGTAGATCAGGATGTAGGGCTCCTCGAGCACCGCTTCCATGCGGTCAGGATCGGTGACGAAATAGGGCGAGAGGTAGCCGCGGTCGAACTGCATGCCCTCGACGACTTCCAGCTGCGTCTCGAGCGTCTTCGACTCCTCCACGGTGATCACGCCGTCCTTGCCGACCTTCTTCATGGCCTCGGCAATGATGTTGCCGATGGTCGTGTCGGAGTTGGCGGAGATGGTGCCGACCTGGGCGATCATGTCGCCGGTGACGGGCTTGGAGAACTTCGCCAGCGCCCCGCCGGTGACGATGCCGTCCTCGGCGCGCTTGCCGACGATGGCTTCGACTGCCTTGTCAATACCGCGCTTCAGCGCCATCGGGTTCGCGCCGGCGGCAACCGTCTTGACGCCTTCGCGATAGATCGCCTGGGCGAGCACAGTTGCTGTGGTCGTCCCGTCGCCGGCGACGTCCGACGTCTTGGAGGCGACTTCGCGCACCATCTGCGCGCCCATGTTCTCGAGCGCATCCTTCAGCTCGATTTCTTTAGCCACCGTCACGCCGTCCTTGGTGATGGTGGGGGCTCCGAATTTCTTCTCGATGACGACGTTGCGGCCCTTGGGACCGAGCGTCACCTTTACCGCTTCCGCGAGAGTATTCACGCCGCGCAGAATGGCCTGGCGGGAATCTTCTCCATGCAGAATTTGCTTTGCCATTTCTTGATCTCCTGATCTTGAGGAGCCGTAGCTCCCAATATGTTGCGTTAGGACCTCAGGCAGGAACGCGTAGCGTCTGCCCGCGCGGCCAGCACTACTTCTTTAAGATCCCCAGCACTTCTTCCTCGCGCATGATGAGGAACTCTTCCCCGTCGATGCGGATCTCGGTGCCGGAGTACTTGCCGAACAGTACCCGGTCGCCCTTCTTCACGTCGAGCGGGAAGACCTTGCCTTCGTCGTTGCTCTTGCCCTTGCCCACGGAGATGACTTCGCCTTCCTGCGGCTTCTCCTTGGCAGAGTCGGGGATGATGATGCCGCCGCGGACCGTCTCGTTTTCCTCGATGCGCCGGACCAGGATGCGATCGTGCAGCGGAGTAAACGTGGTGGTCGCCGATGCCGTTGCTGTTGCCATTGCGTCTCCTTCACAGTTGTTTTGCGCAGCGCGCGAGGCGCGCCCCGCATGGTTTTTCCCGCAGACGTATATCCGCGGAGAGAACTTTCCGAAGATTGCCTGATTGATGGAGAGCGACCGCGGGACACGAGGCCCGGATTGGGCCGACTTCCGTGGGATCCCGAGCGTACCCACGCAATGCACCGGCGCGGGGACGCCTTTTAGCACTTTCGCCCTTCGACTGCTAAAGTACGCGAGGGCCGCGACGGCTGTCAAGCGGATTTGGAGGGATTTTAGGTGAAAAGTGAGTGAAAGTGACTCAGATTATCGGCTATGCCTGCTGGAGCCAGCCCGTTTGACGACGCCTCCCGGCCCACAGAGAGCACTCCATGGGCTTGGACGACAGCTGGAGGGAGATCTGTTGGCAGCCGCACAGGTGCGACAAGCCGGCATTTCGTTACGAATCAGGGGAGCAAATCCGCCGTCGGCCTCACAGGACGGTTCTCTGAGCTAACCGTTTTCTACGCGCGCCTTATGTCCGAGTACGCCGTCTCGATGAGCCTCCTGAGCGATGCGGCGTCGGTGGCCGTTCCCGGTCTCAGCTTCACATGGCGCATGAACTTGCCGGTCCCTTGCAACAAGCGAGCCGGATCCGGCAGCGCAGCGCCGTGAAAGAACCCCACGTTGACGTGCGCAGTGAATACATTGACGTAGCCGAAGGGTGCATCGCCCAGGCACGCAACCGCACAGCCGTCATGCAGGGTCTCCCGGACTTCGTCCCCGCATTTTCGCATCACCTCAAACCACTCGTGCGCGATCGCTCCCAATTCACCTCGATGCTCATTCATCCACGCGTCGATCGCGGGATCGCGTTCGACAGCATCGTTGAATCGCAGCAATTCCGTTCTCATCGCCGCTCCACTTCCGCTTTCATTCTCTGTGATCCAGCGCACAGCAGAATGTTGTCCCCGAAACTACAATAGTCAGCCGACATCGGTTTGGTCATTTGCGTGAGAAGCAAGCTTTCATGCTCTCCGAGGCCAGGCGCCCCCGGGTTCCATGCCTTCACTGAGGCCTGGAGAGGGGTCTGCGCATATTCTCGACAAGAATCGCCGACTGATCCGCATTCTCAGGCGATCTCGTGCCAGCACGAGCTGGTTTGAACAGACATCCCGCCGCCCCGGAGGCCTGGTATGCGTCTCGGGCTTCAAAAACAGGAACTGAGGTGTCTTGTGGGGCGGCTGGCAAGTCAAAACGGCCATTCCGATTCAATGAGAGGTGACACCATGCCAACAGTCATGGAGCAAAAACACGAACAGGCAACACAGCCCGGCATCCAGGGAGTTCTCGCAACCATCACGCAATCGGGCTGCACCAACACCTGTGGCTACAACGTCGCGCTACACAATGACGGCAGCGCCGCGGCAGACATCATGGCTACCACGCACTCCCTGGTGACGGAGCAAAAGTATCCTGCCGGGACCATCGATACAAAACCGCTGCGGAAGCTGCTGACAGCGATTGGCGATGTCAGCAGAATCCCGACCGGAACCTGCCCGAAACCGGCATCCTTTGCAACGACCACCAAAATCACGTATGCAGGCAAGACCAGCGGAGATCTGCAATGCATTCAGCCACCAGAACCAGGCGGCGATCAGGCGCTGCTGCATGAATCTGAGCAGCTGGCGAGACTCGTGCTGACCATCCTGGTTCAATTGAAGTTTGACGACAGGCGCGTCATTTCGAACCAGTAGAACGAAATCTGGCGGGTGACCCACATCTTCTCCACCGACAAATGCGGGTCACCCTCTGTCCTTCCCTGCGCTGCCCGCCTCTCCAGCTCATCGACCGCCGCAAGCTCACGAATGCCGTTCCGGTGTATAGTTGCGCCCAACGGTGCTCGTCGCAACCGGGATTCCGGCACAGCGCCGCCTCCGGCCATGAGACTGTCCATCGAGCAACGCAGGCGTTCCACGGAGACGTCAGGCCGCACATCGGACTCGCCGGTCCGCCGCGGCCGCGGATCAACCCTCGAGCTTCAGCGCACCGCCGGCAATCAGGCCGTTCAGGCGCTGCTCCGCCCCCTCTCTGCACACCGCTCCACCAGCGTTCCGGGAGCGATCGGGGCGGCGCTCCAGTCTGCGCCCAGCCCTCTGGACCACGCCACGCGTGCATTCTTCGAAACCCGCTTCGGCCACGATTTCAGCGATGTCCGCATCCACACCAGTCCCGAAGCCGCCGCTTCCGCCCGTCTTCTGCAGGCCAACGCCTGGACCTGCGGTTCCGATATTGTCTTTCGCGAGGGCGCCTGGGCACCTGCTACCGATCAGGGGCGGCGCTTGCTCGCTCACGAGCTGGCGCACGTGGTCCAGCAGAGCCGCTCCGGTACTCCGGCCATTCAGCGGCAGGCCCAGAACCAGAGCCAGACCGGGAGCCAGGGCCAGGCGCACGGTGGCGGGGTTCAGGTGGCCGTCAACACCAACTGCGGAGAAGCCGATGCCCGTGCGATTGCCCTGTCCATCGCCAGGGCCGAGGGGATGCTGAATGCGGCTCTGGATTGGTTCCGCAATCCGGACCCCGTCAACGATGTGCAGGTCAACGCTCTGCTTCGGGTGCACTTTGGCTCCGACTCCGCGGCTACGCGCAGCGCGGTCCACAGCCGTCTGACGACAGTCGCTGCGATCCTGGGAGAAGCGTCCAAAGCCAACGTGTATCTGAACTGCACTGGACCCGGCGACACCACATGCGCGAAGAACGAGTACTACGCCTATGTGCGCCCGGGCCAGGGCTACCGTATCAACTTCTGTCGGGATTTCTTCACCATGAATCCGGCGGAGCAGCTTTGGGGCATCATCCACGAGACTTGTCATCTGGCCGGAGCCCTCGGCGACGATTACAACTTCATGGCTGATGCGGATTCCGCCGAATGTTTCACTTCTGCCGTCGTGAAGGGCAGTCCCCTGGGCAACGCCGACAGCTACGTCACTTTTGTGTGGTGCCTCGTCAAACCCGGATCGAAGATTCGTGAGGGAATGACCATCACGGGCCACCATCCTTAAACGATGCAATCCGGGATCGGGGAAGCCCCCGGAGAAAAAAAGGGGCGCCTTGCCGCAGCAAGGAGCCCCTTACGCTCTCCGCCGGGTTGTCGGCGACGGAGAAGCCCGGAGAACTGGATACGAAGGCCGGGTTTCGAAAACTCGGGTTTCGAAAACCCGGTGCCTCGCTTACTGGCCCGACATGATCCGCGTCGGAACGTATTCGTTCTTCCGCGACGGCTTGTCGAGCCGTGAAGTGATCTTGTAGCCCCACTGGATCGTCTGCAGGGCGTGCTGGTCGCCACGCTGGTCGAAGGTCAGGATCACGCGGTGGTCGGTGGGGACAGGATTGCCCGGAGCGACGAGAAAGACGAATCGGCGCGAAGTTGCTTCGCTGGTAAGCGCAACTGTATTAATGATGGGCCCGCTCTGCACGTCGTACAGTCCGGGGGGACAGGTTTTACCGGCAACGGTGAAGCTGAAGGGGACATTCACCTGGCTTTCCGCGAACGCGGTCGTGGTGGCCAAAGCTGCTGCCGCCAAAAGCGCCGGCGCCAGAAAGAGATTGCGGAGTGGGGAACGCATCGTGTTGCCTCCTGTCTATGCCGACAACACTAGCCATCCGGAATATGAACTGTCGTTAAGGAAGCGTCCAGAAGTTGTCAATCTTTTGAGGAGGTGTATCGGCCGGCAGCCGACGAAATCCGTCAGCAGACGCGGGTGCGGGGTTCGGTGATGGAGACGGCGGACTGGGCCGCATCCTCGCGGATCTGGCGCTCCACCGCGGCGCGCTCGATCCCGCTGAGCTTCTCCGTGAGGCGCATGGCGTTTTCCAGCAGCTCCACCGATTCAGCGTGAGCGTGACGCTGTTGCGCGTGGCGCGCGGCCATGCGCAGAGCAGCGGCGGCGCTGCGCCAGTCGCCCGCAGCCTCGTGGTGCATGGCCATTTCGCGTGCCACGCTGGCCTCGCTGCCGGCGAAGAGCGCACCGAGGCGCCTGGCGATGCGGCTGTGGCGCTGGGCGCGCCGCGATGCAGCCTGGCGCTGGTAGAGCACCTGGCGATACAGGCTGTGGCCGAAGACGTAGAAGTCTGAAGTGGAGCCGTCGGGGAGTTCGTCCTGTCCCGCGCGGCGAACAAAATGCACGCGGCGCACCAGGGCCTCGCAGGCTTCCTCGATCGCCGCGACATCCTCGTCGATCGCCGCGGCCACTGCCCACGCGGGAAAGGCGATGCCCATCAGGCTGCCCGCTTCCACCAGGCTCTGCTCGTGCGCCGTCAGGCGCTCGATCTCGAACTCGATCATCTGCGCAAGGCCGTCGGGAACGCCGGCTTCCACTTCGGCGAAAGAGCCGGAGACTTTCCAGGGCGCCGGAGGCGGACCGGAATCGTCGCTGGCGTCGCGCATGAGGAAGCGCTGCGCAATCAGCTGCTCGAGAATGGCGATGGCGAACAGCGGATTGCCTTCGGAATGCTGATGCACGAACGAAGTCAGGCCGGAGGGCAGCTCTTCTTGTCGCAGTTCCCTGCTCAGCAATTCCCTCACCGCCGCTTTGCTGAGCGGCGCCAGCGGCATTTCGGTACAAAGCTGGCGCATGAGCAGGTCCTGAGCGAGGGTTCGGATGGCAACGTCGCCGAGAACGTCATTGCGCCAGGACGTAGCCAGCACCATGAGCTGCGCCGGAGCGCGGCGGCGCGCCAGCGCGGAGAGGAGGCCGAGCGTGGCGTTGTCGGCCCAGTGCACATCTTCCAGCACGAACAGCAGAGGCTTGTGCGCGGAGAGCTCTTCCAGCGCCGCGCACAGATCGCCGGGCATGCGCTGCGGGGCATTGGGACGCGGGTCGAAATTCGGCGCTGCTTCGACCTCCACACCGAGCGCCGGCAGCCATGCGGGGGCGATGCGCGCCAGCAGACGGCAGGCGAGATCGCCATCCGGCGAGGCGCAGAGCTGGCGCAGCGCTTCCATCACGGGGTAGTAGTCTTCCCTGGCGCCAAAGCCTTCCACGCACTGCCCGCGCGCGACGACCGGCGCCGGAAAGGTCGCCACCTGACAGCAGAAGGCATCCACCAGCGCAGTCTTGCCGATGCCGGCTTCGCCGGTGATGAGCACCACCTGGCGGCGCCTGCCGGAAAGCGACGCGACCCAGGCCTGCAGGCGATTCAGCTCGTCGTCGCGGCCGACGATGGTGCGCGTCTTCGCAGCCGGGCCGGCGGGTTGCGGGGCGATGACGCTGCCATGCTCCTGGCGGTCCGAGACGGAAGCAATAAAACAGTAGCCCCGCTTGGGCATGGTTTGAATAAAGCGCGGCTGGGCCGAGTCGTCGCCAAGAACTTTGCGCAGCTCGAGCACATAGGTGCGGAGCACCTGCGGCTGCACGTACGTTTCCGGCCACAGCGCGTCGAGCAGCTCATCGTGGGTGATCAGGCGGCCGGGGTTTTCCACGAGGTAGCGAAGCACTGCAAAGGGCTTGGGAGGCAATCGGATTTCAGCGCCGTCGCGCCACAGGCACTCATTCGCGGTGTCGAGCCGAAAAGAATCGAACTGCTTCATCGCGCCGGCCCCCGGCCCGGCAAGAGACCCTGGTTGGGAGGAGCACGCGGGATTCCACAATCGCGGGCCCGTCTGTTGGACTGCAACTACAGGGATGCATTGCGAATCGCACTTCAATTGTCAGTTGCGGGCCGGAGAAAAAGTGTTCGTTTTCGGACACGTGTGTTCGCTTCCAGAATATTTGTGAAACACACGGCGCTACTCACGCCGGAAGGGGGAGTACGCGTAAGGAAGAGACGCGGTTCCCTGGCCATCCGTGAGCGAAAAGCACGCGTGCGGTTCACAACCTCCCAGGTGGCAGGTTCGGGACGCGAACAAGTGGTTAGGTCTGGTGTGAATACCCAGGCAATGGACGTGAGAAATGGATGCACATCTGACAGATGATGCAGGAGACCGCGTGCACGATTCCCCCGAAACCGAGGCACTGATTTTTTATTGAGGCACGATGCGGACGTCCGCGTGAAAGAGGTGGTAGCTCTGAAAGACAGTATCGTTTAAGTGGCCACATTCGACGAAGGTGTTGGAGGTCGCAAAGAGCCAGCAGCTGCAACTCTGATTGCGCGGTGCGGCCCGCGCACTGGACGCACGCGGGCCGCACGAATCGGAACAGCTATTGATTCGGCTGGAAGAGTTCGAGGCGCACGTGCCACTCGACGGACTGGCCGGGCTTGAGGGTAACCATCCCCGTGTTCATGCCGTGCCACTCTTTGCCGAACGGATCGGCGAAGTTGAGCTGCTCTTCGATCGCGGCGAAGGGCTTGCCGGGAGGCGAGTAGACCTGGACGGTGCGAATGTCGGGCGAGAGGCCGAGCACGCGGATGCCGTAGTTGCTGGCAGGGTCGGCGAGAGTCACGTCGACGGCGCCGTCCGTGCGCTGCAGCTTCGACCAGTTGTCATCCAGATAGATGTTATCGAGGGCTTTGCCTTTGGGCGCGAGGAAATCCCACTTCGTGCCCGTGACTGGGATGAGCTTGCCGGTGGGAAAGACATCGTCGTAGTTGTTGACGACAGCGAGCTGCTCGCCGGGCACGTGCAGCAGCGCCTGCTCGTGCTGGCCGCTGGGGATGGAGAAGTATGGATGCCAGCCGATGGCCATGGGCTCATCTTCCGTGCCGACATTCTTCGCGACAATGGTGGCGTCGACAGCTTTACCTGTGAGAGAGATGTTGAACGTGAGGTCGGTGTCGGAGAGCCAGTGGCCGCCGAAGTTGCCGGCATGAATCACTCCCGAGACGGACTGGCCGTCGGGGATGGTCTGGGTCGCCACGTCCTGCGCCTGCGAAGCCATGATGAGGCCGTGCATGGCGTGCTTATCTTCCGTGGGGTGCGCGCTGTTGTGCCAGTTGGCGGGCAGCGTGATGGTTTTGCCGTGCCATTCCGTGGTCACGGTGGACCCGTCGGCAGAGAGCTTGCCGATGATGCGATTGGGATACGGCACGAGAAATGCCCCGCAGCAACTGAAGCTGGCGTTGCCGTCGACGTCTTCAGGGCTGCCATTCATGGTGGCGGCAAGCTGTTCCAGCGTGGGCGCCCAGAGCACCGGGATCTCGCCCTTGCCGGGGACATCGGCAGTGATCTGGTAGACGTTCATGCCGCGGCCGGGCAGCACGGTGAGGGAGAGAAATTCCGGCTGCTGGCCGTTCGCAGTGGCGGGGCGGCTGATTTTGACGATCGGCTCTCCGCCGATTTGCGGCGTGGCGGACTGCGCGGAGGTGGCGGGCTGCTCGGGCGGTGGCGCTGGCTGCTTGTTGCAGCCGGCCATCAGCGCAACCGCGAGCGCTGCCGCGGCAGCCGCAAATTTTTGCATGGACATGGAATATCGATCTCCCTCGATGAAGTCTGGTAAACGATTCCTGAAGCGCACCCATTCTACGCCCGCAGAGCTCGCCGCCGGCGCTTCTAAAATTGAGAGATGAACCTTACTCCTGTTGCCGCGCCATCGCCGCTGATCCTGCTGAACGAGCGTGTGGTTGCCTGCCAGAAGTGCCCCCGGCTGCGGCGGCACTGCAACGAGGTCGCCGAGAAGAAGCGGCGCGCGTATCGCGAGAACGAGTACTGGGGACGGCCCGTGCCGTCCTTCGGCGATCCCACGGCGCGAGTGCTGTTTGTGGGGCTGGCGCCGGGCGCCCATGGATCGAACCGGACCGGGCGGCCCTTCACCGGCGATGGGTCAGGAGATTTTCTCTATCCGCTGCTGCATCGCGCGGGCTTTGCTTCGCAGGCAAACTCGACCCATCGCGGCGATGGCATGACGCTCCGGGACGCGTGGATCACGTCGGTGGTGCGCTGCGCGCCGCCCGGCAACAAGCCGCTGCCCGAAGAGATCGCAGCCTGCGCGCCGTATCTCGACGAGGAGATTGCGGCGCTGCCGGAGCTGCGCGTGATCGTGTGCCTGGGCAGGATCGGCTTCGACGGCGTGGTGGCGCACCTGCTGCGGACGGGACAGATTGCGAGACGAGGCGAGCTGCTCTTCGGGCACGGAGTCGAATATCGAATCCCCGGCAGCCGGTGGCTGCTGGCCAGCTATCATCCTTCGTTGCAGAATACGAATACCGGAAAACTGACGCCGGCCATGATGCTGCAGGTCTTCCGGCGCGCCCGGCGGCTCGCGGGGCTGGCCGCGCGGTAAATTCCCGCGTTGGATGGAACATCCTGCACTCGCCGAGACTGCATCCAGACAAAAAGCCAGGGAGCGAACGAGACTCCCGGCCATGGAGACACGGGTTATGGTGACAATTCTGGTTGTTATTCTGCTCCTGCTGGTGATTGGAGCGTTTCCCACGTGGCCGTACAGCCGAGGCTGGGGCTACTATCCGAGCGGCGGTATCGGCCTGATTCTGGCGATTGTCGTGGTGCTCCTGCTGCTGCAGGTGATCTGAGCGATCCGTAGTGAAGGGATGCTGGAGCGGGAGACCGGGATCGAACCGGCGACATTCAGCTTGGGAAGCTGACGTTCTACCACTGAACTACTCCCGCACTTTATAATCAATCACTTAAGTGATTGATTATCGCTTACTATCCAACTTACTATCCATTTTGCTAGACTGGAACACGGAAGCAGGGCTCTCTGACGATCCCCAATTTGCCCTTCCGGCGCCAGCGCGAATGCGTGATGGAGAGTAAACCCGGGCGAAAAACTCACCTTAAGAAGTATCTCTCGCACACCGGGAGGTGGCAATTTTTCCCGGTGGTCAATGTCAACGGAAGACCAAAGCCGGGGCTCGTCATCATCGACGGCAAGCCGCGACGCGGGACCGCCGGCACCTTCTACCTTGACTGGCGAGAGAACGGCCAACGCCGCACGCGTTCGGTTGGAACGTCGCCGCGCGAAGCGCTGGACGCGTGGCAGCTCCAGTCCGGCA
>JASHNW010000081.1 GCA_030041435.1 Acidobacteriaceae bacterium
TCCGCGACAACGACTTCTGAGCTCTGAGCTTTGCGCTCTGAGCTCTGTATTTCAAGGTGACCTATGCAGAATGCAAAAGACACGTTTTACATCGCATTGCGCAGCCGTCTCGCGGCTCTGAATGCGGCCCGCACCATGACGCTGCGCGCCGTCACCCGGCCCGGCATCTTTGTCGCGGACGCTGAAGCTCCCATGGCGCAGCCCATTCTGGACGCCTTCGCGCTCAGCTGGACCGGGTTCGAAGCCGACCACCAGCTGCCGGCGATCCTGGCGCAGATGACCTGCGAGATCCAATACGCCACCGCCGGCACGCAGACCAACGCCGGGCTCGATCGCGGCCGCGCGCTTGAGGAGATGGATTACGAGGTGCTGCAGCTTTTGTATCCGTATGCGGCACAAAAGATGAACTACGCCGTGACCCCGGCTGCGCCCATGGAGACGATGGTCTTCTGGTCCGAGCCGGAGTTCGGCCCCATCGTCGCGCTGCGCGACCGCCTCAGCCGCACCGCCAAAGTCACCGTCTTCGCCTTCCAGGAGCAGGCCGAGTCATGAGCACAACCACCCCACTCAGCGCTCTGCCTCCGGTGGGACGGCGGGTGCGCGCCTATTTTGCGCCCGTGAACCGCGCCGCACAGCAGCCAACCATCTTCGATCCCTCGGCCAACGGACAGTTCCCCCTCGATGCGCCGCCGGCACCGTGGATCGATCTGGGATGGATCGAGAACTTCGCGCGCAAGTCCGCCAGCAAATTCGGTGAGCTGGTCACCGGCAGCCCCGCGACCACGCAGTTCCAGCTCCGCGAGAGCGTCGACGCTACCGTGTCCTTCCGTTTCAAGGCGTGGAGCAAGCTCTCCATGGCGCTGGCTTCCGGTTCGGAGCACATGAACCTCATCGTGCCGGCTGCCGGCGGCGCGGCGAACGGCTCGGGCAGTAAGGGGATTGCGCCGGTGAGCCTCGCCGCAGGATCGACGGCCACGTTTCTCGCTCTTGCGGCGAGCGATGCCGCCGGCTTCAGCGCTGGATCGCTCGTGACCTGCGACGTCGATTACGCTGGGCAGACCGGCTACGCAGGCAGCGGCGTCTCTGCGGCATACGTGCAGAGCGCGGCCGCGGTCAACAACGATCCCGACTACATCCGCCGCGTCTCCTTCAATGTGGCGCGCGTCGCATCCGTCGCTACCACCGGCACAACCGGCCTCGCACTGGCGCAGCCGCTCATCGCGGGCGTTCCCGCCAGCGGCATGCGCGTGCAGCCCATCTGCGGCTTTGTCGATCGCGAGGGCGGCAGCTTCTTTCAGGAGTGGTCCGCGCTGTTCGTCATCGCGGGCCAGCAGAACGAGCGCATTCTCTTCCACTATCCGCGGCTGCAGGCCATGGCCGGCTCGGCGGAGGGCGCCAGCACGCTGGTGGCGCCGCTGGAGCGCATCGCGCTGGATGCATCGTTTCGCGCGCTGCCTGTCACCGACGCCAATGACGGCGCGCAGGTGGTCTGTTTCCGCAGCTTTTTGCCCAGCCCCGTGACGCTGGTCTAACCCGAGGAGGCCCAGCTTGAAGCTCACCATCGACAATCATGACGGAAAAGGCGCGGTGGATTATTCCGCCTGCGTGGTCGCGGGGCGTCCGTTTCGCATCGTGCGCCGGCTCAACGAACCTGTTACCTGCACGGTTACAATTTTTCCCGCGTTGGGCCTCTCCGTTCCCGCGCGCAACGGGCGCGCGATCGTTGCCGACGACAGCGGCAACCTGCTCTTCACGGGTTACATCGCCACCGAGCCCGCACTCGAGCTGGCCGGCCAGGGCACCATGGGCGCGGTGTATCGGGCGGTGCTCGCGGCCATCAGCGACGACATCCTGCTCAGCCGCCAGCCCATCCCGCAGGCTGGAGCGACCTATGGCGCGACTGCGGACCAGGCGCTGCAAACACTGTTGGCGCGCCTCCAGATTGCGGGCATTACTCAGGAGCTGAGCCAGGCCACCGCCGCCATTGCGGAGTTCCAGGCGGAGAGCGGCCGCACCTGGGCGCAGAACGCGGGCGAGCTGGCCAATGCCACCCGCAACGCGTGGCGCCTGATGAACGGCACGCTCACGCTGCTGCCCGTCGGCAGCGTCACCCACTCGCTCAGCGAAGCTCAGGGCACGCTCTCGCTCAGCAATCTCGATCTGGCGATGGTGAAGGCCCTGGCCAACGACGTGACCGTTTGCGGCGAATCGGAAGCCTGCGCCTACGTGGCGGAATTTTTTGAGGGCGACGGCACCACAGTGCTCTTCGATCTGACCCAGGAGCCGTGGATTCCCGCAGCTTCAAGGCAGAAGCCTCTCACCGACCTGTTCCAGGGACCAACCATCAACCCGCAACTGTGGACGGTCGGCGACCCCGGCGCCTTTCTCACGCTCACCTCGGCCGGCCTTACCTGCAACGGCGGCAACGGTTCGTATGGATCGGTGACGCTCTCGGCGCTCTCCAATCTGGAGCTGGGCGGCGGCCTCATCATCGAAGCCGGGAACGTCCAGTTTGGAGCGCAGAACACCGGCATCGTCAACGGCCTGTACAGCAACGGCCTTCCCATTCTCGCGGGGTGCATCGCGGGATTCCAGATTACGCAGCCTGGCGGCACGACCACCATCGCTCCGGTTATCGACGGAACCGCCGCCGGCAGCACCTTCGCCCCCGTCGCCGGACATTCGTACACGTTACGGTTACGTTTCTACGCGAACGAGCCGCAGCGCCTCCTGCAGGCCTACTACGCGGTGGGCGCAGACAACGGGACAGAGTGCTTCGGCTCGACGTTCGTCGCTGCCGGCGCCAATGTCGTTCTTGAAGTGCAGGACACCACGAACGGCGTAGCCGGCGTTTCCGTGGTGCTGTATTCCGGATCCATCGCCGCGCCTCCGCCGTGGTGCCTGTTCGTTCCGCTCAGCGCCGCCTTCATGCAGTGCAGCATCGGCAGCGTCACCGTTCAGGAAACCGGCCCGGTGTGGGTGACGAGCACGCCGCCGAACGGCACAGCCTTCGTGCGGCGCCTGGGCACGCCCGCGCAGGGAGCGGACTGCAGGGTGGAGCGCACCGGCAAGCTGCATTTCTATCCCGCCAGCACGCCGCAGGCCGGAGAGCTGGTCGCAATCTTCTATCGGACCAGCCGCCGCGCGGTCGCGCGCCTGGCCAGCGCGACGAGCATTGCGGCGGAATCGATGGGCGGCTCGCTGCCCGGCACCGCCTGCTGGATCGGCTCTGTCACCAGTCCCGTCCCGCGCAGTTCGGCGGACTGCGAGAATGCCGCCAGCGCGATCCTCGCCATCGCCACCAGCCGCGCCGCCGCATGGAGCGGCAAGTACACCGCGTGGAATCAGGAGCAGCAGGGCGACATCTGGCCCGGCGACGTGCTCGCCGTGGCCGCGGCCTCCGCCGACCTCACCGCGAATCTCGTCGTGCGCACCGTCGAAATCGATGTCGCGTGCACGGCGCCGAACCTGGTGCAGTACACAGTCGCCTTTGCCAACGACTGGGCCGACAATCTCGCCATCAA
>JASHNW010000082.1 GCA_030041435.1 Acidobacteriaceae bacterium
GTCCGGAACGGTCGGCGTCGACCCTGCCGCCACTGCGTGGACTGCTTTCTGGGAAAGCTGAACTAAACCCGCACGCGCGCCTGAATAGTCCCAAGCTCCCGCTTCGGATTCGGCGTGCACGGCCGGATGGTGTACGCGCCGACCGCGGCCGGAACAATGAAGGTTTCCGCGTAATGCACGACGAACGGCGCGAAGGCTCCGGCTGGGCTCTCCACCACCGCCGCATCGCCTTCAATCAGGTTCAGCACATGCACAGTGCCCCTGGTGTGGTGCGGCACGGTGCCGGTAAACCAGTGGCGCCGCGTCTCAATAAACTCCAGCTCGTGCAGGCCGGTGCGCTCTTCGCGCCAGCCTTCGCCGCTGGCCGTCGGCTCCACGCGGTTGATCAGCGACTTCTGCACCCACTCCGTCGTGCGGTTCCACTGGATGTTCCGCTCGCCGTATTGCAGGTGTATGGGCCGCGGCCGTCCGTCCAGCCCCACGCGTCCCCAGTCCCACAGCTTGAAGGTGAAGATGTACGGCGTCGCGCTGATCTCGAGCACCATGCTGTCTTTGCCGGAGCAATGCACCGTGCCCGCGGGAATCAGAAAGTGATCGTGCTTCTTCGCCGGAAAGCGATTCACGTACTGCTCCGCCGGAAAATCGAAGTCCTCTTCCTGCGCGCGGTGCAGGTCGCGCAGCATCGCGTCCTTGTCCACGCCTTCCTTCAGCCCCAGGTACACGCACGCGCCCGGCTCGGCGTCCAGCATGTAGTAGCTCTCGTCCTGGGTGTAATCCATCCCGAACTGCTCGCGGATAAACGACGTGAGCGGATGCACCTGCAGCGAAAGATTGCCCCCGCCGACCGTGTCGAGAAAATCGAAACGAACCGGAAACTCCGTGCCGAAGCGCGCCACCACATCCTCGCCCAGCAGTTCCAGCGGATGCGCCAGCACCAGGTCGATCGACGGAATCTGCACCCGCTGCGCGCCAAAACCCAGCAGCAGGCTGTTCTCCTCAGGAACGCAGTCGAAGCACCACGCGTGATTCGGCGCATCGCCGGCCGGAACGCCGCAGACGCGCTCCATCCAGTGCCCGCCCCACGGTCCTGGATCGAAAAATGGAACCACGCGGAACGGACGCCGCACCACAGCGCGCAGGCTGCGCCGGAACACCTCGCCGCTGATGGCCTTGGGCTGGTCCGGCACATTCGTATCCAGCAGCAAGTCGATCCGGTCGAACAGCCGCATCTTCAGGCGGTCCGCTGCGCGCCAGTCCACAAAAAACGAGCGCTTGTACTTGAGCGACGGCGTCTCCTCCAGGTTGTTCGCGCCCAAATTGCCGATCTCGTTGCGCCGCTGCCGCATCTGGATCTCCCAGCGCGCCAAATCGGCGTACACCAGCAGGTCCGGAGCCGGGCAAACCAGCGAGGCCCCGGTGCCGAAGATCACGACGGCTGCGTCCTTCGCCTCGCTGCAGCGCTTCTGCGCCGCGGCGAGTTTCGCCGGATCGAGAAAATCCGCAATCTCGATCGAGTTCATCCGCCCGAACACCGGATCGTCGCCCAGCACCGGCTCCAGCATGGCCGCGATTTCCCGCGGCGAGCGCAGCAGCCCCGCGGTGTTGACAAACCGCGCTCCCGGTATCGCCGCCCGCAGTCCCTGCTCCACTTCCGCCAGATTGACACCGGGGTAGCACTCCACCACCAGCCTGCCGCGCGATGCGATGCGCTCGCACAGATGCGCGCCGATCTGCGCCCAGCCCGTCAGGCACTCATCGGCGCTGCCCACTTCCACGCATGGGAACCTATCGTACAAAGCCGCTCTCCTGCTGAAAAAGAGGAACCACCCCGAGCAGCGCCGCATCATTCCCCAGCTGCGCTGCGCGCACCGTCGGCTTGCCCCACGGCGTCCACGCGTAGCGATTCACGTAATCCTGAATGAAGGGAATCACCACGTTGGCGCTCTTCATCACGCCGCCGCCGTAGAGCAGCACGTCGGGATCGAAAGCATGCACCGCGGCGATCGCCGTTGCGCCCCACACCTGCAGGCAATGTTGCTGCACTTCCACGGCCACGCGGTCGCCGGCCGCCGCGCAGGCAAACACATTTTCGAAATTGATCTCGCGCCCCTGCAGCGCGCTCGTCGCAAACCCCGGCCACTCCGCGCACACCAGCGGCAGAGACCATCCCGACGCTTCCGACTCCGCGCATCCGATCGCCCCGCACGTGCACTTGCGGCCGTTGAAATTCACCGGAACGTGACCACCAAGCACGCCGGCCTGTCCGTGCTTGCCCTGCAGCGGACGGCCGTCCATCATGGCGACGCCGCCGATGCCGGTGCCCAGCGTGAACATCACCACGTCGGTTTCTCCCTGGGCCGCTCCCGCCGCACACTCGCCCAGCAGCGCCAGCCGCGCGTCGTTCTCCAGGCGCAGCGGCAGGCCGATCTGGTTCTGCCCCCAGGCGCGCAGGTCGAGGTCGACTGCATCCACAAATTTTCCGTTCGTCGAAGAGACCCGCGAGTTCCGCGCATCCACGAGCCCGCAAAATCCGAAGCCCACGCCCTGCGCCATGTGCTGGTTGTTCAGCCGCCGCAATACCTCCGCAATTTCCGGCAGAATCGCTTCCAGCGTCACGCCGTCCCCGAACGTGATTCCGTCCCGCGCGATGATCGCCTTGTCCTCCACCAGCGCGCACGCCGCGTGACTTCCCCCCAGATCCACCGCCAGGATTCTCACCATTCCACTCCTGCAAAACGGGAGCCCTGCAGGACTCGCCTGGCGTGGTCAAATCCGGCTGGCGGCGTCGCGGGAACAGCGCTCCGCTGGGTACGCTCATGGTGAAAATGTTCGACGCGCGTCATGGCAGGGTAGATTGAGTCCAATCCGCAATCATACCAGAGAAATGTTCGTTTTTAGCAGAAAAGAACATGAGTAATGTTCGAAATGAGCCACATCGCCCACTCCGTAACGCAGAACGACAATCCGTAATGGCCCGTGGCGAGCGCTGCCATGCGAAAGCCGCCCGCTCAGGCGCCCCCCCAGTGTGCCGGGAACCCTCAGGATTCCCACTCGTGCTGAATCTGCTCCAGCGTCTTGCCCCGCGTTTCCGGCACCATCTTCCAGATAAACACGAACGCCACCGCCGACAGCGCCGCGTAGATACCGAACGTCCCGCCCACACCCAGCGCGCGGATCAGCGAAAGGAACGTCAGCGTCACGACCAGCGTTCCGGTCCAAAGAGTCGACGTCGCAATCGACGCGGCGCGGCCGCGAATCTTTGTGGGGAAAATCTCCGAGATCACCACCCAGGGAATCGGCCCCATGGCGAAGGCGAAGAACCCCGTATAGCCGAGGATGCACCCCAGCACCACCAGCGGCGAGATGCCGGGAGTGCGATACGCGACGACAAACAGGATGAGCGCCACCATCATGCCGGCTGACGCCGTCAGCAGCATCGTGCGCCGCCCCCAGCGGTCCAGGCAATAGAGCGCAATCAGCGTGCTCACCAGATTCGTGCACCCGATGATCACGTTGGCCATCAGCGCCGTTCCCGTCGTTTGCCCGCTGAAGTGCTGGCTGATGAGGATCGATCCGTAGTAGAGCACTGTGTTGATGCCGGTGATCTGGCACAGAATCGCCAGCCCCAGGGCGATGGTCAGCGGCCGTCGCAACGCCCGCGAAAACACCTCGCCCCACGATCCCTCTTCCTCGGACGCGGCCTCTTCCACGGCTTTCACTTCCACGTCGGCCTGCAGCACACCGTAGATGCGCGCCAGCACGCGCCGTCCTTTTTCGCGCTGCCCGTGGCTGATCAGCCAGCGCGGGCTCTCCGGAATGAACAGCAGCCCGACGAAAAAGCCGGCCGCCGGCAGCGCCGCCACGCCCAGCATCCACCGCCAGCTTGTGTTGCCCAGTCCGGCCAGCCCCCAGCCCACCAGGTAGGCCACCAGCATCCCCACCACAATCGCCAGCTGGTTCATCGATACCAGGCGCCCTCGGTTGCGCGCCGGGGCCACTTCCGCGATGTACACCGGCGTGAGCACCGACGAAAGACCGATGGCCAGCCCGCCTGCCAGCCTGCCCAGCGCGAACACCGTGACCGAATGCGCCAGCGCCGCCACCAGCGTCGACGCCGCAAACAGAGACGCCGCGATCAGCAGACAGATACGCCGCCCAAAACGGTCGCCCACCAGGCTTGCTCCCGCTGCTCCCAGCAGGCAGCCCAGCAGCAGCGCGCTCGCCGCCACTTCCGTCTGCAGCGTCGAGAGAGCGAACTCGCGCTGCAGAAAGAGCAGCACGCCATTGATCACGGCCGTGTCGAATCCAAACAAAAATCCTGAAATCGCCGCGACCACGGCGAGAAACAAAACGTAGATCGGCGATTTGGCCTTCGCGCCGCCTGGCGTCGAATCGACTACCGCGGAAATGTGCATGTCCTACCTGATGCGGAAATATGAACGATTTGTTTATATACGAAAGCAGGGAAGTTGCGAAACAGGGAAAAGCAGTCAGTTTTCCACCCCGGCACGGGAAGGCCGACCCCTGCCGGCTTCGCAGTCCCTTGCCGCGGCCTGGAGGCTGTTATCAACTTTCGCGCGGCCGGAGTTCCGCCCCAGTGTGCCAAAAACTGGCGCACCGGGGACCCCTTGCGAGGGAAAATCGGGCCAGAACCGGGGCCCCCACGAACGGGTCCTGGTTCGTGGGGTGGAGACGAAGCCGAGCCCGAAGGCTGTGGCGGGCCCACTGTCGAGGGCGAGAATGAAGTATGGCCCGATTTGCCCCGCAACCCTGCGGGCTGGGGCCCATTTTCCCCATTTCGTCGTCGCTCGTCGCTAAGATACACCCGGTATCTGTCGCTCCTCGCTCCTCGAACTGAGAAAAATGGGCTCCCAGCGCCGGTCGTGGGAAAGTTAATAACAGCTTCTAGCTCACGCCAAGCCGCGCCAGCAAGCCGCCGTCCGCCACGAAATCGCTGCCGGTGCAGAATCCGCCGCGCTCCGAGGCAAGGAACGCCGCCAGTTCCGCGATCTCTTCGGGCGCGCCGATGCGGCCCAGCGGATGCGCCGCTCCGAATCGCGCAAACACCTCATCCTCCGGCATTTCAGGCGAGAAGTGCGCCGCCGACGTGGCCAGCATCGGCGTTCGCACCGAACCGGGGCTGATCGAGTTCACGCGAATGCGGTCCGGCGCGTGATCGAGCGCCAGCGCGCGCGTCAGGCTGTGGATCGCACCCTTCGACGCCGCATACGCCGCAACGCCTTTCTGGCACGCGTAGCCCTGCACCGAGGCCAGATTGAGGATGCATCCGCCGCCGCGCTTCCGCATCACGGGAATCACCGCGCGCGCCATCAGGTAGACGCCGCCCACGTTGATCGCCATGCAACGATTCCAAATCTCCGGTTCGGTCTCCACCACGTTGCCAAACGGATGAATGGCCGCGGCGTTCACCAGAATGTCGATGCCGCCCATCCGCTGCGCCGCCCGCTCAACCGCGCTCTCCACCGCCTGCGGTTCCGCAATGTCGCACCGCTCGGCGACCACGGTCAGCCTCTGGTCCTTTGCCGTCGACGCCAGTTCACGATTCGCCGCTTCGTCGATGCCCAGCGCCGTCACCTGCGCGCCGCCCGCGGCCAGGCGCAGCGCAATCGCGCGCCCAATGCCTGTGGTGCCCGTAACCAGCGCCGCTTTTCCGGCGAACTCATTCGTATCGATCGCCATTACAATTCACCCCTGCTCGCCCCTCGGCCCCACGCGCAGTTCGGGCAAAGCATACTGCAGTCCCCGAATGGCGCCGCGCAGCTCCGCCAGCCCCTTCAGCCGGCCCACAAACGAGTAGCCCGCGTTGCCCGGCTTCCCGATATCGTCTCCCAGTTGATGCCCATGATCCGGCCGCATCGGAATCTCCCAGTCCCTGCGGCCCTCCGCGGCTCGCCGCCGCTCCTCTTCGAGCATGGCGCGAATCACGCCCACCATGTCCGTGCTGCCTGACAAGTGCTCCGCTTCGTGAAACGACCCGTCTGCCTCGCGCCGCACCTGGCGCAGGTGCAGAAAGTGAATGCGCGGCCCGAAGGCACGCGCCATCGCCGGCAGATCGTTGTCTTCCCGCGACCCCAGCGAGCCCACACAGAACGTCAGCCCGTTGGCCGGCGCATCGTATCCCTCTAAAATGCGCTGCAGGTCGTTCGCAGTCGAAACCATGCGCGGCAATCCGTACAGCGAGAACGGCGGATCGTCGGGATGGATAGCCAGCACAAGGCCCAGCTCCTCCGCCACCGGAACAATCTCCCGCAAGAACTCGATCAGATGCGCGCGCAGGTCCTCCGCCGTCATGCCGTCGTACGCCGCAATGGCCGCCCGCATCGATTCGCGATCGTACGACGACTCCGATGCGGAGAGCCCGGCGATCAGGTTCTTCTCCAGCTGCTCCTTCTGCGCTTCCGTCATCTGTGCGAAGCGCGCCCGCGCCGCCTCCACGCGTTCCGGCGCGTAGTTCGCCTCCGCGTTGCGCCGCTTCAGGATGTACAGGTCGTAGGCGGCATGGTCGATTGCATCGAAGCGCACCGCATATCCGGTGGAAGGCAGCTGCCATGCGATGTCCGTGCGCACCCAGTCCACCACCGGCATGAAGTTGTAGGCCACAATCCTGACCCCAACGCTCGCGATTGCCGCCAGCGAATCCTTCCACGCGTCCATGGCTTTCCGATAAGGTCCCGTGCGCAGCTTGATGGAGTTGTGCATGGGGATGCTCTCCACCACCGGCCACTCCATGCCCGCAGCCGCAATCATGTCCCTGCGCTTCTGCACTTCTTCGAGAGGCCACGCTTCGCCGCGGTACAGATGATGCAACGCGGTGACAATCCCGCTTGCGCCGGCCTGCCGCGCATAGTCGAGCGGAACCGGATCTTCCGGCCCAAACCAACGCCATGTCTCTTTCATCGGATCCCGCCCTGCATGCCCTTGTCGCGCTGCTTCGCGGCCGCGGCATCGATCTTCGAACGGAATTTCAGTTGCCCGCGAATTCCCGCGCGCACCCGGTACAACGGTCCGCCCAAAAACACTCTGTCTGGATCGTATCCCTCAGGCGCCAGTACGACCGCATTGCTCAGTGCCGCCGAGGTCACGTAGATCTCATCCAGCTCCGGCCCTCCGAACGCGACCGAAGATGTCTGTTTCGCCGGGAAGTACAGGCATCGCTCCCGCTTGCCGTCCGGATCGAAGCGCGAGACGCGGCCTCCGAACCAGTGCGCGCACCACACATAGCCCTCGGCATCGACGCTCAGTCCGTCCGGAATCCCCTCGCTCCGGTCGATCCACGCAAACACCCGCCGGTTCTGCAGTGCGCCGTCGCCTCGCCGCCAGTCGTAGGCATAGATCACGCGCGCCACTGTATCGGCAAAATACATCGTGGAACAGTCCGGCGAGAACGCCAATCCGTTCGAGAAGCAAATGCCTTCATCGGCCACGTGCACTGTTCCATCGCGATCCACGCGGAACAGAAAACTCGGCGCCGAGTGTCCCTCCTCATCCAGGTGCCACGACCCCGAGTACACGCGCCCCTCGGGATCGGCCGCGCAGTCGTTCATCACGCATTCCTGCCCGTCCGCTTCCTTCGCCAGCAGCAGCGGCTCCGCGCCGGGACGCCACAGCCAGATGCCGTCGTTGTTGGTCACGACGAATCCGCCATCCTCCTGGCGGCTGAATCCTCCCACCTGGAAGCCCTCGCTCAACCGCTCCCTTCGCTGCTCCCGCCACAGATAGCGAAAGAGCTGCCGCCCGGCGATGTCGGTCCAGTAGAGCGCCTGTTCGCGCTCGTCCCACAGCGGACCTTCGCCGCACAGATTCCCGTCATCGGCAATGATTTCGATTTCCATCGGCACAGTACAAAACCTCCCCGGTATACGGTCTGCCGCGACGGCGTGTCAACCGCAGCCACGGGCAGTGCGTCGCTGCGCTCGGCGCGAGCCGCCGTCGGAGCATAATGTTCGCTGGATGAAAACGCAGAAAGTCGAGTGCGGGCGCGGCCTCTGGCAGGGACGCCCCGCGTGCATTCTGCGCAACGATGTGGTCGTGCTCACACATCTGACCGGCGGCGGACACATTCCCGATTTTCATTTCCTCGACGCGCCTACGCTCAACCCCTTCTGGATTCCCCACTGGAAGCTCCGCGACCCCATGCTCTTCCGCCCTGCGCGCGACGAATCGGAATTCGGCCCCGCGCCGGTGGGCAAACTGCTCAGCGGCATTGCCGGCCACAGCCTCTGTCTCGGCGTCTTCGGCATGCCGTCTGGCGAAGAGATCGCCGCCGGCGCAGTCCTGCATGGCGAAGCCGGCGTGCGCCCCTGGACCGCGACTCTGCGTTCCGGCCACGACGAAGGCCGCCTGCGCTTCTCGGTACGTCTGCCTGCTTTCGGCCTGATCTTCACGCGTGAGCTCTCTCTGCGCCTCGGCGAATCCGTGGTTCGCGTACGCGAATCGGTCCGCAACCTGCGTGGCGCCGATCAGTTCATCCAGTGGCAGCAGCATGCCGTGCTCGGTCCGCCCTTCCTGCATCCGGATGACTGCATCGTCACCTTGCCCGGCTCTCGCGGCATCACCGATGCCGGCGGATACGAGGGCCATGCTGCGCTCGCATCGAATGCCGAATTCACCTGGCCATTAGCGCCCGGGGTCGAGGGCTGTTCAGTCGATCTGCAGCGCCCTCGCCGGAAGGTCGGCAGTGGCTTCGTCGCGGGAATCCAGATCGATCCTCGCCGCGAACACGCCTTCGTTTGCGCGGTCAACCACGTGCAACGCCTCGCCGTGGGGTACGTGTTTCGGCGCTCGCAGTTTCCCTGGGTCACCGTCTGGGAAGAGAACCGCGCTCGCACCGCGCCGCCGTGGCGCAGCCGGGAGCAGGCGCGCGCCTTCGAGTTCGGCGTGAGCCCGCTGCCCATCGGTCGGGCCGAAACTCTGCGCAGGGGCGAAACCTTTGGCACGTCCACGCTGCTTCGCATCCCGGCCCGCGGCAGCATCGGTGCTGCGTGGGTAATGTTTCTGTGCCGCGTGCCCCCCACCGTGCGCCGCGCGATCGACGTGACTTGTCAGCCTAATCGTCTGCACCTGGCCACGGACGGAGGCGGTGCGCTTGCAATTCCCGCCGCCGCCATCGCAGATTTTCTGGCGTCACCCTCGCCCGATTCGTAGCCCCGCGCACTCGCACCTCGCCTCACGCTCCGGCGACGCAGAGAATCGCTGCGCCACACGAACAAAACGCCGGGTGCAAAACGCTGGCCCGGCCACCCGGATTTGCCGAGCAACGTTAAGCCGAATCTTTCAGTCTAACCGCCGATACGGGTAACCATGTCGCCGACTTTCAGCCTCCGTATTTTGCCTCCCGCCGATAAGACGTTGCCTGGCTTTGATGCGTGATTGCGACCGTAACAACTTGATAATAATAGACATTCATCGGATTTTTTACAGCACAGGGTAATTTACTCCTTCTTAACCCCCGTCCACTTGATTTGTCCTGGGGAACTCGGTTATAACTCTTTTGCGGTATTGCTGTGGATTCTAAGCATGCA
>JASHNW010000083.1 GCA_030041435.1 Acidobacteriaceae bacterium
GATGCGAGATTGCCGGGCCAGTTCCCAGGGCCTTGTCCTGCAGACTTACTCCATCCCAAGACTACGGAACCGCACCGCCGGAGCGCTATCCCGATCCTGCCTGATTCTTGCCTGTTCCTGCCGCGCCATGGATTTTTGTGTTGTTTGTGGCGACTGGCTGCGGCTCCGGCGGACCGACGCGCTTCGATGTCCTCACGAAACAAAGGGGGCGGCCGAAGCCACCCCCCCAAAAAGTGACCTTTTTGCCGCCTCGCATTACGCCTGGGCGAATTCCATCTCTTCCTCTTCGTCGAGGCCGTGGCGGCGCAGGAGATTGGGGAGGTTCTGCGAAAAGGCCGAGCGCGGCATGACGATGTCGCAGCCGGCTTCGACGGCTTTTGCCTTCAGGTCTCCCTGCAGGTGCGAAAGGAAACCTATGACCGAGGTACCCTTCTTCAGCTTCGACTTCAGCTTGGGGATCAGGGTCATGGGCTTGGCGGCCGCGTTGTTCAGGTCGAAGACGATCAGCGAGGGGCGTGCGTCCTCAGGCGCTTCGAGGATCTTTGCGACGGTCTCCGGCTCGTTTTTGACGAAGGCTACCTTAATGCCGAGCTTGCGCGCCGTCTCGTTGATCTTCGCGAAGAAGAACAGGTCTTCGATGAAGAGGTAGATGCGCGTGGGCGCGTCTTCCTTCACCGGCGGCGGCGCTTCCCACGGCGCGGAATCCATGTAATGGCCGTTGCCGTTGACGTTGCCATTGCCGTTGCGGAACTCGATAGTGGAGGGAGGTCCGTCGGCGACATTGCCGTTGACGGCGCGGTAGCTGTGGTCCATGGGACCGACGAAGACGCGCTCGCGGCGCTGCTTGTTTCGGCGGCGTCCGCCGCCTCCGCCCTGGCCCTGTTGCTGGCCGTTACCGTGGTTTTTGAAGAAACGGGTCTGGCTGGAGGGCTGCGGTTTGGGCTGCCGGGGCTTTTGCGCCTGCGGCTGCGCCGGCTGCTGGTTCTGGGGCTGAGGCTGGCCGTTAGCAGCCTGGGCTGCGGCTCCGCCCTTGTTCCGCTTACGGCGGCGGCGGCGGCGATGGCCGCCCTGTCCATGATGTTGTGCCTGGGGCTGGTTCGAGGCCTGCGCCTGGGGGGGATTGTCCGCCGGAGGCTGCGGCTGGTTCTGCTCAGTTGTCATGCATGCACTTCCTGTGCGATTGGCTCTGTATTCATGGTCCGGTTCCGCTCGTGCCTGTTTCGGATGGGGCGCGGCTTTGTGGGGGGTGCCGTCCCGGTTCACTTCTCCGGATTCAGATAAAGAGGAAACGGTGTAGCTCCGACCCCCAACGCACTGGACGCAACCAGGCGGGGTTGGCCGGAAAGTTTAAATTGTGGCGCAGCGCACTGCGATCCCTGCATCGGCAAGCCGTCGGCTCGGCGCGATCCCAACCGGGCGCGCGAGGAAACCGAAGACGAAACGCAACCACATGCCACGTCGATCAACGGAACGGTTTGTAGTTGCCGCCTGATCCCTGAATTAACCTTTGCACCCGGCAGCTTGCCCCAATGCGGCGCAAACGACGGCAGGGAAAACCCCGGGGCTGCTTTACTGACTCTCGAGAATGGCGGCGAACCTCGCCGGTATCCAGCATGGCGTCAGCCGCTCGACAGGTAAAAGTAATACTACTCCCAGAACCAGCGTTCTGACAAGTAGTTTGATGCAGGGGCGAAGCGAGTGCGATGCAGGGGATTCCCATGGTAACCGGACATTGGGGCGAAACAGAAAAGCCATCCGAGTGGATGGCTTTTGCTGCGTGACGGCCAGTCACTGGCCTCCCTGAAGTCGCCCTTACCAATTGCTCCTGGGATCGGGACTTTTGGTATCCCGGCTGGGTCAGAATCTCGAAGGATTCTGCTCTCGTCAGCCGGAATCTTTTACTATGGCAGACCCCATACAGGGGCATATACGTCGCTGGCACCTTACCAAAAGCAATTGACGTGCCGTTTCCCTCATCCATTGAAATCAATCGCTTAGATGAGAAAGTGGCTGGGTGTTCCTTCAGAATCCCGTAGAACGGTGGTCAGGGATTCCGGATTTCCATAAAACGTCTCACTTCTGGCAGGAGGGACAGAAGTGGGTGCCGCGGCCAGCCAGGACGATGCGCCGGATGGGGGTTCCACAGACGAGGCACGGCTCGCCGGCGCGCATATAGACCTTGTGCTCGATCTGGAAAAAGCCCCGGACGCCGTCGGCATCGACGTAATCCGAGACCGAGGAGCCGCCGGCGCGGATGGCGGCCTGCAGGACGGCGCGCAGGGCGGTGCGGAGGCGGTCGAGCCGGTCGCGGGTGAGGCGGCCCGCACGCCGGGTGGGGCGGATGCGGGCGCGGAAGAGGCTTTCGTCGGCGTAGATGTTGCCCACGCCGTGCAGCAGCGACTGGTTGAGCAGCGCGGCTTTGATGGCCAGCTTGCGGCCCCGGAAGAGGGCGGCGAAGTCGTCTTTGGATATGGTGAGGGGTTCGCTGCCGGGACCCGTGAAACCCTGGACCAGGCCGATGCGGCCGAAGCGGCGGGCGTCGACAAAGCGGAGCTCCCGGCCGGAGGCGAGCGAGAGAACGGCGTGGGTGTGGGGAGGAATCGGGACGCCGGGCGCGGAGACGAGCAGTCGGCCCGTCATACCGAGGTGGATGAGGCACTGCGCATGGAGCGGGAGCGCTTCGCGAGACGGCGGACGCGGCGGGGCCGGATCCGCAAGATCGATCACGATGTGCTTGCCCA
Organism: Acidobacteriaceae bacterium; assembly: GCA_030041435.1. Taxonomy (GTDB): domain Bacteria; phylum Acidobacteriota; class Terriglobia; order Terriglobales; family Acidobacteriaceae; genus Palsa-343. The sequence continues at coordinate 2,742 of JASHNW010000083.1, forward strand.
CGCGGCGGACCCGGTCGATGCGCCGACCGGCGAGAACGGCGGCCATCTCGTCCGGCGGGGTTTTGAATGGTTCCTTATAAGAAGAGAACCAGGCAGAGACGATGGCGTCGCCGGCGATGCGGCGATGAACGCCGTTGGCAATGGTTTCGACTTCAGGGAGTTCGGGCATGGGATTGCGCGTCCAGCGGGACTCCGCGTCCAGCGAAAGTTGTTAAGTTTCGCTCAACCGCAGGGCGCGTACTCGAAGAATACCCGACCGGGCTTAGCAGCCGTAGCTGCGGGATTCCTCCTGGACCCACGGATGGCTCTGCATGGGAACGAAGGTGCGCTGGAAGAAGGCGTCGTCGACAACGTAGCACTCGCCGTCTTCCCCGCGGACGACCCAGTCTCCGCGCTTCACGTTGACAAAGCCAAGGTCGGTAGCGACGGTGGACGGTTCAGCGGCCTGGGTGGCGTCGACCAACAGGGGCCGGCAGGTACGAAATGCGCTCATGATTCCTCCGCCGGCCTGGCATCAGGGATTCGAGGCCGGCACTGATTATTTGATCCCTGAGCGCGTAAAGGCGCGCCAGGGGAGGCATAAAGGATTTGTGAGTAGTGACGAGATCTGGAGTTCTGGGAGTCGCGGGAGCTCAATCGTACAGGAGGTGGTTGGGGTCCAGCCAGACAACGTAAAAGATCTCCTCTACCAATAGCCCTGCGATTCTCCAAGGACGAGCTGTCGCGAGGTCAAACTGCCACGGTTGTTCATAGGCAAGCTGGTCAGTATCGACAGAGGTGAATCCGCTCGGCTCTGTGGTTCGAGCGAAGTCGATTATGTGTCTGCGGTCTGGATTGTTCTGGTCTTGAAAAATCTCTACAGTGAGACGGCTGTAGAGCTTTAGTCTATCCATGAAGGCACACCAGAATTCTATTGGACAATCCTGCGCCCGGAATTTCGGATTCGTGCCGTCCAGATGCTTAAAGGAAAACTGGACGAGCCTCTCGTCAGGCCCCACTTCTGGCGCGGGGATGACGATCCTCTCAGGCGTACCTGTCATCCCTAGCGTCCAGCGCGCTTGCGGTAGTACCTCTTCATGCTGTCCCAGCTGATCACCGTATTAGAAGAGGCGTCTGGAGCGATACCCTTCCGAGCCTCTTTCCATGGGTCTTCGAGATGAGTCAGCCGTTCAAGCTGTGTCGCACTTAGCTTTCCGTACTTGCTGACGACCTCAGAGAGGTAGTCTCTCAATGCAGGGTCATCGACCACCGGCTTAACGGGCGCAGTAATTGGATTCCAGCGGTATTCCTTGAACCTGCGAAATACTCGTGGCACAACGGGGCCATGCACCCAAGCCTCAAAATCGTCGTCGAAGAGAGGCCTGTCGGCGCATGCCAACATCCACGCCTGAGCGTAGTACAGGAGCTTCTGAAGCTTCAGATTGGTGATCTCAAGACCGCGTTCGCGTGAAAGCTGAATGATCGTGTCCGCAATCTGATCCGCGCTATATTTAGCGGGCATCGCTCCTCCTTTCGCTGGCTTTGGCTGATAACCCTATACCATTAGACGCAGATTTTGCATCACCGATTCGGGGCAGGTTCTCGCCAAAGTAATGCCAGACGGTTTTGTGGGCGCGCTTGACGCCGCGCGTAACTCCCATCGATAGTGGAGTCTCCATTCCCTCGGAGGATGCAAAGGCATGATGCAGCGCCCATTGGCGATAGCGGTGATGAGCGTGGTGTGGGGCGCGGCTGCGCTGGCGCAAAATGCGTCTGCGCCCGGCACGCCGACCAAAGTTCCGAAGGAAATCGCGCCGTTTGTCAAGACCACCGCGGACACGATTGTGCTTGAGCACGTGCGCGTGATCGACGGCACGGGGGCGCCGGCGGTGGACGATCAGTACGTCTACATCATCGGCGGAAAGATCGGCTTCGTAGGGATGGAGCCGAAAGACGAATTCACGTTCGGCAAGACAATCCGGCTCGACATGACCGGGAAAACGGTCTTTCCTGGGCTGGTGGGGATGCACGAGCACCTCTTTTATCCGCTGCCGGATGGCGGGCCCGGGCTGCTGCCGCTCTACGGGGAGATGGCCGACTCGGCGCCGCGGCTCTATCTGGCGGGCGGGGTGACGGCGGCGCGGAC
>JASHNW010000084.1 GCA_030041435.1 Acidobacteriaceae bacterium
GTGGCCCGCGCCGCCCAGGCCGCTCACATCCGCGACGAATTCGAGCTCTTCCCCGGCGCCTTCGAAACCCTCGTCGGCGAACGCGGACTCACCCTCTCCGGCGGCCAGAAACAGCGCACCGCTCTGGCCCGCGCCATCCTGCGCAATCCACGCATCCTCATCCTCGACGACGCCCTCGCCAGTGTCGACACCTGGACCGAAGAGCGCATTCTCGAAGAGCTGCGCACCGTCATGGCGGGACGCACCACCATCCTCATCTCCCACCGCATCTCCACGGTGCGCCATGCCGATCGCATCGCCGTCCTTGTCCGCGGCCGCATCGCCGAACTCGGCACCCACGACGAACTGCTGGAGCGCAACGGCTATTACGCCAGCCTCTATCAGAAGCAGCTGCTCGAAGAAGAGCTCGCCGTCACCGGCTGACCCCCCTCACGCCGTCCAGTTCGACGCCGCCGCTTCCGCCCCTCCCGCATGCGCCGCCGCGGCGATCAGCACCGGCGCCGGCGCTCGTTCGCTCGACAGCAGCTCCAGCACCTCCGGATCGTGTGCTGCCACCTTCCATGCCTCGCGCACGTCGCAGATGCAGCCGATCGCCTCCTTCAGCCGCTCCGCCGACTCCAGCCGCGAACCTTCCAGACACAGCGCGAAAATCGACGCATAGAACTCCGACAGGGCCCTGGCCGAGTTGCCCCCCACGTCCATGCGCAGCCGCGACTGCAGATGCATCAGAATGTCGAGCACGCGACTCACCGCGATCCTGCGCTCGCGCGTGTTGCGGCCTTCAATCGCTCCGATCGCCAGGTGCAGAAAGCGCACCATGCCGTCGTACAGGGCGACGATCAGCTCCACCGGGTTCATCCCCGCAATTGCCTGTTGCTGATAGTTCATGCTCCTCCGTCTTCCCGGCGCCGGTCAGCCGTTGGGGTTCTCGTTATAGCCGGTGATCGCGCTGTACAGCTCGCTGACTTCGTCGATCTGCGAGGGAATCTCCTCGAGCGTGTAGTTGGCCGCATTCAGCTCGGTCGTCAGCTGCGACTGCTGCGCCGAGATCTGGCTCTGCTCGTTGCTGATGTTGGTATTAAGCTGCGACTCCTCGCTCGAATCCTGCTGGAGCGCCAGATAGATCGTTCCGTCCGGCCCGCTGTTCCCGAGGTTGCCGAGCGCGCTGGTCATATTGGCGCCGAAACTGCCGGTCGCCTGAAAGAAATTCACGACGTCCTGATAGTTGCCGGCCAGAGCGCTGTCCAGCGTGTCCGTATCCAGCGAAAGCGTTCCGTCGTCGTTCGCCGTGACGCCCAGCTGCGACAGCGAAGTGATGGCTCCCGACGACTGCGCGAAGGACAGGGCCGCCTGCAGCTGCTCCTGCACGAGCGCCATGTCCGGACTCCCGTAGAGCGGCTCCGGATTCCCCGAGGAGTCATCCCCTTCCTGGGTGTTCAGATCGTTCACCACGGTGTTGTAAGCGCTCACAAAGCTGCTGACCGCCGACTCCACATCGCTGTTGTCGCTCGTGATCTCGACCTGCACCGACTCGTCCGGCGCTGCGCTGAGCAGCTGCATGGTCACCCCCGGAATCGCCGTCGTGACAGTGTTGGAAGAGCTCGAGGTGGAGACGCCGTCCACGCTGAGCTGCGCGTCCTGGCCCTGCTGCACCTGGCTGAACGAGATTCCCGTCACACCGCTGGTCGCGTCCTCCAGCTGGCTGCCGTCGATCGTCACCGCCCCGCCCGCGCCGCTGGTATCGCTCATCAGAGCCAGCTCCGACCCCGAAGAGCCCGTAACCACGGTGGCCGTCACCCCATAGTCCCCTGAGTTGATGTAGGACGCCAGCGTGGAGAGCGTGTTGTTCTCCGGGATGACGTTGCCGCTCGCGTCCGTAGCCGTCCCGTCGGAGATCGTGATCGTCTGCCCGCCGATGCTCAGGCTGCCGCTCAGCGTATCGCCGGCGCCCATCGCGCCGCTCGCGTAGGAGTAGGTCTGGGCCAGCTGACCCACGACGACCGTGTAGCTTCCCGCAACCGCGCCGGTTGTCGCCGAGGTTAGATCCACCACCGAGTTATCGGAACTCGATCCCTCCATTTCCGACATGACGCCATCCACCTGAGTGAGCGTGCTGAGAGAACTGGAAAGGCTGCTCAGGTCCGTGCCGATGCCGGTCAGCGCCGTATCCTGCGCATCGAGCGACGTCAGCTGGTTCGTCCACGGCGTCTCCACCGCCTGCAGATTCGCCACAATCTGGCTGACCGTGCTTGAGACGTCGAACCCCTGACCGCTGGTCGGCGATCCAAACGATATGCCTACGCTGCCCATAATGTTTTTATCGTCGCCTCGCGGCGCAACTTCAGCCGTCCCGGGCGTGCACGAGCAGGTCCCGCGTCCCCGGCCGTGCATTAGAGAGCTCTAAAAAAATGCGGGGAGCCGAAGCTCCCCGCCTGCGCTTCAGTCGAGACGCGTTACTGCAGCAGTTTCGTCACCATCTGTTCGGTGCTGTTGGCCTGGGCCAGAGCGCTGATGCCGGTCTGGGTCAGGATTTCGTACTTCGACAGGTTCGAAGTGGCCGCCGCGTAATCGGTCTGCGTGATGGTGTTCTGCGCCGACTCCACGTTGGTTTCTTCCGAGCTGCTGATGTTCGAGGCCGCCGTCAGCGTGTTGATGTTGGCGCCCACCTGGCCGCGCTGGTAAGCGACGGCGTTGATGGCGTTGGTCACTGTCTGCAGCGCCGCTTCCGCGTCGGCCTGGCTGGTCAGTTCCGTCCCGGTCAGGCTGGTGCCCGCGCCGGCTCCGGCGCTGGTGCCGCCATCGCCCGTCACGCCGTCGACGGTTGAGGTGAACTCGCTGCCCGCTGCCGAATCCGAGGCCGACGTGCCCACGCTGGTGTCGGTCAGCGATCCGACCGTTACGCCGTAGTTGTAGCTTCCGCCCGAAGTTCCGTCGCTGGTGTAGATGTTCACGGCGGTTGCGCTGGACGGTGTCTCCGCCGCGTTGCTGGCGGTCACTGAAAGCACTTCGTTCGCGCTTCCACCGCCGCTGGGAGTGATGGAGACTACGCCGGCCGCCACGGAAACCGTATACGTCGACCCAGTCGCTGCCCCGAGGCTGCTGTTCAGCGCGGTGCTCAGCGCGCTGGCCGCTGCGTTGGCAGTTGCCTGATCTTCGCTGGCCAACCCACTGTAGCTGCCAAGATTGATGATGGCCGAACCGGCGGTCGTGCCTCCGGTTGAAGAAATGGTGATCGACCCGCTCAGCGTGTCGCCCTGCGTCAGCGTCACCTGCAGCGGATCGCTCTTGGCGGTCTGCGTGAAATCCGCATCCGTCAGATTGGTGGCGGTGCCTGTGCCCGAAGTGAATACCTGAATGCCGTTGTACTCCGTGGTGTTGCCGATGGTGCCGATCTGGGTCAGGATGTCCTGATATTCCTGGTCAGCCGCGCTCATCTGCGAGCTCGAAAGCGTTCCGCCGCCCGCTTCGGTGGCCAGCGTGACGGCCCGGTTCAGCAGGTTGGTCACCTGCGACAACGCGCCGTCGGCCACCTGCAGAAAGCCCACCCCGGCGCTGGCGTTGCTCGAAGACTGATCGAGCGCAGCCGAGTTGGCGGCAAGACCGTCGGCGATGGAAAGGCCGGCAGCGTCGTCCGCGCCGGAGTTGATGCGCGACCCGGACGACAACTGCTGCAGCGTGGTCTGCAGGCTTGCCTGGGTCTGGTTAAGGTCGTTCTCGGCATAGACTGCCGAAATATTGTTCAGGACTCCCAATGCCATGATCTCTCTCCTGTACTGAATTTTGGGTTCCTGAACGGAGCGCCGGTCCTTCCACCGCCCCTGGGAACCGCTTCATCTCACCCCCTTCATCGGCCCCCTTCCGCCCGGCATGATCTCCTGCCTCGTCTTTGGCACGCTGCGTGCACCCCCTCCGCCGCAGATCCGCCGGACGTCCCCATTCACCCTCCCTCCCCATTCCGCCGATAAACCATGCGACGGCGCGGGAGACGCCGCACCATGATTCAGCTCACCCGCCTCAACGGCAATCCTCTGGTCGTCAACAGCGACCTCATCAAATATGTCGAGTCGTCGCCGGATACCGTGCTCACGCTCGTCAATGGCGAGAAGATCGTCGTCCTCGAGGCCTGCGACGACGTCGTGCATCGCACCATCGCGTATCGCGCCCGCGTTTTCGCCCAAACCGCCGGCTCCCTGCAGTCTCTGGCCTCTGTTCCGGCGCCCGAGGGCGCGCGCCCCTCCGCTTCAGAACCTCGCCGCGCTGAAGACTCCGGCGACGCACGGGAATAACCCATGGACGCGGGCAGCCTCGGCGGTCTTCTCCTCGCCATCGCCGGCATTCTGGCCGGCCTTCTGCTCGAAGGCGGTCATGTCGGCCAGGTCGCGCAACCCACTGCCGCCATCATCGTTTTCGGCGGCACGCTCGGCGCCGTAATGCTCCAGTTTCCTCTGCCGACCGTTCTCGCCGCGGCACAGCGCCTCGTCCGCGTCTTCCTGCACCGCTCCGATAACGGCGAAGCGATGCTCCGCCAGATCGTCGCCTTCGCCAACAAAGCCCGCCGCAACGGCATTGTCTCTCTGGACCAGGAACTCTCTCAGGTCGCCGATCCCTTCCTGCGCCAGTCCCTCATGCTCGCTGTCGACGGCACCGAGCCCACCGAGCTGCGCCGCATCATGGAGGTCCAGATCGAAAACGTTACCGAGAACGAAGCCCGCATCCCCGCCGTCTTCGAGTCGGCTGGCGGATTCTCCCCCACCATCGGCATCATCGGCGCCGTCATCGGCCTTATCCAGGTGATGCAGCACCTCGACCACATGGACCAGGTCGGCCGCGGCATCGCCGTCGCCTTCGTCGCCACCATCTACGGCGTCGGCTCCGCCAATGTCTTCTTCCTGCCCGCCGCCGGCAAGCTCCGCCAGCGCGCCCGCGACGATCAGCGCCGCCGCGAGATGGCCCTCGAAGGCGTCATCTCCATCATTGAAGGCATGAACCCGCGCATGATCGAAATCAAGCTGGCCGGCTTCCGCGGCGCTGCTCCGCGCCACGCCGGAAAGGGCCGGCCGGAGCCCGGCCAATGATCCCTCGCCGCCGTCAACGCACCTCCGCCGAGCACCACGCCAGTCGCGACCGCTGGCTGGTCTCCTACGCCGACTTCATTACCCTGCTCTTTGCTTTCTTCGTCGTGCTCTTTGCCAGCTCCCGCTCCGACCAGCAGAAGCAGACCCAGGTCGCGCACTCCATCCAGGCGGCTTTCCAGGCTCTCGGACTCTTCCCCGCATCGATCCCGTTCACCAGAAACACCGATTCGCAGGAGCCTGCCGCGCCCGTCAACGTCGTGCTCGGCGACGATCTCTCCGCTTCGCCTGAAGTCCAGCAGGACCTGGCCCGCCTCCGGACCCGGCTCACCGGCCTGCTCTCGAACCAGCTCGCCCAGCACGTCGTCGCTCTGCGCCTCGGCCGCGACGGACTGGTCATCTCCCTGCGCGAAGCCGGCTTCTACGACTCCGGTTCAGCAACGCCGCACGTGGCGTCCCAGGCCACCCTCGACCGCATCGCGGCCACGCTCGCCGCCACCCCCTACGACCTGCGCATCGAGGGGCACACCGACAACATCCCCATCCACACCGCGCAGTTTGCCTCCAACTGGGAGCTCTCCACCGCGCGCGCCACGAACCTCGCCAAATGGCTCATCGTCGATCACGGATTCGCGCCCGCCCGCCTCTCCGCCGCCGGCTATGCCGAGTTCCACCCTGTCGCTTCGAACGACGCCGCCGAAGGCCGCGGCCAGAACCGCCGCGTCGACATCATCGTCCTGCCCCGCATCAGCGTGCTCCCGGCAACCTCCGCCCACTAAGCCGCTCCCGGCTCCCAGCCACCAGCTCCCAGCTCCCAGCTCCCTCTAGCTGAATCCCAGCACCGGGTGCGGCAAATAGGGCTCCTCCAGCGATGCCACTTCCTCTGGCGTCAGCTTCACCTCGAGCGCCGCCACCGCGTCGGGCAGATGATGCGGTTTGCTGGCTCCCACGATCGGCGCCGTCACACCCGGCTTCCCCAGCATCCACGCCAGCGCCAGCGTTGCCATCCCCACCCCGCGCTGCTGCGCCAGTTTGGTCAGCCGGTCCACCACCGCGCGATCCGCCTCCTCCGTCTTCCCGTACATCCAGTTCCCAAACCGATCCGTCTCCGACCGCTTCGTCGTCTCGCTCTGCCAGGCCCTGGTCAGCCGCCCTCGCGCCAGCGGGCTCCACGGAATCACCCCGATCCCTTCTGCCCGGCACAGCGGCAGCATCTCCCGTTCCTCTTCGCGGTAGAGCAGGTTGTAGTGGTTCTGCATGGAGACGAAGCGCGTCCATCCGTGCTTCTCGGCCAGGTACAGCGCCTGCGCGAACTGCCACGCATACATCGACGAGGCGCCGATATAGCGCACCTTGCCCGCCTTCACCACGTCGTGCAGCGCTTCCAGCGTTTCTTCGATGGGCGTCTCATAATCCCAGCGATGGATCTGATAGAGATCGACATAGTCCGTCTCCAGCCGCCGCAAGCTCTCGTCCAGCTCGTGCAGGATCGCCTTGCGCGACAGTCCGCGGCCGTTCGGTTCGTCGCGCATCGGGCTGTGCACCTTGGTCGCCACCACAGCCCACTCGCGCCTCACGTTCTTCTTGAGGAACCGCCCCAACACTTCCTCGCTCGCGCCGCTCGAATACACGTTGGCGGTATCGAAGAAGTTGATGCCCGCGTCGACTGCCTGGCGGAAGAAAGGCTGGCTCTGCTCCTCGTCGAGCGCCCATGCCTGGCGCCCAGGTTTCGGCTCGCCGGTCGCCGGCGCGCCGTAGGTCATGCATCCCAGGCAGATGCGCGAAACTTTCAGTCCGGTGTTGCCAAGATTGACGTAGTCCATCGTGACTCCTGTCGCTCCCATCATAAGTGCATTGGGGCAGCCCTCAGGATTCTTCGATCGCGTGAAATTAAGATCGAATCCATGGCCCGCATTGCAGAGCGGCGGCATGTCGTCCCCGGGGCAGCCCAGCGCCGAGCAGCTCACCGCCTGCGCCGCATGTACGACCGCCTGGTGGCGCTCTGGGGACCGCAGCAGTGGTGGCCCGCACAGAGCGCCTTTGAAGTCGTCATCGGCGCCTACCTCACGCAGAACACCGCGTGGACCTCTGTGGAGCGCTCCATCGCCAATCTTCGCGCCGGCGGCATCCTCTCCTTCGAGGGTCTGTGCGCGATCCCGGAAGACGAGCTGCGCCAGCTCATCCGCCCCTCCGGATTCATGCTGCGCAAAGCGCATGCGCTCAAAGCCTTCGTTGCCTTCCTCGACGCCCAGCATGGCGGCCGCATGGAATCCCTCGCGCGCGCGGCAAGCGCCGATGCTCTGGCCGTCCGCGCTCAGCTGCTCGCTCTGCCCGGTGTGGGTCCCGAAACCGCCGACGCCATCCTTCTCTATGCGCTGCACGTGCCCGCTATGGTCGTCGACGAGTACCTGCGGCGCATCGTGACGCGCCACGGCCTCCTGCAGGAGAAGGCGAGATACCTTGAAATCCAGGCGCTCGCAGAAAAAGCCTTCCTGCCCGATGCATCCTCCCAATCCACCCGTGAACTGGCCCGCCACTACAACGAATTCCACGCCCTGATGGTGCAGATCGGCAAGTTGCACTGCGGCCGCGTGGCGCGCTGTGAACGCTGCCCGCTGACGTTCGATCTGCAACGACACGGGCTTCCGCAGAATCCCAAATAAACTGAACTCGTGTCCCTCACCCTCTACGCCGCCACCACCAATCCCGGCAAGCTGCGCGATTTCTCCGTCGCGGCCGCGGACAACTCCATCGCCAGCGGCATCGCCGTCGAGCCGCTTCCCAACCTGCATACGATCCCCGCTCCCGACGAAGATCAGCCCACCTTCGCCGGCAACGCCCGCCTCAAGGCCGCATATTACAGCCGTTTCACCCCCGGCTACGTCCTCGCCGACGACTCCGGCCTCGAAGTCGACGCGCTGCACGGAGAGCCCGGCGTCCGCTCCGCCCGCTACGCGCAGGACGCCGGCTTCCAGCCGCTACCCAGCCTGGAATCCCTCACCACAGACGAGCGCAATAATCTGTACCTCCTCGAACGCATGAAGAAAATCGCGCAGCGCACCGCGCGCTACCACTGCGTCCTCGCTCTGGCCCGCGGCGGGACGGTCCTTCTTACCGCCGACGGCTCCGTCGAGGGCGCAATCCTCACCTCGTCGCGCGGCGCCGGCGGCTTCGGCTACGATCCCCTGTTCTACCTGCCCGCGCTCCACCGCACCATGGCCGAAATCTCCCTCGAAGAGAAGCACACCCTCAGCCATCGCGGACGCGCCTTCCGCGCAATGCTGCCCCAGCTGACCAATTTGCCACTCTGACACGTCATCGCAACCCGCACCGGCAGTTGCCGCTGCTCACGCAAACTCGATCTTCCTATCCGCCACCTTCGCCTGCGCTCGCCGCAAAATCTCCCGCGACGAATCCTCTGTCCCCAGCGCCTCCACGACAATTGCATCGACAATCTCCGCAAACGCCGGCAAGCCGCGCGACCGGGGCAGCCGCTTCGCTCCCAGCGAGATCGCCTCAATCTGCCCGAAGCATGGCGTGCGCCGCTGCAGCTCCGCATCGCGCCAAGTCGAGAGCCGCACGCCTACGGTGCCGTGCTGCACGCGCGCCAGGTCAACATCCGGCCGCGCCACAAAACGCAAAAACTCCCACGCCGCCTCTTTGTTGCGGCTTCCCCGCGCCATCCCCATCGGCCAAAACACCGACAGCGAGACCGGCTTGCACCCCGGATCCGCCGGAATCGGCGCAATCGCCACCTTTCCCTTTAGAGCCGACCCCTCCCGCTCGCTGCGCGCCGCAAATCCAAACCAGTTCACCATCAGCGCAACCCCGCCCGCCATAAACACATCGCCCGACTCGATCGAATTCATCCGCCGCGACTCCGGATGGCACATCCCCGCATCCCGCACCACAGTCCGGTAAAAGTCCAGCGCGCGCACAGCCTCCTCGCTCTCCACGCACGCCCGTCCCTCCGCATCCGCCAGCGCCCCTCCCCGGCTCCAAACCTGCAGCGCAAAGTCGTACAGCGTGTTGTGCCCGTCCGGATACGCGGCAAACAATGTCCCAAACCGCCCTTCCGCCGGCCGCGTGAAGAAGCGCACCGCATCTGCGAACTCCTGCCAGGTCCTGGGTGGCGCCAAATCGTACCCGTAACGGTTACGAAAGTCCGCCCGCTCGCCCAAGTCCTCAAACCAGTCCTGCCGGTAGATCAGGCACTCCGGCCCGTCGTGCCAGGGCAGAGAACTGATCGCCTCGCCGAAACACACCGGCTCGACCAGCGACGGCGCCCAGCCCCCAGGCCAATCCTGCAGAGGTTTCGCGCGCATCCACGGAGCCAGATCCTCGAGCAGGCCCTCCTCCATTGCCTCCGCCAGCCAGTCCGTCACCAGCAGCGTCAGGTCCCATCGCCCATCGCGCAGCCCGCCCTGGCGAAACAGGCCGTCATACAGCTCATGGATCCCCACCACCTCCGCATCCACGCGAATCTCTGCCTGCTCTGCATGGAACGCCTCGATCTCCGCCGCCAGTGCGCTCTCGAAATCCGAGAAATCCCGCAGCAGCAGCTTCACCCGCGCCGTCATCGAGCCTCCTCGTCGATTGCCACCATGATCTTGCGCATCGACGCCGGATCCGCGCACCAGCGCGCCAGCGCCGCACCCGCTTCCTCCAGCGGAACCACCAGGCTCACAGCGTCGTCCACCGGAAAGCTTCCACCACCGAGCATCGCAATCACCTCGTCAAAATCCGCGTCCGTGGCATTGCGCGAGCCCAGAATGTCCAGCTCTTTCTGCACGAACAGCTTCGTCTCGTAGCTCACCGGCTCCTTCGCGTAGCCGATATACACCACGCGCCCCGTGAAGCCCACCGCCTCCACCGCCAGCCGAAAGGTCTGCGGCGTGCCCACCGCCTCAATCACCACATCCGGACCCTCGCCCGCCGTCAACTCCGCCATAGCCGCCGCGTAACCTTCCCCGCCTCGCACCGCTTCCCGCGCCCCCGCGCGCCGCGCCAGCTCCAGCTTCCCCTCGTCCACATCCATGGCAATCACGCGCGCCCCGCGCCAGGCCGCGGCGGCCACCGCGCCCAGCCCCACCATGCCGCACCCAATCACCAGCACCGTGTCTTCCGGCGCCACGCGCCCTCGCCGCACCGCATGCGCGCCCACCGTCAGCGGTTCCACCATCGCGAGGGTGCGCAGCGGCAATCCCGGCGCGGCTCTCAGCTTCGCCCACGGCGCCAGCACGTACTCCGTCAGCGCCCCGTCGCGCTGCACGCCCAGCGTCTGATTGTTCCTGCATGCGTTCACGCGTCCCCGCCGGCATGCCGCACACCGGCCGCAACACGAGTAAGGCAGCATCGTCACTGCCATACCCGCCTGCCACGCCCCCGGAACCGCAGCGCCCGTCTCCGCAATTGTCGCCGCGATCTCATGTCCGGGAATGCGCGGATAGCTCACCAGCGGATTGCGCCCCGCAAACGTGCTCAGGTCCGATCCGCACAGCCCCACCATCCGGACCCGCAGCAGCACCTCCTCCGCTCCCGGCTTGCCCGGATGCGCCACCTCCGCCATCCTCGTCTGTCCCGGACCATCGAGCATCAGCGCCTTCATCTGTCACCCTCTCCGCTCTCGCCTGCGCCCGCCGCTGGCGGCGCCATCAACTCCGCAGATAGAATAGCCCGCGAAGCCAGCATGCTCCTGAACTCGATGACCACACGCGGCCCCGCACGCCTGCCGTCTTACACATGAGGAACTCCGCATTGCATTCCACGTCTCCGACGGCCGCTCTCGATACTGCCGAAAATCAGCCGCGTCT
>JASHNW010000085.1 GCA_030041435.1 Acidobacteriaceae bacterium
TGGCGAAGCTCTGAGGAGGATCAGGAAATGACGACGCGAGTTTCTACATTTCCCCTGCGTCTGCCGGTTTCGATGAAGGCGGCTCTGGAGGAGATCAGCAAGCGTGACGGCACAAGCCTGAACCAATTCCTGGTGATCGCCGCAGCGGAGAAGATGGCGGCGATGGAGACGGAGCGCTTTTTCGCGGAGAGAAAGGGCCGTGCCGATCGCAAGGCGTTTCGGCGCATTCTGAATCGCAGGAGCGGCAAACCGCCCAGACCCGAAGACACGATCGAGTGAGAATTCGGCATTCCGGGGGGATTACCGGCAAACCGGAAATCATGCTGGGGGCGTTTGGTGGCGAGGAAAAGCAACTGCTCCACGTCTCATCGAAAATGCCGCTGATTCAGAGATACACGGATAACAGGTCGGGAAATTGTCCTTTCCTGTCTTTCCAGGCTGGCAATTGTGGCATTCCTGGCATTTTGAGAATCTGCAACGTACACGTTTCCTATATGGCCTTGTGTTGTGCCCTGACACAAAGGCAACGAACGATTCCTGGACGGGCCGGGGAGACTGGACACCAGTCCCCGGTCCGAATGACCGGCTGTCAGTACACGTCGCGCAGGTAGCGTTTTTGCTTCTTCATCCCGGCAAGGAACTCCTGGGCGTATTCCGGCCCCTTGCCGCTGTGTTCGGCGACGGCCTGGAGCAGAGCCGCTTCGACGTCGGGGGCCATGCGTTTCGAGTCGCCGCAGACGTAGAAATAAGCGCCCTGGTCGAGCCAGCGCCACAGCTCGGCGGAGTTCTCGCGGATGCGGTCCTGAACGTAGATTTTGAAGGCCTGGTCGCGGGAGAAGGCGGTGTCGAGGCGCTGCAGGAGGCCGTTTTTGGTGGCGCGGATCAGCTCGTCTTCATAAAGGAAGTCCTGGCTGGCGCGCTGGTCGCCGAAGAAGAGCCACATGGGCCACTGGCCGACTCCGGCCTGCTTGTGCTCGAGGAAGGCGCGGAACGGAGCGATGCCGGTGCCGGGGCCGATCATGATGACGGGGACGGCGGGGTCGGGGGGCAGGCGAAAGAGCTGGTTGGAGTGGATGAAGATGGGCAGGGTGCCGCCGGGCGGGGTGCGCTCGCCGATCTGGCCGGAGCAGACGCCCCAGCGGCTGCGGCCGAAGCTCTCGTATTTCACCACGCGGACGGAGAGATGGATGGCGTCGGGATGAAGGGCCTGGCTGGAGGAGATGGAATAAAGGCGCGGGGCGAGGCGGGGGAGGAGCTTGAAGAGGAGTTGGGCGGTGTCGAGTTTGGCGGGGGCGTGGTCGAGGAGGTCGAGGAACTCGCGGCCCCAGAGGTAGGCGTCGAGCTTGTCCTTATTGCCGGGCTGGACGAGGGCGGTGAGATCGGGGTGTGCGGTGATGGTGGCCCACTGGCGGAGGGTGGAACTGGAGAGCTTGCCGATCATGAGCCAGGAGGTGAGGGCTTCGCGAAGGCTGGTGGGTTTGCCGTAGAAGTCGGTGACCGGCTCGTCGCCGGTGAACTGGAGGCGGCGAAGGACTTCTTCGACGGCCTGGCAGGTGTTCTGCGGCAGGATGCCGGCGGAGTCGCCGGGAAGGTACTGAATGCCGGAGTCGGCGAGGTCGATCTCGATATGGCGGGTCTCTTTTTCCGAGGCGGGACCGGTGAGGAGGCGATTTTCGGTGACCGTGGCGGGGTAGGGGTGGTTGCGGTTCCAGGTGGTGGTGGCGGCAGTGGTTTCCAGCGTTTCGGTGGCCTCGGTCTGCATTCGGATGGTGTCCCTCTGCGAACGGACGGAGTGAATTCAATGATCGTACGCAGTTTAGACGATATTCGGAGCGGGAAAGGTGCTCAGTGACGGGAATCACGGGGCGTCGGCAGGGGCAGTACGGAGGGGTACGGAGGGGGAAAGTGCAGAAAAATCGAGTGTGGCGCGGTGCGCGGCGGCGGATGAAAGGGACGCAAATATTTGGCGGCCGCCCTTGACGGTCGATCCGGGACTGTGTTCCATTGCTGGGATCAAATCTTTTTTTCGCTCCGCGACGTTCTCAGCGTCATTCTTCTCACGTCCCGGGGCGACAATCCCGCAGTTGCGTGTCCCCGCTGTGCAGGCTTTCCAACAGAGGAAGCCGCGATCAGCAGCCTCCAGAGAGCCGCGCTCGACAAACAGGCGCGGCAGGTGAGCCATGACAAACTGCCAGGCCGCTCAGAATATGAAAGATCGATTGAAGGCTTCCCCATGCAAGCAACCCACGAGTCTACCCACGGACCCCGGGCCTTGTTGTTCACTTCACGCGGCGGCACATCCCGGGATGTGGTTTCGCTGCTTGAAAGGCGTGGCATTCGGGTAACCGAGCGGCCGCTGGAAGCGGGGGCGGAACGATTTGCCGCCTGCCTGCGGCCGGACGTGATCCTGATTGAGCCATCGGAACTAAGCCGCGGCAACTGGCAACAGCTGACGAGGGAGATGGTGTGCGCGCAGCGCACGGTGCCGGTGATCCTGCTGGCGGCGGGCGGCTCGGAAGAGCTGGCGGTGGCGGCGCTGCGGCTGGGCGTTCGCGATTACCTGGCGCTGCCGGTATCGGCCGGGGCGCTGGACGAGGCGCTGGAGCGATGCCAGGGGCAGAGTGCGGCGGAGGCGCGGCGGGCTGAAGCCGGGCTTGAGACAGCGCACGATACACACGCAGGCCGCGATGCGATGGTGGGCGCGAGCGAGGCGCTGTGCAACATCCGGAGCGCCATGCTGCGGACGGCGGCATCGGACTGCACGGTGCTGATCACCGGGGAGACGGGCACGGGCAAGGAGCTGGCGGCGGAGTTTATCCACGAGCACAGCCCGCGGCGGAACAAGCCGTTTGTGTGCGTGAACTGCGCGGCGATTCCGGATCCGCTGCTGGAGAGCGAGTTGTTCGGACACACGCGGGGCGCGTTTACGGGCGCGGACAGCCTGCGCGACGGGCTGCTGGCGTCGGCGGAGGGCGGAACGGTTCTGCTGGACGAGATCGGCGACATGAGCCTTTCGGCGCAGGCGAAGATTCTGCGCGTGCTGGAGAAGAAGGAAGTTTCGCGGCTGGGCGGCACACAGCAGAAGAAGATTGACGTGCGGTTCGTGGCGGCGACGAATCAGGATCTGGAGAGCCTGGCGAGCCGGGGGACGTTCCGGAGGGATCTCTACTACCGGCTCAATGTGGCGCGTGTGGAGCTGCCGCCGCTGCGCGAGCGGAGAGAGGATATCCCGCTGCTGGTGGAGTATTACCGGCGCAGGCTGGGCGGCGGCGACGTGGCGGAAATCTCGGAAGAGTGCCTGCGGCGGATTTCGCAGTACGACTGGCCGGGCAACATCCGCGAGCTAAAGAACGTGCTGGAGAGCATCCTGCTGCAGAGCGGTCCGGGCGAGATTGGGGCGGATGCGCTGCCGGAGGCGGTGCGCGGCATGCCGCGGCGGGAGCCGGGGATTCCGCTGGACGAGCGCGAGCGCCTGGTGGAGGCGCTGTGCGCGACGCAGTGGAACAAGAGCCGGGCAGCGGAAAAGCTGCGCTGGTCGCGGATGACGCTGTATCGGAAGATGGCAAAGTATCGCATCTCGCGGCTGCTGCCGCCGCGGATGATGCGCGGCTGGGAGCTGTAACAGGGTGTTACAGCTGTACCGGCGCCGCGCAACATCGCTAACTCGCTGCTGCGGCGAGAGCAAGTGCAGGGCAGCCACGCGAGCACTGTAACGGAGGGTCCGTTACAGGTGCTACGACGCGCCGATCCGGCGCGCGGACCCCACGCCCGCTAACTCCAACATTGCGAATGAGCATACCCCGCGCGCGACCCGCGCGGCCGGGCCGCTGTGCATTGGCGCGCCACATGCCGGAGAGGCGCGGCAGGTAGCCCGATGAAGCGCACAGCGCGGGAAAGCCTGACAGACGAAGAACCGGAAGCGCGATACGCGAACTATTTTCACGTGGGGCACAACGCGTTTGAAGTGATGCTCGAGTTCGGCCAGCACTACGAGGGCGGCAGCCAGCCGCACATGCATACCCGGATCGTCGCCGCTCCGGTGTATGCGAAAGCGCTGCTGGGATTGCTGACGACGACGATTGCGGAGTACGAGCAGGCGTTCGGACCGATCGCCGCGAGGGAAGTTCATGAGTGATTATCCGGTGATCAGCGCAGTGAGCCAGACCCTGCGCACGGTGCTGACCGCCAACATCACGCAGAGCACCGACAGCCAGATCAAGAACGTGCCGATCGAGCTTCTGTCTCCGAAAGAAATGCAGGAAAACCAGGAGACGCTGGGGGTCTCAGTGTGGCTGTACCGGGTTTCGCGGTTCGGGGACATGCTGAACGAGCCGCCGCAGCGAATTTCCGCGACGCAGCTGGTGAGGACTCCCCTGCCGGTTCTTCTGTATTACCTGGTGACGCCGGTGGCGAGCGATCCGCTGACGCGGCACGCGCTGCTGGGGAAGGTGCTGCAGGTGCTGAACGACTACTCGATTCTGCGCGGGGCAGATCTGCAGGGGATTCTGCAGGGGACGACGGACCAGCTGCGGGTGGTGCTGGAGACGCTGAGCCTCGAGGACCTGAGCCTGGTGTGGGATGCGCTGAGCGAGCCGTATCAGCTTTCGGTGAGTTATCTGGTGCAGCTGGTGCAGATCGATTCGGCGATGCAGCCGGTGCAGGCGTCGACGGTGCTGCAGAGAGACATGACGTACACGCAGATTCTTTCGGTGTCGTGAGGGGAGATTGCATTGAGCACAAGCTGGACCATCACGGCGAACGACGGGCTGCTGTACACGGTGGTGACGGACGTGACCACGACCTACTGGGCGGTGATCACGGGCGCGGTGACGGACGAGATTCTGGGCACGTTCAACTCGCCTGCGTTCACGGTGGCGCTGACGCGCACCGATTTGCAGACGAAGACGACGGCGCAGGGGCTGTATGCGGTGACGGGGTATCCGACGCGGTCGTTTCCGAAGCTGAGCTCGACCAGCTACACGGTGGATCTGACGCTGGAAGCGCCGGGGTTCCGGAATTATCCGCTGTCGGTGACGATTCCGACGAATACGAGTTTTCCGGTGAGCGCGCCGGCGGTGGCGATGCGGCGCCTGCCGGTGCGGCTGCAGGGGCGCGTGGTGCTGGATGCAACGGGGCTGCCGGTGGCCGGGGCGCTGGTGCTGTCGGTGGACAATCCGAGCCCGCCGTCGCCGCCGCCTCCACCTCCGATTCCGCATGCGATGCTGCTGCGCTCGCCGTTGTACGCAGTGCATGCGGTGAATGCCACGGTGCAGGCGGTGACGCTGACTGCGACGGGCACGGCGCAGCTGAGCCAGGCGGTGAACGCCGGGACGACCACGGTGACGCTGACGACGACGGCGGGACTGACGGGGAGTGCGTTTCTGCAGATCAAGACGCCGAATACGGTGCTGGTGGAGTACGCGGTGGTGAAGAGCCTGGGGCCCCAGCCCGGTGAGGTAGTGCTGGCGACTCCGCTGAACCGCAGCTACGGAGCGGGCGCGGCGACGGTGGTGACGTTTGTGAACGCGGCGCCGGCAGGAAGCGCGGCGCACCTGCTGCTGGACGCGGATGCGGGGGATGGGATCGTGGTCGCCGATCAGCTGCTGACGGGCACCACGCTGGCCATCGACGAAGGAACGGCGGCAGTGGAGTACCACGAGCTGGGCGCGGCAGCAGACAGCAATGGGTATTACGCATTCGACGGCGTGGGCCGCGTGCAGGAGCTGTTTCTGCAGGCGAATGGGACGGGAACGCCGGTGCCGTGGGCGATCGAGTACGACTACGCGACGAATGTCGTGGATATCAGGATCTAGGGATCAAGAGCGAATTCGCAAGGAGGCTGGACCATGGGAACACAGTATCTTTCGCCGGGTGTTTACATCCAGGAAGAAGACAGCGGACTGCAGCCGATTGAGGGCGTGAGCACGAGCACGACCGGCTTTGTGGGAATGACGGTGCGCGGCCCGATCAGCGGTCCGCCGGTGCTGGTGACCAGCTTCGCGGAATACCAACGGAGCTTCGGCGGATTTATTCCGGATTCGCCGACGTTCCACGATTACCGCTATCTGCCGTACGCGGTGAAGGGTTTCTTCGACAACCAGGGAGCGCTGGCCTACATTGTGCGCGTGCCCGGACAGGGCGCGACGGTGGCCGGGGACGCCGGGCAGATGGTCGGCGGGCTGGTGACGCGGCTGGCCTCCAACGCGACTGCGGGGAACACCGCGATCAAGCTGCTGAGCACCCGCGGCATGACAGCGGGGATGGTGACGGTTTCCGTGGCGGGCAGCGCCAGCAACGCGGCGCCGTTCGCCGTGGGCACGATGCCCTGGATCAGCGCGTTGTCAGCACCGGCCGGACCGGCGGGCGCCAGCGTGACGATTACGGGAGCGAACTTCGGAACGACGCAGGGAACGAGCACGGTGACGTTCAACGGGACGGCCGCGACGCCGAGCGCCTGGGACGCCACATCGATCACCGCAGCGGTGCCGATGGGCGCCACGCCCGGCAATGTGGTGGTGACGGTGGGCGGCGTTGCGAGCAACGGATTGCCGTTCGCCGTGGGTACGCAGCCGGTCATCACTTCTCTCTCCGAGCCAGCGGGGCCGGTCGGATCGACGGTGACCATCAATGGCGTGAACTTTGGAGCGACGCAGGGCACGAGCACCGTGACCTTCAACGGAACGGCGGCCACGGCGGGCACCTGGAGCGACACGAGCATTCAGGTGACGGTGCCGGCGGGGGCGACGACGGGCGATGTCGTGGTGGCGCTGAGTCCAACCAACGCCAGCAACGAAGTGACATTCATTGTGGGAACGATGCCGGTCATCACGGGGCTTTCCGTGCCGGCGGGTCCTACAGGCACTGCCGTCACGATTACCGGCACGAACTTTGGGGCGACGCAGGGCACGAGCACGGTGACCTTTAACGGAACGGCGGCGGGCGGGGCGACATGGGGCGCCAACAGCATCTCCGTGGATGTGCCGGCGGGCGCGGCGACGGGGAATGTGGTCGTGACGGTGGGCGGCGTGCCGAGCAACGGGATGCCGTTCATCGTGGGCACCGCTCCGGTGATCACGTCTGTCTCCCCGCCGGCTGGAGCCGTGGGCACGGACGTGACCATCAATGGAGTCAATTTGGGCGGGGCGGGCAGCACGGTGACGATCGGCGGAGTGCCGGCCACTGTGGTTGCCGGAAGCCCCACACAGATTACGGCGACCATTCCGGCGGGGGCGAGCCCGACAACGCATTTGACCTTCCAGCAGGTGCTGAACGGGATCACCACGCAGGAAGGGCCCATCGCGGTGAGCGCGTACCAGAACAACGGCCAGGTGACGCTGGCAACGCCGCTGGCCAACAGCTACCAGGCGCAATACACGGCGGTGTTCACCGACGAGCCGAATCCAGGGACGCAGTGCCAGATCCAGGCGCAGGATCCGGGAGCCTGGGGCGGCACGATTACCGTGCAGATCAATCAGAGCTCGCAGTCGTCTTCGCAGGTGGTGTCGATTCCCACGGCGCTGGTGCTGAACACGGTGCTGCTGACGTCGGCAGCCACGTTCTATCCGGGCGCGCTGGTGGAATTCAACAAGGGGACGTCGAAGGTCTTCAAGAAAATCCAGTCGATTGCGGGCGCAAGCATCGTGGTGACCAATCCGTTCAATACGGTCAACGATCTGAATCCGGATCCCGGGTTCGCCGCGACGACGGTTCGTTCCTGCGAGTTCGACGTGATCGCTTCATGGAACGGAGTGAACGAGCAGTGGCGCTATCTGTCGATGGACAATACGATTCCCACTTACTACGCGACGGTGATCAACAACGGGTCGTCGATCCTGGCGGTTCCTTCGTCGGCAGTGGGCGACAGCGTGACGGACAACCCGTTCATTCTGCCGTCTGCGCCGAACGGGCAGACGCTGCCACTGCTGAACGGCAGCGACGGCACGGCTCCTCCGGCGGACTCGGACTATATCGGCGTGGATAACGGGCCGGGAATGCGGACGGGGATTCAGGCGCTGACGGATGCGGATGAAATCGCGATTGTCGCCGTGCCGGGCGTCGTGGACCAAAACGTGCAACAGGGTCTGATCACGCACTGCGAGACGCTGCTGTACCGCTTCGCGGTTCTGGATCCTGCGCCGCACGGCGGAAGCGGGGACATTCCGGCCACGCTCGACGACATTCAGGCGCAGCGCAATCAGTACGACACAAAATACGCGGCGATCTACTATCCGCGGGTGATCGTGCTGGATCCGCTGACGAACCAGGACATCACAGTGCCGCCGAGCGGGCACATCGCAGGCATCTACGCGTACGTGGATGCGACGCGCGGCGTGTACAAGGCGCCGGCGAACGAGCTGATCAACGGCATCGACGCGCTGGAAGTGAAGCTGAGCAAGGGCGATCAGGACGTGCTGAATCCGTATCCGGTGAACATCAACTGCCTGCGCGATTTCACCTCGGCAAGCCGCGGGCTGCGGGTGTACGGGGCGCGCTGCATCACCAGCGACAACGAGTGGATTTATGTGAACATCCGGCGGCTGTTCATTTTCCTCGAGCACTCGCTGGACATCGGAACGCAGTGGGCGGTGTTCGAGCCGAACTCGCCGGCGCTGTGGGCGCGGCTGTCGCAGAGCATCTCGGCCTTCCTGACCACACAGTGGCAGGCGGGCGCGCTGATGGGAGCGACGGCGGCCGATGCGTTCTTCGTGCGCTGCGATATGACCACGATGTCGCAGAACGATATCGACAATGGGCGGCTGATCGCGATCGTGGGCGTGGCTCCGGTGTATCCGGCGGAGTTCGTGATTATCCAGATCGGACAGTGGGCGGGCGGCTCATCGGTTCAGGAACTGTAAGAGGAGGACACCATGTCAACTGCAGCGCGAGTGGATCCATTACGCGGGTTTAACTTCCGGGTGGAGCTGGACAACACCAGTGTGGCGTCATTCCGGGAAGCGAGCGGGCTGACGCTGAATACGGATCCGGTGGATTACCGCGAGGGAACCGACGTGTGGCTTTCCGTGCGGAAGCTGCCGGGCCTGCGCAAGTACAGCAACATCACGCTGAAGCGCGGCTTCACCACGAACGAAGACCTGTGGGACTGGTACAAGAACATCCTGAACGGGGTGGACGACCGCAGGAACGGCGCCATCGTGCTGCAGGACGAACAGCACAACGACGTGCTGCGGTGGGAATTCCAGAACGGATGGATCACCAAGTGGGAAGGCGCGACGATGAATGCCACCAGCAACGACGTCGCCATTGAAACCATCGAGATCGTGCACGAACGGATCGAGCTGCAGTAAGCGGACAGGGACCAGCAGGTTATGGCAACGTACGTCACACCCGGAGTGTATTTCGAGGCCGCGGACCAAAACAGCCAGGCGCTGACGGTTCTGCGCACGGACATCTCCGCGTTTATCGGCATCGCGCAGATGGGGCCGCTGGATGTGCCGACGCCAGTGAACTCGTGGCAGCAGTTTCATACCACGTTCGGGAATTTTCTGCCCAACGGGTACATGGCGTACTGCGCGAAAGCGTTTTTCGAGAACGGAGGGTCGACGTTCTACGGTGTGCGCGTGGCGGCGGACGAGGCAGAGACGGCGACGAATGGGGCGGCGGTGCAGCCCGCCGATGGGTTTTCGTCGCTGGTGCTGTCGACGTCGGGATTCGTGGCGGGAGCGCTGGCGACGGCGCGGCAGACGGTGACGGCCACGGCGGCGGGAGCGCAGCCGGCAAGCCGGAAGACCTCAGTACTGAACACGGTGAACGGATTTCCGCAGGGTTCGGTGTTGACGATCACGCAGACGATGCCGCTGGCGGTAAAAGACGTTCGCACCGTGCAGGGGGTGGACGCGGCGACGAACACGCTCTACTGGGATACGCCGCTGGATGCGGCGTTTGTGCTGACGCAGCCGATGCAGTTTTCGGCGTTTCAGCACCAGGACCTGCTGGTGCAATCAGTGAACGCGGGGACGGCGACGATTGCCTGGGCGGGATCGCTGGCGGGGAACTTTAACCTCAGCCAGCCGATTGAATTTGGAACGGGAGCGGCGAACGCGCACGGCATCCTGTTCGACAGCGACGGCAATCCGACAATTCGTTTGCAGGCACAGACACCCGGCGTGTGGGGGGATACGCTGACCGTGTTTGTGGCACAGACGAGCCTTGCGGCTGCGACGACATCGTCGCAGCCGCAGCCGGCATCCGGCGTGGCGAGTTACTTGTCGTCGATTGTCGGGTTCCCAGTGGGAACGCTGGTGAAGGCGTATCAGGACGGGGTCGTGGCGCAATATCACATTGTCACGGGCACGGATCCGACGATGAATGCGCTGATCTGGGACAGCCCGCTGACGGCGCCGCTGAATTTGGCGCAGCCGATTTCGTTCGAGTCGATGGAGTTTTCGATCACGGTGCGGCTGAACGGCGCGGAGCAGGAGATCTTCTCCGGGCTGTCGCTGGTTCCGGCGAGCGCGAACTACATCGAGACGGCGGTGAGCGCGTCCACGTCGAATTTTATTCTGGCGACGGATCTGAATTCGCCGGCGCCCTACCCGGACCGGATGCCGTACCCGGAGGCGCCGCAGCTGAACGAGGGCGTGCTGAGCTTCTGGGGCGGGCGGGACGGCATTGCAGCGCTGACGGCGCTCGATTTTACGGGTGACCCGTCGAGCCAGACGAAGTGGGGATTGCGGACGCTTGAGGACGTGGACCAGGTGTCGATCGTCTGCTGCCCGGACATTCTGATTGAGCCAGGCCCGGCGGTGCAGTATGCTCCGCCGCCGCCGGTGAAGACGAATCTGTGCCTGCCGGGCACGGCCTCCACGCCGATGGCGCCACAATACGCGCCGCTGCCGGTGGAGGCATCGCCGCAGTTTTCGCAGAACGACATTTACAACGTGCAGCAGGCGATGGTGCAGCACTGCCAGGCGATGCAGTACCGGATCGCGATTCTCGATCCGCCGGACTTTGGGTATCCGAACCAGCAGGTTTCCCTCGGCGAGGTCCAGACGTGGAGGAACCAGTTCGATTCGAGCTACGCGGCGCTGTACTTCCCATGGGTGCTGGTTTCCGATCCGCTGCTGCTGAACAACGAGATTGTGCGGCGTATTCCGCCGAGCGGGCACGTGGCGGGGGTATGCGCAAACACCGACACGACGGTGGGCGTGTGGAATGCGCCGGCCAACGTGGAACTGCAATGGGCGCAGGATGTGACCGCGGAGGTGACCCCGAACATGCAGGGGTTTCTCAATCCGCTGGGCGTGAACTGCATTCGCGCTTTTCGCGGGCGCGGGCTGCGCATTTTCGGAGCGCGGACGCTGAGCAGCGATACGAACTGGATGTTTGTGAACGTGCGCCGGCTGATGTGCATGATCGAGCAGGCGATGGAAGTGGCGCTGCAGTGGGCGGTATTCGAGCCGAACAATTTCTATCTGTGGCAGAAAGTTTCGATGACGGCCACGACGTTTCTGACCGCGCTGTGGCAGCAGGGCGCGCTGACGGGCAATACCGCGGCGGATGCGTTCTTCGTGCAGTGCAATCAACAGACGAATCCGCTGGCGACGACGAGCGTGGGGCAGATGCTGGCGGTGATCGGCGTCGCGCCGACGGTGCCGGCTGAATTCGTGGTGTTTCGCATAGGGAAGACGGAAGACACGCTGCAGGTGCAGGAGCAGGCATGAGCTCGATGTCGCCAACGCTGCCATCGGATCCGTTCCGCGGATTCAACTTCGTCGTGTCGCTGATCGACTCGTCGAGCCTGCTGACGTTTGCGGTAAGCGCGCTGGAGAGCGGGGCGCTGGCGGGGTTCGCGGAGTGCAGCGGCCTCGAAATGAGCCTGGACATCGAGGAATACAAGGAAGGCGGCAACAACGGGACCATCCTGCGGTTTCCGACGCGGGTGAAGTGGACCAACCTGCGGCTGAAGCGCGGGATGACCTTCGCAGGCGATTTGTGGCAGTGGCACTACAACTTCACGCAGGGCACCGGAACGCGGCGGGACGGGATGGTGGTGCTGCAGGACGAGCAGCACAATCCGTCGATCGTGTGGTCGTTCACGCGCGGGCTGCCGGTGCGGTGGACGGGGCCGAGCCTGAATGCGGGGCAGAGCCAGGTGGCGTTCGAGGAGATCGAAATTGCACACGAGGGCATCACGGTGTCGTCGCTGGGCGGCGGAGGCGGAGGGGTGAGCGCCGGAGCGTCGAGCGGCGGATTCTCAGTGTCGCTGAGCGTGTGACGAGGACGGAGAACGATGGACATTCGCATCCAGGACGTGCAGAGCCGGGTACAGGCCACGGATTCGCAGAAGCTGCTGGACCCGCGGATTTTGAAGGAGATCGTGCGGGCCTGCGTGCAGGCGGTGAAGGAAGATCAGGCGCGGGAGAAGCGCCGGGCGAAGGAGCGCGAGCTGAGCAACAGCGCCGCGCCGGAGCGCGAGTGAAGGGGAGACCGGGACGATGGGCATGACACTGAAGGCGCAGTTCCAGCAAGTGGATATGACGACGGGTGCGCTCACCGGGAATCCGGTGGCGGTGAGCTTTAACCCGACGGAATACACGCTGAACAAGGGCGCGCAGATTGCCGAGATTGCGATTCCGGGGCTGGACTCACCCATTCTGCAATTCGTGCGCGGGCAGACGGAGTCGCTGTCGCTGGACTTGTTCTTCGACAGCACAGACGGGGGGATGGACTCGAACGCGACGCCGGTAACGAAGCAGACGGACCAGTTTTATCAGCTGATCAAGATCGACGGAAAGCTGCACGCGCCGCCGGTGGTGTTCTTCAGCTGGGGGCCGGCATTTCCGGGCAACCGCACCTACACTTCCACGACGGGGAGCCAGCTGCGGTTCGGCTTCCAGTGCGTGGTGGAGAGCGTGCGGCAGCGGTTCACGCTGTTCAGCCCGCTGGGCGTGCCGCTGCGGGCGACGCTGACGGTGTCGCTGAAGGAATACAAGACGCTGTCGGAACAGCTGAACGAACTAAACCTGAATTCCCCCGATCACACGCAGTCGCACGTGGTGCAGCAGGGCGAAACGCTGGCCCAAATTGCCGCCGATGTGTACAACGACCCAACCCAGTGGAGAGCGATCGCGGACGAGAACGCGATTCTCGATCCGCTGAATCTGACGCCGGGGCTGCTGCTGCAGATCC
Source organism: Acidobacteriaceae bacterium (assembly GCA_030041435.1). Taxonomy (GTDB): domain Bacteria; phylum Acidobacteriota; class Terriglobia; order Terriglobales; family Acidobacteriaceae; genus Palsa-343. Next base: position 13,150 of record JASHNW010000085.1, read on the forward strand.
CGGTGCTGGCGAATGTGTAGACGATGGCATCGCAGGCAATCCCGCTCAACGGCACGCAGGAGACGTTCTACGTCCCGACCGTGCAGCTGGTCGTGCGCGGTCAGCCGCTGGGCGCTGAGGTGATCCACGACCTGATCGAAGTGACGTACAGGGACAGCGTGAACGAGATCGATTCGTTCGAGATCGAGATCAACAACTGGGACGCGGACCAGCGGACATTCAAGTTCGCGCCACCGCTGAAGACCGCGAGCCAGGATTTCACGGGCATCTTCGATCCGGGCACGGAGATCGAGCTGTGGATGGGCTACCAGCCGCAGACGAACATGCGGCGGATGATGGTGGGGACGATCACGGCGCTGGAACCGAATTTTTCGTCGGGCGGGCCCACGCTGACCATCAGCGGGCTGAACGAGATCAACGAACTGCGCGGCGAGCAGCACACCTATCCGTGGACGAACACCAAAGACACGGATATCGCGGTGGAGCTGGGCAACAAGCCGGTGCAGGCGGGGCAGCCGGGTCTGGGGATTCAGGTAACGCCGAACCCCTCGCCGACGGAGACGGCGGACGAGTTCGTATACATGAACAACCAGTACGACATCGTGTTCCTGCTGCAGCGGGCGCGGCGGCGGGGCTACGAGGTGTATCTGGACGAGGACCCGGAGACGGGCAACAAGACGCTCTACTTCGGCCTGTCGCAGAGCAAGGCGAACGCGCCGGTGTACCAGCTGGAGTGGGGACGGTCGCTGATCAGCTTCAGGCCGACGCTGAGCACGGCGAACCAGGTGAGTCAGGTGACGGTGCGGGGGTGGGACCGCACGGCGAACGCGCAGATCGAGGTGAACTACACGCTCCAGGATCTGTGGAACGACGAGGGCACACCGCAGGCGGAGATAACGCGGCTGGAGCAGATTGCGAAGGCGTATGCAACTCGCACCGAGGTGGTGACGACGCCGCCGGTGCGGACGACGGCGGAGGCAAAGGCGCTGGCGCGGGCGACGCTGGAGGACCTGAGCAAGCAGCTGATTGTAGCGTCCGGGTCGACGCTGGGGCTGCCGGATCTGCGGTCGGGGTGCAACGTGGAGATTATCGGCTTCGGGATCCGCACCAACAGCGACGGCCAGCTGACCGGTACGAGCAGCGATTTCGATGGCGAGTATTACGTGACGGAGAGCACACACACGATTGGCGCGGGCGGATACACGACGCAGTTTTCCGCACGGCGCGAGGGACCGGTGCAGCTGTAGGCATCGGCGCGGAGGGCGATGTGGGGAAGTTCACGGGCGTGGTGCTGGGCACAGTGAAAAGCAACGACGATCCAAACGGGCAGGGGCGCGTGCAGGTGAGCCTGCCGTGGCTGGGCGGATCGAACGACAACTACTGGGCTCCGGTCGCCACGATGATGTCGGGCAACGGCCGCGGCTCGTGGTTCATGCCGGAGGTGGGCGACGAGGTGCTGCTGGCATTCGACCACGGGGATTCGGGGCATCCGTACGTGGTTGGTTTTCTGTGGAACGGCCAGGACACGCCGCCGACGACGGACACGCATCTGCGCACGCTGCACTCGGTGAACGGCCATGAGGTGCAGCTGTACGATCCGCCGGTTACGAGCGGGGATCAGGGTTACATCCGCATCCAGTACGCGCGCGGCGACGGGGCGATGAACAAAGTGGAGATCAACAACACGGCGATTCTGATCGAGAGCGATTCGGCGGTATTCATCCAGGCGCCGACGGTGACGATCAACGGGAGGATCGTGCTGCCGAGCGCGGAGCCGATTTGAGGAGCGAGCGGGCATGAAGCCGGCGAGGGAAAGGAGGAAGGGTTGAGCGCAACACCGCAAATGCCGTGCGTATCGGCTTCGATAGCGTCGTCGATTCCGAGCATCAGCCTGCCCATGGGGATTCAGCTGCAGGCGATCGCGGATCTGTCGAAGGGGCCGCCGACGGACTGCGCCCTGCTGCACAACCTGATGGTGCAGCTGATGCCGACGCTGGCGGGGCTGAACTGCATTATCAAGATCCTTGGCGTGATCGGGGCGCTCGAAAAGATGCTCACCGGGCTGCTGAAACCGATACCGGATTTTTCCGGGGTGGGCGGAGTGCTGACCGCGATTGGGCAGATGAGCGAATGCCTGTCCATCGTGCTGGGGCCGGCGGCGGTGTTTCAGACGATCAAGGACATTCTGTCGCTGATCATCAGTTTCCTGCTGTGTTTTGTGCAGGCGATGGAAAGCATTCTCAATTTTCAGGCGGGCATCGATCTGAACGCGGCGCAGGGAAATCCGGCGCTGCTGCAGTCGCTGCAGTGCGCGAGCGACAACGCGCAGGCCTCGATGCAGGGGATGATGATGGCGCTGGCGCCGATCGAGCCGCTGTTCGCGATGGTGCAGCCGCTGATCGAGCTTTCCCAGCTGCCCATCCAGCTGCCGTCGCTGGGGCAGGTGACGGGTGCGCAGAACATCGAAGAGGGACTCGAGCAACTGGGCGCAATGCTCACGCAGATGAAACAGATTGTGGCGGACATTCCATAAGGAACGGAGCGAAGGACGCAGGCGATGAGCACTTCACTGAACAGAGCGTATCTGGGCACGGGCTGGAAGTTTCCTGTGCGCGTGAATCCGGCGGGGAACCTGTCGTGGTCGGTGGGGGAGCAGAGCGTGCAGGAGGCGATCTGGATCATCCTGGGGACGGCGATGGGGGAGCGGCAGATGCTGCCGTCGTTCGGTTGCGGCATTCACGATCTGGTGTTCGCGCCCAACAACTCGACCACGCAGACGAACGTGTCGCACCTGGTGAAGCAGTCGCTGGCGCAGGGCGAGCCGCGCATCGACGTGCTGGACGTGACGGTGAGCGCGGCGCCGGACGAGGCGAACATGCTGCTGATCCGGGTGGATTACCGGATCCGGGCCAACAACGCGATGGGCAACATGGTTTATCCGTTTTACGTAACCGAGGGGAGCGGAGGCTAACGCATGCCGCTGACAGCACCCAATCTCGACGATATGCAGTATGCGGATATTGTGTCGCAGGCGCTGACACTGATTCCGCGGTATACGCCCGAGTGGACGAACTTCAACAACAGCGATCCGGGCATGACGCTGGTGCAGCTCTTCGCGTGGATGGCGGAGATCCTGATCTACCGGATCAACCAGGTCCCGGACCTGAACTACATCAAGTTTCTGCAGCTGCTGGGCATTGAGCTGAATCCTGCGCAGCCGGCGGTGGCGAACCTGACGTTCGGCCTGGCGCGGCCGGATCTTTCGTACGCGATCGTGCCGCAGGGAACGCAGGTAGCGGCGGCATCGAGCACGGGAGGACAGCCGCTGGTATTCGAGACAGACACGTCGCTGGTAGCGATTGGGCCGGCGATCGGGGCGATCCAGAGCTACGACGGGCTGAGCTACACGAATGTTTTCAGCCGCAATAACGTTGCCGGGCAGTATTTCTATCCCTTCGGGCAGAATCCGCAGCCGGGATCGGCGCTGCTGCTGGGGTTCACGACGAACGCGGCGTTTCCGGTGCAGCAGATCGATCTGGCGGTGGCGCTGTACGACAACATGCTGGCGCCCCAGGTGATGGAATGCGGCGGAGCGCTGCCGCCGCCGGCAACGATCGTGTGGGAGTACTGGGACGGGTCGGAGTGGGCCGCGGTCAACATGATCAGCGACGGGACGCGCGCCTTTTCGCAGAACGGGCACGTGCTGTTCAACGGGCCCAGCATGCTGCAGCCGGCGCCGATGGGCATCGTGACGGCGAGCTATTGCTGGATTCGCGCGCGGGTAGTGGCGACGAGCTACGAGATGCCGCCGCAGCTGGCATCGATTTTGACCAACACGGTGCAGGCGACACAGGCGGTGACGATTACGGACGAGATTCTGGGAGGCAGCGACGGGACGCCGAACCAGACGTTCACGACGGCGAACAATCCGATCTGCCAGCTGCCGACGCCGCTGACCGTGACGAACTCCGACGGGACCACAGCAACGGTGACCAGCCTGGAGCTGACGGTGGACGAGGGCGAGGGGCCGATGGTGTGGCAGCAGGTGGAGGATTTCTTCGCGTCGGGGCCGGACGATCCGAACTATGTGCTGGACAACAATACCGGCGTCGTGACGTTTGGCGACGGGGTGCATGGGCGCATTCCGGGAGTGAATCTGACGAGCCCGACGGACAACATCGTGGCGAGCAGCTACCGCTACGGCGGAGGCAGCGCCGGGAATCTGCCCGCGGGCAGCATCACGCAGATTCAGACATCGGTGCCGTCGATCAGCTCGGTGACGAATTATGCGGCGTCGCAGGGAGGGACGGACGAGGAGAGCGTCGACGACGCGAAGCTGCGGGCTCCGCTGGCGCTGCAGAGCAACAGCCGGGCCGTGACCGACAGCGATTTCGAATACATGGCCACGCAGGCGCCAGGAGGGAATGTGGCACGCGCCAATGCGCTGCCGCTCTACCACCCCGATTTTCCCAATGGGCAGATTCCCGGCGTGGTGACGGTGGTGGTGGTGCCGAATTCGAACGCGGCGAACCCGACGCCGAACCAGACAACGCTGCAGGCGGTGTGCCAGTACCTGGATGCGAACCGGCTGCTGACCACCGAGGTTTACGTGATGGGGCCGACCTACCGGATGATCCAGGTGCTGGCCAGCGTGGTGGTGCAGGCGGGCTCCGATCTGGCCACGGTGCAGAACAACGCGGTGGCAGCCCTGAACACCTTCTTCAGCCCGCTGCAGGGAGGGCCCGATGGGACCGGGTGGCCGTTCGGGGGAACGATTTACTACTCCGATGTGTATCGGATTTTGCTGGGGATCAGCGGCGTGCAGCGAGTGGTGAGCGATCAGCTGATCCTCGTTCTCGACAACCAGCGGCAGCAGCTTTGCCAGGACGTGACGATCAATCCGGGCGAGCTGCTCTACAACGCTCCGGCAGGGCACCAGATCCAGGTGTCGTACAGCACCACCAGTTCGTAAGGCGCTATGAGCAACGGACGGCCACATTATCTGATGAACGCCATCGCCGGCTGGCAGACAGCGGCGAGTGCGAACGTCGCGTTCTCCGCGGACGGCGGCGGCCTGACGCTGCAGCCGCTGCCGGGGTCAATCCGCCCGCTGGTGGATGCGGCGGGGAGTTTCGGCGGATTCGTGACGGCGATCGGCGTGGCCGTCGACAGCCAGAACGACGTCTACATTCTGGACGCGGGCGACTGCACGGTGAAGCGCTTCGACCGCTGTGCGCAGAAGTTTGTCCGGCTGCATTGCGTTGGCGGGCGAGGAGGGGAGCCGCGGCAGCTGCGCGATCCGCATGGGCTGGCGATCTCGCGCTGCAACGATCTTTATCTGACGGACACCGGCAACCGGCGGGTGCAGGTGTTCTCGCTGCGGGAGCTGGCGCTGCGCGCGATCTGGGGCCCGATGGCGGTGACCGAGACTGCCACCGGATATGCGATCGCACCGGCCGTGCCCACCGTACAGCCGGCGGCGAAGGGCTGCGAGAAGAAGTGGGTGTATCCGGCAGACACGTGGCAGCCGTGGGATGTGGCGATTGCGCCGGACCAGACGATTTGCGTGTCGGACTACGCGAACGGGCTGATTCATTTCTTCAGCGCGGAAGGCTGCTGGCGATTCGCGTCGAACGGAGCTGCGGCGGGGCAGCCGGCCCTGGCCAAGCCGACGCGCATCGCGATCGACAAGGACGGGCGCGTGTACGTGATCCAGGACGGCGCGACCACGGTGGTGGTGCTGGGTAAGGATGGGAAATACCTGAGCACGGTGCAGCAGCCGGAGCAGATTGCGGGAGACTTCAAGCCGGCTGCAGTCGCGGTGGATCTGAACGGCAACCTGTGCCTGAGCGATTGCCTGACGCGCAAGGTGTACTTCTATCAGCCAGTGGGCGACGGGAGCTGGTGCCCGACACGGTGCTGCGGATCGGCGCAGGCGTTCGCAGCGTCGATAGTCTTCGATCGCAGCGGAGCGCCGGTGCTGGCGGACGGCGCGCAAAGCGTGTGCCAGATGGAGCCGGCGGCGGCGTATCCGAAGAGCGGAACCTACATTGCGGGGCCGCTGGACAGCCGGACGTACAAATGCGTGTGGCATCGCGTGGTGCTGAACGGGAGCGTTCCGCAGGGCGCGGCGGTGCGCGTGGACACGTTTACGTCGGAGGCCTCGAAGTCGATCGCTGAAATCCAGAGTTTGCCGGCAAGCCGGTGGGCAACCGGGCTGACGGATACGGACGGCAGCATCTGCGAGTGGGATTGCCTGGTGCTCAGCGCGCCGGGGCGGTATCTGTGGCTGCAGCTGACGCTGACGGGCGACGGCGCGGAGACGGCGGAAATCGAGACGATCCGTGTCTACTATCCGCGCAATTCGTCGCTGCAGTATCTGCCTCCGGTGTACAGCGCAGACGCGGTGAGCGCAAATTTTCTGGATCGGTTTCTGTCGATTTTCGACACGATTTACAACGGACTTTCCGACCGTATTACTTTTATCGCGCGCTATTTCGATCCGAGGTCGACGCCGGCGAACCCAAAGAACGTGGGCGGGACGGATTTTCTCTCGTACCTGGGATCGTGGATCGGGATGACGCTCCAGAGCAACTGGCCGGTGCACCGGCGGCGCGAGCTGGTGCGGCAGGCGCACAAGTTGTATGCGCTGCGCGGCACGCCGGCAGGGCTGAAGCTGGCGATTGAATTGTATGCGGGCGTGAAGCCGGCGATTCTGGAGATGTTCCGGCTGCGCCGGTGGCTGATCGTGAACCAGTCGACACTGGGCAACTGCTCGACGGTGTTCGGTGCGGAAGTGATGGCTCGTCTGCAGGTGGGCACGAATTCGACGATTGGGAGTTTCCGCCTGATCGATTACGGCGATCCGAACCTGGACATCTTCAACGAATATGCATACCAGTTCCTGGTGATCGTGCCGCGCTGGGCGGGGGCGGGCGACAGCGATTTGCAGAACCTCGAGCAGATTGTGCAGATGGCACAGCCGGCCTGCACGCAGGCGACGGTGCAGTGGGCCGAGGCGCGGCTGCGGGTGGGCATTCAGGCGTTTGTGGGCGTGGACACGATCGTGGGGAAATATCCGATCGGCGCCCTTGAAGGGCAGGGATCTCTGGGCTACGACACGGTGCTGGGCACGCCCGGAGAAGAGAACGCGCGGCCCGGGATGCGGGTGGGCCGCAACGCAAGAGTGGGATCAACTTCGGTGCTGCACTGAGAAAGCGAGGCCGAACCATGGGCGACTGCAACTGCAGGAACACGTCAACGCCGGGCGGCATCTGCGTGGAGTGCGACGTTCCGCAATTCGCGCGCAATCACTACTTCACAGGCAAGCTGCTGGTGGAGCGCGATTTCACCGACGAGCAGCGCTACTTCCTGGGCAAGCTGCGGCGGCACAACCAGCGGCTGCACGGATGGGGAGCGGTGTGCGGCCTCAGGGTCGAGGAGCATCCCAACCCCGCGTGCCAGGCGCAGTACGTGCTGGTGGAGCCGGGGACGGCCGTCGACTGCTGCGGGCGCGAAATCGTGGTGCAGAACGAGGACTACTTCGATTACGAGCAGAAGTTCCTCTCGAACTGGCAGGCGCAGAACGGGCCGGGGTCGACTCCGGACACGGATGAACACACCATCCAGATCTGCATTTCGTACAACGAATGCAGTGCGGAGAATGTGCCGTCGGTCTTCGACGATTGCTCGGGCGGGGGCGGAGCGTGCAAGCCGAACCGCATCGTGGACGGCTATGCGTTCGACGTGATCATCGATCCAAAGCCGCACGGGAGCCATTTTGCGGGCGTGTCGCTCAAGTGGGACGGCACGATCAACCTGGCGAGCCCGGTGGCGGTGGCGCTGAACGACGCGACGAATCGGCTGTACGTGCTGGCGAATCCGTCGTCGGGCGCGGTGGTGTATGCGGTGGACACGACGAACGGGTCGATCGTGAACTCCCAGTCGTTCGATCAGGATGTGGCGCTGGACGTGGCGGTTTCTCCGGAAGGGGATTTTGTGTATGTGGCGTTCCAGCCGCCGACGCCGGTATCGCAGCCGCAGCCCGATCCGCAGATTGCGGTGCTGAAGTCGGACTTCAGCGCGACGATCAGCACGCTCACGGTGACGGGGGGCGCGGGAAAGAGTGTGAGCCTGGCGGTCGCGCCTGCACCGGACGACCGGCTGCTGGCGGTGAACCTGGCAGCGGGGGCGTTGATCTGGGCGACGGATGTGACGACCTCGAGCACGCCGGCGGCGCCCACTCCGATCACGGTGGGGACCACACCATCGGACGTGGCGGTGAGCGACAACGGGACGTATGCCTACGTGGCGAACGCGGGCAGCGGCAACGTGACGGCGGTGACGCTGGCGAGCCTCGCGGTGACGACGGTAGCCGTGGGGACGGGGAGCGCGGTCCCGGCGGCGCTGGCCGTGGCGAGCACGTCGGCGGGCGATACGCTCGCGGTGCTGGATACGACGAACGACACGATGTACCTCATCGGGATGCGGCCCGATCCCTCGTCGGCGACGGCGCTGGGCAATCCAGTGACGGGGTTTGCCAATCCGGCGAGCGGTGTGACGATTGCGACGGGCGGGCAGTGGATTTACGTCATCGAGCAGGATTCAACCGGCAAGGGATGGGTGCAATCGGTTAACGAACACGCGGTGGAACTGAATCTTTCACCCATTTTCGGGACCGCGGTGGCTGCAGGCGTGGATCCGACGGGCGGCGTGGCGCTGAGCGAGGACGGGACGACGCTGTACATCCCGTACAGCGGGAGCACTTCTGTAACCGGGGCGGTTGCGATTGTGGGCGTGATGCAGAACGACTGCTCGAGCATCTTCGACCGGGCGCTGCACGCGTGCCCGGACTGCAGCGCGGGGAACTGCATCGTGCTGGCGACGATTACCGGCTACGTGTATCAGAGCGCGGTGACGACGAGCATGATCGACAACCTGACGGACCGGCGGTTGCTGGTGAGCACCGATCTGCTGACGGAGGCGGTGAAATGCCTGATCGCGCAGGCCCCGACAGAAGGGGTTGCGGGACCGCAGGGACCTCCGGGGCCGGCGGGACCGGCGGGAGCGACGGGCGCGCAGGGGCCGCAGGGAATCCAGGGACCGCAGGGAATCCAGGGTCCGCAGGGAATCCAGGGCGAGCCGGGGCCGCAGGGCGTGGAGGGACCGCAGGGGCCGGCTGGACCGCAGGGACCGGCGGGCCAGAACGGGGAGAATGGCGCGCCGGGTGTCGGACTGGAGACGCAGCTGACGCGCATCAAGGCGCTGAGCTGGCCTCACGGAGAAACGGCAAGTCCGATCACGATTCAGGGAAACACGCCGGGAACTCCGGCGATCGCCATTGAGTTCACACAGGACGTCGATGTCAGCCAGATTGATGCGGTCAACGTATTCCAGGTGTGGGTAGCCCTGCAGACCGTCCCTTCGGCGCCGGCCACAGGCATCTCGTGGATGCAGCTCATCGGCGAGGTTGTTCCAGTCACGTTTTCGCCGGGAGATATCAACAGCTCCGGCATGATCACGGGAGCCACGCAATCCGCGAACAATGTGGCGCCCGGCGCCGCGTTTGTCGTGACGACGAGCCCAGGGGCGGTCGCCCACGTCAGAATCGTTTTTCTTGGAGATTTTGTGAAGGATAGCTCCGGGCGCGCCGTTTGTGCGGAGTTCGTGCGCGCGCAGCTGCCGACCGGGGAGATTCCGGCCGGGAGCGATTACGGGCTGGAAGGCGGAACATTCGTGAGCTGGTTTACGCCCACGCAATCGCAATAGTGGTGGAACGGAGGAAGGCGATGCCCACAGCGAAGCAAAGCATCTACACGGTTCCCACGAACCGGGGGAATATCGGGATTGCAGCGCCGGCGAACAGTGCGACGACGGCATGCTGCTGCGCGAGCTGCGCGGGATTGCAGTGCCTGGACCGCACACGGTTCTTCGCGGGGCAGCTGCTGAGCGAAGCGGACCTGAACAACGAGCAGTCGTACTGGCTGGCAAAAAGCCGGCTGCACAACCGCTATCTGAATGGCTGGGGCGTAGTGTGCGGGATGCAGGTGGTGTGCGCCGAGTGCGCCGGATGGGTGACGGTCCAGAGCGGCTATGCGATCGACCCGTGCGGGAACGATGTGATTGTCTGCGCGAATCAGAATTTCAACGTGGTGCAGGCGATCCAGGCGTGCTGCGCACCGGCGCAGCAGCAGACGGCCAATTGTTCGCCGCTGCGCTACAATCCTTCGCCGACCTGCAAGGATTCGACGCAGGAGTGGTGCATCACGATCCAGTATCAGGAGCAGGCGTCGCGGCTGGTGACGCCGCTGACCAGCACAACATCGCAGTCGACGAGCACGTGCGGGTGCAGCGCGAACGGAAACGGGAGCTCGTCGTCGCTGTCGACCAGCTCGTCCTGCAAATCGAGTTCGACGGCGACGCAGACCGCAGCAGCCACGGTGCCCGCGGGCGCATGCGAGGCGACGCGGATCGTCGAAGGATTTCTGCTGGGCGTGGTGCCGGCCGCGCAGGTGGCGGCGGCGCTGGAAGCGGGCAATCCGAACTCGCTGAAGGCACAGGTGGAACTGTGCCTTGCCGGGCTGGCGACGCTGCTGGAGCAGGCGCCACCCATCACCCAGAGCACGTCGGCGCAGAGCGCGTACCAAAGCTTGTGCAACTACCTGGCGCTGGTGACGCAGGTGCTGACCAATGCAACCAACATCACGATTTGCACGCTTCTGAGCGATCTGTCGACCATCCAGATTGCGGCGGGTCAGGACGTCTCCGTCTACATCGGCATCCTGGCGCAGATTGTCAAACTTCTGGTTGACGCGTTTCTGAACTGCGTGTGCTACACGCTGATTCCTCCGTGCCCGGCGCAGCCGTGCGACAGCCGGATCGTTCTGGCCTGCGTGACGGTACAGAACGGAACGGTCACGAAAATCTGTCATTATCCGGGGCGCAAGCAGCTGATCACGCTGCAGACGCTGGGGTACTGGCTGGGGCCGCTGGGGCTCGACGCTCTGCGCGCCGGAGTGGCTGACTTGTTCGCGCTGCTCTGCTGCGGCGATAAGGAGGAGAGGAGCCAGGGCCCCATTGTCGGCAGCAACATCTACAACAACGCGATGATGACGACCGCGGGCGTGACCAGCGGGGCGGCACTGAACCGCATCGCGACGCACTACGTCGCGCAGAACCTGGGAGCGACGGCGGTGAACGCGATTTCTCCCGGAGCGCGGGCCGTGGACCTGCGGCCCCTGGTGAATATGCAGACGGAGACAGTACAGGAACGCCTGAAGGAACAGGGCTTCAAGAGCTTTACGGTGCAGAGCGTGGACGACGACCCGGCATGGGATGCGGACGCGGTGACGGAGAGCGCGCAATACACGCCGGCCGCGGTTTCGGCGGGGCAGCCGCTGACGATTTACACGAAGGGAAACGTGGCGGTCGGATTCGATGTGGTCGATCCGATAACGGTGAAGATTGTGGATCTGCAGAACCAGATTAACGCGCTGCAGGGCCAGATGAACCAGGCGCAGCGGACGACGGGGCAGGTCGACGAAGCACAGAATCCAGCGCCGCCGGCAGGACAGTAGACGCCTGGCCTAAGGAGAGACGGCAAAGGGGAGCGGCGGGAAACCGATTCCGGAAGGATGGACACCGATGGCAGACATCACCGATATTGAACGGCTCAATTACTACGAAGGTGAGTATCTGGGCGCGGTGGATTTCGAGGCCGAGCAGGAGTACCACCGCGACATGCGGCGCCGCCATAACATCGGGCAGCACACGTGGGGCATCGTCACGGGCCTGGATGTAGCGCAGTTTCTGAACGGCGGAGCCAACAACGAGGTGGACGTCTTCATCCAGCCGGGCGTGGCGATCGACGGGTTTGGGCGGGAAATTGTGGTGTTCGGCCCGTATCAGCTGACGGCAGATCTGTTCGCGGATTTTCCGGCGAAGCAGACGCTGGGCGTGTGGATCGGCTACACGCAGCAGATGATCAATCCGGACTCGGATACGTGCGCGTCGGCCGGAGTGACGAACGCGTACAGCCGGGTGCAGGAGGGCTTTCAGATTGTTGTGAACCCGATTCTGCCCACCAACGATCCGGTGGAGGTGGCGGGGAACGATGTGTCGCCGCCTTCGACAACGGGATGGACGCAGCCGGCGACGCTGCCTCCGCTGCCGACGGCGGAGGGCGGGGTGGTGATTGCGCCGGACGATTCGGTGCCGTTCCAGGATTTGCCGGACGACAACACAGCAGCGAACTGGCTGGTGCAACTGGGCAGCGTTTTGTGGGACGGAACGAATCAGGTCTTCGTGCAGACCGGTAACGGCACGGCGAACCAGAACCGCCAATACGTGGGAAGCGTGGCCTCGGTCATCTACGCGCCGGCGGGCGTGCTCACCATCCAGGACCGCAGCACGCCCCCTTCGGTGTTCGACGCCGCGGCAAGCTCCGGAGCAGCGGCGACGATTACTGCCTACAGCGCGTCAGCAGGCGTGGTGACTTTCACGGTTTCTCCCGCGCTTTCGACGGCCTATACGGCAGGCCAAAGTGTCATCTTCTCCGGTTTCACCTTAGGTCTGAGGGCACTGAACGGCCAGGCCTTTTCGGTTCTCGGCTCGCCTGCTCCGAGCGCGACCTCGTTTGCCATTGCGACAGGCGCAGTCACGGGCGGCGGTTCTGATACCGGAACGGCCACACCGCAACCGCCCGGGGTCGCCGTCGAGGTGCAGGGCACGCTGACGGTCGACGAACAACTGACCGCGGAGCAGGACGTTTGGCTGAATGGCGGCAACGACTACGCGATGTACTTCAAGGATTCGGGCGGCGCGGACGGCGACACCGTGCTCTACGTGCAGCGGCTGGACGGGGCTGCGGGTGGGGCGGATCTGCACGTGCACATCGGGGACGGATCGACGAACCAACAGACGGCGCCGCAGCGCCTGACGGTGGGCTATGGTGCGGCGGGGAGCTATGGCAATGACACGAACGTCCTGATTGTGGCCGCAAACGGCAGCGTCACGATACCCGCGGGCCCGCTGAGCTTCGGGAACCAGACGGGGCAGATGGTAAACCTGTCGGGCACCACGTATGGCATTGGCGTAGAGGCGAACACGCTGTTCTTCCAGTCCGCATCGAATTTCGCGTTCTGCAAGAACGGGGATTACAACGCGACGCAGGGGTCGAATCCCACCGCGTCGCTGTCCATGTTCATCGACGCAAACGGCGACATGACGCTGAGCGGGGCGCTGGTGGTCGACGATGCGAACGACAACATCGGCCGCGTAAACCCCGGGTTGACCTTTGGAAATTCTGGCAGTGAGGGCATCGCCTCCAAACGCACCTCCGGCGGCAACCAAAATGGCCTCGATTTTTACACCGCTTCGAATGCCCGCATGAGCATCGCCAGCGGCGGCAATGTCGGGATCGGGACGACGAGCCCGGGTACCGCTCTGGATGTACATGGCGGGATTTCCGTTGAAAACAACACTTTCTATTTGAGAGCGCCGACGGATGCTTACCATCACATCCGCTATGGCACCGTCGGAGGATTAGGTGACTCCGATGGAGTCGTCTTTAACAGCAACTTTGTCGTCGCGCACGGCCCCGACGGCGGTGAAACCGCCAGACTCGTCGTTCAGGGCGGCGGCAACGTCGGGATCGGGACGACGAGCCCGGGTACGGCTCTGGACGTGCATGGCGGGATTTCCGTTGAAAACAACACCTTCTATTTGAGAGCGCCGTCGGATGCTTACCATCACATCCGCTATGGAACGGTGGGCGGATTAGGTGACTCCGATGGAGTCGTCTTTAACAGCAACTTTGTCTTGGCGCATGGCCCCGACGGCGGTGAAACCGCCAGACTAGTCGTTCAGGGCGGCGGCAACGTCGGGATCGGCACGATGTCGCCCAGTGAGGCGTTGCAGGTCGCCGGCGCCGGCCTGTTCGGGACAGACAATAAAACTATCAGCGGTTCCGTTAACTATGGCGTTGTCTATCTCGGCGACCCGAATCACTATATTCGCTCGGTCTTTAATGGCGGCTTAAGACTCGGAACTTATCACGCTCCCGACGCCATCATGGTGCAGCAAACCACCGGAAACGTAACCGTCAGCGGCAATCTGACCATCAACGGCAAGCTCCTGTGTACCAACAAGAGCGGCTACGTCGTGGATCGTTTTTTCAGCCGCGGCAAAAAGGCCCTGCAGCGGGGCGATGTAGTGGTGCTGCACACCAAACCCAAAACGGTGTATTACGGCAGTGAAAATCGCATCCCCATCGTGGAGGTGACGCTGGCCCGCAAGGCAGGCGACACGCGGGTGTGCGGCGTGGTCGACGAGCCCGCGCTGAGCGCGGACGAAACGGCCGGTCTGGACGAGAAAGCACTCGCCGAAGGCAACGTCGGCGACATGGTGACGCTGGGCGCGTACGCCTGCTGCAAGGTAATCGCGGATGCTGCGCCGATTGCGGCGGGCGATCTGCTGATGACCAGCGAGACGGCCGGCCATGCGCAGAAGTTCGACCCTTTGCTGGGCGGCGCGGGCTGCATCATCGGCAAAGCGCTGGGGTCTCTGGAGGCAGGCAAAGGAACGATACCGGTTTTAATTTCGCACCAGTGAGGAGGACGGCGATGAACGAGCGGCTGCGGGAGCTCCGCGCGGAGCTGGAGAAGGGACGGCAGCGGATGCAGGCACTGGACCGCGAGCGGCAGGAGGTGCGCGACACGATGCTGCGCATCAGCGGGGCGATCCGGGTGCTGGAAGAGATGCTGGAGCAGGAAGAAGGCGGAGCGGCCGGGGCGGAAGCCGCGCTGTCGACGGTGGCGTGACCGCACCATGGAGCGCGAACCCACGGTGACGATCGAGCGCTGGCGCAACGTCTACAGCGTTGCGGCGGACTTCCCTGCACCGGAGGAACTGCGGCTGCGGCTGGATCGCATGGTGGAGCGCGAAGTGGTGGATGCATGCCGACGGCGGCTGGCGCCGCTGCTGGATGCTTCGGATCCGTCGGTGTGGCTGATCCGGGAGATTCATGTCGATTTGGCCGTGGACGCCGGTGAAAACGTCGCGCAGCAGGCGGGCGCGGCGTGGGGGGAGCAACTGGCGCTGGAAGTCAGCCGCGTGCTGGGCGGGGCCACAGGCGGCGGTTCGGTGGTTCGCTTTGCAAATCGCGCCGCGTACGTGGCGCAGTGGGCGCGGGACATGGCAGCCGGCTGCGCGTGGGAGCAGTGGTATTACGCGGAGTTCGCATCGCTGCGCAGCCTGGCGCAGAGCGCCGCAATCGTGGAAGGAATTCTGCGCGAGCCGGGTGAGGCTAAGCCCATTCTTCGTTTGCTGCACGGGTGGCGCAGCCTGGAAGCCGTGCTGGCTGCGCTCACGCCGGCGGACGCGAGGCGGCTGTATGAGGGGTTGCTGCCCAGGAGTCTTCTCCGCGCAGCCGAGCCGGGGCGGTGGGCGTCGCGTTTGCTGGCGCTGTGGAACGCAGTCGCGCTGAGCACATCGGGCGATACGGGTCGCGATGCTCTGCGCCTGTATGCCGCGGCGCAGGCGGAATGGGCGGAGCCCGCGGAGAGCGACGCGGCCGGGCTGCGATTCGCCATCGACGGACTCCTCGAGCTGCGGCGGATGGTTTCTGCTCTCCACTCTTCGAAGATGGCCGGGAGGTTTCTGCAGGCGGCGGTTGCGCAGCAATACGAGGAGGCGCGCGAGATTCTGAGGGCGTGCGGAATTGCCGCGGACGAATCTGCGATCGAGTTTGTGAACCGCACGTCGGGCGGCGATCTGACCTGGGCGAATTTTGCGGCGGCCGTGGTGCGCCCGTCGGCTGCGGCGGAAGCGTACCGGGACGAATCGTTTCTGAGCGAACTGGGCGGTGTGTTCCTGCTGGGAACGGCGTTCCGCGATTTAGGAATATCTGACGCCATGCGGTCCGCGGCGCAGAGCTGCGAAGAACCGCAGCGAGCCGAGGCGGCGCTGCGTCATCTGCTGGCCGTGCGCTGCGTGGGCAAAGCGCGGGCGTCGCTGGCCATCGGCGATGCCGCGATGCTGCTGTTTTCGAACGCAGACGGGAAGACGCCGCTGAGCGAAATGGCGGAAATGCTGGCGGCGGCGGATGAGGCCGCAGCGATGCGCGTTGTGGCGGAGACGATGCAGGCGCGCGGCGACGAAGATCCTGCTGAAGGCGCGCTCGACGAGCACCTGGACTATTTCGAGATAGGACGCGTGTTTCCGGAGCTGGAGCTGGATGCGGAACGGGAGCGGGCGTGGTCGCGCATGGCCGCGGCGGTGCTGAGGAACTTCGCGCGGAGGCTGCCGGGGTTCGGGCGCAGCAGTCCGGAATATCTCTTTCAGAATTTTCTGGCGGGGACGAGCTCGGTGCGAAGGGCAGCGGGCCGGATCGAGGTGCGGCTGCCGCAGAGCCCGCTCGTGGTGGTGCTGCGCATGGCGGGGGCGTACCGGACACTGACGTTGCCATGGCGCGAAGGAGTGGAGATATGTCTTCTCGCCCCGGGGGGCTAGCCATCGTGGAGGGCGCGGACGCGCGGCTGCCGTTCGCCTGCGACGCGGACCACCTGCAGGCCGAGCTGGAGTGGCTGCGGCTGGTGCTGCACCGGGAAGTGCTGCGCCTGAAGGCGGCCAATCTGCTTTCCGCGGATCCATTTCGCGGGCTGTATCTGGCCGACGAGCAGGTGGATGCGATTCTTCTCGACTGGAAGGCGCAGCAGCGCAGCGCTCCGGCGCCGGGGATTGCCGAGCTGAGCCGCCGCGCCGACAGCCTGCGGATGGAGATCGATGCGCGGCTGGAGGAGGGTGCCGCTGCGGGTACGCCGACGCCGCTGATGCGGCTTGTGGAACTGTTCGAACTGACAGGGTTCGAATGCAGGGTGCTGGTGGCTGCTTTTGCAACGGAGATGGATCTCCGCTTCGAAACGCTCTATGCGTGGGCGCGCAACGATGTCACGCGGAAGAGCCCGTCGATCGATCTGGCGCTGAAGCTCCTGTGCAACGAGCCGGAGGAGCAACTTCGCCGGCGAGATGCGTTTCGGCCGGATGGATCTTTATTCGGCAACTACCTGCTGCGAGGTGGTGACGAGCAACACGAACGGGATTCTTCGTTTTTAGGGCGGTCGTTGCGCATCGACGAGCGTATTGCCGGGTTTTTGCTGGGGCAGGAGGGGATCGATCATCGACTGGCCCCGTTTGCGGAGTTGTCGATGCCGGCGCATGCGTACGCGGCGCTGTACCTGCCGGAGGCGCTGCGGGTGCAGCTGTGGAATGCAGCGCAGATGCAGGATGCGTCGATTCTGTATCTATGCGGGCCGAGGGGCGCGGGCAAGCGCTCGGCGGCGGAGGCGCTGTGCTGCGAGGCGGAACGGCCGTTGCTGACGGCGGACCTGAGCCAGATGGCGGGATGCGGCGTTGCGCCAGCCGTGGTGCTGGCGCTGCTGCAGCGGGAAGCCCTGCTGAACGGCGCCGATTTGCTGCTGGAGCATGCCGAGACGGTGGCGCCGGAAAGTGCGGCGGTCGATCCATGGGCGGCGGCGCTGGCGCGGTTGCGGCCCCGCCGCGGTGTGCGCGTCTTTATCGCGAGCGAGACGCCGTGGCCGGGAGTGGCTTTGCACACCGGCATGTGGCACAGCTTCGATTTTCCGGTGCCATCGTTCGCAAACCGGGTGCAGCTGTGGCAGCAGGCGACGCGGACTAGCGGCGCGACGCTTGCAGCAGACGTGGATTTGGAGCTGCTTGCGAGCCGCTTCGCGCTGACGGGCGGCGCCATCCATCAGGCCTGCGCCGAGGCGGTCTGCGGCCTGCAGATGCGCGGGGCCGGGGAGAGCGCTCTGAGCGCACAGCACCTGGAATCGGCGGCGCGCGCGCAATCGAGCCAGGGGCTGCGGCGGTTCGCGCAAAAAGTCGACGTGCGTGCCGGATGGGAGTCGCTGGTTCTGCCGCGACACATCTTCCGGCAGCTGCGCGACGTGTGCACAGCCGAGCGCTACCGGCAGACGGTTTACGGAAAGTGGGGGTTCGATCAGCGGCTGACCGCGGGCAAAGGGCTGAACGTGCTCTTCTGCGGAAGCAGCGGCACGGGCAAAACGATGGCCGCGGGGATTGTGGCGCGGGAGCTGGGGCTGGACCTGTATCGCATCGATTTATCGATCGTGGTGAGCAAATACATCGGCGAGACGGAGAAGCAACTGAACCTGATCTTCAGGGAAGCGAAAACTTCGAATGCGGTGCTGTTTTTCGACGAAGCGGACGCGCTGTTCGGCAAGCGTTCCGAGGTGAAGGACGCGCACGATCGATACGCCAACGTGGAGATTGCGTATCTGCTGCAGAAGATGGAGGAGTACGAGGGCATCGTGATTCTGGCGACGAACCTGCGGCGCAATATGGACGATGCTTTCATGCGGCGGATACAACATGTAATCGAATTTCCGTTTCCGGATGCGGAGCATCGGGAGCGGATCTGGAAGAGCATTTTGCCGCCGGGCGCGCCGGTGGCGAAGGACATCGACTTCGGATTTCTGGCGCGGCAGTTCGAGCTGGCGGGCGGAAACATCCGCAACATCGCGCTGGCAGCGGCGTTCTACGCCGCCGAGGAAGGCGCGCCGATCCGGATGGAACACTGCGTTGTAGCGACGGCGCTGGAGATGCAGAAGACGGGGAGACTGCCGTCGCGCGCGGAATTCCGGGATTATTACGACCTGATTCGTTCGCGCATTTGAAGGGAAAGCCTGGGCCCGCGATGGAACATGCCGCAGCCAACGCGAAGCAGGTTGAACACGGGCGGGACGCCGCGTCCCGTCGCGGTGCGGGTGTGGGGGCTGCGCCGGCGCTGCATCCGGCCCTTGAGCTGCAGCAGCAGATGGGCAATCAGGCGATGCAGGCGCTGCTGCGCGGCGGATTCATTCAGGCGAAGCTGGCGATCAGCCAGCCGGACGACCCGGAGGAACAGGAAGCCGATGCGACCGCGGGACGCGTGATGCGGTCGCACGCGGGGGCGGGCGCAGCCGCATCGTCGTGCTCGTGCGGCGACGATGAGGAGGGGATGTGCGACGCATGCCGGCAGACGGCAGCGGTGTCGCGGAAAGCAGCGGGAGACGCAGGTGTCTCTTCAGCGAGCGCGCATCGAGTGCTGGATACGATCCGGCGCTCGCCGGGGCATGCGATGGACGCGGCGACGCGCGCCTTCTTCGAGCCGCGCTTTGGGAGGGACTTTAGTGCAGTGCGCATTCACACCGACTCCAGCGCGGCGTCGTCGGCGCGCTCGATCCAGGCGCATGCGTTTACGGCAGGAAGCGAGATTTATTTTGCGCCGGGGCAGTACGCGCCGGAGTCGGTTGAAGGGAAAAAGCTGCTCGCTCATGAACTGACCCACACAATTCAGCAGGGAGCCTCAGGGAGGTCTTCAGCAGAGGGGATTCATCAGCGGGGACTGAATGGGGTCTTTAGCGGCATACAGCGCCAGGTCGCCGGGGCTCCCGACCCTGACAAGTTCAACCGATGCAAAAACCTGCTCGACCTTATCAAAGAGACCGTCGCGGTGCTTCTGCAGCGGGCTGCCGACCTCATCAACGATCCGCTTGGATTGCAATGGGACAACTGGAACACTCCTAAGATACTTCCAGACGGCACAAACGTGGGATCAGTTGTTGGGCACCAGCAGCAATACGAAGGGTGGCGTAATCGCCTCCGAAATCAGATTGACGAATGGGACAACGACGACTGCAATTCCACGGGCCTGCGTGTTCTCCAGGATGCACGCGATCTGCAATTCAAGCCTGCTCCGGCTCCCACTCCGCGACCAAGACCGGATACCGGTCCCAAGCCATGGAATGCGCCGGGCACGGCCCCCTCAGAAAATCCCACGGCACAGCGTGTGGGAGCCGCAGCCAGGGGGGCTGCGATCGGGGCAACGGCGGGACTGATCCTTGGAGGCATCGCAGGAGCGCTGGGGGGCGGAGCCGCCGGCACGCTGGTAGCGCCTGGGGTTGGTACGGTCGGGGGAGGCGTCGCCGGGGCGATCGAGGGAGCCCAGGGGGGTGCAGCGATTGGCGCCGCACTGGGCGCGGGCATTGGAGGTCTTATCGGCTGGCTGAGCGGCTCGTAACGCGGGGCAGCAAAGGAAGCAGCAAGGGATATTTGGCAAGAGAGGGAAGAACCGTCAACCTGGAGAAATCGAATTCATGCGATGCCAGACTGTCGAACCCAGGATCGCGCACAGGAGGTAAGGAGTCGATGCCGGTTCCGATGACAACGATCCAGATTACGGCCGCAAACATTACGCGCTGGAGCGAGGGTTTCGCGCTCCTGAGCATGGATCGTTTCGTCCCATTCTGGGGAGAGATTGGCCTGCCTGCGGCCGTGTCGGACAACCCCGCTCCCATGCTTCGCTTATCGAGGCAAGTTCTCGAGAATGTGCTGGTGGAGAGATCTTCGCCCCAAAGCCTCGGAAACGTGATCGAAGCCCGAGCTCAGGCTGCAAACTTTTTTGCGAAGGTCTCAACTGAATACGGCCGCAATGTCGCCCGCTCGCTGATGGCATGGTTCGAGTGCTACTTCGCCGATGAAAGGCTGATTGACACGGCGTCGGTTTGGCGAAGCGTCTTTCGTCACATCTGCGAAATCACACGTGGCGACGAACCGCCCGTGGAGGGAACCCTGTCGGCAGGTACAGTCGCGAGGATCTGCCGTTTCGTCGAAGATTATCTGGATCCAGGCGCGCTCCGTGCGCTTGAGGAGGGTCTGAAATCAGCACATTCATTACCCAGATCGAGCTGGGAGGAATCGATCGAAAGTAAGGTACGCTATTCGGCCGGCCAAGGTGCGAATCTCGGGGCGATCGATATTGCAGCAGACGCTGCCTGCCTTATTGCCACCACGCGCCGAACTGCCCAATTATGGCATGGCTTGAAAAGTCTGCTCTCGGATGCAGAGTTCGTCCAATTGAGCGAGTGGGCCAATCGACAGGCTGTTGCCATGCGCCTTCCCCCAGCGAAGCCCATTGAGTGCCACCCGGACTAATGGTGCCCTCAAAACCGCCGTACCGCGCCGGCGCCTGTAAGTTGGCGCGGGCAATGGGGCCGTAACAGGAGAGGCTTCTATGAAGCACGAGGTCGAAGGCCAGAAAACGACAAAGAACCACCGGCCCTCGAGCTCGGCCGGACCCGGCGCGAGCAGCGCGAGTGAGCGGCCTCCTGGATTCGAGTTGCAGCACTACGCAGGCAACCAGGCGATGCAGGCGCTGCTGCGCGGCAGATTCATTCAGGCGAAGCTGGCGATCAGCCAGCCGGACGACCCGGAGGAACAGGAAGCCGATGCGACCGCGGGACGCATTATGCGGTCGCACGCCGGGGCGGGCGCGGCCGCGTCGTCGTGCTCGTGCGGCGACGATGAGGAGGGGATGTGCGACGCATGCCGGCAGACGGCGGCGGTGTCGCGGAAAGCAGCGGGAGACGCAGGGGTCTCTTCGGCGAGCGCGCATCGAGTGCTGGATACAATCCGGCGCTCGCCGGGGCATGCGATGGACGCGGCGACGCGCGCCTTCTTCGAGCCGCGCTTCGGGCAGGACTTCAGTGGAGTGCGCGTGCACACGGACGCGGCAGCGGCGGCCTCGGCGCAGTCGATCCGCGCTCATGCGTACGCAGCGGGCGAGCACCTGGTGTTCAACGCGGGAGCGTACGCGCCGGAATCGGACGCGGGGCGCAGGCTGCTGGCGCACGAGCTGACGCACGTGGTGCAGCAGAGGGGAGTGAATCGAGCACTGGCCGATGAGGCGCTGTCGCGGCCTTCCGAAGTTCCGCAGGCCGACGATGCCGCTGTGGCGAACCGCCAAAGCGACCAGGTGAAAGCTCGAGACAAACACAACGGCGGAATCCCGCAAATGATGGCCGGCAGCGCAGATGCCGATCTGTTTGCGGGTGCGGCGTCGGCCGACGTGAAGAGCGGCACTGTCATGAGGCAGGCGCATGGTGCGGACGCCGGCGAGTCTGCGACATCGCAGGCGACAACTGCCTCGGAATCGGGCCCCGTCTCAGAGCTGCGGCCTGCGCCTGTCGTGGTGCAGCCGACCGCTTTGAATTTCGATCGGGTGGAGGGCGAAGTGGATGCTCCGCTCGAGGTGCAGAATATTTCGCAGGCGCCGGTCGTTCTGGACTACGCCACGATCAACGGCGGCGACAAAGCGTTCTCTGTCCTCATGCTGTCGGGGAAAACGATCCCGCCCGGCAAGGCTGCACGCCTGGCGGTGGAATACCACCCCGGGCCCCATCCAGTCGAGAAGGCGTTTCTGACCATCGCGCTGACCACGGGCGAGCAGGTCTACGTCGACATCGTCCCGCCGTCGCAAAATCGCGCACTTGCTGCCACCAAAGCGGGTGTTTTGAAGATTGCGCCGGACCCGGTGATGTTTGCCGAGGTGAATGCACCCAGCGCAAAGAACCAGTATGACGTACAAGGCTTGACCGAGATCACAATCACCAACCCGAGCCTGACGCCGCAGCAGATCGACCATATCCAGTTCAGCAACGACAAAGTCGGGAAGCTCAGTGTCGCGGACCCGGCGAACTGGAAGCCGATGACGGTAGCGCCGGGCGCGACGGAGATGTTGAGAATCGCATTTTTAGCCGAGATGGCCGGCGATCTGTCCGGCACCGGAAGGCTGATGACGGCAGACGACCGCGTCATCGCCACCTTCGAGGTCAGAGCGCATGTGGAGTCGACGGAGTGGATGAACGAACTGCCGAAGGACGCATTAGCCC
The DNA here is from genome assembly GCA_030041435.1 of Acidobacteriaceae bacterium. Lineage (GTDB taxonomy): Bacteria > Acidobacteriota > Terriglobia > Terriglobales > Acidobacteriaceae > Palsa-343. Next base: position 35,901 of record JASHNW010000085.1, read on the forward strand.
AGGCGGAAAAAACCTGGAAGCCCACAGATGACGCGAAGGTGCGTGCTGTGCGCGACCATGCGAAGACCGCGCTTGCGCAACTGATGCATAACGCCGGAGCGACCCTCACCAACGCGATGAACAGCCTGCGTGACGAGTGGCTGGAATACCTGCAGATTACGGCGAGTAACCCCTCGATTTCGGGTGACGAACTTGGCGGCGAGTCATTGCTGGGGCAGGTACTGGAGCACACCCTGGCAGGCGGAGCTGCCAAGGGCGCGGAGCACAAGATTGAGCACATTGCGCATGCAGCTCATGGCGCAACTCACGGCGCCGATGAGGCGGTTGGTCACGCGGGAAGCGAGGCTGCGAAGCATGCCGCGGCGAAGACTGCCGGGGAAGCCACAGCGCACGCTGCGGAGGAAGAAGCGGCCGAAGCGGAATTGCTGATCGGAGGCGCGGTAGCCGGATTCGCGATCGACGTGCTCATTGAAACCGTGGGCGGGCTTATCTATCACTGGCTCAGCGGCGAGGACGAAGAGATCCGCAGGAAGATCGAGGAGGCCTACCAGGAGGGTTTTCAGGCTGGAAAGAGGGTTCTGTACGAGGCGTTGAAAAGTAAGACGGCAGAGTTGGACGAAGCGGAGCACAAGGCAGCGTTCTACGAGTACAAGAGAGAGCTTGACTACATGCGGCTGATTGGGTCGACCACGAGCCTGAGGGCGACTGAAAAAATTGGCGCCGAGATCCAGGCTCAGGCAGACCGAGCCGATCCCGCTGCCGCGAAGATAGAGAAGGGGCTCACTCAACTGCTGCTGCAGCGGTGGGCGCGCGCTCACGCTGCGGATCCGACCCACGCAGCCGGGGACGTGCAGCAGGAGGACTGGGTAAAGGCGACACGAGGAGCTGCCGATATGGAGCCTTCTTCGTCCGCACAGTATTGGCTCGGCAATCTCGGCAACATGCCTGACCTGTTCGTCGATCAGGCCATGCACGAGTGGACGGAGCGGGGGCTCAATCCCAGCCCCGAACTGGGGACAAAGATGCGAACAGACATCGGCACTGCAGAGAAGCAGCCGGCCGACATGATTCAGGCTGAGCATATGGCGGCTCGGGCGCTCTCCCTGTTCGGACAGCGCGAGTTTGTTTTTCGGCCGGGGTTGCACTACGACTCGGCCAAATCCCCCTTCCTCGAAGCGTCCGCGAACGACACGGTGAAGACAGTGTCGTGTTACCTTGACCTCCACAATCGGAAGGGCACCTGCTTCGTGAGCGAGTTTATGTATTACCTGGAGATGGCTGACGGTTCGGTGGTGCGCGGCACAGTTGCGCCGGGAGGCGGTCGACTCAAAACCGAGACCGCCAGGGAGGCGAGCGAGCGCGAGTATTCTTCGCCGGAACGCAAAACTCACGGCATACTCATCGATCGCACCGGGTACCGGACGAGCGAGCAGCTCTACGGCTTACTGATCAAACTGCAGGACGAGGGATTTAACATTGCCCAGCAGAGTGGAGATTCCGGCAGCTTCCTCAAAGAGACCTTTGGGATCGACACAGGCTACGCCGCAGTCCAGGAGGGCACCGGCGCGAAGCCGTCGCTCGCGGTCTTCCACATCCTCGACGATGTTGTCCTTACGTACAACAAGGCAGACGCGAAAGGCGACGAAAAGGCACTGGATCCGGAAACCATTCCACCGGTGGATCAGATGCGGAGCAACCCACCCTATCTGATGGTTCGGAGCGGTGACACGATTATCTGGATGAAGGCACGAATGGCGGGCAGGCTATAAACCGCCATCGCGCGAAACGGACATGATGGCTGACATGAAGCGCGGGAGGGGTAGCCCGGGCGGGAGAGAGTCTCACGAAACGTGCGGCGGACAACACGAACGAGGTACGGCACCGGCCGTCGGCGGCGCTGCGAGTCAGTTCCGGCGCGCAGGCCGCTGCCGGCTCGGTTGCTGAGTTGCAGCACCAGGCGGGCAATCAGGCGATGCAGGCGCTGCTGCGCGGCGGGGCGATTCAGGCGAAACTGGAGGACGGCCTGAGCAGCGACGCCGAAAAGCAGGAGGGAGTTTCGCGCGAAGCGCCGGGGACTTCGACCACCGCGGGGCGGGAGGCGCCGGATGCCATCGAGCACTCGGCCGGGCAGCCGCTCGATGCGCGCACGCGGGCGGTCTTGGAGCCGCGCTTCGGTTACAACTTCAGCCAGGTGCGGATTCACACGGATTCTGCCGCAGCCGCGTCGGCACAGTCGATCCATGCGTTGGCCTACGCCGCCGGGGAGGACATCGTGTTCGCGCCGCAGCAGTACGAGCCCTCGACGGAACGTGGGCAAAGGCTGCTCGCGCATGAGCTGGCGCACGTGGTGCAGCAGCAGCACGGCCTTGCGGGCAAGCCCCAGGCGGAGAGCCGCGGACTGGAGGCCGCCGCCGAGCGAGACGCGCATGTCGCGACAGCCGGAGGCCGAGTGCAATTGCCCGCGCGCGCCGGACCGGCGACTCCGGCGGTTCAGAAGTTCGACCCTGCTTATCACGAGGAGGCGGTGATCGGCGGGCTGACGGGGATCTTTACTCCCGCGGAGATCGGCAAAATCTACGAGGCGAACTGGCGGCGGGATTTCTCTCAGGGCCCACCGATCATTGGCGATATTGTGCTGACCTGGAAGGAACTGCGCGATAAGGCCGCCGCGACTGGCCACACGGATTTGGGACTGCAATATCAGCTTCTGAGTCTGATCACTCGGCTGCCCCACGACATGGCATTCGGACCGGGCGAGAGCTATGGCGGTTATCGCTACTGGGAGCACATGGACAACCCAGGCGGCACCGCCGCTGCGGACGCGGACACCCGCTGGGGAGGAGGCGGCGCGGCCGGGGGCCAGATCGCCGGTTATATTCGCGACTCGCGCGCCAGCATCAAGGAGAAACTGGCGACCGCCATCCTGATTGCGCGCATGTCGTGGGGCGGCTCCCCGGCGGACGCAGGGCAGACGCGGGCCGACGCGTGGGCGAGCGGCACACCGCCGGCCACGTACGACATGTTTCACCCCTATGCCGGGCGAACGCTGCCGCCGCAGAGCTATGGCGTGGCAAAGAACGTCAGCGACCCGACCCACAGCTCCGGGATCGTGGCGAAGGAAGTGGAGGACATTGCCGCCGGCAAGCCGGGCCACATCGCCGACCCCACGAAGACAGCGGCTGGATTCGGCGCGGACCCCGCGGTTGCGGACAATCTGGGCCGCGCCTCGCATCTGATCGAGGATTTCTTCGCGCATTCCAACTTTGTGGAACTGGCCGCCCAGAAGGTAAGCGGCCAGACGATCACGCCGGACATGCTGAAGACAGGCACCTTCGAGGCGCCGGACAAGGCGCATTCGCTGGCCGGAAAACTGCGCGACGCCGCGGCCGAAATGCGCGCTCATCGCAATCTGATTCCGCTGGTGAACGATGCCGCGATTCAAACGCTGGAGACGGTCGCCGCTGCCGCAGAGGCTACTTCCAAAGCTTTGGGCCCCAAGCCGGGCTCGCACACGCTGCTGGCTAAGGATTCGCCCAGAGCGCAGGGGTTCGCAATGGCGATTCGTCTGGCGGCGTCCGCGGACCAGATGATCTTTTTCTGGGTCCATCGCACCATGCAGGACCGTACCCCCGACCGGGCGCTGAAAGATACCTATATTCTCTTTGAGCTTGTGGATATGATCGTGAACATTCCCTCGGATCATCATCCTCTGAAGAGCGTGTACGGAGGGCCGTAGTGAATGCCAGATGGAGCTTCGTTGGCAATGCGTCCATCCCGGTTGCGCCGGCGCGTGAGGGGAGTTGAGGCCATGACGCCTTTTTACTGGCTGGTGCTGGGGATTCTGATCACCTGGCGCATCACGCATCTGGTGTCGAATGAAAGCGGGCCGTGGAGCATGTTGGAGAGGCTGCGGAGGCGGGCGGGGACGGGCGTGGTGGCGGAGCTTTTGGCGTGCTTCTATTGCCTGAGCCTGTGGGTTGCCGCCCCGTTTGCATTCATTCTGGCGCCGGGATGGCGTCATCGTCTGCTGTTGTGGCCGGCTTTGTCGGGAGGCGCGATTTTGCTGGAGAGGATTGCCTCGCGCAACGAGCCGCAGGCGCCTATCATTCTGCAGGAACCGGAGGATCCCCATGTGCTGCGGAGCTAAACGCACGCTGGCTCGCAACCTAACCAGGACGGGAGCACAGGTGCAGCGCCAGACTATTGCAGCGCCTGTGGCTGCCGCTCAGGCTGCGCCGTCGACTGTGCTCTTTGAATACACCGGGAAGACGCGGCTCACGGTCATCAGTCCCACGACCGGGGCGCGCTACCACTTCGACGCGCCAGGAGCGCAGGCGCCTGTGGATCGACGCGACCAGGCGATGATGATTTACGTTCCGGGTCTGCAGCCGGTGCGCTTCCAGCGAAGCTGATGGGGAGGAAGTCGCTCGAATCCTGCCGGCGGCACGACAACATGCCGCCAGGTCTGGTTCTCAACTTCTGCATCGCCTTGCTGGGAACTTATCCTGTGCGGAGCTGAGGCAGTCCAACGGGGAGGAAGCGCAACGCAAATGCCGGAGCCATTGACTCGCGAAGATTTTCTTCCGCACGTGCACACGATTTTCCGCGTAGATGCGCCGGTGGCGCTGGAACTGGAACTGGCGGAGATTCGAGACCTGTCGAATGCGCAGCTCGAGCAGTTTTCGCTGCTGTTTACCGGGCCGGCATCTCCATGGCTCGAGCAGGGGACGTATGCGCTGCTGCATCAGGAAAAGGAGATTTCGCTGTTCCTCGTGCCGCTGGGCCCGGAAAACGGACGGATGGTCTACGAAGCGGCCTTTACGCGGTTCGCCTCGGGCACGGAGACGAGAGTGGTCGGTTAATTTGCCGTCGACGAAGCCAGCGGGCTGAAAACGGCGGTGCAGATATTCCTGGCCGTGCCCGGCCCTGCAGGAACCAGAAAAAGCTCCCGAGGCTGTTGCTCTGCCTGGTAACAGGAGCCCCATCGCCGTTGTGGAATGGGCGCCACCGCTGCAGCCTCTCCTGCGAACGCGGATGAGCCCGTTTCCGCCTGCGCCAGCGTTCCCCGGTACCGCTGCAAGCTTTGCTGTCTGCATAGCTTGCAGAAATTAATGCAAGGTTTCCTGGCGGATTCGTTCTACCATCGGCGTGCAATCCCTTCACTGCCGGCAGGGCCCTGTATATGGATAGCTCCATTTTTCTGATTCTCTTTGTGGTGGCCGGGATCTTAGCCGCAGCTCCCGTCATCGCCATCGTTGCGCTGATCCGCGCGCGCAGCCTGAGCACACGTCTCGATCAGCTGGCGTCGGATTATCGGGACAGCGTTTTTGGACTGAAGAGGGAGATCGATGAGCTGCGGCGGGTTCTCGTGGATGTGCAGCGGCCGGTGCGCGCGGAGCGGGTGGCGCCGGCGCCGCAAGCTGTTGCGCCGGCAATCGTGGAGGAGGTTCGACGCGCAGTTCCTGCTGCTGCGCAAGCGCCGGCATCGCAGGTGGCTGCGGCGAGCGTTGCTCCGCCAATCATGACTCCGGCGACTCAGGCAGCGCCGGCCACGACCCCAGCGACAGGTGCTGCGGCAACCGCGGCACCGGCGGCAACAACTCCGATGACAAAGGCTCCGGCTCGGGTCGAGGCTCGGGTTGAGGCTCAGGTTGGGCCGCCCACTTCGGTGGCTGGCCCGCGCGTGGAGGAGACGCTGCGGAATGCCGCGCGGGCGGCGGAGACCGCGGCGCCGACGCCTTCCTTTGGGCACGCTGCTTCAACGGCGGGATGGTCTTCGCGGGCTGCCTCTGAACCAGCGCGCAGGAGCCTGGGCGAGCGGCTGCGCGCGACCCTGCCTCTGGAAGAAGTGCTGGGCATGAACCTGTTCGCCAAGATCGGCATCGTCCTGCTGGTGCTTGGATTTGCTCTGCTGGGGCGTGTGGCCCTGGTGGCGATGGGCCCCGGCGGTAAGGTGGCGCTGCTGTATGCGGCGGCGGCGACGCTGCTGGGCGGAGGGATCTGGCTGGAGCGCAAGGAACGCTATCGGCTGATCGGGCGGACGGGCATCGGCGGCGGATGGGCTCTGATGTTTTTCACCACCTACGCGATGTGGCACGTCCCCGCCATGCAGGTGATGAGTTCGCTGACGCTTAACTGCGCGCTGCTGCTGCTGGTGGCGATCGCGATGGTGGCGCACACGCTGCGCTACGAGTCGCAGCTGGTGACGGGGCTGGCGTTCCTGCTGGCCTTCTCGACAGTCGCGCTGAGCCAGGACACGGTGTATGCACTGAGCGCGGGAGCGATCCTTGCGGTGGGGATTGTGGTGATCTGCCTGCGCATGGGGTGGTACGAACTGGAGATCTTCGGCATCCTCGCCACATTCGGCAACCACTTTTACTGGCTCTACAAGCTGTATCCGAATGGGGTGGCGGGGCACGCGTTTCCGCAGTTCTGGCCGAGTTGCATCATCCTGGTTCTGTACTGGCTGACGTTTCGGATTTCCTACGTGACGCGCGGCGTTCGCTCGGCGCGCGATGAGCGGCTGTCGACGGCCGCGGGGCTGCTGAATCCCACATTGCTGCTGGCGGTGATGAAGTTTCAGTCCACGCGACCGGAGCTGGCATTTTATGCGCTGCTGGGGCTGGGGGCGCTGGAGTTTTTCTTCGGGCAACTGCCCGCGACACGCCGCCGCCGCCCTGCATTCGTGGTGCTGACGGTGCTGGGGTCGCTGCTGATGCTGGCCGCGGTGCCGTTCAAATTCAGCGGCAACAATATTGCGCTGTTGTGGATGGTGGCCGCCGAGGCGCTGCTGATGGCGGGTCTGGTACAGGCGGAAGTGGTGTTTCGCCGCATCGCTCTGGCGACCGGGATTGCCACCGGAGCGCTGGTCATCTGGAAGGCAAGCTTCATCTTTGCGCTGCGCCAGCATTCCGAGGCGCCGCTGACGCACAGTGGGATTCTGCTGCTCGCCTGCAGCGTGCTCTTCTATGCGAACGCGCATTTCTTCGCTCGCCGATGGAAAGCGTTGTTCCAGGGAATCGACGCCCGGCTTGCCACGGTGCACAGCTATCTGGGCTGCGTCACCGTGTTTCTGGGCGCGTGGGCGATCTTCACCGGTGACTGGACCGCCGTGGCCTGGGCAGCGCTGATGGCAGGCGCAGCGTGGGCGTCGCGCCGGCTGGCGAGCACCCATCTGCTGGCGCAGGCATGGCTGCTGTGCGGGGCAGCGGTGGTTCGCGCAGTGGCGATAAACAGCCACTTCGACGATTTGTATCCGCACCACATCGCGACGCGGCTGATCACGCTGCCGCTGCTGGCGCTGTTGTTCTACCTGACCGCCGCGGTAGTTGGGTCGGACGAGTGGCGCGAGCGACTGCGGAGTCTGGCGCTATGGATCGGTTCGGGGCTGCTGGCGGCCCTGGTGTGGCTGGAAGTGGCGCCGGCCTGGGTGGCGCCGGTGTGGATGGCTTTTGCTCTGGCGCTGGTTGTGGTGCGCACGCTCACGAAGCCCAGCGAGTTTTCGTATCAGGAGCACGTTCTCGCGCTGCTGGTCGCGGGACAGCTGGTGTGGGTGAATCTGAACACCGAGAGCGCGGTTGCGTGCTATGTGCCGATTCTGTTGTGCGCGGCGGCCCTGTATGGGGTTTCACGCTTCTGTGCCTCACGCGACGCAGCGTATTACCGCATGGCTGCGTACGCGCATACCTGGATTGCGACGGGATTGCTGGCGGCGCTGGCGTGGCATGAGGCTCCGCAGCCGTGGCTCGCACCCTGCTGGGCTCTGTTTGCGCTGGCGCTGGCGGTAGCCGATCGGCTCTTCGACGTTGAGGAGCTTCCCTATCAAACGCATGTGCTGGCGGCGCTGGCGGTGGCGCGGACAGTCTGGGTCAATTTGTTCCTGACCAGCCAGTGGCACCACGTGGATACGCGGCTGGTCACCGTCTCGGTGGTGGTGGGCGTGCTGTATGCGCTCACCCGATGGGTGCGCGTTCCGCAGGACTGGCGGGAGCGCAGCCTGCATCACGCGTACTCGTGGATGGGTTCCATGCTGGCCGCGTGGATGTTGTGGAGCGAGCTGCAACCGGTTGCCGTGGCCGTGGGAATCGCAGTTTTCGGCCTGGTCCTCTTTGAATGGGGCATGCTGCAGCGGCAGAATCCGCTGCGCCTGCAGGGCTATGCCGCGCTGACGGCGGCCTTTGGACGGATTTTCTTTATCAATCTCACCGCGGCGCGGCTGCCCGGCGAAGCGGTGAGCCCGGCCGTCTACACGGTGCTGCCGATTGCGGCGATTCTCTTTTATGTGTGGGCTCGCCTGGGATCTTCAGAAGCGGAGAAGACGCGGTGGCCGATTCGCGGCGTGATGGCGTGGTTCGGCACGGGCTGCGTGATCGCGCTACTGTATTACCAGATCCGCGCAGAGTGGGTGGTGGTTGCGTGGGCCGCTGCGGCTTTCGCGCTGATGACGGCGGCGTGGCTGCCGCGGCAGGATGTGTTCCTGCATCAGGCGGAAGCGCTGGTGATTGGCATCATGACGCGCGGGATGGCGCACAACATTTATCGAGGGAGCTATTTCACCGCGCAGGGCTGGCGCGGCAATTTTGGAGTCGTCGTTCTGACGGTGCTGGTGCTGCTGGCTGCGTTGCCCATCGCATTTCGCCTGCGCACGCGCTACGCGGCTGAGCCGGAACCTTCGTTGTGGACACGGCGGCTCGGCCTCCGCTATCCGGAGCAGTGGTTCTTCTTCGCGCCGGTGGTGCTGCTGGCGTTCCTGATTGCCGTGAAGATGAATCCGGGCATGGTCACGCTGTCGTGGGGCGTGGAAGGGTTGCTCATGATCCTGCTGGGACTGGGCACGAGCCAGCGCAGCTATCGGCTGAGCGGTCTGCTGCTGTTGCTGCTCTGCGTCGGCAAGATCGTGTGCCTCGACGCGTGGCGGCTGCAGGAGCGCGACCGCTACATCACCTTTATCGTGCTGGGCGCCGCGCTCACTCTGGTCTCGACGCTCTACAACCGGTACCGCGAAACGGTGCGGCGGCTGCTGTGAAACGCATTCTCATTTTGGCCGTGCTGGTGCTGGCTGCGCTGACGGCGATTTATTTCGTGCAGCGGCGGCCGCGGAACGATGCGGTGAGCCCCGCGGCGCTGGTGGACGGGTCCGCGGACTGGGAGCGCGACCTGACGCGCGCGCCGATGAACCTGACGCGCCTTTCCGACGAAGAAGAGGTTCGCATCGGCAACCGCCTAGCCGGGCAATATGAGGCGATGGAGCCGAACACCGATCCGGAGTCCCAGGCTCTGGAGCGCTATGTGGAACTGGTTGGGTTCCGCGTGGCCGCGCAGGCGAAGCGGCGGCTGCCGTGGAGTTTTCACGTGATCGACGACGCCGACCTGATCAACGCCTTTGCCTTGCCGGGCGGGCACGTGTTTGTGGGCCGCGGGCTGCTCGACCAGATGACCAGCGAGGACGAGCTGGCGTTTGTGCTGGGCCACGAGATTGAGCATGTCGACCACTACCATGCCGTGGAGCGCGTGCAGATGGAGGCGCAGCTGCATCACTTCGATCTGGATGCGATTTCGGCGCTCGCGCAGATTCCCATGTCGATTTGGCAGGAAGGCTACACGAAAGACGAGGAGCTCGAGGCGGATCGCGAGAGCCTGCGCGCCGTGGTTGCGGCTGGGTATTCTCCCCAGGGCGCGATGAAGCTGCTGGAGCGCTGGACGCGGCTGCACGGAGAATACGTGATCCACGCGGAGACACCCGTGGACGAGCTGAGCGAGCTTGCCATTTCCGGGCTGAATGGATATTTCCGCTCGCATCCGCTGCCGTCGGAACGGCTGGCCCAGGTGAGGAAGGTCATCGCGGAAGATCGTCTTCCGATGAATCGGCCGCTGACACCGTTTCATCTGGAGTATGAGGTCACGAGCGGAGCGGGGCCGAAGGATCCCTCTTAGGAGCGAGTGTCGCGAGTCCTGTTATTGCCAGGACTTGCCGCCGTCCGTGGTGGTCCAGGTGGTGCCGTCGGTGGCTTCGACAGTGACGGACTGCTGGGATTCGATCCGGATGTGGGCGATGGAATGACTGCGGCCGGACTTTTCCGGGAGAGCGACCGGCGCCCAGGTGTCGCCACGGTCGGAGGAGCGGAAGAGTTTGAGCTGGTCGCCGCCTGCCCACACCTCTGCGCCGGACACGGACAGAACGCGGAATCGCTCGCCGGGGAGAACTGCGCGCCAGGCGCCGTCGCCGAGTGCCCGCTCGATCTGCCCGTTGTCGCCGATGCGCCAGCGGGGACGAACGGCGAGAAAACCAGCGGGCGCGGACAGGTGCATCGGAGTGGATTCAGCGAACGCGGTCTGGGGCGCCGGCGGCGGTGTGCTTGCCTGGGCGGCAGGCGCGACGGGCGCTGGCGCGGTTAGCGCACCTGCGATTCCGGTGGGTTGCGGCTGGGGATTCTGCGCCTGCGCCGGCGCCTCTGCGGGCTGGGCGGACGCGAGCGTTGCGGCGACAGGCGTTGTCGATTGCTGAGAAGAGGCCGCGTGTTTGCGCGTCTTGTTTGGTTTCGCCGGCGGCACGGCCGCGGACGTCTCACGTTGCGCGGGAGCTGCAACGGAAGGCGGAGCGGAATTGACGGCAACAGGGGTGGGCGGCGGAGTTCCGCGTGTGTTCACACGCAGCACCAGGACCGACGCAACGATGCCAAGTCCGCATGCGGTCGCGGCTACCCATGGAAGCCAAATGCGCAGCGGCGATCGCGCAGGCCGGGCGAGCGAGGACGGGATGACTGCGGGCTCCGGCGCAGCGAGCGTGGCCGTGTGCACGACCTCGCGGCACTCTCCGCAGATGGCGAGGTGGGCCAGAACGATTTCACGTTCGTTCGCGCGGAGAGACTTCTCGGCAAAGGCTGTGAGCAGGTCTGCGTCAGGATGCGGAGCGGCCTGCTGACTGTGCGCCAGGCGATCGCGCAGCGGATTGGAGGGGCTGGGGCTCACGTGGTCGACCGGTCCTTTTTATAGAACGTGGCGGGCAGCGATTCTTGCCGCAATTTCGCGGTCACGTTGGCGTTGAGGTCGCGCACATCCAAATCGTGCAGCATTTCGTCGCAGCGGCGGGAGCTGATTCCTTCGGCCTGCAGGCGCTTGCGCACCGCCTTGCGCAGGCCGCCGGTTAGCCGATCGAGACGGCGGCTGATGGTGGATTCATGCGCGCCGAGCTGGCGCCCGATGTCCGCGAGGGTGCGCTGATCGAGGTACCAGGCTGCGATCAGGAAGCGCTCTTCAGGATGCAGCTCGTCGAGCGCCGCGTCGAGGGCGGCCGCAAGGCGAGGATCGGGCGCAGCATCGTCCGGCGGGGAAGGCGCAGCGAAGCCGATGCCGGCCTCGGTCTGTTCTTCGAGACTGACGAGCCTGGCCTGCGATCGGCAACGGTCGATGAAACGCTGCGAGAGCACGGTCCGCAGCCACCCTTCCAGCGAGCCGCGCCCCATGTAGTAGTCGAGTTTCGAAACCCTGCGGCCGTCAGCGCCGGGGATGCCGTAGAGATCGGCGTAGAGCTCATCTGCCAGCTCGCGGGCGGCCGTTTCGTCTTTGGCGACGCGGTATGCGGTCTCATACAGGGGTGCGCGAAAGCGGGTGAGGAATTCCTCCCAGGCAGCATCGTTGCCCGCCGAACAGGCGCGCGCCAGAGACAGCTCCGCCACGTGGAGCATGCCGACCAATTGCATTTGCTCGGCTGCGCCGGCCTCGGCGGCATAACGAATGACCACGGCGGAGACGATGCGGAGGAAATCGGCGGTGGAGATTCCGTAGCGTGAGGCTCCCGATTCCGGGTAACGCCGGGCGATGGCCTCGCAAACGGCATCCGCGAGAACGGGAAGCTCAGCCGCCTGTGAAGGTTCCGGAACCATTGGGAGCGATGCTACAGCGTGTTTCCCTGAGGGTCCAGCGGCTTTCGGGGCAGCGACAGCCGTGTATCGGCGCTGGGTATCGGCCGCGGTCCAGGAAACCTCCGGGAATAGATCAATCGCCTGCAGCAAATTTCCTGCAAGAAACGCATTGCTGCCCGTTCTTTCCTTGCGCGCCGGAAACGACAACCGCGGCGCGCGGAGGCAGAGATGAAATACGCCGTGAACTTCGCAGTCGGGCCCGAACAGATTTCTCCTCGCAGGCAGAGGCACATTACCGTTGTGCTCTGCTTCGCGCTGATCGCCGCATCGGCGCTGGGCGGCACGGGCCAGTATCGCGTGCTGCCCGCGATCCAGCGCGGCAATCTGGCTATTTTCCCCGTCGTCGCCGATCAACCCTGGAACACGTCGTCGCTGCTTACGCTGGACGAAGGGGTGCGCTCCGGGCAGGTGGTCGTTACGGAAGCCGGAGCCGACCGCGGCCTCGTCCGTCCCGGCCAGCGCATTCCGTATAACGGCGGCGATGAGGTCAACCGGCTGGTGCTCTACAACAACTCGAGCCGGCCGCTGCTGCTGCTGGCCGGGGAAATTGTTACGGGCGGCAAGCAGGACCGCGTCATCGGCGCGGATCGCATTGTTCCGCCGAACGGGGGCCCTGTCGATCTCGACGTTTTCTGCGTCGAGCCGGGCCGGTGGACGGGACCGACTCCGAAGTTCGGTTCCATGGGCGCGCAGATGGCCCAGCCCAGCGTGCGCATGCCCGCCATGGCCGAGCATAACCAGAGCGAGGTTTGGCAGAACGTGCGCACCTCCAACGCGAAAGTGGAGGGCGCTGTGAGCGGTATGGCCCCGGGCCAGATCGACGGAACCACTTCCTACGCCAAGGTCTTCGAGAGTGCGCCCGTGCAGGAGCGCATCGCAGGCTACGGCGGCATCGAAGGCGAGCGAGCGATCCTGAGCGAACTGCGTGGCAAAGGCGCGGTCGGCGTGGTGGTGGCCGTGAACGGCCGGATCGTCTGGGCCGATATCTTCGCCAGCACCGACTTACTCTCCAGATACTGGACCAAGCTGATGCGGAGCTATGTAGCGGAGGCGATGACTTCTGTTGCTGCCGGCGGAGCGCCGAATCTCCGCGATGCCGAGTACTGCGTCGACAATCTTCAGGGCGCCCGCGAGATTTCAGAAACGGAGGCCGGGGTGTTTCGCCGCACCGATGCGACCGGCGACGGCTATCGCGTTTTTACCCTGCGCTCTCTGTTGCCCGGAAAGGATTTCGACGTGCACATTACAAAGATCATCGAGTAGAAGGAACGGCGGTGGATTCGGCCTGACCGGCAGCGCGAGCCCGCTGCACCCGCCCTGCGATTGTGATTCGGCGGACGCCTGGGCTATGCTGGATTCCTTCCATGCCCCACGGATTCGATGCGTACCGCGTATTCATTTCGGCCCCAGGCGATCTGGGGCCGGATCGTCAGGCCTGCTTCGAGGCAGTCACAGAGGCCAATGAAACGACAGCCATGCCGGCCAGGGTCCTGCTGGTCTCCGTAGGCCTGCGGGACGACGCGCAGATTGTGGACTATCGCAGCGTCGCTTCTGACAACGTGCGCTGGAGCAGCTACTTCATCCAGGTTTTCGAGGATGACTGGGGACCGCGCGACCTGTTCCGCAAATTGTTCCTGCTGGCGACGGAGTGCCGGGACGACGCTTCGATGCCGATGCGCGATGTGGTAGTGATGTTGAAGGACGCGCCCGGGGAAACCGCTGCGGAAGTTCTTGCTTTTCGCCAGGAACTGGAGGAGCGCAGAGACCTGCGCGTCTTCCGCTACGCCACCGTGGAGGAGCTGCGCGCACAACTGACGGAGGTATGCACAGGATGGGCCCGCGACCTGCTCGGCCTGAGAATCAGCTCGGCTGAAGTGACTGACGCGCCACGCTAGAAGAGCGGCAGGGGGCGCCACTCCATGTAGTAGTTCATCTCATCTGTGCGCTGGATGGTGAATCCGAGGCGCTGGTAGAAGCGCAGGGAAGCGGGATTGAAGCGCTGCACCATGCAGCGAACAGGCAGGCGTGCCTTTGCCGCGTCCTGCTGGAGGCGCTGGATCAGCACAGTGCCGATCCCCTTGCTCTGGATATCGGGGTGGAGGGCAATATCCACCAGATGGAACTCGTCCTCGCCGGGCGCGACCCACAGCCTTCCCACTGGCCTGCTGTCGAGCAGCACCACGTGGTAGCAGGAGTTCGGATACATGGCGGTGTAGGCCGACATCTGCGCGCGGAATTGCATGCGGATCAGCTCGACCCTCTGCGCCGCGGTAACGGGAGCCAGCGCGAACTCCGGCTCGCGGATGGCAGCGTACAGGTCGTAGAGAAAGATCTCGTCCTGGGGCAGAGCGGGGCGAACTGCAAGCGTGGACATAGCGTACAAGCCGCGAAAGGCCGCATTTGCAGCGGCCCTTGCCAGGGTGGCCGGCTAGGATCGCGCGGGGAAAACGCCAGTGAGCGCAATGATCCAGTTCATGGCCAGGAACGACATCATATTATTGTGCGGCTGACTGCCTCCCGTAAACGGAGAGATCGCACCCGAGTTCATTGCCGTGTTCGGTGCGACAGCGGCGAAGAGGCTGCCGGCGTCTCTGGCATCGCCGATCGAGTTGCCGCCGGGAGTGGGCTGATCGGCACGGCCGCCGGCTGCGAGCACCGAATGCGTGTGGCTCGGCGTCTGCGAAGCCAGCAGCGTGACGCTCTGCGTACCGCCGACTTCCCCCTGGTCGTAATAGCTCAACCCCGGGCCCTGGCCGAAACCGAGAGGGATGTTGCCCTGCAGGTTGGGCAGGCCGAATGTGCTCCTTCCGTCGCCGCCATACATGGTGCCCAGCAGGGAAAACAGCGCTGCATTCTGCGAGATGGACATGAGCTGTCCGGAGGCGATTTGCCACTGGGTGGGAGCAAAGTTAAAGCCGACCAGGGCGAGTTGTCCGACAAATGGATCCATGGATCGTTTCTCCTGACTTGAGGCTTCCGAACCTGCGCAAGTGCTAGCTTCGGGACGGGAAAATTCCCGTCAATGCGATGCACCAGTTCATCACCAGATAGGGCTGCCGGTTCTCGTGCGGCTGGCTCCCGCCCGCAGCGGGGATTGTCCCCTGATTGAGCGCCGTAAGCCCGGACGCCCCCGCGTAGAGAGTCAGATTTCCGGCGGTCGTCGCAAACGCATTATTGGCCGGGGCGGGAGTGCTCGCCGACGACGCGGTACCCTGCAGCGTGTGCGTATGCCCCGGCACTTCAGTGGGGAGCAGGGTGTGGGAGTCCTGTCCGCCGACCGTTCCGATGGGGTAATCGCCGCTGTAACCGACCGGCACTCGTCCCTGCAGATTGGGAAGCGCGAAAGTGCTGATCCCGTTCCCACCGTAGGTGGTGCCCAGCACCGCAAACAGCGCCTGGTTCTGATTGATCGCCATCGTCTGCCCATTGCACAGCGCGTAGCCTTTGGGCGCGAAGTTCCAGGACGCCAGCAGCAGTTGTCCCAAATACGGTGTTCCCATGCTCGTTCTCCTCGATGTAGTCAGGCGAATGCCACTAACCCTGGCTGGGGTAGACGCCATACAACGAAATGACCCAGTTGAGTACCTGATAAGGCTGCCGGTTGTCGTGAGGCTGATTCCCGCCCGCGGAGAGGGTCAGCGTGGATGGATTCATGGCGGCAGATGGAGCCGCGGCGGACCATGCATTGGTGAGCTTGGCCACCACGTTGTTGGCCGGGGAGTTAGACGTGCCGGCGTTGTTGGTGCCCAGCAGCGAGTGATTGTGCGCGGGGAACTGATTCATGACGACAGTCACCGACTCCACGCCACCCGGCTGCCCGATGACGTAGGTGTTGGAGCCGTTGGAGCCCTGATGGATGGGCACACGTCCCCGCAGGTCGGGAAGGTTGAACGTGGTTTGACCGTTCCCGCCATAGATCGTGCCAATCAGGTTGAACAACGTGCTGTTTTCGGCGATGGACAGGGTGCTGCCATCGCAGAACGCCCAGCCGACGGGCGCGAAGTTAAAGCCCACCAGACGGACTTCACCGACATAAGAGGTGCTCATCTGTGAATACTCCCTGGGTTTCGCGCTGGCTGAAAGCGCGTTGAAGTGACGGTTACCACTTCTATCACTGTTGCGCGGCGCTGACAAGCAGGAAAGTCTGCAGGTAACATATTAATTTCCGTTTGCATCCTGCCTGTTCGCGCGGCCGAAGGCGGACCGGCGTTTGGATATCGCGTGTTCTTCACCCCCTGATGCTGCTCTTCCGGACGGGTTCGCGCAGTGGGACTCCACATTGGCGCAAGGCATCCATCGCCGCGCCGCTTCCACCGGCGCAAATTCACACTCCCTTATTATTCAAAGCGTTCACTTTTGCATTGACAGTGGCGCACCGTCTCTGCCAAATTCGACTGGTTCCCCTGAGCACTTATCTGTCTTCCCCGTACGCTCAGTAATCCATTGCCGGGAACCATAGGCTGGAATGAAAGCCTTTCCGGTCCGGGTTAGGATCGGACATTCCCGTCCTGTACCAATCTGCGTTCAGAATTGGCTGCTCCTTATTTTGAGGAGCGAAGCGATCGGGCAGATACAGGCCGTTGTTCTATGCCGACTGCAGAACTTATATCTCGCAGGCTATCCCTTGCGACTTATTGAGTGCAGGCTCTAACTCCTGCTCATCGATCTGCAAACCGTCAACTGATCCCTGCCCTGCGACAGGGATCTTTTCGGGAGGTTTTCGCAATGTCCCTCAGGTTTTCCTGTGCGCTGCTGCCGCGGTTCGTTCGGTCAAAGATTAGCCTGCCTGTGTTTGTCCTGTGCGCCGTGCTGGCGCCTTTTGGCCTCATGGGCCGAGCAGACGCGCAGTGCTCGGGAACGGGGACGACGACTTATACCTCAACCGGCGGGGTTTCCGTCGCAGCGGGGACGATCAGCACTTCCACCAACACGATCACGGTGCCGACGCTGCCCTCCGGCAGCACCATCACCTGCGTTTCGGTGGTGCTCAACGGCGTTACTTCCAACGGCACGGACGAGGCGACGACGGGCGCCTTTTACTCGAGCATGAACTACGCCGCCCTGATGCTGACGGCTCCGGGCGGGCAGAAGCTGGAGTTTCTGGGAGCCACGGGCGACGGCATTGACGGCGACGACCAGGGCGATTCCGGATCCGGGCTGAGCAATGTGAACATTACGGTCTGGGACAGCGCCAGCAAGGTTGCGCCGGAAAACGGCAGCAGCGGCAATTCAACATGGCCGCACACCTGCTCGGGGTCCGGGTGTCCGGTTGTCCGGCCGAGTTCTTATTTCAATGCGCCCGACAACGGCGAGGGAAATCCTCCGCTGGGATCGTCGTCCCAGTGGGCGCAGACCGACGGCAGCGCGACCTTCGCCAATCAGTTTGTGAGCGGAGGGGCGACGCCCAGCGGGAGCTGGACGCTGACCCTCACCGATAACAATCCGTTTACCAATGGAGACCCGGTGTCGGTCAGCAGCTGGTCTCTGGTCATGACGGTCGAGCAGACCACGAACATCGACACCACCACATCGCTCAGTTCGAACTCGACGAACGACACGTCGTTCACCAGTGGAGCGAACAGCTCGGTGACGCTCACCGCGACCGTAAGCGCAACGGGGGAAACGCCGACTGGAACGGTGAAGTTTACCGATGACGGCTCCACGATTTCCGGTTGCAGCGCTCAGGCGCTCAGCGGTGGGACCACGCAATGCACGACTACAATCTCGACCGAGGGAATCCACACGCTGCAAGCGTCCTATTCACCCGGCAGCGGATTTAACGCAAGCAGCTCCAGCCCTCTCAATCAGTTCGTTAAGAATCACAGCACCCTCTCAGGCGGGCAGTATTGCAACTCCGGCGAGATCACGGTGGACGGAGGGGTCATTACGCCTTACCCGTCGGTGATCAACGTGGGAACCGACACGACCGCGCTGACCGGCACGGTTGCGAACCTCACCGTTACCCTGAACGGCATCTCGGCTGCGAGCGGGCTCTTCCCCGGCTATGGGTTTCTGCTGGTGGCGCCCGATAAATCGAAGGCGTACAACCTGGACTTCATGTCCAGCGTGGGCAGTTCGGGCTCGCAGCCCGCCGTGGACGTTTCTTTCGCCGACGATAATCCCTCCGCACCTGTCGATGGACCGCTGACCAGCACCACCTACGAGGCCACCGACATTTCCAGCACCGCGGATGTATTCGTGGCATCCACTTCGCCCGCTCCTGCGGTTCCGGGAACCTTCAACTACGCGCAGCCGGATTATTTCGGCACCAATCCGCTGACCCTGAGCCAGGCGTTCGGCGGAGCCAACGGAAACGGCGACTGGACGTTGTACGCGTTCAACGACGGCGGCGCGTCTTTGGCTGTCAATAGTGGCTGGTGCCTTTCCTTTGTCCAAAATACGGGTGCGGTCAGCAGCACGGGACTGACATCGTCGACCAATCCTGCCACCACCGGGAATCCCGTCACCCTGACGGCCACGGTCACCAGCGGCGGCAGCCCGGTAACCTCGGGCACAGTGACCTTCACGGAGAACGGTTCAGCGCCGGCCGGCGTCAGCAGCAATGTGGTTGCCGTGAATGGCAGCGGCCAGGCGGCGATCACCACCAGCTCGCTCGCTGAGGGCGACCACGACATCACCGCGACCTACAGCGGCGTGACCAACACCTGGGATCCGAGCTCCGCCACGCTGTGGCAGCGCGAGAATACGGCGACGACCATTTCGGGTGCGGGCACCGCCAGCAGCCCGGCGGTCTTCTGCAATCCGGGTGGAATCACGCTGCCGAGCACCGCGGAGAGCGCGGATAACATCGGCGCGGCGAGCCCGAACCCCTCCAATATCTTTGTCGCGAACCTGCCCGGCACCATCAACAGCGTCGGGGTCGAGCTGGAAAACTTCCACACGGGCGCGGATCCAACTATCTATGACACCTCCTCGCTGCTGGTGGGGCCGACGGGAACCGGGCTGGACTTCTTCTCCGGAACCGGGACCAACAGCACCGACCTTTCCACCGGCAATTATGTCTTTGAGGACAGCGCCGGCGGCACCGTGCCGCAGGCGGCTTTTGGGCCCGGCAGCTACCAGCCCACCAGCTACAACAGCAACGACACGTTCTTTGCCAGCCCCAGCGGCTTCTATACGCTGCCGGGCACGTTCGACTACTCCCAGCCGCACAGCAACGCGTTCACGTTCAATACCGATAACGGCCAGGGCAATGGCGCGTTTTCCGGCATCAACCCGAACGGGACCTGGAGCCTGTATTTCAATCAAAACATCCACGATTCCGGCGCCGGCGCGACCGGCTGGTGCGTGGACTTCGTCGAGAACCCGCCGCAGATCGCGGTGACCGTGCCCGACAGCGGCACCTTCACCCAGGGCCAGCAGAACGCATCCTTCACGGTGGAGATCGTCAACAACGGGCCGGGCGCTACGGGCGATCCCAGCGGCAGCAACCCGATGACCGTCACGGATACTTTGAATTCGGCCTTCAGTTACTCGTCGTTCTCCGGCACCGGCTGGAGCTGCTCGGCAGCGGGACAGACTCTGACCTGCACCAACGACTTCGCCGTCGCGGAAAGCGGCAGTTATCCGGAACTGACCATGAACGTGAATGTTTCCCCGACAGCCTCGGGCACCGTCAATAACAACGTATCCGCCAGCGGTGCGGGAGCGAGCTCCACGCTTTCCAACACCGAGACGTTGACGATTCAGCCGGCTCCGGTGCTGGCCGTGCAGAAGACCCACACCGGGACCTTCACCCAGGGGCAGACCGCGGAATGGGACATTACGGTGAGCAACACCGCGGGGGCCGGCAGTGTGACCTCGGGCACGGTGAATGTTGCCGATACCCTTCCTTCGGGCTACACGGTGTCCGGTTTCGGCGCCACGTCAGCGGCCTGGAGTTGCAACGGAACAGCTGCGGTCAGCTGCACTTCCACGCAGGGCGTAGCGGGCGGCAGCAGCTTCCCGGTCATTCAGCTGATCGTGAATGTGCCGGCCAGCTCTCCGGTTTCCGTATCCAACACCGCGTCCGCGTGGGGCGGCGGAGATCTGATCCACACGAACTCGGGCAGTGCGGCGACGGGCACAGACAGCAATGTCCCCGTGGTGCAGGTGCCGGCTGCGATGGTGCCGGGCTCAGGCACGACACCTCAGTCGCAGGGTGCGGGTTTGGCGTACCCAACCAACCTGTCGGTGAAGGTGACGGATGCGGGCGGCATCCCCGTTAGCGGCGTCAGTGTTACATTTACCGCGCCGGCTGCAGGAGCCAGCGGGACGTTCAGCGACAGCACCAACACGATCGCAGTCAGCACGAATGGAAGCGGGATTGCGAATGCCGGGACTTTCGTGGCCGGCGGCCTGCTCGGCGGCTACACGGTTTCTGCCACGGCCGGCGGCCTCGCCACGGTCAACTTCAGCCTGACCAACGTACCCGGTCCCGCGGCATCGCTGGCGATTACAGCGCCACCGGCGGCGACCTCGGGGACGCCGTTCAATTTCACGGTGACCGCTTACGATCGCTTTGGCAACCAGGCCATCGGATACGCGGGCACAGTCACCTTCAGCAGCACGGATTCCAGCGCAACGCTTCCGGCGCCGTCGACACTGACCGCGGGCGCCGGCACGTTTTCCGCAACGCTGGTCACGCCGGGCAGCCAGACGATTACGGCCACCGACTCCGCGGACAGCCTTGCCATTACGTCCAGCGGGATCGTGGTGACGGCGCCGAATCTGGTGGTGACGAGCACAGGCGACGACCCAGGCCTGGCCACGAACTGCACGGCGCAAACAACCCCCGGCACGGGAACGGACTCCTCATGCAGCCTGCGCGACGCCTTGCTCTATGCCGCCGCTGCGGGCGCCGGGAATATCAGCTTCGACGCGACGAAGTTTGCTGCGGCGACAACCATCACACTCGCTAACGGGACGCTGAATGTTCCTTCGAATACCAGCGTTACCGGACGGACCGCGGGGTCGGGCGCGTCCCTGAGCAATCTTATCGCGGTGAACGGGAACGCCTCGACTGCGGTCTTCACGGTGAATTCCGGCGTGACAGGAGCCGCGGTCTCCAGCCTGACCGTTACGCACGGGAGCGCGACGGGCAATGGCGGCGGTATCGATAACAGCGGCACGCTGACGGTGAGCCACAGCACCATCTCGGGTAATTCCGCCACCGGCGACGGGGGCGGCATCTACAACGGCGGCACGCTGACGGTGAGCGACAGCACCATCTCCGCCAATCCTGGAACCGGCGGGAGTGCGGCCGCGGCGGGAGGCGGCATTTACAACAGCGGCACGCTGACGGTGAGCGACAGCTCGATCGCCGGCAATTCCGCAGCGAACGGCGGCGGCGTGTGGAGCAACAGCGCGCTGGCGGTGAGCGGCAGCACCGTCTCCGGAAACACCAGCAGCGGCGCGGGCGGCGGCATCGATGTGGCAGGCGGCACGCTGACGCTGGCCAACAGCATCGTCGCCGGCAACACCGCGACAGCAGGCAACGCTGACATCGACGGCGCCTATACCGATAACGGCGGCAATCAGGCCAGCAACAATTCAAGCGGCACGTCGACCATCGCCATCGACCTCGGACCGCTGGGCAACAATGGCGGGCCCACGCAAACTCTGGTTCCCCTGCCCGGCAGCCCGGCTGTCTGCGCCGGCCTGCAGAGCAACATTTCGTCCGGCGTGACCACCGACCAGCGCGGCGATCCGAACACGAACGCCAGCTACACCGGCTACAGCGCGGGCTCGCCGTGCGTGGATGCGGGCGCAGTGCAGACGAATTACGCGCTGAGCTTTACAAGCCCGGTTTCCAATGTGCTGCAGGGAGCGGCGATGAGCCCGGCTCCGGCAGTCACGCTGGATGAGAGCGGCACACCGTTCACGGGCGGCAGCGTCACCATTCCGCTCACACTGAACGGCACTGGTACGCTGACCGGCGGCTCGGCTACAACCAGCAGCGGCGTGGCCACCTACTCAGCGCTGAAAATCAACACGGTCGGAACCGGCGATTCGCTGACCGCACAATTGGCGCTGAATGCAGCCGCCACGCCGGCCCCGTCCGTCTCCGCTGCCAGCGGCACCTTCAACGTGCTGGTGCCGGGTCCGCCGTTCGGTTACATCGGCGATGCGGTGGACAGCGTAACGGGCAGCACCATCGTGGGCCGGTCCGATTCGGTGAGGGTGGACGGATGGGTCGCCGATCCGGTGGATGGCGCCCCGGTCGGCAACGTCACGATCTACATCGACGGGGTAGCGGAAGGCACTCCGGTGCTGGGTATTCCACGCCCGGATGTGGTGGCGGCCCGGCACAACAGCGCCTATCTCAACTCCGGATACGAGATGTTCTATTCCGCGGCGTCGCTCAAACTGGGCACGCATGCCGTGACCGTCATCGCCATCGACTCCGGAGGACGCTCGACCACTTTCGGGCCATACATTTTCACGGTGGCGGCTACCGCCGGCGCCGGACCGCCGATCGGGTCTATCGGCGGGGCCGTGGACAGCGTCACCGGCAGCACAACGGTTGGCCAATCCGATTCCGTGAACGTGAGTGGATGGGTCGCCGATCCGGTGGATGGCGCTCCTCTGAGCAATGTCAAGGTCTACATCGACGGAACCGGGGGAGTCACTCCGACCCTGGGCATTGCGCGCCCGGATGTGGCGGCGGGACAGCACAACAACGCGTATCTTGACTCCGGATTCAGCCTGCTCTATTCAGCGTCGTCGCTCACGCTTGGGGCGCATGTGGTCACCGTGGTCGCCATCGATTCCGGAGGACGCTCGACCACGCTCGGCCCGGTCAACTTCACCGTAGCGACGACCGCCGGCGCCGGACCGCCGTTCGGTTTTATCGGCGAGGCGGTAGACAGCGTCACAGGCAGCACGACGGTGAACCCGTCCCATTCGCTGGAAGTGAACGGATGGGTTGCGGACGCGACGGATGGGGCGCCGCTGAAGAACGTCACGGTCTACATCGACGGGATTTCCAAAGGCACTCCAACATTGGGGATTCCACGTCCGGACGTGGCGGCGGGACAGCACAACAACGCGTATCTCGACTCCGGATACCAGATGCTTTATCCCGTGTCGTCGCTCGCGGCCGGCTCTCATCTGGTTACTGTGATCGCCGTCGACTCCGGAGGGCGCTCGACCGTCTTCGGGCCGCTCTACTTCACCGTGGAGTAGCGGCAGGAAAGACAGCGTTGGAACGGGCGCGGGAGGATGCGAGGGCGCGACTCCGGCGCCCGGCCTGGGGAAGGTTGTGTGCTCTCGAAGAGCGTCGACTCCACAGAGCCGGCCGCGGCGCTCGCTCAGGGTTCAGGCCTATGCGGCATGCGTGAGCCGCTGCTGCATGTCTTCGAGTTCAATCCCTTTGGTTTCGGGAAACACAAACCAGACCACGAAGAACTGCAGGACCATCATGGCCGCGAAAAATTCGAAGGGAATGGCTTTGGATCGGGCTGCGAGCACGGGGAAGAAGGCGGAGATCAGCGCATTCATGATCCAGTGCGATAAGCTTCCGGCGCCCAGTCCGCGCGCGCGCACGGAGTTCGGAAAGACTTCGCCGATATAGACCCACATCACCGCACCCTCTGAGAAAGAGAATGCCGCGGCATAGCCGATCAGCAGCCACAGCAGCCAGCCCTGATGCTGGTGCGTCGAGAAGAGAATGGCGACGCCGGCCAGGGCAGCTGCCATGCTGAGGGAGCCGATCAGCAGAAGAGGCTTGCGCCCGATCCTGTCGATCACCATCATGGCCAGCAGGGTGAAGATCAGGTTCGTTGCGCCTACGGCAACGGCCTGCAGGTTGCCGGAGAGCGACGCGAAGCCGGCTGCGCGGAAGATGTCGTTCAGGTAATAAAGGATCGCGTTGATTCCCGAGAGCTGACAGAACAGGCCGAGGCTGATGGCGAGAAAGAGCGGCAGGCGATAGCGCCGCGCGAGGAGCCTTTCGCCGCTGAGGGCGCGCTCGGCAGCGATGGAGGACCAGATGCGCGCAATCTCCGGCCGGGGCTCGGGCTCGCCGACCGCGGTCAGCGCCGACTCGGCCTCCTCGACGAGATTCTTCCCGAGAAGCCAGCGCGGGCTCCTGGGAATGAAGAAAAGCGCAATCAGGAAGACGGCTGCGGGGATGGCCGGAACCCCCAGTTCCCAGCGCCATTCCACCCGGCCGAGATTATGCAGAACGATGAAGTAATTGGAGAGATAGGCCACAAGGATGCCGATGACGATGTTGATCTGGAAGCAGCAGACGAGCCGGCCACGCAGGGCCGCTGGCGCAATCTCCGCGATGTACATCGGGCCCAGCACCGAGGAAGCGCCGATGCCCAGGCCGCCGACGATACGGAAGGCAACCAGGGCCGGCCAGTTCCACGCGAGCGCACAGCCCAGCGCGGACACCAGGTACAGAACAGCCGCAATGCGCAGGCTGTCGCGGCGCCCCAGGGATTCGCCCAGCGGCGGAGCCAGAGCGGCGCCCGCGATGGTGCCCCAGAGAGCGCTCGAGACGGTCACGCCCAGCATGCCCGGCGACAGACCAAACAGCTGCGAGAGCGCATGGGTCGCGCCTGCTATCACGGCGGTGTCCAGCCCAAAGAGCAACCCGCCGAGCGCGGCAACCGCGCTGCTCAGGATCAGGACAAGCGTGATGCGCGGCTGGCTGGTCCGGAGAGGAACGGACGCCGTCGGCGTGGGAATCGGATTCGTTCGTCGCGCAGATATCATCATTTCCGCCCTCGATTGAGTGCCAGTTGCCGGTCGTCAGCCGGGTGCGCAACCGCTGTTTCCGGAGCCTGCCGGCCTGGGATGCGAGGAGTGGGGATTGCGCGTCAGGTGGAAACCGGGTGGGTCATTCTGCGCAGGATTGGAGCATTGCCCAGAGGCACCAGGTCGACGCTGACCGGCTGGCCGTCACCGGTCCGCAGCATGGACCCGCGAAGGACGAGGACCGGGCGGTCGAAGGGGTATTGAAGATCGGCGGCCTGGGCAGTGGTTGCGGGTTGAAATCCAAACGCCTGACCTTGCGACTGGGCTGAGAAAGCCAGCTCCTCCTGTTTCCCCGGGATCGGCTGGTCGTGAGTATCGGCGAAGCCGGGCAGAGGATAGGTCCGGATTACGGACTCCGTGGACGCCAGCGGCCGGGCGAAGACGAGGGGGCCATATTGCAACGCGACTTCGCCATTCACGGCTGTCACGGTGCGGATATTCCGGACGAACTTGATTCGGACCGCATCGCCGGTGCCCCAATGCTTCGTCACGCGCCAGTAATTGCCTTCGCGGAGGATGCGAGCATCGCCACAGCTCACCTCGGTATGTTCGGACCATTCAGGGTTGCGCAGCAGCAGCGAAAAGCTCGCTGGTCTCTCCGGATGTACGGCGATGGTCACATGGTCTTCGAACGGGTAGGCAGTTTGCTCTTCCAACACGACGTTGACGCCGGCGATGCGGGCGGACACCCGGCAGGGCCCGTAGAGCAGAGCAGCGAGGGTGTCGTCGCCACGCCGCATCCACATACCGCGGACGAAGAGAGCTGCCACATTGGTTGCGTTGGGATTGCAGCAGACAGCCACATCGGCATGGGTCGGCGAATACTTGTTGCGCGGCTCGCGCCGGGCTCCATCCGGTGTTCGTCCGTCGCAACGCAGACGATTATCGGGAGACAGGTAAGCGATGGCGCGACCGTCAGCCGTTCGCGCCCCCTGCGCGTCGTTGAACCAAACCTTTTCCACCCGATCGCCGAGAGAGGCCGCACCCGTCTTTTGCAGCGCGGATTCCAGCGTGAACTGGATCTCTTTCGTTGCGCAGTATTCGTATTCCGTCGAAGTCGGGTTGGGAGCGAGGTTGCCGATCGCCTCCTCGCTCACGGCCGAGCCTCCCGGTTCGGTATAACGGTCCAGCTTCGCCAGCGCATTGCGTGCGGCCGTTCCCAAATCCTCGCGCCCCGTCGCAACAGCCAGCCACAGAGGCACACGCATCGACTCGTAGGTGTGCACGCCGTGCTGCACATAGGGCGCCTTCGGGTTCAGCAGCGAGGGAAGGCTCGTGTCTGCGCTGCTGACATTCCGGCTCCACTCGTCGTAGAGCCATTCGGAGAAGTCACGGTACCGCGCGTCTCCGGTCAGCTCGAAAAGCCGCTCCATCACATCCACGATCATCAGATCGTGATTCTCTCCCCACGGGACGGGCTTCCTGCCGGAGCGGTAGACCGAAACGGTTAAGTCGGCGCAGCGCTGCACCGCAGTCTGGACGGCAGGCATCTCTGCCAGTTCCGCATAGTCGAGAAGGCCGCGCAGCAAACAGGCCTGCGTCCACAGTTCGCCGGGATGGACGAAGCGCGAATCCGCAGCGAACGCGCCGAGATAGCCGTCTTCATCCTGGGAGGAGAGAATGTGGCGCACATAGTCGTCGGCCTCCCGCATGGTGCGCGGATCCCCGGTGAGGTACGCCATCATGATGAACCCAGCGCGCCAGTTGCCCTCGGTTTCGCCGTTCCACCAAGCGACGCCGAGGTGATTGGCGACATCCTGCGCATGCCGCGAATTGCGATTCGTGACGAAGATGTCTGAGGAGGCTTCGTGGCAGAGCTGTCCCAAACAGCCGGCAAACCCCTGGTTCAAATCGCGCAGCATCTGCGCCCGGATCCAGCCGGTGGGCCTGACGGAGCCGAGGGGCAGCCAGGAGAACGCCGGCTGCGTCCCTCCGGCAGATATTCCTGCCGCCGGTTCCGAGTTGTCCGCCGCCATCGCCAGGGCAGTCCACGGTTGCAGCAGGGTGGCGCCGGTGGCGGTTGTCAGCAGCTTGAGGGACTCACGTCGATTCATTTCCATTCCAGTCTTCGGGCCCCGCGATCGTTGCCGGCTCCTGACGTCGCGGGCAGACAGGAGACTCCGCAATCTCCGGAGGGGACCAGTCTGGGGAACATGCCGGAGACATGCGCGGGCAGGATGCTTCGGCGCGTTCAGCGTAATACGCCGGGAAGGAGATTTTCCTCATCGGAATTGAGAGATTTGTGTACTCAATTGGCTCCTGACGCCCGCCACGAGCAGCGCCACGGCCAGCCAGGCGCCGGGGCAGTCAGGCTCGCGTCCGGGACGACGGACTTTCGCTCCGCGTCTCGCGCAGCAGCGCGAATTCCGGCTCGGTATGGGAGCGAAACTGCCGGCGCAGAGTCCGTGGACCATAGCCCTTGATGCGCTTGAACTGGCGGTTGAAATTCGAGCAATTGCCAAAGCCCACCTGGAATCCGATGTCGAGAACACTCCGGTCGGTGGTGGTCAGCAGCTGAGCCGCCGCGCCCACCCGCAGTTCGTTCACATAGGCCGTCATGGTGCGCCCGGTTGCGCGCTTGAAAAAGCGGCACAGCGAAGCCTGATCCATATGCAGCTTTTCCGAGAGCTCGGCGTAATCGATCTCCTCGTCGAAGTGCGCGCTGAAATGGGCGCACACCGCGTCAATACGCTGCTGATCCTCGATGCGGCACATGGGGCGCACGCGATCCGTGGAGAGTGGCTCCGCATCTGCCTCGAAGGCGAGCTGCAGAAGGATCTCGAGCAACTCGACGATCTGCTGGGCGGGCGATTGCGCGAGATACTCCATCATCTTCGCAGCTGCGATGCGGCCCGATGGCGTGTGTCCGAAGGCCAGACCGCAGGCCGATCGCTGCAGCAGCCGCAGAATCGGCTCCATTTCGGGAATGTGGAAGAAGTCCGGGCCGAGAAAATCCTCGCGAAACTGAATGACTACGGCGCGGTGGCACCTCTGCTCCGCCATCCTGACCGGGCCGGAGCGCCAGCTGTGGGGAAGGTTAGATCCAAGCAGGACGAGATCGCCGGGGCCGTAATCGCCGATGCCATCGCCCACCAGCCGCTGCCCCTGACTGTCGACGATCAGAGTAAGCTCGAATTCGGGGTGGTAGTGCCAGTAGAACGGGAATTCCATATCGACCCGTTCAAAAGCCAGCAA
Organism: Acidobacteriaceae bacterium; assembly: GCA_030041435.1. Taxonomy (GTDB): domain Bacteria; phylum Acidobacteriota; class Terriglobia; order Terriglobales; family Acidobacteriaceae; genus Palsa-343. The sequence goes on from JASHNW010000085.1 coordinate 63,785, forward strand.
AGATGCCGACCCGGACGTCACCTTCTCGAAATGCGCCCGCATAGGGGCAATTTAACCACGTTTGCTGAATTGCAGCCATATCCTTCCAAAAGTGCACAATACGATACAGAAACGCATCAATCTCTGAGAGGATTTTCTCAGCGCGGCGGAGCTATTCTCCTCGGTACAGGCGCTGGAAGCGATAAGGAACCCAGATGAATCAGGAATCGCGTCAGGACGCGCAGGTAAGCCCGGGCCTGGCCGCTTACGCCGGCCATTCGCATCTGCCTCCGCTGGTGGGCCTGCAGTCGATGAGCGAGGCCAGCACCCGAGGGCTGACGGTTGCGGAATCGGTCGCCCGCCAGCTGCGCCTGCACTGGTCGCTGCGGCGGCTGCACATGATTTTTGTCTCGCGCATAGCTGCGGTGCCGATCTACGAACTCAAGATGGCCTTCAGCCTGCACGCGCATATCTGCGCGGAGCATGTGGAGCCGCTGGCGAGCCGAGTCCGTGAAATGCGCCAGCCGCCCTATGGGCTGGAAGTTTCTCCCCATGCCGCGCTGGACACGTTCTTCGATGAGATCCAGTGCGCCGCCGAGATTCCCGCCCTGGTGCTGGGCATCTATGGCTACGCTGTGCCGGCGATGGTCCGCGCGCTGGAGCGCATCCTCGCCGACACGAATAAGCTCTTCGATCACCCGACCTGGCGCGTCTGCCGCTTCGCTCTGCTCGAAATGCACGATGTTCTCCACTATGGCGAGCAGGCTGTTGCCTGCCTGGTGGACGAGCCGACCCGGTCGTCGCTTGCGGCGTGGACGACGCGGCTGGAGGAGCTGTTGGCCGCGGCCGGCGACCTGGACGGCACGCAGCCGAAGTGCGGCGCCGAACCGCAGCGGATGTTCTCGTCCCAGCCCTTCCGCTACGATCCGGTTCCTCGCCGGGATGAGCGCTTTCGCGATCCCTACAACATGGGAGTGAATGCGGAGGCGTTCCTCTTCGATGCGGAGATTCCGCCGCGTCCCAAGTCGATCATGCTGTACTTCAAGCGGCTGCGGGAAATCGACGTTCCGGAGATGATGTCGAGCATTCTGGTCGAAACCCACGGAAAGCCGTGGGGCTATTACCGCGACATGACGCGTCAGCTGTGGGACGAGGCCCGCCATGCCATGATGGGGGAAATCGGCTTTGTCGCCATGGGCATCGACTGGACAACAATCCCATTCAACTTCACGTGGTCTCTGGGCCTGAACACGCAGTTGACGCCGCTGGAACGGCATGGCGTGCTCTACGCCATCGAACAGGGACTGATGCCGAAAAAGATCGGGAAGGAGTACGAGTGGGAGGTCGCGCTGGCCACGGCCAACCCTCTCACCGCGCTCATTCAGGATTACGACTGGGCCGATGAGATCCTGCACGCCCGCATCGGCCGCGACTGGCTGGTGCCCGAACTGGGCGGCCAGAAAGAAGCGCTGGCGTTCGGCGACCGCGCCTGGTCCCGCATTCTGGTGGACTGGGCCCGCTGGCGCGAGCAGGGGCTGACGGAGCATCGGAACTGGTGGCCCGAGGTCTATCGCGATGCCTGCCGGCATTGGGGCATTGAGCCGGATCCAGCCCTGCTGGCGTACCACACCACCTACGAAAATACTCGCGCAGATTTGAAGCAGGTCGCCGGATGAAGGCAGCGCAGGCTGCTGCTGACTGAGCCCACTCTCCCGATGCCGGCTGCCGCATGCGATGGCGGCAGCGCGATGACAACAACACTTCGACAGACTTGGGAAGCGGGCCACCTTGACGACGGGCCGTGAAGAAAATTGGACGTCATGCCGCGATCTTGCCGCCGCTGCGATGGCTCCGGAAAGTGAATCTGCGCAGTCGTTCTATCCGACAGGCGCGGCACCCGATCAGGGCACCGGCCTTCCCTCCAGTTGCAAGCCGATTACTTCAGCCGTTCTCGATATCTGAAGGGAGAATCCTCATGGTCTCAGCCCAGGCAATCGTGACCGATGGCAAGGGTAACTTCGTGTTGGACGAGGTACGGATCGACGCGCCTCAGGCGAACGAGGTTCTTGTCGAGATCAGAGCGAGCGGCGTCTGTCACACCGACTTCGACTCCATGTCGTGGGGGCGGCCCTGCATCATGGGGCATGAAGGGGCGGGCATTGTGCTGGAATGCGGACCCGGCGTCGACCATGTCCAGCCGGGCGATCGCGTCCTGCTCAACTGGGCGATTCCCTGCGGCGAGTGCTTCCAGTGCCGTCGCGGTGCTGAGAACATTTGTGAGCAGAAGCCCCTGGTCCCTGCGGAGAGATTCCGGCACGGGGCCGCTCCGATCGCAACGTCCTTCCAGCTGGGAACCATGGCGTCGCATACGGTGGTGCCGAAACAGGCAGTCGTGAGAATCGATGTGGAGATTCCCTTCTCCTCCGCGGCGATTCTCGGCTGCGGGGTAATGACCGGTTTCGGATCCTTGGTGAATGCCGCGAAGGTCGAGAAGGGATGCTCGGTCGTGGTCCTTGGCTGCGGCGGGGTGGGGCTCAGCGTGGTCCAGGGCGCGGTCCATGCCTGCGCGGGGACGATCATCGCCGTGGATCTGAAGCCCAACCGGCTGGCTCTGGCGCGGCAGTTTGGCGCCACGCATACGATTCAGGCGCAGCCGGACGATCGCGGATTGCTGCGCGCCGCGCAGCAAGTGCGCGCGCTTACGGAGCGGGGTGCGGATTATGCCTTCGAATGCACCGCCGTTCCGGCCCTCGGCGCTTCGCCGCTGGCGATGGTTCGCAACGGGGGAACGGCCGTGGCGGTTAGCGGCATCGAAGAGGTGGTGCCCGTGGATATGCAGCTCTTCGAATGGGACAAGCGCTACATCAATCCGCTCTACGGGCAGTGCCGGCCTTTCATCGACTTTCCCGTTCTGCTGTCGCTCTATCGGCAGCGGCGCCTGAAGCTGGATGAAATGGTGACGCGGACCTATCCACTCTCCGGTCTTGCCGAGGCGTTCGAAGACATGCGGCGAGGGGTGAACGCTAAAGGAGTGCTGCTTCCGTGATGAATTCCTTTCAGGAGGCGAGAGCCCGGGATCGCCGCGGATGCGCGGTGTGAGGATGCGATCGGCGTTCCACTGGATGAACGCCGGATTCGTTCGTGAAAGTCGAACCCAAACAAACCGAGGAGCGCATCCTCAAAACCAGGTCTGAATCACGTCCACCACCTCGTACTGCTCATTCAGAATCGGCATCGCACGCCACTTGTCGAAGGTCAGGCATGGATGCGAGATATCGAAGGCGAGCATATCGCCGACGCGGAGATCGTCCTGAGCGGAGAGATGGAGGAAAGCGTGCTGGTCCATCATCTTTGTTATCGTCCAGTGCGCGGGCGCAACTTTCGGCAGGGAGTCTCCCGGACGGAAATGGAGAGCCGGAACAGGAAAGCCCGCGTCGAAAGCAGCATCACGCTTGCCCATCCCGATAATGGCGGTCCCGGGCTCCGGTCGTGACTGGACGTACGCCCAAACATGCAGGGCCGGCACCAATCCGGAATGCATCTGGCGAGCGACAGGTTTGCTCGACAGAATCCTCGACTGCGCCTCGCGGTAGGCGCCCACATCGTGCGTGATGTAACAGCCGGGACGCAGAACGATCTCGATCCCGGATTCGAAGCCTGCGGCGGAGAACGCTTCCGCCACCACATCGTACCAGGCAGAGCCGGCGCCTGAGATCAGAACAGGAGCGCGCTGGAATCTCTTGTCCGAAGCCAGTCGTCGCGTCACATCGATAGCTCGCTGGAGAAACGCGCGGATCGCCGCTTCATCCGCGAGCACTCCCTCGTAGACTTCCACTCCGCTCAGCAGGAGAGCATCACGCCAGGCGGAGAGCGCGTCGAGAACACTCTTCAGCTGCTCCTCGTCTCGTACACCGGTGCGGCCACCGGTGACGCCCAGCTCCACAAGGACGGGCAGACGCTGGCCGCGCGCGCTGAAAAAAGAACCGAGTTGATGGATCTGGTCGGCTGAATCGACGAGGCAGAAGTACTCGAAGCCGGGATCCTCGATCAGCGACGAGACGATCCGCATGTTTTCCTTCCCCACCAGCTGGTTCGCCATCAGCACGCGGCGCACGCCATGCTGCCAGGCCACAAGCGTCTGCTGCGCGGTCGCCAGCGTGATGCCCCAGGCGCCATGCTGGAGTTGCCGCGCAAACAGTTGCGGCGACATGGTGGTTTTCCCGTGCGGCGCGAGCTTTGCCCCGTACTCGACGGCAAAACGTCTCATCCACTCCAGGTTGTGCGCCAGCTTCTCTTCGTAAAGCGCGGCGGATGGCAGGCTCAGATCTTCCCGCAGCAGGTTCCAGCCCAGCCGCTTCACCTCCGCGGGCTCGAGCGCGCCTGAGAAAAAATGCAGCCCTTTGTTGAACTGCGTACTTGCCGCTCCGGGCGTTTGAACGGATATGCTGTCGGTAAGCAAGTCAACCTCCTTGCGGTGGCGCAACCAGAGAGCGTGCGATGGAACCATCCTATAACTGCCCGGAACCCGGATGCTGAACTGCGATACGCTCATCCGCCATGCGAACATGCTGGACGGCAGCGGTCAGCCCGCTGCCATTGCAGACGTGGCGGTTCGCGAAGACAGAATCTGCGCGGTCGGACCGGCGCTTGACTGCAGAGCATCGAGTGTCATCGAAGCCGAGGGACTTTGCCTCAGTCCCGGTTTCATCGACACGCATACGCATGACGACAATTTCGTGCTTCAGGACCCTGCTATGCCCCCAAAGGTGTCGCAGGGGGTTACCACGGTGATTGTCGGCAATTGCGGCATCAGCGCGGCTCCGGTCACACTCCGCGGTGCGCTCCCGGATCCCATGAATCTGCTGGGGGACGCTTCGGCTTTTCGCTTCCCCACCTTCGCTGCGTATCGAACCGCAATCGAAACGGCGCGACCGGCGGTGAATGTCGCTGCGCTCGTGGGGCACACCGCGCTGCGGAACAATCAAATGGATCGGCTCGATCGGACCGCTAGTGCAGCCGAAATTGCCGCCATGCGCGCCCAGCTGCAGGAGGCGCTGGACAACGGAGCACTCGGACTCAGCTCAGGGCTCGCCTATCTGTCAGCCAACGCAGCCAGCGCAGAAGAAGTGCTGGGAGTAGCGCAGCCGCTGGCTGCGGCCGGCGCCATCTACGCCACACATATGCGATCGGAGGGGGACGCCATTCTCGATGCCATGCAGGAAGCGTTCACGATTGGCCGTCTCGGCCATGTGCCGGTCATCCTCTCTCACCTGAAATGCGCGGGTGTCGATAACTGGGGCCGCAGCGGCGAGGTACTGCAGGCTCTGGATGCGGCGCGAGAGTCTCAGTCCGTCGGTTGCGACTGTTATCCTTATGCGGCTGGTTCCAGCACTCTTGACCTGCGGCAGGTAGACGAGCGCGTCACGATCACCATTACCTGGAGCAACCCGCACCCCGAAGCGGCGGGCCGCTCCCTGGCACAGATTGCCCAGCTGTGGGAGATGACGCAACTGGAGGCGGCGAAGAAACTCCAGCCCGCCGGAGCGATTTACCACAGCATCGCTGAAGAAGATATGCGACAGATCCTGCGACATCCGGCGGCCATGATTGGCTCCGACGGTCTTCCTCACGATCCGCTTCCCCACCCGCGCTTATGGGGAACCTTCCCTCGCGTGCTGGGCCGGTACAGTCGCGATGAAAAGATTCTGTCCCTGCCCGAAGCGGTTCGCAAAATGACCGGATTGCCGGCGCAGCGATTCGGGCTGCGGGAGCGCGGGATGATTCGGGAGCGCTGGTTCGCCGACCTGGTACTGTTCGATCCGGCAACCATCATCGACAAGGCGACATTCTCCGATCCGGTGCGTCCGGCTGAAGGGATTCGCGGTGTGTGGGTCAATGGTGTGCTCACGTGGACGGCAGAAGGAGCGACGCAAAACCGCAATGGGCGCTTCCTGGCCCGCGACCGACACTCATGGGCTCAATGAACAGGAGAAAGCTGGAGGAAGGATGAACATCAGGCGGTATGGCGCAGAAGGGGGCAGGGGTGCAGGCGGCCAGTCTCTGCCCTTCGCGCGGGCGGTCGAGGCAGACGGCTGGCTGTACGTGTCGGGGCAGGTTCCCATGGTGAACGGCGAAGTGGTAGCGGGAAATATCACTGCCCAGGCTGAACAGGCTATTCGCAACCTGCTCTCGGTCCTCGGCGAGGCAGGGTACGGGCCCGAGCATGTGGTGCGATGCGGCGTGTGGCTCGCCGATCCGCGTGACTTTGCCGCCTTTAACGCCGTCTTCAGGCGGTTCTTCGGGGAGCACCCGCCGGCCCGCTCGTGTGTTGTCTCCAGCATGGTGATCGACTGCAAAATCGAGATCGACTGCGTCGCCTGCAGACGTCCACAACCGGACTGATCTGTTATCCATGCATTCAGGTAATCAACCCACTGCGGTGATCGCGTTCCCATCATGGATTCTCACAGCGTTCTTCTGCTTGTCTCCGCCGCCGTCGCCGTTGTCGGACTGATCTTTCTGATCGCGGTCGTCAAGCTGAATCCCTTTATCAGCCTGTTTCTCGCGTCGCTGGCGCTGGCCCTCGTCGCGGGCATGCCGCTGGGGAGCATCGTCCATTCCTTCGAAGCCGGATTCGGCGGCACCATGGGGCACATCGCCATCATCGTGGCGCTCGGCACCATGCTGGGCAAGATGATGGCCGAATCCGGAGGAGCGGACCAGATCGCCCACACCTTAATTCGGTTCTTTGGAGAGAAGAACGTTCCCTGGGCCATGGTGTTGATCGGTCTCATCGTGGGCCTGCCCGCCTTCTTTGAGGTCGGGTTCGTTTTGCTCATTCCTATCGCGTTCACCGTGGCCCGGCGCACCAACACATCGATTGTTGCGGTCGGACTGCCCATGGTGGCGGCTCTTTCGGTGGTGCACGGACTTGTGCCTCCCCACCCGGCTGCGATGCTGGCGGTCGCGATCTACGGAGCGAGCGTGGGCCGGACCATCGCCTACGCGCTGCTCGTCGGCATTCCCGCGGCCATTCTCGCCGGTCCCCTGTACGCGAAGTTGATCGCGCCTCACGTTCAGCTGGCCGAGGAAAGCTCCATGGCAGCGGAGTTTGTCGATCACGGCCGCGAGCGCAGCCTGCCGAACTTCTGGCTTACGCTGTTCACCATTCTGCTGCCGGTGATCCTGATGCTTCTCGGCAGCTGGGCAGACGCAGTCATGCCACCGGGAAGCGTCGCGGGGAGAGCCCTGCATCTGGCCGGCAATGACGATATGGCCCTCCTGATCGGCACGCTGCTGAGCTTCATCAGCCTTGGCCGGATGCGAGGGTTCAGCCGCGAAGCTATCCTGCGATTCTCGAATGAATGCCTGGCCCCGACGGCCACCATCACCCTGCTCGTCGGCGCAGGAGGAGGCTTCGGGCGCATTCTGCAGGACAGCGGCGTATCCCGCGCGATCGTGTCGCTGGCCATGAACAGCCACATTCACCTGCTTCTGCTGGCGTGGCTGCTTGCCGCTCTCATGCGCCTTGCAACGGGTTCAGCCACGGTGGCCATGGTAACGGCGGCGCAGATCATCGCGCCGATTGCAATGCACACAACCGGGGTCCATCCGGAACTGCTGGCCATCGCCACCGGCGCCGGCTCGCTGATTTTCTCCCACGTCAACGATGGTGGATTCTGGCTGGTCAAGGAATATTTCGGGATGAGCGTGACACAGACGATCCGCACCTGGTCGGTTTGCGAAACCATCATCTCCGTGACCGGGCTGATCCTGGCCGGCGCACTGTCCGTGGTGCTCCGATGAGCGCGCCAGAATGCGGCGCCGATTTGAACTCGCTCCGCTGACGGCCGATATCGCCATTGCCGCCGCTCAGCTGCCTGCCGATTTTCCTTCCGGTCCGTTCGATCGCATCAATGCAGCGACGGCCATGGCACATCGTGCCGTGCTCATTACCGCGGACGAGCAGATCCGGTGCTCGCGCGCTCTCCGCACCGTCTGGTAGCCTTCTCGCGCCGCTGCGCCGGCCGCCGTAAAATATCCCTATGGAACCCCTCGTCATTGCAGGCAAGGCTTTTCAGTCGCGGCTCATCGTCGGCACCGGCAAATATAAGGACGGCCCTGAAACCCAGGCGGCCATCGAAGCCTCCGGCGCGGAGATGGTCACTGTCGCCGTGCGCCGCGTGAATCTCGACCGCTCGCGCGAGTCCCTGCTCGACTTCATCGACCCTCGCCGCTACTTCCTGCTGCCCAATACCGCCGGCTGCTACACGGCCGACGAGGCCATGCGCGCCGCGCGCCTCGCTCGCGAAGTGGGTCTGTCGGACTGGGTAAAGATCGAGGTCATCGGTGACCAGGCCACGCTCTATCCCGACGTTCAGGCGACGCTGGAAGCCACGCGAACGCTGGTCCGGGAGGGCTTCACCGTGCTGCCCTACACCTCCGACGACATCGTCTTCGCGCATCGCCTCATCGACGCCGGCGCCGCGGCCGTGATGCCGCTGGCCGCGCCCATCGGCAGCGGCCTCGGCATTCAGAATCGCGCCACGCTGCAGATTCTGCGCGAGAAGATCACCGAGGTCCCGCTCATCGTCGATGCCGGCGTGGGCACCGCCTCCGACGCCGCGCTGGCCATGGAGATGGGCGCGGACGGTGTGCTGATGAACACCGCCATTGCCGCTGCTTCGAACCCCATCCTGATGGCCGAGGCCATGCAGCACGCGGTTCTCGCCGGACGCCAGGCTTATGTCGCCGGACGCATGCCGCGGAAGCTCTACGCCACGGCGAGTTCGCCGCTGGAAGGCGTATCGAGGTAAGTGCGCACCGGCGCATTCCGCTGTGCCGGCCCCGCAGGCTGCGGTAGACTGGGCCGTAGATTCTCTCCCGATCCGCCGAGGTTCACTGCATGCGCGTCTGCGGCATCGACTGCGGAACCGAAACCACGGGCTACGGCATCGTCGAATCCGACGCGGGCTCCCGCAATCCGGACCTGGTGTGGCTCGCCGCCGGCGGCATTTGCCCTCCCAAGAAGGCTCTGCTGCCGCAGCGCCTGGCGCACATCCACGCAGAGCTCGCCGCGCTGTTCGTACGCTGGCAGCCTGAAGTCGTGGCTGTGGAAGAGGTCTTTTACTCGGTCAACGCCAAATCGGCTATCAAGCTGGGGCACGTGCGCGGCGTAGCGCTGCTGGCTGCGGCTACCGCCGGGCTCCCGGTCGCCGAATACGCGCCGCTCACCATCAAGTCCACCGTCACCGGCTACGGCCTGGCCGCCAAGGAGCAGGTTCAGTTCATGGTGGCGCGGCTGCTCCATCTCGCTGCGGCGCCCGAACCCGCCGACGCCGCCGACGCCCTGGCCATCGCCATCTGTCACATTCATCACGCTCAAACGCTGGCGCTCCAGGAGGTGCGCGCACTTTAGCTATGCGAATGCACCCGGCATCGATCCCGTTTCTCCTGTCTCTGGCGGCCCTCGCGGCAATCCCCGCCGCCGCGCAGACCTCGGCGCGCATCGTTTACACCTTCGAGCACCCGCAGCTGCAGCCCAGCCGCTTCACCATCACCATCGACGAGAACGGCGCCGGCCATTTCGACTCCCAGCCCGGTCCGGTCGGGTCCGATGTTTCCGACGATGTGTACCCCGCGCCCATCCAGCGCGACATTCGCATCGATAACGGCCTCCGCAGCGCGCTCTTCAGCTACGCCCGGGCTCACGGATTCTTCGATACCCATTGCGACCGCGGCCGCTCCGGGCTGGCGTTCACCGGCAACAAAACCCTCGCCTACACCGGTTCCGACGGCCACGGTACCTGTGCCTTTGTGTGGGCTGCCGACCCTGTCCTGCAGCGGATCTCCGATCAGCTGAATGCCGTCGCCTTTACGCTGGAAATCGGCCGCCGCCTCGATGTGGAGGTGCAGCACGACCGCCTCGGTCTCGACTCGGAGCTGGAGTCGCTCCAGGACGCGGTGAAGGACCAGCGCGCCTCCGACCTGCCCAACATCGCGCCGGAGTTGCAGACCATCGCCGCCGACCAGGAGGTGATGGACCGCGCCCGCAAGCGGGCCACCGCCCTGCTGAGCATTTGCGAGAATCCGAAAAAGGGAAACTGAACGCTGGCCGCGACCCCGGCGATTCCCGCCGAATCACGCCGCTTCCGCCGCCCGGCGTTCTACAATAAGGCGAAACTAAAGCCTACCCTCGTGCGTTTAATAGGCAGAAGAGTTGTGGGTTCCGAGTGCTTCCGCTTCCGGTCTGCCGGTGGGAATGTCACGTGGGTGTTCGAACGAAGGACAGCCACTCGAACCGCATTCGCACGCCGCCGAGCCGAAGGGAACGCGCTCAAAGGAGGTGCCGATATGTGGCGCCGCTATTCGTTCCGTGACCGTCCATGGAGAGTGCATGAGCCGATACCCGTTCGCCGGCTGCTTCTGATCGCAGCGGCGCTCGCCTTTTGTCTTTCCGTTGTCACCGCGTTCTCCCAGGACACCGCTCCGCCTCCGCCTCCGCCGGATGTGCAGGCCGCCGCGCCGGATGCTGCGGCACAGAGCAACGTGCGCGCTGTTCGCCTGAGCGATGTCGAGGGCCAGGTTCAGGTCTTCCAGAACGGCCAGGTGGTCTTCGATCAGGCGGAACCGAATATGCCCGCCGTCGAGGGCATGCGCTTCGTCACCGGCGACAACGGCCGCATGGAAATCGAATTTGAAGACGGCAGCGTCGCCCGCGTCACACCGAACAGCTCCATCCGCCTGACCCAGCTAAGCCGCAACTCCGACGGCACTACCATCACCCGGATCGACGCCCTCACCGGCCTCACCTATTACGAGCTGAATCAGCACGGTGGCCAGATCAGCGTGCATTTCAGCGGTGACGCGGCCACTCCCATTGACAACGCCGTCTTCCGCGTCTCCCTTGACGCCGCCCCGAACGAGCTGGCCGTGATGCATGGCGCGGTCCACGTCGATGACGGGCAGGGTATTTCCCTCGATGTCCATCCCAACCAGACCTTTCAGACCGATCCGCAGCAGCCCGGCGAGTTCACCGTAGCCCAGAACATCGCGGCCGATTCCTGGGACCAGTGGAATTCCGACCGCGATCAGGCTCTCTCCGAGCTGGAATCGAACGAGACGACCGCGCGCGCCGACACCGGCAATCCCAATGACGCAGCCTGGAACGACCTGGATTACTACGGCGACTGGTATGACCTGCCGGGCTACGGCGAGGTGTGGGCGCCCTCTGGCGTCGATGCCAGCTGGGACCCCTTCGGCAGTGGCTACTGGGGCTACTATCCGGCTTTCGGATACACATGGATCTCCGGTTATCCCTGGGGCTGGTGGCCCTACCACTGCGGCGCGTGGGATTACCTCAACACGTTTGGCTGGATTTGGGCTCCCGGAAACTGCGGCTGGGGACTCTACGGAGCCGGCTGGTTTCCCTACGCCACAGTGTGGCAGGTGCCAAGGGGCTATATGCCGCCTCCGCGCCCGCACCCCGGCCCCAAACCGCATCCCACTCCGCTGCTCCCTGTGAATCGCGGCCCGCAGTTCTCCGCTCCGTTCCACTTCGATCGCGGCACACGGCCGCAGCCTCGCGTGCTTACATTTGACGGCAAGGCCATCCAGCCGATGGAGGCGGGGATTCATCCGCTGGAACGCGGACCCGTCGGCGAGTCTTACACCTCGACCCTGGCCCGCACGCATCCTGAGCTGACTCTCAACGCAGGCCGCGCGCCGGGCTCCCGGAATGCCTACGCTCCGGTCTACGGCGTCCGGCCGCTCGGCGCTCCGGCCGGCGCTGCGCATCCAGCCACAGGTGGATCGGCGCCGCACGGATTCTCCGGCTACAGCGGCGGACACGCTGCAGCGCCGGCGCCCAGCGGAGGCGGCGGAGGCGGACATGCCGGGGGTGGTGCATCCAGCGGGGGCGGCGGCGGTGGCGGACATGCTTCCGGCGGCGGACACCGCTAAGCGCCTCTAAAGATATGACCCTCCGCAGCGCCGGACGCCGCCAGACTGACGGCGCCCGACGATCCGGCTACAGTAGTTTCGGAAATGGTGTAGACCGAAGGCACTCGCTCAAGTGGCTTTTTAATCAAGAAAAAGCCACCCTGTACCAGCCTCAAAAAGCCTAGGTGTAATCCGAAACTGCTCTAGACGGTGACGGCCGGGGTCTTCTTTGCCTGCTGCCAAATCGGAGACAATTCGCGCAGCCGCGCGACGGCGGCGGGGACAATCTCCAGCGCAAAATCGACATCGGCGCCGGTGTTTTGCTTGGTCAGGCTGAAGCGCAGACTGGCCCGCGATCGCGCCAGCGGCAGACCCATCGCCTTCAGCACATGGGATGGCTCCGTCGAACCCGACGAGCACGCCGAACCGCCGGACACTGCCAACCCCTTCAGGTCCAGCGCGATCACCAGCGCTTCACCCTCCAGATGATCGAAGTGGAGGTTGGACGTGTTGGGCACGCGCGGCTGGCCGGCGCCATTCACGCCGCATTCTTCCACTGCCGCCAGCAGCCCCTGCTCCAGCCGGTCGCGCAGCACCGCGATGCGGTCGACGGCGCCATCGGCAAGGCCGGCGAGCGCGATCTCCGCGGCTTTGCCAAGGCCCACGATGCCCGCCACGTTTTCCGTGCCGGCGCGGCGCTGGCGCTCGTGCGCTCCGCCAAATACCAGTGGCTCGAAGCGCGTGCCGCGGCGCACATACAGAATCCCGATGCCCTGCGGAGCATGCAGCTTGTGTCCGGAAAGGCTGAGCATGTGGCAACCGATGGCCTTCACGTCAATCGGAATCTTGCCGGCCGCCTGGACTGCGTCGGTGTGGAAGCAGACCTCCGCCTCGGCGGCGATTTTTCCGATCTGCTCGACGGGCTGGATAACGCCCGTCTCGTTGTTGGCCATCATCACGCTGATGAGCTTCGTGTTCGGCTTGAGCGCGCGATAGACGTCCATCGGATCGACCGCGCCGCCGCCCGACACCGGCAGAAAGGTGACTTCCATGCCCCGATCCCGGGCCTTTTCCGCAGTGTGCAGCACGGCATGATGCTCGATCGCCGACGTGATCATGTGGTCGCCGGGGCGCAGCACGCCGAAGATTGCCGTGTTATCGCTTTCCGTCCCGCCCGATGTGAAGACGATCTCCGCGGCGCGGCAGTGCAGCAGCGCGGCTACCTGTTCGCGGGCGCGTTCCACCGCGGCGCGCGCGTGCTGCCCGTGCTGGTGGATCGACGAAGCGTTGCCGAAGGACTCGATGAAGAATGGCCGCATCGCCTCCAGCACCTCCGGCAGCAGCGGCGTTGTGGCATTGGCGTCCATGTAGATGCGGCGCATAGAACTCCATTGTATCGAGGTGCGATGAGACGAGCGCAGGACAGGAATCGGTCCCGCATGCAAATCCAGCTCAGGGCACGAGCTCGCCGCAGATCAGCCCCTTCTCTTCGGTAAGGGCGAAGCCCAGCTTTCTCGAGAGACTGCCCATTCGCTGGTTCTCCGGCAGGAAGTAGATGAGCACCCGTCCGATGCCTTCGGCGCGCGCGGCTTCGATCGCGCGGCGCATCAGCACCTCCCCGAGTCCCTGCCCCTGGAATTCGTCGGCGACAACCACGGCCAGCGTGGCGGACTCGCTGTCTTCCTGGTGGATCATGCGGCTGACGCCGGCGATGACCTTGCCCTCGACCGGATCGTCCTTTTCGGCAACCAGAGCCAGTTCGCGATCGTAGTCGATGAAACAGATGCGCGTGAGCCGCTCGTGCGCGGTGCGAGCGCCGAGCGCCAGCGAGGTAAAGTAGCGTTCGACCACGGTGCGCTCCGACAGCCGGTCGTGGAAGGCCACGATCAGCGGCTCATCCTCGGGGCGGATCGGCCGGATGAGCAGGTTCGCGCCGTTCTTCGTCGTCCACGGCGCAATGTACTCCACCGGATAAGGCCGGATGGCCGGGCGCGGCAGATCGGACTCCTTCGTGTCCGCATCGAACAGCACCACGCGCGCGTCGAGTGCGATGAGGCCATCGGGCGAGGCCAGCAGCGGGTTGATGTCGATCTCGCGAATCCAGCGCTGCTCGACGACCAGTTCGCTGAAGCGGACAATCAGAGCCTCGAGCGCGTTCAGGTCCACCGGCTTGCGCCCGCGCACGCCCCTCAGAGCGGTGTAGATTTTCGTCCGCTCCATCTGGTGCCGCGCCAGGGTCGCGGTCAGCGGAGGCAGCGCCAGCGCACTGTCCTTATAAACTTCAACGAGCTGGCCGCCCGTGCCGAACAGGAGCACCGGGCCCAGCTGCGGATCGATGCTGCTGCCGATGATCAGCTCGTAGCCGTCAAGCTTTGCAAACGGCTGCACCGTGACGCCGAGGAAGTGCTGCGCGCCGGCTTTGGCGGTGACCGACGCCCGAATCTCGCTGAAGGCCTCGGCAACCTGGGTGACGGTGCGCAGGTTCAGCTTCACGCCGCCCACGTCGGTCTTGTGGGTGATGGTCTCGGAGTGCAGCTTGAGCACCACGGGGTAGCCGATCTCAGCCGCCCGGTGAACCGCCTCTTCGGCACTCTTCGCCAGCTCGGTGCGGACTGTGGGAATGCCATAGGCTGCGAGCAGCTGCTTGGATTCGTACTCGGTAAGGATGGTGCGCCGTCCCGCGCGGACGCGGTTCACAATGCCCGTGGCCACGTCGCGTTTCGTATCGAGAACCGAGCCCGAACGGGCTGCGGGCGTCTCATACAGATCGTGCAGATGGCCGGTGTGCTTCCACGTGAGAACAAATGTCTCCGCCGCTGCGTCGGGATACGGAAACACCGGAATCCCGGCCGTCTTCAAGATCGATTCGCCCTCTGCGACCACATCGCCGCCCATCCAGCTGGCGATCACCGGCTTGCCGGTCGAGTGCGCGTACGGCGCGAGGTCTCTGGCGACCGCGGTGGCATCGGTCATGCCCTGCGGCGTCAGGATCACCAGCATGCCATCGGTGTTCACGTCCTTCGAGGCAATCTCCAGCGCCTTTGCGTAGCGATCCGATTCGGCGTCGCCGAGAATATCGACCGGATTGTTGTGGCTCCACGCGTCGGGCAGGAAGGCGTTGTATGTCGCGATGGTCTCCGGCGAAATCTCCGTCAGCTCGCCGCCGGCGGAAATGAGCGCGTCGGTGGCCAGCACGCCGGGTCCGCCCGCATTCGTTAAAATCGTAAGCCGCGGACCCTTCGGCCGCGGTTGCTTGGCCAGCGCCTCCGCCACATAGAACAATTCGCTGATGGAGTCGACGCGCAGCACGCCCGCGCGCTGGAACGCCGCGTCCAGCACCTCGTCGCTGCCCGTCAGCGATCCGGTGTGCGAGGCGGCAGCCTTCGCGGCCGCAGCGGTCCGCCCGGCCTTGATCACTAATATCGGCTTGTTCATGGCAACGGCGCGCGCTGCGGAAAGGAAACTGCGCGCATCGCCGATGGACTCCATATAGATGACGATGGAGTCGGTGTTGGGGTCCTGGCCGTAGTGGTCGATCAGCTCGCCGAAGCTGACGTCGAGCATGGAGCCGGCGGAGACGAAGCCGCTCAGTCCCACGCGCTCGCGAATGCACCAGTCGAGCACTGCCGTGCCCAGCGCGCCGCTTTGGCTGATGAACGCCAGCCGCCCGGCAGGCACCATCTCCTTCGCGAAATTCGCATTGACCCCGCCCACGGGATTCATGACGCCCAGGCAGTTCGGCCCGATAATGCGCATCTTCCCGCAAATGATCTCCGCGATCTGCCGCTCCAGCGCCCTGCCCGGCTCGCCGATTTCCTTGAACCCAGCGGAGATGATGATGCCCGCGGGCACGCCGGCGTCCACCGCCTCCTGAATGACGGCGGGAACGGTTGCAGCGGGAATGGTGACGACAATCAGATCGGGAACGTCCGGCAGTTCCGCAATGGATTTGTAAGCCGGCACTCCGAGCACGCTGGGCCGCTTCGGGTTCACCGGCCACACCGGGCCGCCGAACGGGCTGGCCATCAGGTTCGTCAGCACGGTGCAGCCAACGCTGCCCGGCCGTTCCGACGCGCCAATCACGGCGACCGACTTCGGCGTGAAGATCGGCGCCAGGGAACTGGTGCGAATGCTGACGAGGTCGTGCGCGGGATCGATGATGACGGGCTTTTCCGGGGCAACCGCAACCGAGGCCATGGGGAAGTTCTCCTTCAACATGAAATTCTCAGTGTCCATAGCCTGCTTCCGCGGATACTTTACCGCGGAACAGGCGATAGGACGTAATAAAGTATCCGAGCGCCAGAATCAGGCCGATCGTCCACCAGACGAGGCCCACGTGGAGCGAGTGCGGCCCGGTGAGCGCATTGGCAACGGTAATGTCTCGCGCGGGATCGCCGGACGACGGCAGCAGCGTGGGATACAAGCCCGCCGCGGCGCCCACCAGCATGAACACCAGATACAGGCACGACGACAGAAACGCCGCCAGCGGCCTCTGCTGCTTCGTAAAGCTCAGCATCCCGATCAGCATGGCCACCACCAGCAGCGGAATCGCGAACAGCGCCGGGTGCGCCCTGTAATTGTCGAGCACGGAGGGCCGCACTGCGATGGTGGCGGGCAGGCTGATAAACGTGACCAGCAGCAGCACGATCCACAGGCCGCCGGCGGCGCGGCGAGCGCGATTCTCCAGTTCGCCCGGAGCCTTGAGCGCCAGCCACAGCGCTCCATGGGTGGCCAGCGCAACCAGAGCGACCACTCCTCCGATCACGGTGTACCAATCGAGAATGCCGGGCTGCGCGCCGACTCTCCAGTTGGTCCACAAGGGCAGGAAGAAATACTGGTCGGGACCGAGCGGCACGCCGCGAATCACGTTGGCCAGCGCCGCCCCGAAGAAGATCGCCAGCAGAGCGCTGGCCACGAAGAACAGCCCGTCGAAGAAGCTGCGCCAGACATGGTCGTCGATGTGCATGCGCAGCTCGATGCTGGCGCCGCGGCCGATCAGCAGCCACAGCACGATCATCAGCGGCAGATAGAATCCGCTGAACGACGATGCGTAGAGCAGCGGGAACGCGAAGTACAGCGTGCCGCCGCCGGCCAGCAGCCACACCTCGTTGCCGTCCCACACCGGGCCAATGGAGCGCATCAGCATGCGCCGGTCGTCTTCCGAGCGGGCCAGAAAAGGAGAGAGGATGCCGACGCCGAGATCGAATCCGTCGAGCACGACGTAGGCGGCGATCATCACCGCGACTATCCAGAACCAGACAAACCCCATCGCCTTCTCCTCTCCGCTACGCTGTCGTCAGCGTTTCGGCTGCCTGCTCGGGTTGCGCGGCCAGCGGTCCGGTCCGAATGAAGCGATAGACCAGCACGATCCACAGGATCGAAAGCACCGCATACATGCCGAGGAAGCCCAGCAGCGTGAACAGGGTGTTCCCTGCCGAAACATGGATCGAGTAACCCTGCGCGGTGCGAATGAGCCCATAGACGAGCCACGGCTGGCGCCCGATTTCTGCCGTCATCCACCCCGCTGTGTTGGCGACGTACGGCAGAGGGAAGCTGAGCAGAATCGGCCACAGAATCCAGCGCGCGCTGCACAGTTTGCCGCGCCAAAGCAGCAGCCCGGCCGCCAGCATCAGCACCAGGAACCAGGTTCCCAGCCCCGCCATGATGTGGTAGCTGTAGTAGAGCAGCGGCAGCGGCGCCGGCCACTGGTCGCGGGGAAACTCGTTCAGCCCCTTCACTTCGGCAGACTTCGTCCCGTAAATGAGGAAGCTGAGCACGTCGTTCACGGCCAGCGGATTGTCGATCCTCTGCGCGCTTTCATCAGGCTGCCCGATGAGCACCACAGGCGCGCCCGTCTGCGTGCGGAACAGGCCCTCCATCCCGGCGATCGCAGCCGGCTGATACTTTGCCACGTAGCGGCCGTGCAGGTCGCCGGTGGGGAAGATCTGCACGATCGAGGAGATGAGGCCGGCGATGACGCCGATCTTCAGGAACAGGCGTCCGAATTCCTCGTGGCTCTTTTCCAGCAGATAAAACGCCCCTGTCGCCGCGACAACGAACGATGCCGTCACTACCGCGCCGCACATATTGTGCGCGTACTGCAGCCACGCCCACGGGTTCAGCATGAAGCGCCAGAAGCTCGCCACCTCATAGGTGCCATTGGGCAGCAGCCGCTGTGCCACCGGATGCTGCATCCAGGCGTCGGTGACGATGATGAAAAAGCCGGAAGTCCACGAGCCGAGGAAAACCATGAAGGCTGCGCCGAAGTGCTGCAGCTTCGACAGCCGCTTTTCGCCGAAGAGAAACAGCCCGAGGAACGTCGATTCCAGAAAGAACGCGAACACGCCTTCCATAGCCAGCGGCTGGCCGATCACCCCGCCCGTGCGCCGCGCGAACTCCGACCAGTTGGTGCCGAACTGAAACTCCATCGGAATGCCGGTGACGACACCCAGCAGGAAGTTGATGGCAAAGATCTTCGCCCAGAATCGCGCGGCCTGATTCCAGCGGTCGCTGCCGGTGCGCAGGGCAATGAGCTTCATGATCACCATCAGCAGCGCCAGGCCCATGGTCAGCTGCGGAAACAGATAGTGGTAGGTGATGGTGAAGGCAAACTGAATGCGGTCCAGCAGGAGGGCTTCCATACCATCCTCAAGGTAGCCGGGAGGGGGCGCCGGCTCTGTGACCCTTGTCACATCTGAATCCCGGCAACCGTCTGCTCATAGCGGCGGAAAATCCGGCAGAAACGGACGATCAGGCAGGGAACCCGGAGAGCTCGGGCTCAGGCGGTGACGGACACCACGCCGCGCCGTTGACGCGCCGAACGCACACTGATCTCCACATCCTGTCCGAGGGCAGTCAGGAAACCGATCAGGCGTTCAGCCGAGAAAGAGCTGGATCGATTGCGCATGAGCGCGGAGACATGAGGCCGGCGGATGCCGGGGATTTTCCCCGCTTCCGCCTGGGTCAGGCCGCTGCTGCGGATGAGGCGGTCAATCTCGAGAGTGAGCTTCGCTCTGTTCAACTCCCTCTCGGGGTAAGGGAAGCCCAGATCGGCGAAAACATTGCCGCTGCCCGTTTGCAGCGAAATTGTACGTTCCACTTGCGTGCCAAAATTCTATTTGCCATCGAAAACTGCCTTTAGCGGACTTCAGGAACAAACTGTTCCAAAAACTGCCGGACGGTCAGAACAGGTATCCCTGCATAGGAACCGAGATGAAGCAGATGGCGGTCGCCGCTGACGATCAGATCCGCCTTGCCCGCAACGGCACACTCCAAAATGCGATCGTCGTCGGGATCGTCTGCAACGGCCTGCAGTGTGAAGTCCGGATCGGCCAAACTCGCCGCGCCTTCCAGTCTTGCGCGAATCTGCGATACATCGCCTTCAGACACAGCAAATTTGCAGCGCAGCTTCTCATCGAGTTCGTCGAGAATTGCCCGCGACGATACCAGCGTAAATGCGCAGTTCAAGCCAAGGTCCAGAAACACGCCGGGCAAGCCGCCGAACATAAGCGCCGAAATATAAATGTTGGTGTCGGCGGCGACGCGCGTCATTCGGATGGCAATCGACGCTTCTCTTCGCGAAATTCATCGGAGAGGCGCTCCACATCTGACTCGTTCGCGATTCCGAGTGCCTTGCCGGCTGTCCGCGTGCGGCGAAGCAAGGCCTCCCATTCCGGATCCGTGGACATGTAGCGCCGAAGGGCCTCCCGAAAAAGCTCGCTCATAGTGCGGTGCTCCCGCTGCGCCACCTCCTGAGCTTTGTCCAGGAGATCGGGCGGCAACGTAATGGAGATGGTCCGCGCAATTCTCATGTTTGTCATTGTAGTACAATGACAAACACTATTGTAAATGCAGCTCGTTCTGCAGGCCCAGGTCGTTCAGCACCCCGGGATTCGTCTCGTCGACAGCCAGCAGATTGTGGCACAGGCTGCAGTCGTTGCTCAGCGTCTTGCCGCTCTTCGTCGTGTGGCTGCCGTCATGGCAGCGGAAGCATCCTGGGTACGCCATGTGCCCGATGTTGTTCGGGTAGGTGCCCCACGTGACCTTCATATTAGGAAAGACGTTGCGGTCGTAGAGGGACACCAGCTTGTTCGCCGCCGCGTCCACCTGCGCGCGCTGCCCGCTCCACACCTGCGGGTACTGCGAGCGGTAGAAGTCGTCGAGACCCGCAACGATCTTCTGGCCCGCCTCGGCCTGCGAGGTGTAGGTGGCCTGGATCAGCTGCAGACCTTCCTTGTGCACAAACGGCAGGCTGGGACTGGGCGTGCCGCTGACCATGGCTTCGTCGATCGCATCCGCGGCCGTCTGGAAAACATGGGTCGCCTGATTGTGGCAGTCGATGCAGTCCATGGTGCGGCGCACTCCCTGGATGGGGCCCTTCCAGTCGGAGCTGACGTACTGGGCCGTCGTGCCGTCGGGATTCGGTGCGCTGACCGAAATGATGGTCTGCAGGGTGTTATCCGTGGCCACGTATTCGAAGTGGTTGAGGTGGTGCCCGTGGATGCCGCTCAGGTGCGACACCGAATCGACGCCGCCCAGGTGCAGCACCAGCACCGTCCGGGTGAGCGAATTTTTTTCGTCGTCGCCGAAGGTCGTCTTCACCAGCAGCTTCTCGCCGCTGAAGCGTGTCGGCGAGTGGCACTCCTCGCAGGTTTCGCGCGCCGGGCGCAGAGCGTTCAGGTTGGCCCGGATGGGCGCCGGCCAGGTATGGAACGTCACTTCCACCATCTGTTTCGTTCCGTTCACCTTGGCCTCCACATAGGAATCGAAGCCGGACCCCACGTGGCACTCGACGCAGTCCACGTGCGAGTGCGGCGACTCCTGATACGCCGACCACTGCGGCGCCATCACATGGCAGCTCTGCCCGCAGAAGTGCGGCGAATCCATGTACGCGACCGCGCGATACGAGGCTGTGCCCACAATGACGAAGTTGACGAACGTCGCCACCACGACCACTTCGATGCCGCGCCGGAAAACCGGGTTCTGCAGATCGATTTGAGGATAAGCCGCAGGCACCTCTCCCCTGGCGATCAGGCTGCGCCGGCGCAGACCCATGCCGATGGGGATGAGGATGAGCCCAAGAATGAAGAGTCCCGGCAGAAATATATCGAAGATCAGCCCGAGGTAAGGATTGGTCGAACCGCCATGGCCGAAGATCGATACCACCCAGAAGCCGATCAGCACGAAGGCTGAGGCGCTGGTCAGCGCTCCGCCCAGCAGGCTAAGGGGATTGTTTCCATAGAACAGAATTGGCCGAAGGGTCTTCTCAACTCTTTTGAAATCCAGCATGCAGCCCCTATCCCGCGATGTACGCGCTCAACGTCAGAATCAGGAGGGTCAGGCCAATCAATATAGCCGTAAACCCCACCACTCGCGAGAAATTTATCAACCAGTGAGGGGGTGCGTCTGTGATCCTTGTCGCAGACTTCCCCTCGCTCTGCATCCGCTGGTACTCCTCCGGTCGCCGGCTTTTGAACTCCTCTTCGCTCTCGCGTCCGGTGAAGATCACCATGTCCATGGGAAAGCTGTCCGGGCGCAGGTGCGTATTGACGAAGTGAATGGAGAAGATGAAAAGGATGGCCAGCAACCCTTCCTCACTGTGAATCACCAGGGCCGCGTTCAGCGCCCAGCCGGGCAGGAAGCGCGCAAAAAAGGGCGCGAACCACATCGCGTAGCCGGAGAAGCCGATGACTACCATCCCCCAGAACACCGCCCAGTAGTCGAACTTCTCCCAGTACGCATAGCGCTCGAACTCCGGCTTCGGCCCCAAACCGAGGAACCAGCGCATGTGTCCGAAGAGGTCCTTCACGTCCTTCCAGTTGGCCACCATGGACGTCGGCCCCCAGAAGATTCCCTTCTCGCGTTTGAAGATGCCGCGCGCCACGATCTCGCGCACGTGTATGAGGAACGCGAGGGTGAGGACCAGCGCGCAGAATTTGTGGAAGAAAAGGATGGTGCCGAAACCGTCCACAAGTCTGGCGGTGCGGATAGCCCACACCGAGCCGCTGAAGCGCATGGTCAGACCCGTGGCCGCCAGCACCAGAAATGTCGTGAACAGAACGGCATGCAGGTAGCGCTGCCCCAGCGTGAAGCGGAGAAAGTACCGCCCTTTCGCCTCGGGCCCAGCAGCGGCCGCGTCCGTCTCTTCTGGCTGGATGGCTTCTTCCGGCTGGATTACAGACTCCACAGGCTCAGGCATTTTTTCCTCCCGCCGGCTTGTTTTTGACCTGCTGGAACCTGGAGCGGACCAGCCACAGAAAGGTGTGCAGCAGGAAGAATGTCAGCACGCTGGCGAGCAGCAGGTTCATAAACAGCCGGATGTAGTAGAGCGCCGGATTCAGCCTGCGATTGCGCGCGTTGGCATGCGGCTGATATTCGACAAAGCTCGCGTTCGCGCCGGCGTGACAACGGCCGCACGTCTTCACCAGGTTGGCTTTGGCGATGGGCGAGCTCGGATCGGATGCAGGCAGAACATCGTGCGCCTCGTGGCAGTCCCAGCACCTCGCCGTCTCCACATAGCCTCCCAGCAGGCCGAGCTGCGAGTGGAACGTATCGCGGTACGTGGAAAATTTATCGCGGTGGCAGTTGCCGCAGACCGGCGTCGACTGCATGCGGAAATCCGCCGAGGTCGGCTCCAGAATGCCGTGCGCCGTATGGCAGTCGGTGCAGACCGGCGCGTCCTTGTTCCCCGCGGCGACGGCCTTGCCGTGCACGCCCTGCTGATACTGCTCGTTGATGCCGACGTGGCAGGTGCCGCACGTTCCCGGGATATTCGTCCGGTACGTCGAGCTCTGCGGATCACTGTGGCTCAGAATCTTGTGCGAGCCGTGGCAGCTCGTGCAGTTGGCCGCCACCAGCAGCCCTTCCCTGCCGATCGCGAAGCCGTGAATGGAGTCGATGTAGGTCGCGTAGACATTGTTCAGACCGTACCTCTTCGCCATGTCTGCGTTGGCATGGCAAGCTCCGCACGTTTTAGGGATGTTGAGCGGATAAACCGGCGAATTCGGATTTGTCTTCGGGACAATCTCGTGCTGGTTGCCGTGGCAGGTCAGGCACGCGTTCGGGGTCCCCTGGGGTGACTGCTCGCCGGCCTTCGCGTGGACGCTGCCGCTCAGCCCCGCTGCCTCGTCGGCGTGGCAGGTTTCGCACTGCACAGCCGCCGGCTGGTCAGGATGCGGATACCCCTTGATGTCGGCGTGGCAGTTGGTGCATGCCAGGCTGCCGTGGACGCTCGCGTGGAACTTGCCCGCATCGACGCCGATGCTGTGGCCGCCCGCGTCCTGCATGGTCGGGTCGCCGTGACAGCTGAGGCAGTCGGTCTGCGCGTGCAGCGGACGCGCCGGCAGGGCCAGAAACACCCCCGACACAAAAAAAGTCAGGGCAAAGGAGGAAACAGTCTTCATTTCTGCTCCGGTACTTCATGCCGCATCTCGCGGCGGCAGCGAGAGAGCCCCATGGGTTCCGGCCCTCCCGCCTTGCTCCGCAACTGCAGCCTGCGTCTCGTCTCCGCTATTTCTGCAGCGTGCGGATAAAGGAGACGACTTCCTTGATCTGGTCATCGGTCAGTTTGCCGTTGTACGCCGGCATCTTGCCTTTCCCATCTTTGGTGACGGCGATCAGCTCGGCGTCCGATGCCTTGACCACGCTGGGATCCTTGAAGGACGGGATCTTCATCATTTTTCCCATCGGTGTCGCTGCGGTGCCGTCGGGACCATGGCACATCTGGCACTTGGCTTTGTAGGTGTCGGCGCCGGCGCTCTGTGCGAAAACAGGCGCCGCAATGGACGCGGCGAGCAGAATCATAGCCGCGGTTCTGATGGGATGCTTCATCGGTGATACTCCTTCATGGGGCGTTGGGGTCCCAGGTTCTTCCCTTCTGATATCGCTTCGCGCATAGCCCAGTCTGTGATCTGGCCCACAGCAGCGGGTTCATGGCAGCGCGCGGGGGTTACCTCCGGCGCCGCCGTCCCTGGGCCGCGGGGGCAGGCTCAGTCCTGGCCCTCGCCTTTGGCCTTGCCGGGCTCGCCTGCGGGATCGCCGCTCCCCGGCCTCCCACTCGCAGATTCTTCCCCGGCCAGTTCGCGGACCTCGTGTTCCGGCGCGCGCCCCGTCAGGAAAGTCCACTTCACCGGGTAGATCTCCGGGTCGAAAATGACCGCATAGAAATGCCAGATCAGGATGGCCAGCGTGGCCAGAATTGCTTCAAAGAAATGGATTGCGGTGCTGATGGCCAGAATCGAGGCCGGATGCGGCAGATGGGCCAGAATCCAGTCGTTGAGCCACAGCGCGACCCCGGTCGCTGCCATCACCGCGGTTCCCCACACCAGCGCCCAGTATTCCGCCTTCTCTACATAGTTGAAGCGCCGGTAGCGGGGCAGCTGGTCGCGGCGGCCCAGGTTGTATTCCACCGTCTGCACCGCCTCTTTGGCGTCGCGCAGGTCGGGCACCATGTCTTTGAGCCAGCGGCGGCCGCTCTTCTTCAGCGTGAGATACACCACGTGGTACACCGAGGCCCCGATCAGCACCACGCCGGCGATGCGATGGATCCAGCCCCGCACCGGGTAGCCGTGCTCCCAGTCGACAAAGGGCGCCGCCCAGAACGCATGCGGGAATTTGAGCGCGAATCCGGTGATGACCAGCACGATGAAGCTGACCAGCAGTACCGCGTGCTGCACGCGCTCGTTGAGGGTCATGCGCGGCTGGCCGCCCGCCTTGCGATCGTGCGCCAAAGAAGCTTTCGCCTTGCGCCGCCAGTCGAGGAAGTTGTGCAGCAGCATCAGCCCCAGCGTGACCGGGATGACGATAAGGTAGAAAACTTTGACGAATTCGAGCACCCGTCCGCCCGTCGTCTTCGTCGACATTGCATGGACCGGCCCGATGGCGAAACGCCGGCCGGCGTCCGTGTGGCACTGACCGCAGGTCTTGCTCAGGTTCGCCTTGTTCACCGTGGATCGCGGGTCGCGGGACGGATAGATATTGTGCACGCCGTGGCAGCTGGCGCAGTTGGCCACCGTCTGCCGGCCCTCGTGCGCGGCCAGACCGTGGTAACTGTCTTCATACGTCGGCACGCGGTCCTGCGGCATGGCAAAGCCCGCCATCAGCTGGGTATCCGCGTGGCAGCGCGAGCATGCCTCCTGCGCAACATTGGCCATGTAGACCGGCGACCCCGGATCGCCAGGCGCCAGGATCCTGTGCTCGCTGTGGCAGTCGGTGCAGGTAGCCGCCTGCAGGACCCCCCTGGCCACTGCCTGCCCATGAATGCTCTGTGCGTAGGAGTTGTAGACGCCTGCATGGCACTTGCCGCAGGTTGCGGCGACATTCTGCTTCCAGATCTTCGAGCGCGGATCGGAAAGCGGCAGGATATCGTGCGTGCCGTGGCAGTCGCTGCACGACGCGGCGTTCAGGTTGCCGCTCTGGATGGCCCGCCCGTGCACGCTCTGGCGCCAGGCTTCGACCGGGCGCACTTCGGTGAACATGTATTTTGCCGCCAGCTTCGCGTTCGAGTGGCACGACCCGCAGGTATCCGGCAGATTCCGCTTGTTGACCGGGGAGTGCGGATCGCTCGCCGTGAGCACAGCGTGGGTCGACCCGTGGCAGCTCTGGCAGGTAGGCACATCCGCATTGCCGTGATCGAGCGCCCGGCCGTGAACGCTGGCCTTGTATTGCGCCACTTCGTCCGCGTGGCAGCTCGCGCAGAACTGCGTGCCGGCTGCCGCCCTGGTCACATTGTTCGTTCCATGGCAGGCAATACAGGTAGCGGAGTCGTTCGGATTGCCCAGCGCAGCATGCGCGCTGGCCGCGAGCGCCTTCGCCGCATCGGCGTGGCACTCCACACAGGACGCGGAGGCGTTTTTTGCATTATGCGTCTGAGCCGTCGCGCCCGCGTGGCAGTCCGTGCAGCCGAAGCTGCTGTGCGGACCCCTCATGTGCGTGGAAGGATTGACGCTGATGTCTTTGCCCTGGGAGTTTTTCAGGCCGACCGTAGGACCGTGACAGGTGAGGCAATCGGAACTTTGTTGCGCGCGGGCGGGGAGGTTGAGGAAAACAAGGAACAGAAAACAGAGGAGGACTGGGTGACAGAGGGTCGCACTTCCGGTTCTGTGAGGAGCCCTGCATCGCTCCGCACGCAGGTCTGCCGCATGGATCCCCATGACGTTCCTTCTTCCCTGCTCCGGCTGGAACCCTGGTTGAAGCCCCGGCCGGAACCTTCGGGTTCCTCGCGCATACGCGCGAAACCCGTTCTGCTGCGGCGCTCCCGCCGATCGGGAACACAGGGATTAACTGCTGAGCCGCGGTTGGCGGCCTCCCCGTGTTGCGCGCCTCTGGCCCCTCTACTTCTGCAGGGTCCGGATGTAAGCCACGACGTCGTGAATCTGGTCGTCGGTCAGCTTGCCCGCGTAGCCCTGCATCTTGCCCACACCCTCTTTGGTGTCCTTAAACAATTCGGCGTCGGTCGCCTTCACATCTTCGTCCGACTTCAGCGAGCGAACCTTCATCGCCTTGCCTGCCGGAGTGGCGCCGAGTCCGTCGGCTCCGTGGCACATCGCACATTTGGCTTTGTAGGCGGCTTCGCCGTTCTGTTGCCCCATCGCCGGAATGGCCAGAGAGACTGCGAGCAGGGTAAATACTGCGATTCGGCCCAGCTGTTTCACGTCTTGCTCCTTGTTGCGGCAGCCGAAGCTTGCCCCGGCCGCCGATTCACTGCGGTTGCTCAGAATTCGTAATGCATTCCGAGGGTCACATTGTTCGCGTGGAAGTTCCGCGGCGCGGTTTCTCCTGAACTCGGCAGGGTCAGGCCCGTTTGCAGTCCGGCCAGCGAAGACGAGTTGCAGGGAACGACCGGCGACGGACTGGTGGGAGTGGGACCGACCGTGGTGCAGTAAGGCGCACCGGAGGGCCCGCCCTCGCCGTAGCCGAAGTAGTTGTATTCCGCCTTCCAGATGAATCCGGGATGGACCGTCCAGGCCAGGTTGACGAAAGGCGACTGATACGTGGAAACCAGCGAGCCCGCGACGTCGCGTGCGTCGTTATAGAAGCGGGTGCCGTCCACAGAACTGACGCGATAGCCCAGGTTGGAGTGCAGGGTTTTGGACGGAGCCAGATAGAGGGCTACCGAGCCGGACTGCGTCGGAGCATCCATGAAGTCCTTCGCCGGGCCGAAATCCCACGTCCCGCCGCGGTTGGCGGCCGTGGCCGGGCACGCGGTGCCGCTGGGCGTCGCGGCGGCCGGCAGCGTGGCGCCGGCTCCGCCGAGATAGCAGATATTCGTCGCCGTGTACACGTCGCTGTAGGCGTAGTCGAAATCCACCCCGTAGCGCTCCGTGGGCATCAGCGTCGCGGCGGTGGTTACCACCCGGCTGTGCGCAACGTGATCGAGCGGACCGTCGAGCGGGGCGATGCCGGTATTGTTCGTGTTGTTGTGCAGCTCCATGTCGTTGTACGCGCCGGAGAGGGTCGCCCACGACTTCGGCTTGTACAGGGCGTGCAGCCGGTAGTGCTGCTGCTCCCGCGGAGCCACCGGGGTGAAGACGTTGTCGGCATAGAGCACCTCCAGCGAGCCGTCGACATTCCACTGGCTGGTCGGGCGCAAAGCAACGTTCAGGATTCCGCCGTTCTGGTTGATGGTGACGGTTCCGCTGCCGGTGGGATTGGTGAAATTGGCGGGCAGGTTACCGGGCTCGGTCACAGCCAGCGCAGTGCTGTGCGGAATGCCCTCGGCGATCACCTGTTTGCGGTAGCGATACGTGAGCGAAACCGTGGCGCGCGACCAGCCGTACCAGGTCGCCGTCGCATCGTTGGTCAGGAACTTCTGACCGAAGAAGTCCGGCAGAGGCGTGCCGATGACGCCGCTGCCCTCGTAGGTGGAGGCGCCGGCTGCAGAGGCTTTCGAAGTCAGTCCGGCAGCGTTGACCGTTTCATTGCCGGCCGTCGCGGGCGTCGACACCGTGGTCAGGCTGGTCATGGTGGCCGTGCCCGGCTCCTGCGCGTGAGAGAAGGTAATCGCATCCGACACGCTCAGCTGCTGGCTGGCCTGCCAGTCGATGCCGTAATCGATCGCCGTGACCTCGCGCTTTGCGCTCGCCGTGGCCGTGTAGATCAGCTCGCGGGTCGTTTTCGCCAGCCCCTGGAAATTCTCGTAATAGCTGGGCAGGCTCATGTTTGCGCTGGTGTAACGCACATCGCCGTTCATCGTGACATTGCGGAGACTCGAGCTCTGGAAGCGGAAGATCTCGGTGGGATAGAGGATGCGCGTGGGCTGATAGCGCTGGTAGCTGAGCACCACCGCGCATGCCGGATTCACCACCGGCAGACCGCCGGGTGTAGCCGGAGCGGACAGCACCGGCGTCGTGCCGACGCTGTTGGCGTTGCAGGCGCTGCTGGCGTAGGGCGTCAGGCTGTCGTAGTTGGCCAGCAGGGCGGCTTTGGTTCCGTCCGGCTCCTGCACCCTGAAGTAAGCGGGATCCATGCTGAAGTACGAATCCGCCTTGAAGTGGTCGACCTGCTCCTCATACGTCAGCTTCGTAGCGCGCACGGGCTTCCAGTCGATGGCGCCGAAGAAGCGGTCGGTGCTGTTGCGCTGCATCTCCTGAAGCAGGACGTCGTAGGAGCCGGCGAACTGGTAGCCGCTCGGGGTCAGGCTCGGCCCGGCAAAGATGTCCTGCGAATAACCCGCCCGGAAGCTCACCTTCGACAGCGGAAGCAGAGTCGCGCTGGTGTCCGTCATGCGGCGCACGGTGTTGAACAGGAATGGCGACTTCGTAACCTGCGGCCAGGCATAGGAGCTGGTGGGTGCTGTGGCGGGCCCGATGGGGATGGACTGCCCCGACGGAATGTTCGGGTTGCCGAGCAGATCGTAGTCGAAGTACTGCCGGTCGCGGCGGAAGATTCCCGAGAAGTCGTAGAGCCTGCCCTTGTAAAAGTCCATGCGGGTAAAGTCGTTCGGGTCGCCCCCCCACCCGCTGCTGAACGCCGAGAGGGAATCGACCAGGGTGTTCTTGGTCCCCGGCAGCGCGCGCAGCTCAAAGGTCTCGCCCAGCACGCGCGGCCCGGACTGCTGATTGACCAGCGTGTCGTACATGGAGCCGCTCCCGGACACGCCCACAATGTGCCCGCCCAGGTCGATGGACTCGTGCAGCGTGTACCCGGCCGGCGCTACCGGCTGTGTATCCGGCGGCGGAGTCTGGACGGCGGGTGTCGCAACCTGGGCGACAGCGATGCCCGCGGTCATCAGCAAAACGGCGGCTCCAATCCCCCCCGCGATGCGCTGGACTGCTGCGCCACGGGTGTGTTGACCGGAGAGCCGAGAAAACCAGCAAATCTTCATCATTGGAAGCCTCACTTGAAAAGCGTCGCCCACACCGAAACCCTGAACCCGATCTCTGCTGCGCCGTCCGATGTGGTTGCAGGGCACGGCGCAGCTCCACTGCGCCTATCGGAGAAACGCCTGGTTGATGTTCGAACCGTGAATATTGGTGTGGCAGCTGGTGCAGGGCTGCAGCTCATCCGATCCCGCTCCCATTCCCGTCACCGTGTGGTTGGCCACGCGGCTGTGGCACTGGTTGCACAGCGTGTTGATTGAAGGCATGTTCAGCATCCGCGCATTCTGCGACCCGTGCGGCGAGTGGCAGCCGAGACATCCCTCCGCCCTGACCGCCGCGTGCTCGTAGACGAACGGCCCGCGCGTCTCCGCATGGCACTTCGTGCAGATCGCGTTCTGGTCCGCCGTCGCCCGCACGTTGTTGGGCTGGAAGGTGCCGTGCACGTCGTGGCAGTCGGCGCACTTCACCACGCCCTCGTTCACCGGGTGATGGAACGGCATCCCGAATGCCGGCTTCTGGTCCGCATGGCACTGGAAGCAGAGCTCAGGCTGGCTGGCCTTCAGCAGGGCCACATCGGTCTTGGCTTCATGCACGCTGTGGCAGCTGATGCAGCTGAGATCCGCTTTCGCGTGCGGCGAGCGCTCGAAGTTCGGATGCGTTCCGGCATGGCAGCTCAGGCACGTCTCGTCGATCTGTTTGCTGCTGGCTTTGTCGAAGCGGACAATCTTCGTGACATCTCCGCCGCCTTCCACGTGCGCCTTGCCGGGTCCGTGGCAGCTTTCGCACGTCACACCCTTGCCGGCATGTTCGAGGGCGAGACGGGAATGAGGATTCGTGCCGAACTTCTTCGCGACATCCTCGTGACAAGTGGCGCAGGTATCCTGCCCGACGTAATCCGCCGGACTCGCTGCCGCCTTCTCCTCGGAAGCCACCGCCTGCTGCGGGCCATGACCCGCGGCCTGCGCCGGCCTGGTTCCTGTGAACCCGGTCAGCAGCAGGAGACACGCCGTACTGATTAAGAATCGACGCATTCGTATTGACCTCGCGCAGCCGGAAGGTGGAACAGACAGCCTGCAACTCCGTCGTCCGGCTGGAATGACTGCTACATGTACTGCTGGAGAATATCGGCGGCCAGGAAACACGCTCAGTGATGCCAATCACATCGGGACATTACTTTTTGTTCAATGATTAGAACCATTTAAGAATGTCGCCCCCTGCGCCGATTGACGACGTCCTGCGGCCATCGCACGCACCGCCAGGCATCGCTAAACCCAATAAAATGGGCCTTTCGCAACGGCTGCGATCCGCCTGCGTCAAATGGCGCAGCCCAGAAGTCCCGTTACTTTTGTTTGCTGATTTTGCCGTTGAGGTGGTGACAGTCTGTCGAAGGGGAGCTTCTGCGCGGCTACCAGTACCACGCCGACTCCTGCGCGGCGAGCTGGGGCAGGACCTGAGCGTCCTCCGCCCAGTCCTCCAGCTGCCGGAGCGCAGCATCGACCAGACGCTCCAGGGCCGCCTGCGCCGGCGCGCTCAGCTGCGTGCCCCAGGCGATCTTCTGCGGCTGCACGCCCAGCACAACGATCTCCCGAGGCGCCTCGCCGGTGAGCCGCATGGCGCCGATCAGATCCGAAAATCCCAGCAGGTGGACGCTCTTCGCAGCCGGCAAGTCGGCAATGTCGTCGCCGGCAAAGCGCAGCAGAGTTCCTGGCGGCACGCCCGTGTCGATGGCGTCCAGCGCCAGCAGGTGCGTCACGCCCGCCAGCGGATGCAGCAGATCGAGGCCCAGCGTGCCGCCCTCGATGAGGCTGACGCTCTGCGGCAGGCGAAACTCCATGCGCAGGCGCTCAAGGGCCACCATGCCCACGGCATCGTCGGCCCGCATCAGATTGCCGAGACCGACGACTGCGATGCGCGGACCGCTCACCGGTCCCACGTCCGATTGCGGTGGATTCTGCGCTTCCCGAAGAGCTGCCGCGGCTCCAGCGCCGCGATCTCCAGTTCCTCGTCGATCGTTTCGTCGGTTACGAATTTGTAACCGCTGAAGACACTTTCCATCTCGGCGTTGCGCTCCGTTATGGCCACCAGGACCGCGCTGTACACGTGGTGGATAAAGAACGCCATCAGGAAGAACATGAACAGGAAGTGCACCAGGCGGATCCACTGAATGTCGATGATGGGCGGAATCCAGCCCACGAAGAACTTCAGCACCGGCGAGCCTTCGACGGCCTCGAACAGCACCAGGCCGGATACGCATTCGCACGCAATCATGAAATACACGATGATGTAGGTGAGCCCGGCCAGCGTGTTGTGCCCGATCTGCTCGAAGGGCTTCCGCTGCTGGAAGGTGTAATAGCGCACCATCGCCTTCAGGCTTTCCCACCGCCGCCGTGTCAGGGGCAGAAACTGCCGCCAGCGCGCCCAGTGGTTGCCCGCGAAGAACCAGTAAAACCGAACGATCAGCGCTCCGATCAGCTCAAAGCCCGCCAGTTCGTGGATGAAACGCACCGTCCCCATGGTCCACGCTGTCTTGTGCGGGAAGATGAGGAACGGATGGTTCAGGTAAAGGCCGGTCCAGGTCAGCACGGTTACCGCGGCCACGATGCCCCAGTGGGCCAGACGCACCGGCAGCTCCCACACATAGACGGGAACGAGGTGCTCCTGCCCTTCCGCTACATGCCGGCGCGGAACGAACGGGTTCACGATGCTGACCATCACAGGCCCCCGAAGACCGGCGCTGCAGGAGCCGGAAGAAGCGACGTGGATCCCTCCGGTTCCGGCATGGCCATTGCTTCATGGCCGTACCTGCGGCCCTTCCCGTCGATCACGTGCACGGCGCAGGCCAGGCAGGGATCGAAGGAATGCACCGTGCGCAGTACCTCGAGCGGTCGCTCCGGATCGGCGATGGGCGTGTTGACCAGAGCGGCCTCATAGGCGCCGCGCTGGCCCTGCGCATCGCGCGGTCCCGCGTTCCATGTGGAAGGCACAATGGCCTGGTAGTTGACGATCTTTTTGTTCTCGATCTCCACCCAGTGCCCCAGCGAGCCACGCGGCGCTTCTTCGAGGCCAAACCCGGCGCAGGACCTCGGCCAGCTTTCCGGATCCCACTTGTCCCCGTTGTGGATGCGCACGTCGCCGTGCGCCATGTTGTCGTCCAGCTGCGCGATCCAGTCGGGCAGCTTCTGCACCACGATATCCGCCTCGATGGCGCGCGCCGCGATGCGGCCCAGCGTCGAGAACAGCACCGTTGGCGGGGCGTTGAAGTGGGCCAGCACGCCATCGACGGTATTCTTCACCTGCTCGTCGCCGGAGGCGTAGGCGATCAGCGTCCGCGCCAGCGGTCCCACTTCCATCGGCTTGTCGTCGTAGCGCGGCGATTTCAGCCAGGAGTATTTCGCCTCCGTGTCGAGCTGCTCGAACGGCGGCTTGGGTCCGGAATACTTCGGATTCGTCTCGCCCTTCGCCGGCGGCAGGCTGGCCTGATCGCCCACCGAGTAGTCGTACCAGGAGTGCGCGACGTATTCGGTGATCCTGCCCGCATCCACCGGATGCACCGTGCCCAGATCGCGGCCCAGCAGCACGCCCCGCGGGAAGAAGAAGCCCGCCGGATCGTCGATGCTGCCCGCCGGCATGTCCCCGTAGGCCATGAAGTTGCCGAGGCCTTCTCCGTAGCCGAACCATTCCTTGTAAAAGCCGGCGACGGCCAGAACGTCGGGGACATAGACCTGCTGGACGAAGGTTTTGGCGCGAGCCGCAAGCTCATTAAAGAGCGTGATGCGTTCCGGATTAATGACCGCTTCCGGCTCGTTGCCATCGATTGCGGTAGACATCCCACCCACCAGGTACGTCTGCAGGTGTGGATTTTTACCGCCCAGGACCGCGTGGATGCGAATGAAATCCCGCTGCATATCAAGCGCTTCGATGTAATGCGCGACAGCAAGCAGGTTCGCTTCCGGCGGCAGTTGGTAAGCAGGGTGTCCCCAGTCACCGCTGCTAAAGAGAGACAACTGCCGGCTGGCCACGAGGGCCTTGACACGGTCCTGGACACCCTTAAAGTAGACAGCGCTCGACTTCGGCCATTCCGAAATCGACTGCGCAAGCTGCGAAGTCTTTGCCGGATCGGCCTTGAGGGCGAGGGTGACATCCACCCAGTCAAGCGCATGGAGATGGTAGAAGTGAACAACGTGATCCTGCACGTTCTGCGCGCCCGCGATGATGTTGCGGACCAGCCGCGCATTGTCAGGAATGTCGATGCCGAGAGCGTTCTCGACTGCGCGCACTGAAGCCAGCGCGTGCACCGTGGTGCAGACGCCGCAGATGCGCTGGGCCCAGATCCACGCCTCGCGCGGATCGCGCCCCCGCAGAATCAGTTCGATCCCGCGGAACATGGTGCCGGAGCTCCACGCGTCGGTGACGCGGCCTCCGTTTACCTCTGTCTCGATGCGGAGGTGGCCTTCAATGCGCGTTACCGGATCGATCACGACTCGCGCCATCACCGCACCTCCGTCGTTTGTTTTTCAGCCAGGGTTGTTTCCAGTGCGGATCCGTCGCCATTTCCGGGATGGAAGTGATCGCGCACGACGTGGCCCACGGCATGGGCTGCCGTTGCTGCGGCTACGCCGGCCACCACCGTCCAGCCGATTTGACCGGCCGTCACATCCACGCCGAACCCCGCCGGATGCGGCAGCCGCTCGTAGAACGGCGATTTCGTGTCCCAGAAGCGCGGCGACGCGCACGCGATGCAGCCGTGTCCGGACTTCACCGGCCAGCTGGTCGCGCCGTTCCAGCGCACCGTGGGGCAGTTGTAATTGGCCTCCGGGCCCTTGCAGCCCATCTTGTACAGGCACCAGCCCTTGCGATGCCCTTCATCGCCCCACGCCTGCACGTAGCGGCCGGCATCGTAGTGCGCGCGCCGTTCGCACTGGTCGTGAATCAGCTGCCCATAGGCAAACAGCGGCCGGCCTTCGCCATCCAGCGCCGGCAGAACGCCAAAGGTGAGGTAGTGCACCAGCACCGCCGCCGTGTTGACGGAATTGTGCGGGCAGCCCGGCAGGTTCACGATGTTAATGCCCGGAACCGCCTCATGCAGCCCTGCCGCGCCGGTCGGATTCGGCCCGGCTTTCGGCAGCCCGCCATCCCACGCGCACGCGCCCACCGCGATCGTCGCCGCCGCCCCGCGGCAAACTTTGCTCGCAATGTCCATCGCCGTCCGGCCGCCGATGGTGCAGTACACACCGTCGTCCGCGGTCGGAATCGAGCCTTCCACCACCACCAGATACTTGCCCTTCTCCTCACGCACCACCCGCTCCAGCGCCGCTTCGGCGTGCTTCCCGTAGCCGGCCATGATGGTCTCGTGGTACTCCCAGGAAAGCGTCTCGAGAACGATGTCTTCTACTGTTGGGTGCGTCGTGCGGATCATCGATTCGGTGTTGCCCGCGCAGTCCTGAAACTCCAGCCATACCAGAACCGGCTTGCGCTTCTGTGTCAGGGCCTCGGCGATGGTTTGCGAATACGCCTTTGGCAATGCCAGGGTCGCGGCCATGGTGCCGCAGAACTCCATGAACCGCCGGCGCGAAATCCCGCGCCTTTTGCATGTCTCCAGAACCGATTCTTCTGCGGCCATCCGGCCCTCCGCCTGTATGCGATTTCCGGGGATTCGCAACAGACCCTATCGCCGGAGAAAAGCACCTGTATGTGACTGCGATCACAGTGGGCGATTTTTTTCTCCCGCCGGGGATGAGCCTGTTAGGAAACGAGCGGCGCCTGAATGCGGGTGACCCGCGTCACATGTGCTTGTGGCCGCAGTCACAGTTTTCGCGGCGGCGCGGCATCAGACTTCCCCCAGGAGGTTTTTCATCATGAAAACCCTCGATGACCGCAGTGCTTCGAACCGCGCCCTTGTCGTGCCCGACAAGATTGTGGTGGCAACCGATCTGGCCGACGCCGATTACCTCATTCCCCATGCCGTCGCCCAGGCCCGCGCCTGCGGCGCGGCGCTGACTCTGGTCCACGTGATCCCCCCCGGCGATGCTCTGGCCCTCGATGCGCGCGCCATTCCGTTTGAGGACTCGGCCGCCATGGCCCGGGCGGCCACGAAAACCCTCGAAGACGTGGCCGCGGGCATTCGCGCGAACGGCACCGCCTGCGACTTCATCGTGGTCCAGGGTTTTCCCAGCGAGCAGGTCGCCG
This sequence comes from Acidobacteriaceae bacterium, assembly GCA_030041435.1. Classification (GTDB taxonomy): domain Bacteria; phylum Acidobacteriota; class Terriglobia; order Terriglobales; family Acidobacteriaceae; genus Palsa-343. Next base: position 99,208 of record JASHNW010000085.1, read on the forward strand.
CCGTCGCGCGCCAGATCGGCGCCGGACGCATCCTCTGCGGCACCCACGGCCGCCGCCATCTGCGCCGGCTCCTGCTCGGCTCCGTCGCCCACGACATCCTCCGCTCCGCCGAAGTTCCCGTCTTCACCATCGGGCCGCAGGCGCACGAAGCGTCCTCGTTCGGCGCGCCGCGCAAAATCCTGCACCCCGTCTCGCTCTGCTCCGGATACGAAGAGAGCGCCAGCATCGCCTTCGACCTCGCCCAGTTCTACCGCGCCGACATCACCTTGCTCCATGTGCTCTCGCGCAACGTCCAGGAACAGCCGGATGCCGATCGCGTGGTGGCATGGACCAAATCGGAAATGCAGCGAGTCATTCCCGACGAGGCCGAGCTCTGGACGCACGCAACCATTCAGGTGGAGATCGGCAACGTTGTCGACGAGGTTCTGAACGTCGGCGCGGAGATCTCTGCCGACCTGATCGTGCTGGGCGTCAACTGCGACGGTTCGTTCTGGCCCATCCGCGGCGACGACACCGTCTACAAGATCATCGCCCAGGCCAAATCGCCCGTCCTCAGCATCCGCCGGAGATCGGAGTACAGCGAGTAGCGCGCAGTTGCAGCTCACCGCCTGCACATTGAGGTCCGTAGATTTCTCCGCATGCTGCGAGCGCTTCCCTGGGAAGAACATGCCGCAGATTTCTACGCCGAAATCCGGCGCCAGCTGGTCAGCACCGGCCAGCCCATTGGCGAACTCGATAGGTTGATCGCCGCGCATTCGCTTTCCGCAGGCGCCGTTTTGGTGACGAATAACACCCGCCACTACGAGCGGATCGCGCAGCCACTGATCCTGGAAAACTGGAGCGAATAGCGCAGAGCCCCGGCCTCTTACCTTCGCACTCCCACCACGCTCAGCATCCGCCCCGTCGATCCCTGCTCCGCTCGATACGAAAAGTACCGGTTGTTCTGGCAGCGTGTGCAGTCGCCGGCGACGGCGATTGACTCCTGCCGCAGGCCCGCATCGACGAGCTGCCGCCGGTTCGCCTCCATCAGATCCAGGTGCAGTTGCGGCCCCAGATTGCTGTGCCCCGGCGCGCGCGCGGTCAGAAACAGCAGCGGATATTTATCGCGGATCGGATCGGAATCCGACACCTCGGTGAACAGCTCCGGCGCATAAGCAAACTGCGACCCGAACTCGCTCCGCACCTCTTCGCCAACCGCATAGCAGCACGCGGCGATCCCTGGCCCGATCGCGGCAATCAGATCTTCAGGCCGGCTGTGGAACTCCGACCGCATGCGCCCCACGCCCTTCTCCACAATCCGCACAAGAGTGCCACGCCACCCCGCATGAAACGCGGCGACTGCTTTCTTCTTCACATCGGCCACCAGCACCGGAATGCAGTCCGCTGTCTGGATCGCCAGCAGCAGGCCCGGCTCGTCGGTCATCATACCGTCGGCCTTCCACGGCTCGGCGCGATCCACATCGGCACGCCCCACGCGGCGCACCAGCGACGAATGAATCTGTTTGAGCGTCACCAGCCGCGCGTCCGCCGCGCCCAGCGCCTCCAGAAAGCGCCGCCGGTTCTCGAGCACGTTCTCCCGCGCGTCCGTCTCGGTGAATCCCAGATTCAGCTCGCCCGCCCGCTGCCCTGGCCGATAGGCCCCCGTCACGCCGCCCGTGCGCGTGCTGAACCCATGCGCCAGCCATGGGTACGCATTCCACTCGGGCGCGCGCACAATCTCCACGCGCGACTTCACGACGCGACGCGCCGTCTGCGGCAGGATGACGGGCCGCTCCGACTGCCGGCTTGTTCCACTCCACCCCCGCTGGGTGCGCTTGCGCCGCGGCGTCAGTCCGCCCGCCGTGAGCAGCTTGTCCACGGCACGAATATCGGAGGAAGAGGAATGGGGAGACGCCATCGCTCCTTATTTTACCGGCGTGAAACTCCCGCGCGCCCGAAGCCCGGCCTGCTTTACTTCGGCAATTCCGCCGCGTAGATATTCGCCGTCGACAAACGCGCGCTCACCAGCGGGACATCCCCCGGAGCCAGCCCTGCAAAGCGGTAGTCCACCACATTCGCCGAGCGCAGATCGTGCAGATCGGCCACGCGTTCTACCTGGCCGCCCGGCACAGCCACGCGGTAGATCGGCTGGTCGGCCTGCGCGAAATCGTGGAAGTAAATTGCCGTGTCGTCGTGCGACCACGCCGGATCGGCGATATTCTGTTCGGCCAGCACGCGCCAGTTCTTTGCCGCTACGTCGTAGAGCATCAGTTTTTTCTGGTCGATCGACAGCGCCGCAATGTATTTCCCGTCCGCCGACCAGCGCGGGCTGAACAACCCGTCCGATCCCGGCAGCTTCGTCATCGCATGCCTGGCCAGATCGACCGTGTAGATCGCCTTGGGCTGCTCGGCTTCGGCCATCAGATCCGGCAGCCGCCCGAACACCAGCGTCTTCGCGTCCGGTGACCAGTCCGGATCCGCCTCGCTGCGGTCCTCGTGCAGCACTTCCTGCAGGTGCCCGCCGTCGGCATCCATGGTGTACACCTCCCACGGCTTGCCTGGCTGCCGTCCCATCAGCACCAGCTGCCGCGCATCCGGCGACCAGTGCATCATGAAGACCTGCATCGGCCGGCCCGTCAACTGCAGCCGCCCCGTGCCGTCGCTGCGGCTGCGCCACACGGATCCGTCGTCCTGCCGAATCCACGCCACCCAGTATCCGTCCCGCGAGTACTCCACGCGCAGCGCGTTGCTCAGGCCGCCGCCGTTCGGGACGAACATGCTTGCGCTGCGGTCGTAGCGCAGCAGCTCCGACCGCGTATTCAGCCCGATAAAAAACGTCCGACGTCCGCCGCGCTCGGTGATCGGCGCCTGATAGTCGAGCGGCCCGTTCGTGATCGGAATCGGCGGCTGCGGCCGTCCGAAGAGGCTCCCGTGTTCCGGGATCGCCCAGATGTTGCTGTTCCCATCGCGCGCCGACTGGAAAACATAGTAGCGCCCATCGTCGGTCCAGCTGCCGCAGCACTCCGCCGCCGGCGCGCTGGTCCAGTCCGGCAGCAGAATGTGCGCGCCGCTCCCGTCGCTCGCCACTTCCCACAGCGCCGAGGTGTGCGTCTCGCTGTTCAGCAGCGTCAGCCGCAGCCGCGTGCCATCGGGCGACCAGCGCAGCCAGAATGCCCGTCCCGGCAGCGCCGCAAACTTGTGGCTCTCGCTCCCGTTGTCGCGCGCGATATATAAGTCGTCGCCGCTCGCGTACAGAATCCTCTGCCCATCCGGCATCCACGTCGCGTCGTGGGCCACAATACCCGGAATCCGCCGCGCCGTTCCGCCCGTCGTCGACACGATCCACAGCGCCTGCTCCGGCGCCGTCGCCAGATGGTTGCGCAGCAGCAGGCGCGAACCGTCCGGAGAAATGTCTCCCAGCGACGGCGCGGCGAGTTCGTCCGGCAGCGGCAGCGTGCTCGTCTCGCCGTCCGCAATCAGCGCCTGCGCCAGCATCGCGCGTCCGTTTTCTATCTGCGAAAAGTAAATGCGTGAGCCGTCCGTCGCCGTCCCCGCAAAGCTCTCGAACAGCGGATCGCCCGGTCCCACGCGTCCGGAAAAAGTCACCTGGGTGATCCGCGGCGGCGCCGTATACGACGGCTTCTCCAATATCCCGGCCAGATAGCCGCCCGCCGCCAGCACGACCGCGGCCGCAGCAGCCAGCGCAATCGCCAGCCATCTTCGCGGAGGGCGCGCAGCGATCGTTCCGGGCGGCCCATGAACCCCCGCCGCACCCGCGTCCGCACGCAGCGCCTCAGAGGTAAAGTCCGGCCCAACCGGAATTTTCTCCGCCGCGCCCGCACCCACCACCGTAACCGGCGCAATGAATCGATAGCCCCGCCGCGCCAGCGTCTCAATGAACCGCGGGTTCTCCGCCGAGTCACCCAGCGACTCTCTTAATTTATTGATAGCCGTTCCCAGGCTGTGGTCGAAATCGACAATCGTGTCCGTGCCCCACAACCGCTGCTGGATCTCCTCCCGGGTCACCACTTCGCCCGGTCGTTCCAGCAAACACACCAGCACCCGAAACGGCTGCGCCTGCACGCGAATGCGGACTCCCGATTTGCGCAGTTCTCCAGACTCAGCATCAGCCTCAAAAAGGCCGAATCGAAAACGAGCAGCCGTCTTTTCCCGATGCTCTGCTGAGGCCGGCATAAAGAAAACCCCGCACGGGGACATTCTGTTGTAACGCGAATGATACCTCCCGGTCAATGCACTGCCTAAGCTCGGAACTGGATGAAATCCTGCCGCATCTCTATGAAATTGAATTATTTATCTGGTGATCAACGTTTGATCGAAAAAAGGCTCACTATGCATTGCCGGTCGTATGCGCGAACGAGTGTAGTTCACGCTGGCTCCGCAGTACGCAAAAGTACAGGATTCGAATCTGCGGACACCGCAACGATTTTGGAGGCAACACAATGATTACGAAAAGCAGATCGACGATACGATTCGGCGGACGCTGGCTCGGCTTGCTGCTCCTCGCAGCCGCCACCGCGCTCGGCGCCGGACACCTCTTCGCGCAATCCGATAACGGCAGCATCGTCGGCACGGTCACCGACCCGACCGGAGCTGTGATTCCGAATGCGACGATCGCCGTAACCAATCTTGATACCGGGCTGCAGTTCAACGCCGCGTCAGACAACGCGGGCGAGTTCCACATCCCCGCGGTGCCGCGCGGCAACTACAGGGCCGAAGTCAAATCGCAGGGCTTCCAGACCCAGGCAGTCAACTTCAGCGTTCAGGTGGCGACGGCACAGACCCTGATCTTCAAGCTGGTGCCAGGCGCGCAGACCACGACGGTCCAGGTCACCAGCGCCGCGCCGCTGGTCAATACCTCCAACGCCACCATCGGCGAAACCATTCAGGGCGAGCAGGTCACCGAGCTCCCTCTGAACGGCCGTAACTTTACCGGCCTGGCGCTTCTGGTTCCGGGCGTAACCCGCGGCGTGTACGGCGATGAGTCCAGCGGCGTCAGCGGGAATGCGGAAACGTTCCGCAACAGCGAGAGCGGCGGCGCCGCCCTTTCCGTCAACGGCCTGCGCCAGCAGGCGGATAACTATCTGCTCGACGGCCTCGACGACAACGACTCCCTGCTCAACACCATCCTCATCTTTCCCAACATCGACGCCACCCAGGAGTTCAAGCTCGACACCAGCGTGGCTCCGGCGGAATACGGCCGCGCCGGGGGCGCCATCGTGGCCAGCTCCATCAAGAGCGGCACGAACGAGTACCACGGTTCGGCGTTCTGGTTCTATCGCAGCGGGCACTTCGATGCCAATCCCGACTACCGCTTCCTCGGTGCGTCGCCCAGCAAGAATCCTGAGTTCAACCGCAACCAGCCCGGCTTCTCCATCGGCGGTCCGTTTCTGAGGAATAAGCTCTTTGGCTTCGGCGATTATCAGGCCTTCCGCGAGAATCTGCCGCAGAACTCCTATTTCGTGACCGTGCCTACCGCCCGGATGCGCAGCGGCGATTTCAGCGAGCTGCTCGCTTCTTCTCCCAATTTCGACGCGGCCAACGGGCCTGCGGTCGACAAGCAGTTCAGCGAACCGCATTGCCTTGCCGCGGGCGCCACGTACGTGAAGGACGGCCAGCTTTATAACCCGATGAACTGCACGCCGATTCCGGGCAATAACGTTGCGGCCGCCGGCATTCCTGAAAACACGGCCGCCCTCAAATACTTCAACGCGTACCCGACGGCGACGCGCAGCGGCGTGGTCAATAACTTCCTGACGCACAAGCAGGAGTACGTCCACTACAACACCTTCGACGGCCGCTTCGACTACGATGCGACGGCAAAGGACGTGGCCTTCGTCCGCTTCAGCTACGACAACTCCAACTTCACCGAAACTCCGGAACTGGGCACCCTGCCATCCGGCTTCGGCACCGGATCTTCTTATGCGCATGCCCGCGCCTGGGGTCTGGGCTACACGCATACCTTCACGCCTTCGCTCATTAACGAGCTGCTCCTCGGCTACAACCGCGACGATTACGGCTACCAGCCGCCTTTCTACGGAGACGCGCTCTCGGCGGGCCTCGGTATCGTGAATGCCAACCGGAATCAGGAGACCAGCGGCGGGGCTCTGATCGGCGGCAATGCCGGCATCGATTACACCGGCGATTACGGCCTCTACGCGGTTCCGCAGAATACCTACGAGCTGAGCGACAGCGTGGACTGGGAACACGGCCGCCACTCCTTCAAGTTCGGCGCTACGGGCATCCTCCGCAATATGGAGTACTTCCGCCCCATCTCCGGCAAAGGCTACTTTAACTTCGGCAACGGCGACTTCACCGGCTTCCCGACCGCGGAAATGCTCATCGGCTTCACCGACAGCTATTCCATCGGTTCGCAGAACGGCTACTTCAGCAACATCTCCTGGGAGAACGGCTTCTTCGCGCAGGACGAGTGGCGCTACAGCCGGCGGCTCACGCTGCAGCTGGGCCTGCGTTACGACGTCATCACCTGGCCCTATGAAGCGCAGAACCGCCAGGCCTCGTTCGATATCTCCCCCTCCAGCCCCACCTACGGACAGGTGCTCGAAGCCGGCAAGAACGGCGTTTCCCGCACCATCATGAACAACAACTACGGCAACTTTGCCCCGCGCGTCGGCTTTGCGTACGACCTGCACGGCAATGGCAAACAGGTAATCCGCGGCGGGTACGGTATCTTCTACTTCCCCGACTACGGCGGCATCAGCAACCAGCTTGGCCAGCAGATTCCGTTCGGCGGCAGCGTCGGGTACGGCGCCAACATCGGCTACTGCGTCACCTTCACCGGCCAGACCCCGGCTCCGGGCGCGGCCTATGGCTGCAACGAGTCCGCGCAGCAAACTACTCCGCTCCCGGCTCCAGGCTTCCCCGCCTTCAATCCCGCCGTTCCTCCGGCAGGTCTAAGCACTCTCGCCGTTAACCGTAACAATAAAAATCAGAATATTCAGGAATGGAACCTGCAGGGCGAGCAGCAGCTCAGCAGGTACGACGTGATCGACCTCGCCTATGTCGGCACCAAATCCGATCACCTCTCCACCTACTGGCCGTACAACATCTACCAATTCGGAACCGGGCTGCAAAACTTCCCCACCTACGGCAGCATCACGTACGAGAACTACGACGGCTCCGGCAACTACAACGGCCTCCAGCTGCAGTACCAGCACCGCCAGGGCAATGACCTGCTGGTGACCGGTTCCTACGCCTGGTCGCACACCCTCGATAATTCGCCCGGCGCGGCTCAGGGATCGACGGCTCCTCTCTACTACGATCCTGCGGCGAACTACGGCAACTCGCTCAACGATCAGCGCGAGGTCTTCACCTCGTCGATCCTCTACAAACTGCCGTTCGGCCAGGGAGAGCATTTCCTCGGCTCCGCCAGCTATCCCGTCAACCTGATCGTGGCCGGATGGCAGATCAACATCATCGGGCGCATGGGCACCGGCACCCCGGTCGATCTGTCTGTCAACAACGGCAACGCGGACAGCGATCGCCCGGACCTCATCGGGCCGATCTCGTATTCGAAGAGCATCAGCGGCACCTGGTTCGACACCACGGCCTTTGCAGCTCCTCCAACCGTGAAAGCCAATGGTCAAAACGTCTTTACACGGATGGGCACCCTCGGCCGCGATCAGGTTTACGGCCCCGGCGAGCGCGCCGCTGACGTATCGCTCCAGAAGAATATCCCGTTCAGCGAGCGGTACGTCCTTGAGCTGCACGGCGACGCCTTCAACATTACCAACACGCCGCAGTTCACCAATCCGGACAGCGGCACCAACGATTCCGACTTCGGCCACATCACGGGCACGCAACTGGATTCGCAGCGCGAAATCCAGCTGGCTGCCCGCTTCACCTTCTAACCCTGTCGTCGTCCTGCGCCACGGTGAGGCCTCCCGCCGTGGCGCAGCTTTTCCGAGAACCCCAAACCTGGAGGCTGTTATTAACTTTCCCACGACCGGCGCTGGGAGCCCATTTTTCTCAGTTCGAGGAGCGAGGAGCGACGCATACCGGATGTCTGCGGGCGACGAGCGACGACGAAATGGGGAAAATGGGCCCCAGCCCTCTGGGTTGCGGGGCAAATCGGGCCATACTTCATTCTCGCCCTCGCCGGTGGACCCGCCACAGCCTTCGGGCTCGGCTTCGTCTGGCCCGATTTTCGTCCGCAGTGGGGTCCCCGGTACGCCAGTTTTTGGCGCACTGGGGCAGAACGCCGGCCGCGCGAAAGTTAATAACAGCCTCTAGACTCTGAACCAGCGAAAGGCCACGTCATGAAGGGCTCCGGGAGGCTCCTTACTCTAACTGCGCTGCTCCTCGCCTGCGCCGCTCCGCTGGTCGCGCAAAGCCAGGCAGCGCCCTGCTCCACCTCATCCGCATCGGCTGCCCCCTGCGTCGACAAAGTAGACCCGCCCAACTGGTGGGCGGGTCTTCCCTCCCCCATGCTCCTGCTCCACGGCGTCCACCTCAGCGGATCGAAATTCTCGCTCGAAGCCAGGGGCGTCTCGGTCGCGAAATCTCAAATCTCCGCGAACGGCCATTACGCCTTCCTCTGGCTCGCAACCTCGAGCGCCGCTCCGCAGCTCCTCCACATTCGCGTCAGTGCGCCATCCGGGTCCACAACCGTCGACTTTCGGCTCGACCGCCGCACGTCAGCCGCGCACAGCGGCTTCTCCGCAACCGACGTCATGTACCTCATCATGACCGACCGCTTCGCCGACGGAGACACCTCCAACGACCCTCAAGCCTCCGAGCGCGACCTGCCCCGCGGCTGGCATGGCGGCGACTTTCGCGGCATCCAGCAGCACCTCGACTACCTGCAGCAGCTCGGCGTCACCACTCTCTGGACCACCCCCGTCTACGACAACGACGGTGGCAAACAGGCCTACCACGGATACAGCGCCACCAACCTCTACCGCACCGATCCCCACTTCGGCTCGCTCGACGATCTCCGCAGCCTGGCAGCCGCCCTCCATCGCCGCGGCATGAAGCTCGTCCTCGACACCGTCCCCAACCACGTCGGCGCGGCGCATCCCTGGGCCCTCGACCCGCCCACCCCCGACTGGTTCCACGGCACCCTCGCCCATCACGCCATCGCCAGCAGCCGCTTTCAGGACGTCATCGATCCCCACGCTACATGGCAGGAAAACCACGCCGTCACCGAAGGCTGGTTCGCCAACGTGCTCCCCGACCTCAACCAGGAAAACCCCCTCGTCCGCCAGTACCTCATCCAGAACGTCGTCTGGTGGGTCGAATCGACCGGCGCCGACGGACTCCGCTACGACACCTTTCCCTACGTGGGCCGGGCTTTCTGGCAGTCTCTCAACAGCGAGCTGCGCGTCCTCTATCCGCGCCTCACCACCGTCGGCGAAATCTTCAACGCCAATCCGGTCATCACCTCGTTCTTCGCCGGCGGCGTCGCGCGCGAGGGCATCGACACCGGCCTAACCACCCCCTTCGATTTCCCCATGCAGTTCGCCATCCGCAACGCCCTCTCCCATCGCGACTTCAGCGAAGGCGAATCCGCCCGCCACGATAACCTGACCGCGATCGAAGACGTGCTGCGCAACGACTGGCTCTACCCGCATCCCGAGCGCCTTGTCATCTTCCTCGGCAATCACGACACCATGCGTTTCCTCTCGCAGCCCGGCGCCACCGTCGAAGACCTCAAGCTGGCCTTCGCCCTGCTCGCCACGCTGCGCGGCATGCCGCAGATTTATTCCGGCGACGAAATCGCCATGCGCGGCGGCAACGATCCCGAAAACCGCCACGATTTCCCCGGCGGTTTCCCCGGTGACCCCCAGAACGCCTTCACCGCCGCCGGCCGCACACCCGAACAGGCCGAGGTCCATGACTGGGTCGCCTCCTTGTTTCAGTTCCGCGACCATCACCCACTTCTCGCCACCGGCCGGCAGCAGGACATCTTCGTCGATCCGTCCGCCTTCGTCTTCGTCCGCACGCCCGACCTCGAAAAAGGCTGCGCCGCCGGCGCTGAGCACTACATGATTGCCGTCAACGATTCCGACCAGCCCCGCGACCTGCAACTCGATCTCGATCGCACCGCGCTCGAGGGCTGCACGGTCTTCACCGGCGCCGTTGGCTCGTCCGCTACGTTCCACGCCTCCGGCTCCCAGCTAATCCTTACCCTCCCCGCCAAACGGGCCGCGATCTTCACGGCAAACTAGCGCGTACCGCTCTGCGGTTGCGCCGTGAACTATATTGTTCGGGACGCGAATTGGCTCGCGCCTCGACTCCCATGCGCTGCCCGCTCCGCCTTGCCGCTCTCGCTCTCCTGCTGGCCCTCGCTCCCGCGCGCAGTTTCGCCCTCGGCCAGCCGCAGTACGTCACGACCACACACGTCCCCGGCGGCTTCGCGCTCGCGCAGAACGGAACCGCCGCAAAGCTCTATGTCGATCCCGCTGACTGGCCTGGCGTCCTGCGCGCCGCGGGCGATCTCCAGCAGGACATCCAGCGCGTCACCGGCCTCCTGCCGGCCTTCCAGCCCGGCGCGCGAACCCCTCGTGGCGACGTCGTCCTCATCGGCACCATCGGCCGCAGCGCCGTCATCGATCGCCTCATCCGCGAGCGAAAAATCGACGTCAGCGCCATCCGCGGCCAATGGGAGTCGACCCTCACCCAGGTCGTCGACCGCCCGCTCCCCGGCATCGCCCGCGCGCTGATCATCGCCGGCAGCGACAAGCGCGGCGCCATCTACGGCATCTACGATCTCTCGCGGAACATCGGCGTCTCACCCTGGTACTGGTGGGCCGACGTGCCCGTCGCGCATAAGGATGCCCTCTACATCGCGCCGGGACGCTGGATCGTCGGCGCGCCCACCGTCAAATACCGTGGCATCTTCCTCAACGACGAAGCGCCCTCCCTCACCGGCTGGGTCAACGAAAAGTACGGCGGCTTCAACCACCTCTTCTACACGAAAGTCTTCGAGCTTCTGCTGCGCCTGCGCGCCAACTTCCTCTGGCCCGCCATGTGGAACAGCGCCTTCGCCGCCGACGATCCTCTGAACGCAAAGCTCGCCGACGAATACGGCATCGTCATGGGCACCTCGCACGAAGAGCCCATGATGTGCGCCGAGAAGGAATGGAAACCCGGCGACGGCCCCTGGAACTACGTCACCAACCAGCAGCGTATCGACCGGTTCTGGCGCGGCTGCATGGAGCGCGACCACAACTACGAGCAAGTCGTCACCCTCGGCATGCGCGGCCACAACGACACCCCCATGTCCACCGGCGACAACATCGCGCTGATGGAAAAAATCGTCGCCGACCAGCGCCGGATCCTGCAACAGACCGTCAACCCCGACCTCGATAAAGTCCCGCAGGTCTGGGCGCTCTACAAAGAGGTCCAGACTTACTACGAACAAGGCATGCGCGTTCCCGACGACGTCACGCTGCTCTGGAGCGACGATAACTGGGGCAATCTCCGCCGCCTGCCCACTCCCGAAGAAAGAAAACGCAGCGGCGGCGCCGGCATCTATTACCACTTCGACTATGTCGGCGGCCCGCGCTCCTATAAGTGGCTGCTGACTTATCCCATCCCGAAGATATGGGAACAGATGAACCTCGCCTGGCAATACGGCGCCACGCGCATCTGGGTGGTCAATGTCGGCGACCTCAAGCCCATGGAGTTCCCCATCTCCTTCTTCCTCGACATGGCGTGGAACCCCGCCCAGTTCAACCCGAACAATCTCCAGCAATACACCCAGGATTGGGCCGCGCAGCAGTTCGGCCCCGAACACGCCGCCGAAATCGCGCACCTCATCAGCGCTTACACGAAGTACAACGGCCGCCGCAAACCCGAACAACTCGAGCCGAACGCCTTCAGCCTCGTGAATTACAACGAAGCCGGCCGCGTCTCCAACGAATGGCAATCTCTCGTCGATGAGGCCGAGCGCGTCAACCAGGAGTTACCCCCAGCTGATCGCGACGCATACTTCGAGTTAGTCCTTTACCCTCTAAAAGCATCCGCCATCGTCAACGAGTTATACATCGACACCGGCAGAAACCATCTTTACGCCACCCAGGGCCGCGCCGGCACGAACGACTTAGCCGATCAGGCACGCGCCCTGTTCGCCGAAGATGCCGCGCTCACCGGCCAGTACAATCACACGCTCGCCGGCGGCAAGTGGGATCACATGATGGACCAGACCCACATCGGCTACACGTTCTGGAACGAGCCGCCCGTCAACGCCATGCCCGCCGTGCAATGGGTGCAGCCGCTCTCGGGTCCACACATGACCGTCGCTGTCGAAGGCTCACCCTTTGCCGCATCAGGCCCGCTCCCGCCGCTCACACTGCCCGCCTTCGACGCGCTCACCCGGCAAGCACGAACGATCGACGTCTTCAATCGCGGCGATCAGCCCTTCTCCTTCTATACCTCCACAACGCAGCCCTGGATCCGCATCAACCCCGCATCCGGCACGGTCGCGAAAGACCAGCGCCTCGCCGTCAGCATCGACTGGGCCACGGCGCCTCAAGGCACAACGGCCGGCGAAATCAAAATCCAGCAGAACGGGGGCCCAGCCGTAACCGTCCACGTCGAGACCGTCCATCCCTCAGAGCCCACGCGCCTCTCCCTCGACGGCTTCTATGAGAGCGATCACTACGTCTCCATCGAAGCAGCGCACTTCACCGCCAAGTCCGGCGCCGGCCGCACGTCCGAGGATGTTCACTGGGTCGATATCCCCGACTACGGCGCAACGCTCTCCGGCATCACCATCCTCCCCGTCACCGCCGCCAGCATCCTGCCGCCCGACCCCGCGCCCACGCTCGACTACCGCATGTTCCTCACCGACTCCGGCAAGTGCAGCATCGAAGCGGTGCTCGCGCCCACGCTCAACTTCGTCCCCGGCCGCGGCCTGCGCTACGCGCTCTCCTTCGACGATCAGCCGCCGCAAATCGTCGACGCCCTCGCCGATAACTCGCAGCACGCCTGGGAAGACGCGGTCAGCGACGGCGTCCGCAAAGTCGTCACACCCTGCAACCTCGCCGCTCCCGGCTACCACACCCTTTACTTCCGCATGGTCGATCCCGGCGTCGTCCTCGAAAAGCTCGTCATTGCCTTTCCCAATCTTGCTGCGCGGTTTCCCGGCATGTCCGCTCCAGCGGAGCCGGCCGCGCCTGCCAGTTATCTCGGCCCGCCGGAAAGCTATCACCGGATAACATCCGCTCCAACGGAGAACTAAGTTATGCGCCCCGCTCGAACACTCGCCATCCTCACCGCACTGACCCTCCTCGCTCCGCTCGCCTCCGCTCAGTGCACCCCGGTTCAGCTCACCGCGGCGCAGGCACACCAGCGCATGATGGACCTGTTGCACATCGCATCCATACGTCCCGGCTTCTCCGGCAGCCCCAGCGGGCCCAACCCCGCTAACTACGACGAGTCCAAAGCCGGACCTTTTTCGCCCGTCCCCAACCCGCTGGTGCTGACGAACGGCAAGCCCGTCACCTCGGCGAAGATGTGGTGGAAGCAGCGCCGCCCGCAGATTGTCACCCTCTTTGACGAAGACGTTCTCGGCAAAACCCCGGCGCACACGCCGGCCGTTCGTTGGGAAATTGTCAGCACGACGAACGAAATGAACGGCGACATTCCCGTCATCACGAAAAAGCTCCTGGGTCATCTCGATAACTCCGCGTGCCCCGCCATCAACGTCGCTATCCAGCTAACCTTGTCGACCCCGGCAAATGCCAAAGGTCCCGTGCCGGTCATTATGGAGTTGGACCTGTCGCCGGAAGTGATGGCGATGCTGGCGAAGCGTTTTCCCAACCTCTTCAGGCAGCCCGCCGGCCCCACGTGGCAGCAGCAGGTTCTCGCCAAAGGCTGGGGCTACGCCAGCTACATCCCCACCAGCGTGCAGGCCGACAGTGCCGCCGGCCTCACCGAAGGCGTCATCGGCCTCGTCAATCGCGGCCAGCCGTCCTCGCCAGACGACTGGGGCGTGCTCAAGGCCTGGGCCTGGGGAGCCAGCCGCGCCCTCGACTACTTTGAAACCGACAAGGCTGTCGACGCGAAAAGGGTCGGCATCACCGGACACTCCCGCTACGGCAAGGCTTCGCTCATTGCCATGGCCTACGACCCCCGCTTCGCTATCGGTTATATCTCCTCTTCCGGCGAAGGCGGAGCGAAGTTATACCGCCATATCTATGGCGAGGGCGTAGGGAACCTGGCCAGCGACGAATATTACTGGATGGACGGTAACTTCATAAAGTATGACGGCCCGCTCACCGTCGACGACATTCCCGTCGACGCCAACGAGCTTATCGCTCTGGTGGCGCCGCGTCCCGTCTTCATCAGCGGCGGCTCCTCCGCACAACCGGCCGACGGGTGGATCGACGCCAAGGGCATGTTCCTCGCCGCTGCCGGCGCCAGCCCCGTCTACGAGCTCCTCGGCGCCAGGGGCCTCGGAACCAGCGTCTTTCCGCCCCCGCTCACCTCGCTCACCACCGGCGCGCTCGCGTTCCGCCAGCACGACCAGGGCCACACCCCCGTTCCGAATTGGCCGTTTTTTATTAGTTGGGCGCAGACCTGGCTCCAATAACTACCGCCCGCGCGACGGGTCCGGCGACGAACCTGCATCCAGGTCGACATAAGTTGACTCGGAGTGCGGCAGTCCCGGCACATAGCACTTACTGTCCGGCGCATAAGTGGCCGCACAGCCAGCCGAGTCTTCTGGCTTGCGCGGCGTAACCGCGTACTGCCACACCAGCGCGTGTCGATACCCGCTCTGCGCAGGCGATAACTTCTCCTGTACCACGCATCCCGGGGCCGGCGGACACCGGTCGTCCCACACCCACAGCTTCGTCCCGGGAAACCGCGCCTCCACATCCTGCGCTGTCGAGATAGCCATCGCCCCCGCCGCCACCGCAATTCCCGAACAGTACACCCCCGCGTCGAATCCAGCCCTATGCACTCCCGCGATCCACGCCCCCATGTACGCCGCCTGCTCCGGCAGCAGCGCGCCGCCCTCTTCCTGGTCCAGAAAAATCGTCGCACCTCCGGGAAATCCCTCCCGCCGCGCCGCAGCAACTGCCTCTGCTGCATCGGCGCTTCCCAGCGCAGCCGCGTCCTGCCCCTTCAACTGCGCATCGAGCCGCCCGTTGAACAGCATCAGGAACCCAAACCCCGCTGCCCGCACCACTGCCCGCTTGCCCGCCCACGGATTCTCCTGCATCCCGGGCGGATCGTTCAGCCAGTAGCCCGCAAACGCAAACGTCCGGTGCAGCGCCGGCAGCAAATCGTCGCCGGGATAGCCCTCCTTGTCGAAGCCCATGTATCCTCGCTGCGCGAGCGCAACGCTCGCCGCCGCAAGCAGCGTGCATCCCGCCATCCGTCGCACAGCCCGCCTCATCACCGGCTCCCGAACCGGACCTTCAGCGCCAGAATCGCCAGCGACAACGCCAGCGTCACCGCATTCGCCACCATCACCGGCACAGAATGGATCAGCGCTCCATACACCAGCCACAACAACGTGCCCAGCGAGAAAACCAGAAACATGGTCAGCGAAATCTCCCGCGCGCTGCGCAGCCGCCACACGCGAATCAGCTGCGGCACAAACGAAATCGTGGTGCACACGGCAGCCACCATCCCAATCGCGTTCACCGCCGGTCCCGTCACCGTCACATACCACCCCGATGCACGAAGAAATAAATCGCCACCGAGAAGCCCAGCACGATGATGAACGGCCGCAGCACGCGGTCGCTGATCCGCCGCGAGTTTCGCGCACCCGTGTACCCGCCCACCGCGCAGGCAATCATCATCAGCCAGCAAAAGCGCCACTCGATCGCGCCGCCCACGATGAAGGTGATCACCGCTACGCCGTTCGCCACCGTCGTGATCACCGTCTTCAGCGCGTTGATCTCCGCTATCTTCTCCACGCCACACATGCCCAGCGCCGCCATCGTCAGCAGCCCTGCGCCCGCGCCGAAGTACCCGATGTAATACGTAATCAGCAGCAGCACCGCGAGCATCGGTGCCATCGCCACATGCTCTGCCTTTTCCGGATGCGCCTCGTGCTCTGCCACGCGCCGCCGCACCAGCCGCCCAATGGGCCCGCTCAGCGCGAAGCTGATTGACCCCAGCAGAAACAAATAGGGCACCAGCCGCAAAAACGACTCCTGACTTCCCCGCAGCAGGGTCAGCGCTCCGGCCAGCCCGCCGATCAGCGCCACGATGGCCGCCGGAATCACCAGCCTGCGATTCTTCCGCAGGTCTTCGCGGTACCCCGCAATCGACGTGAACTGCCCCGGCCACAGCGACACCGTCCCCGTCGCATTCGCCTCGATCGGCAGCAACCCCGCCTTCAGCAGCGACGGAAACACCAGAAAACTCCCGCCACCCGCGACGGAATTCACCATCCCGCCCAGAAACGCCGCAAATGCCAAAAAGATGTAATGGAAGATCGTCGGATGCACTGGTTCGATTGTATGAGGTGCGCCGCAGAACACCCGCTTCTAACCGGCATTCATCACCGGGGTCGCCGCCACCAGATTCCGCGTGTACGCCTCGCGCGGCGTTTCGCACACCGCGTCGCGGCTCCCGAACTCCACCAGCCTGCCGCCCTTCAGCACCGCGATGTTCGTCGACAAATACCGCACCAGCGGCATCGAATGCGAGATGAACAGGTACGTCAGCCCAAACTCCCGCTGTAAATCCCGCAGCAGATTCACAATCTGCGCGCCCACGCTCACGTCCAGCGCCGACACCGGCTCGTCCAGCACCAGCATCTCCGGCCTCAGCGCCAGCGCCCGTGCAATGTTAATGCGCTGCCGCTGCCCGCCGGAAAATTCATGCGGGTAGCGACGCATCGCCGCGTCATCCAGCCCCACCTGCCGCAGCAGTTCCTCGCAGCGCCGCCGCCGCTCCGCCCGCCCCACGCGCTCGTGGATGGCCAGCGGCTCTGTCACAATCTGCTCCACGCGCATCCGCGGATTCAGCGCCGCATACGGATCCTGGAACACCGGCTGCATCCGCCGCCGCAGCGGAATCAGCCGGCTCTGCGCTACACCCGTCACCGGCTGCCCGTCGAACGTCACTGACCCCGCCGTCGGCTCCACCAGCCCCAGCACCATCCGCGCAATCGTGCTCTTGCCCGATCCCGACTCGCCCACCAGGCCCAGCGTCTCTCCACGCTCGATCGCGAACCACACATCGTCCACCACGCGAGCCGCATCCGTCCCGCGCCCATAGGTTTTGCTTAGCCCCTCAACAATCAGCAAGGCCATCTCGCCTGACCGGATTGTAGCCGACCAGCTCCCGGCTCCCAGCTACCAGCTCCCAGCTAAAATAGAAGCTGAGCCGACCCCTTGCAGCATCTTCTCGACAAACTCAACCCGCAGCAGCGTGAAGCCGTCGAAGCCGTCGACGGTCCGGTCCTCATCCTCGCCGGCGCCGGCTCAGGCAAAACGCGCGTCATCGTCCACCGCATCGCGTATCTCATCGACCAGCGTCGCGTCGCCCCCGACTCCATCCTCGCCGTCACCTTTACCAACAAGGCCGCCGGCGAAATGGCCGAGCGTGTCGATAAACTCATCGGCCACTCCTCGCTCGCGAAACCCCTCATCTCCACCTTCCACTCGTTCTGCGTGCGCCTGCTCCGCCGCGACATCGAAGTCCTCCGCATCGCTACCCCAGCGAGCCAGCTCGCCGGGGGCCCCGCTTACGAAGGCCTCACCCGCACCTTCGCCATCTACGACGAGGCCGATCAGCAGGCCGTGGTCAAAGCCGTTATGCGCCGCATGGGTCTCGACGACAAGCAGCTCACCCCGCGCGTCGTCCTCTCCAAAATCTCCTGGGCCAAAAACCACAGCATCGATCCTCAGGAGTTTTACCTTCAGTCCTCCGATCCCATCAGCGAGCGCGTCGCGCACATCTTCGAAGGGTATCGCAAGGAGCTCCGCAAAGCCAACGCTCTCGACTTCGACGATCTTCTGCTCGAAGCCGTCCGCGTCCTCAAGGTCTCCGCCGAAACCCGCGAGCGCTACAACCGCCGCTATCGTTATCTCCTCATCGACGAGTACCAGGACACCAACCGCCCCCAGTACGAGCTGATGAAGCTGCTCGGCGGCAACCACCAGAACGTCTGCGTGGTCGGCGACGAGGACCAGAGCATTTATTCCTGGCGCGGCGCCGATATCCGCAACATCCTCGAGTTCGAAAAAGATTTCCCCAACGCGAAAACCGTTCGCCTCGAGCAGAACTACCGCTCCACGCAGATCATCCTCGAGGCTGCATCGTCCGTCGTCGCGCGCAACCTGCAGCGCAAGGGCAAGCGCCTCTGGACCAGCCGCGAAGGCGGCGCGCTCATCGGCTACTACGAAGCGCCCGACGGCGAAAACGAAGCCCTCTTCATCGCCGACAGTATTCAGAAATACCTGCGCAAGGCCGACGATCCCGACGCCGCCAAATGCGCCGTCCTCTACCGCACCAACTCGCAGTCGCGCCTGGTGGAAGAAGCGATGCGCCGCTACGGCATCGCCTACACCATGGTCGGCGGCTTCTCCTTCTACGAGCGCGCCGAAATCAAGGACCTGCTCAGCTACCTCAAGCTCGTCCAGAATCCCCACGACTCCATCGCGCTGCAGCGCGTCGTCAACACCCCCGCCCGCGGCATCGGCAAAACGACCCTCGAAACCCTGGAGCGCATCGCTCTCGAAACCGGCTCCAGTCTGTGGACCGCCATCGGCCGCGCTCTCGACGCCAGGCTGCTCTCCTCGCGCGCGCTCTCCGCCCTCGATGGCTTCCAGCGCATCGTCACGGACGCCCGCGCCATGCTCGCATCGGAACCGGGCGCTGGCTTCGCCGACAAGCTCGCTGCCGACGTTGCTCCCGGCGCCATCGAAAGCCTGGTCGCCTCCGCCGGGCCCGACACCAGCTTCGAGTTCGGCGAGCAGGCCACGCTCGCCCTCGTCCACGACAACAGCCAGGACGACTTCAGCGCCGAAGCCGCAGATTCCTTCGATCCCGCCACCTTCAGCGTCTCTGCCGAAGAACCGCCCGTCCCCCACGCCGCCGCTCCTGCTTCCGGCGACGCGCCCGACGCATCAGCGCCCGTGGTCGAGGGCTTCCGCGCTCCCGGCGGCGCTGCCACGCTGCCTGAGCTCATCAAGTTCATCATCGACCGCACCGGCTACATCCGCTCCCTCGAAGAAGAAGGCACGCCGGAAGCCTTCTCCCGCATTGAAAACCTGAAGGAACTCGCCAACGCCGCTCAGGACGCGCAGGAACGCGGCGAAACCCTCCCCGAATTCCTCGACCACGCCGCCCTCGTCAGCGACGCCGACCAATACGACCCCGAATCCCGCGTCACCCTCATGACTCTCCACGCTGCCAAGGGCCTCGAGTTTCCCCTCGTCGTCCTCGCCGGCCTGGAAGAAGGCCTCTTCCCGCATTCGCGGACCCTCAACGATCCGCCGCAGATGGAAGAGGAGCGCCGCCTCTGCTACGTCGGCCTCACCCGCGCCATGGACGCGCTCGTCCTCACCCGCGCCCGCTACCGCCGCCGCTATGGCAACGACATGCCGGAGCCCACCGTCCCTTCGCGCTTTCTCGCCGAGATCCCGCAGCAGCTCCTCGAAGACCTGAGCGGTGGACGCAACCGCGCCACATCCTGGGGAGGCTACGCCGCCGCGGCCACCGAATCCCCCTCGCGCTTCGGTCACAGTCACAGTGACGAATTCACCAGCCGCCACTATAGTTACGAGGACGAAGACCAGAGCGCAACCAGCCGCCACCCTGGCGGCACCGTGCCCGCACGCACCCGCCTCATCCATGCGCCGGCGGCGACGAGAGGCGGCGTCCCAGCCAAGGGCGATTCCGTCGACAACATCGCCCGCTTCTTCTCCGGCCGCGGCAATGTTCCCGCAAAGCCGGCCCGCCCCAAACTCGACGTTCCCGAGCCCACGGGCGCCAAGGGATTCAAAAGCGGCCAGCGCGTGCGCCATCCCAAATACGGCGAAGGCATCGTCTTCCGCCGCGAAGGCGAAGGCGACGACGCAAAAATTACGGTTCAGTTTCCAGGCGTAGGCGTGAAAAAGCTGGTCGAGAAATTCGCCAACCTCGAACGCCTCTGACGCGCCCTCTCCGCGTTACAGGCTGCCCGCTTTTGCAGCCGTCACGGTGCTCGAAGACAGAAAGCTCTTCGCGTGGGCCAGTTCGGGTCGCGTGGTGTGCTCGCCGTTGCGAGTCGACTGCAGCAGCGCCGCAAAATATTCCGCAGCCGCCCTCTTGTTCCCCGCTTCCTCCGCCGCCATGCCCGCGTGGTAGAGCCCGTTGAATCGTTTCGGGCTCAGCCGCAGCGCCACGCGATACTCCGCCAGCGCCTGCTGCGGCTGGTGCAGAGCCAGCAGCATGTCGCCCAGCATCTCGCGCGCCGGAATATCCACTTCCCCCTGCCCCACTTTGTACTGCAGGTCCGCGGCCTCGCGCATACTCTTCAGCGCGCCATCCTGGTCGCCCGCTGCAAAGCTCGCCCACGCCGCAATCTCGCTGCGTTCGATCTGCGCCCCTGTCGAGTCCGCTTCATACGCATGCCGGCCCTTCCGCACCTCCGCCATCAGCGCGTCGAACTGCGCCAGATCGTTCTGCGCCGCAGCAGCCTGCCGCAGATGCCCATCCGCAATCGCGCGCGCCCACCACGTCATCGCCGCATTCTCCGGCAGCGCGCCCGCAACCGGCTCCAGCGCCGCTGCCGCCTTCCAGTCGCGCATCTCCAGCGCGTAAAACACCGGAAATTTCGTGCGATAGTACGCACCCATATCGTCCATGTAACTCCGGCCCATACCCCGCATCGCAACAATCTTATCCAGCACCGCCGCGCTCTCTGCCAGCACCGCCTTCGCTTTCGCGTCCTGCCCGCTCTGCAGGTACGCGTACATCAGGAAGTCGTACGAATGCGGCTCGTCCATGATGCCGCTCTCGTGCCGCGCCTCCGCCGCCTCCGAAGCCCGAATCGATCCCAGCTGCGCCGTGATGTCCTCCGGCCACATCCCCAGCCGCGCAAAGATGTGTCCCGACATGTGCACCGCGTGCGGACCTGACGCCGCCACCGTCCCGTATCTCTCCGCCGCCGCCAGCCCGTCCTTCGCCATCGCCGGATTGTCGCAGGCGTGAATGGTGTAATGGATCAGCCCGGGATGATCCGGATACTGCGCAAACAGCGGCCTCAGCACCGCCATCGCCTTGTGCTCCTGCGTCAGGCTGGTGTCGTTGGGAGCCTCCGCCGCCAGCAGCGACAGCGCGTAGAATGCCCCCGCATCCACGTCGTCCGGGTAATTCCTGTAGAGCCTGCCCATCGCCGCCGAGTAAGCCGTCACGCGCGTCATAAAGTCTGCCCGCCCAGGCTTGTAGAAATCCGCCAGCGCCGCGATGTACTCTCGCTCCCGCTCCGTTTTGGCGCCCAGCGACTGCGCCTTCTGCATCTCGGTCCAGCCCAGTTGCATGTCGCCTGCATCCGGACGATCCCAGATCTGGTGAAACCCGCTCATTGCGATGCCCCAGTGCGCCATCGCGCAACTCGGGTCGGCCTGCGCAATCCGCTCAAACTGCGGCCCGGCCTCCGCGTACCAGAAGTCGTGCAGCAGTGCGACTCCCCGGTTGAACGAAACCTGCACCTGCGGCGCGCACGAAACAGCAAACGAAACCGTCCCCAGCCGCTCACCGTTCATCGGCGATGCAGGAGAAGTTTGTGCAGTGGCAACCGCCGCGCCGGCGGCGAAGAGAAGAATCACAGAGGCTTTCATGTGGAAGGCATTATAGCCGTCCCATCCCACCCCACGCTCCGCCCAATCGGCACTGAGTCAGCTTCCGGTCTGGCAACGATCCGCCCGGAACAAGTCGATGAGCGCTAAGCCTTGAAGTCAACCGTCGAAATTGACGATTCGCTGAACACTAGCCGACATTTCAGTACCTAACGCCTCACTGAGACCATTCCGGCAGCCCAAAGCACAAGTCCGACATGGCCGTTCTACGGCCAAGTGGATTGGATTTGTAAACACTCGCCAACTCTTCAGTACCTAAGCGCGCCCCTTCTGCGTTGCGCCTTGGGGAACCTCCTGTCTGTCCCCGTGTTCCCCTAACTTAGACCTTGAGTGACGGGATGATCTTCTCGATCACTCTCTTCTGGCCTCTCGGTGTGAGCGCCAATTCTCCAGGAGTCGTTGTGACTCGAATCTCATTGGCCCTCGTCAAACGAGATATGGCAGTGTCGACTGCCTGGGGGGTATTGTTCTTCGCCTGTGCACGGAGCATGTCACGCTGCAGTCGGTTCCCATCAGCGTGATTGAGAAGCAGCAGAATCTCAACTGGAGCACTCACCGAATCGTCGAGCACGAGCGGGACTCCGTCCAACTCATGAATGAGGGAGTACTCAAGCTGAACTATCTGCGCAATTGTCGCAGCGATTATCTCCTTGTCCTTCTTCCAGGCGAGACGGAGAAACTCGGCAAACAACCATTTACCCGCATGCACGATCAGCATGGAGTCCATGAAGTCGGCTTTGTAGTGCGGAGAGATGTGGACTGAGCCTCGCGAGGACCGGAACTTGTAAACAAGGCCGATCGCTTTGCACATGTGCAGTCGATCAGGCTGCTGCAGATTATGCTGACGCTGGGGCTGTGGTGGATCATCCTCGATCTTCTCGCACAGTTCTTTCGGCAACTGGCTGTGTGTCACCGTTCCAGAATCCATCTGGTGTACGGCCCGCGCAACCGCTTCGCAGAGGCGTCCGCCATCCAATTCGGTCGGCTGCCAATCACCGGCGAGAAACCGCTGCTGCATCTCGACATAGCTTGTGACTACGGCGTCAGCAAGGGTCTGATCGATGATTTTGGACAGTTCGGTGATCAACTGCGCGGAGGTTAGAGGTTTCATCCCTTCTTCTTGGCTCTCTTCCTCACGTGATAGCTGTCACGATTCCATGTCTCTGGCACGTTTGGGTCCAGAGCATCGTTCAATGCCTTCTTCGCTTCCTCCCGCCCCCCTGCAAGCAGCTTGACGCGATCATCTCCATCCTTCGCATAGCCAATGTGCTTAGCCAACCACCGAAGTGTATTCCCGCTGGCGTCCATTGCCTTCGCTGATTTCAGGAAAGCGCGTAGATCAGTATCGAGAGCGGATGTGCGACCATCGCACTCGTGCGCGTACAGGTAGAGATATGTCATGCGTCGCGTGTAGTCGGCAAAGTTCTTGGCTTTCACGCGATTGTCAGCGACCTCGAAGGTATCGCCTTTCGGCACCAGGATGCGATGGATTCGTTCGCTGTCAGGGCTTGGCGGCTTGGCTGCCGAACCGTTCAAGGTCGGAGGAGGGGGAGGGGAAGGAGGAGGAGTCTCCTGTGCCTGTTGCCCGGCGGTTAATCCTTTAATCCCATCCAGAAGCGGAGTCTCCTCGGCATTGTGACGGTGCAATGTGGCTGCGGGCCTAGTTGCATCGCGTCGGACGAACAACTCTCCGAACACGTCACCGAGGCTCTGCATCGCCTCGTCCGTCAACGACGCCTCACAGACACGCGAATTGCGATCCTCTCGGTAGCTCAGTGTGTTTCGATTGGCCGCCAGTGCGGCAGGGGCTGATGCTGTGGCTCCGACGGCGTCGACCCCCTCTGGCCGCTCGCCTACCCGCGCACCACATTCAACGCAGGCCACGGCATCTTTCTCAAGGAGCGCCTTGCACGCCAGGCATTTCCCTTGGTTGCCACATGCCTTACAGAAACATCCTCTTTCGGACAGGAGAGTACCGCAAGCAGGGCAGTGCATTATAGGTCCTCAACTCTGAATTGATTAGATAAATGATAATCCTCCCGGTGTTCATGCCCTCTCAAAGAATTTCAGGCCTCATTTCCCCGCGCAACGGCCGGAATCCAGGTAGCTAACAGCACTCCGACTGACAAGTGTCCCCCATTGACGCGGGGCGACGGCTGCTGGCGTGAGGAACCTTGGAAAATTCAGAAATCCAGGGACGGACGGTGCGTTCCTCATCCTGAGCCCCGCGAAATGGCGACCGACCGCAATTAGCCCTCATAAACGCGCTTCTCGCAAGCGAATTGCTCTCCTCGATGAGCGAAAAATCGCCGCGTCGCTCACCGACCTGCTCTGGCGGTTGCACAGCTGCACGGAAATCGTCCCATCGCCGACCCTCCCCGCCCAGTTCCCATTCCCCTCCCTTCCGCTTTAATCTATTAGCTGTACCAAATCATTTGCAGAAAGCGCGCTGCCCCACGGCAGCCAGGATTCTCATGGCCAATACGAAGTCCACGACCGACAAGGCAGAACGCAAGAAGATCAAACGCACGGCCCGCAAAAAGGCCGCCCCCAAAGCGAAGCGCACCACCCCCCGCGGCTCGCTGAAGAAAAAGGTGAAGAAGCTCGTCCGCGGCCAGAGCAAGCGCTAGCTGCCGCAGCCCGCCCAAATTCATCGGGACTGGCGAAATGCCCTTTCGCCAGTCTCCACCGTCCGTTACACTCTCTCCAATCCCATCTTCCTGGCAGGAGCCGTCGTTGCCGGAACAACCGGTGATCCCATCTCGGCCTGAGAGAACCTCGACCGGGCCCCAGCCCGCCGCGCGCAAGACGCAGGTCTTCGCCTGCAAATCCATCGACAAGCTCATCGCCGACTCCGAGCGCCCCGAGCACGCTCTCAAGAAGACCCTCGGTCCCGTCTCCCTCACTGCTCTCGGCATCGGCGCCGTCATCGGCTCCGGCATCTTCACCGTCATCGGCACCGCCATCGCCGGCCAGCAGTTCCCCACCGCGTCGATCGAGAACACGCCCCTCATCGACTACGTCGTTCGCCACACCGCCATGCTCGGCCGTCCTGGCGCCGGCCCGGCCCTCGCGCTCTCGCTCGTTCTTGTCGCCATCGTCTGTGCCTTCACCGGCCTCTGCTACGCCGAGCTGGCCTCCATGATCCCCATCGCCGGCTCCGCCTACACCTATACCTACGCCACCATGGGCGAGCTCATCGCCTGGATCATCGGCTGGGACCTCATCCTCGAATACGCCTTCTCCAACATGTCGGTCAGCGTGGGTTTCGCCGCCCATCTCGTCGACCTGCTCGACTGGTTCGGCATCCATCCGCCTCTGCGATGGATCTCCCCCGCCTATCTGCCGGAAGGCCTGCAGGATTTCTCCGGTAACAACCTCTACAATCCCGGCTGGCACTTCGGCTTCAACATCCCCGCCTTCCTCATCGTCATGCTGCTCACCGTCGTGCTCGTGCGCGGCATCCGCGAATCAGCGGAAACCAACAACATCATGGTGCTGGTCAAGATCGCGGCCATTCTCATCTTCGTGTCGTTCGGCGCCAGCTTCATTCACCCGCACTACTACCATCCCTTCTCGCCCAATGGATGGTCCGGCATCCTCACCGGCGGCTCCATCATTTTCTTTACCTACATCGGCTTCGACTCCGTCTCCACCGCCGCTGAAGAATGCAAAAACCCGCAGCGCGACGTCCCCTTCGGCATCCTCGCCACGCTCGCCGTCTGCACCGTTCTCTACATCGGCGTCGCCGTCGTGCTCACCGGCATGGTGCCCTGGAAGAGCGTCATGGGCGATGCGGCCCCGGTCGTCAACGCCCTCAGGCGCCTCTCCGTCCTGCCCGGCGGCCACCGGCTCCACTGGATTCGCCTCTTCGTCGTGCTCGGCGCTATCACCGGCATGATCTCCTCCATCCTCGTCTTCCAGCTCGGCCAGGCGCGCGTCTGGTTCTCCATGTCCCGCGACCGCCTGCTCCCCGACGTCTTTTCCCACGTCCATCCCCGCTACCGCACGCCGGCCGTCGCCACCTGGGTCGCGGGCTTCGTCGTCGGCGTTCCCGCCGGCCTGCTCGACATCGGCACCGTCTCCAACCTCTCCAACATCGGAACCCTCTTCGCCTTTGTGCTCGTCTCCGCCGGCGTCCTCATCCTGCGCTATCGCGAACCTGATCGCCGCCGCGGCTTCCGCGCACCCTTCGGCCCCATCATTCCGCTGCTCAGCATCGTTTTTTGCGTCATCCTCATGACCGGTCTCGAGGTTCTCACCTGGATTCGCTTCTTCGCCTGGCTGGCCATTGGCCTGGTGATCTACTTCACCTACTCCCGCCACCGCAGCGAATTCGCCAAGAGCCGCGGGTAGAACCTTCCAGCTACCTGCCAGCTGCTATCTGCTATCTGCTATCTGCTATCTGCTATCTGCCAGCTGCTATCTGCCACCCGCTACCCGCCGTCCCGCGCCGCCGACCACAAAAACCATCCCGCCACATAGCACACCGGCGCAAAGTAAAACGCCGTCGCCACCGGCGCCATCAGCAGCAGCAGAAACAAACTCAGCACCAGGTCCCACCGCTCCCGCAACAACGGCCCCGCCAGCAGCAGGGAGTAGTGATACCACGCCAGCGGCGACGCCAGCATCCCCACGCTCAGCGCAATTCCGCTCGTATTCCGCAGCGACGGCCGCTTCCACGCCACGATCCCGATCCCCGCCAGCAGCAGCGCCGCGGAAGCAGCCTCGCCCAGCGTGCGATGCCCCATCCGTGTCGCGAAGCCCGTGATCGAAACCTCGTTCGGAAAGAACCAGTGCGGATCGCCCGCCACCGCCCGCATCCACTCCCCATAAATCCCCGGCCCGTAGAGCGCCAGGGGCAGCGCGCTCAGCGCCGCGGCCACACCGGCTCCCACCGCGGCCGCCCTCCATCGTCCGCAGAACACCAGCAGCAGCGCCCACAGCGCGTAATTCGGTTTGGCCGCAATCAGCAACCCCAGCAGAATCCCGGCAACAATCTCCCGCTTCCGCTCCAGCAGCAGCCACGCCCCCACCGCCAGCACCACAAACAGCGCGTAATCCTGCCCGAGCCCCAGCGTGTTCAGCGTCGCCCGCGCCAGCAGAAACCACAGCACCTGCCGATGCTGGATCGTCTCCCGATACTCCCGCACCAGCAGCGCCCCGCACCCGATAAACAGCCCCGCCGACAGCAGCGTCCAGATCTTCACCGCCACGTTCGGCGCGAACCACGCCATCGCCTCGCACAGCGGCAGCAGCGCCGGCGGGCTCAGGTTCAGATCGACCACCTTCCCCGGATGCCCTGGCAGCCTGAAGATCCACGTCAGCGGATACACCGCGTACGGATTCAGATGATGCGCCGCCGCCCACCCCGACGCCCAGAATGATCCGAAGACCTTCAGCCCATCGGGCGCGCTCGTGTTCAGGAAAGTCGTATAGACCAGCGCCGCCGCCAGCACCACCGCGCTCGCCGCCGAAAAGGTCCACCAGATATTCTCGCGGCGACCCTCCGCGCGCCGAATTTTTGTTCCTGCGTCGGTTTTTGCGCTCTCTGCTCCCACGTCACCGGGGCCCGCCCAAACCCTGGCCGATCTTACCAAACGCCAAACGCAAGACCGCCGTGCCCTGTACCCTTGAAGCATGAGCGACCTCGGACGCCTCCTCATCGGTCTCGGCCTGCTGCTTGCCGCCACCGGCGCCGTGGTCCTGCTGCTCGGCAAAACCGGCATCCCCCTCGGCCGCCTTCCCGGCGATTTCGCCTGGCGCGGCAAACACACCACGGTCTACTTCCCGCTGGCCACCTGCATTGTCCTCAGCGTCGTCCTCTCCGTAGTCGTCTGGCTGCTCTCTCACCTGCGCAAGTAGCCGCACGCCGAACGCAGCCCAGCTTCGGAATCGCATCTGCTGATCCGCCACACGCCTCGTCACTACCTTCTGTCCCGCGCAACACAGTTCGGACCCCACGTCGTGCGCAGCACGACTACGGTAGAAGCCACGGCCTTCAGGCCGTGGAAGAACGCTCGAAAAAGGAGGGCTTTAGCCCCGGACGAAAGCTATCCTCGGCATCACACGCCCGCAGGACCCGCTCCCGCCAGCGCCCGCTTCCGCGCCGGCAAAAAGGGATGGATCAGCACCTGATACGCCGCGCCCCCCACCGCCCCGCCGATCAGCGGCCCCACAATCGGCACCCACCAGTAGTTCTGCGGCGACGGAAAGGCCGCCGTCCCCCACCCCGTCACGAAGCAGAACGCCCGCGGCCCCAGATCGCGCGCCGGGTTGATCGCCCAGGCCTCCAGATACCCCATCGACGCCCCAATCAGCGCCACCAGAAACCCGATCATCAGCGCCCCGAAGTTCGCCCCAGGCGCCATCTCGTTGTACTGCTCCGTGATCGCAAAGATGCCGAAGATCAGGAACGCCGTCAGCACAATCTCATCGCCAAAGGCGTGCATCGCCGTAATCCCCATCGCCGGATGCGTGAAGAACACCCCTGCCCCGCCGCCCGCCGCGCGCGTCAGGTGGTGCGCCGCATTCCACGCATCGATCACCGGCACATACAGCCGATAGACGATGGCCGCGCCCACCACCGCGCCCACCGTCTGCGCCGCGCAGTACGGCAGCACCTTCTTCCACGGAAACTTCCGATACAGCGCCAGCGCCAGCGTTACCGCCGGATTGGCATGGCACCCGCTGACCGACCCGGTCGTATAAATAGCCATCGCCACGGCCAGCCCCCACGCGATGCACACGCCCCAGTAGGCATGCTGATAGGGGCTGGGATCGTACAGCCCATACATCGCCGCTACCGAATCGCCAAATGCGATGATGATGACCAGCGCGACGGCCTCAGAAATCAACTCCCCGGCAAATTGTTTGCTCATGTCCCTGTCTTTCTGGAAATGTCTTTCTGGAAATCGCAACGCAGAGATTCTATTGTGTTGTCGCTGAGGTTGGCACCCGTCATCGGGAGCGAACGACAAGAGCAGCGCGCAGAGGCCCAAAAGCTGCTTCCGCGGGGAGAGGCGCGAGGATTCCTGCTTTTTTGGTTGACGCGGACACTCTTCTAACGTTGCGTAAGCAAAGACTTCGGCTACCACCAGGCACCTGTTCCAACAATGTTAAGCGCAGGACATCGATCCACTACTCTGCCGGGCGCAGGTACATGACGTAGTCGTGAGTCGTGGTGACGCTGATTTCGTGGTCCGATTGGAAGCCGGACTTGCGAAAAAGCACGTCGACGGCTGCGGGCTTCGGCAGTGGAATTGAGATAGCGTACCGGCCGTTGGTCTGGGTGTCCCCCTTGTAGTGGGAGCGGTTCGGGGTGGTCACTTCGACGGTGACTCCCGCCAGCGGGGACTCGTCGGCCGTGCTGCGAACCGTGCCTGAGAGCAGCCAGGGACGGTGGGCATAGCGGTACGAGGCGAGGCAGGCAACGGCCAGCAGGAAGACAGCCAGTACCTCGAGGGCGCGCCGCCAGCGCAGCTGCAGGCCCAGACGTGGGCGGAGACGGTCGAGGACCTGGGCTGCCTCCGCCTCGACGATGCCCTGGATCTCGATGAGCCTCGGCAGTTCGGTGTTGTCGAGAAGCCAGGGCAGGACGGGCTTCCTGAGGCCTTCGGCGCGAAAGAGCTCGTAGCGCACATACTCCGAGGCGGCCGCCTCGCGGGACCAGCAAAGGAGGAGGACGCGGCTTTTGACTACCGAACGGCTCAGGCGTTCTTTCCACTTGTCGGCGACGAGGATCTCCTTCTGATCGTAAAAGACACGGTAGCCGCGGCTGCGCAGGAGTTCGACGAGGGGCAGGACGCGGCTGTTATCGGCCCGAGAGTAGCTGACAAAGATGTCGTAGCGGGGCATCAGGGCTCCTGCTTTCCCCTGAGGAGGTCGTCAATATCTTTTAGCCTCCCCTGAAACCACTCTTGCCGCTCCGGGTAACTCTCCGCATCGAACACCTCCATGGAAGCCTGAAGGGCCTGGCGAGCCTTCTTGAGATTCTCGATTGCGTCCTGCCCGTTCCCTGTCTCGCCCATTGCCAGCAGTGCTGCGCCCAGACCAACCTGGGCCGTGGCCCATAACCTGGGTTGCGTAGCCTTGGTGTACACCTCCAGAGCGTGTTCGTAGGCCGCCACGGCCTGGGCAAGGAATGACTGCGACGCTGGTCCGTTGGAGGCCATACCTTGATCAAGGTAGACAACGCCGAGGTTAGCCTGCGTCATGGCCCAGCCCTGTGGCAGGGTAGCTTTGGTGAAGATTTCCAAAGCGTGTTGATAAGCCTCGGTAGCTTTTGCGAATAGTGTCTGCGCCGCCTCGCCAGTCGCCAGGTCAGCCTGGGCGGTACAAGCATTCCCCAGATTATTTTCAGCAGTCGCCCAATATCGCGGCATGCTGGCCTTGGTAAGAATCTCGAGGGCATGCTGATCGGCCTCGACCGCGTTCGCGAGCGGCTGCTTTGCTGCCTCGCCTTCGGCGCTCCTGCCCTGGTCGAGGTAAGCCCATCCGAGGTTCAGCTGCGTTGTGGCCCAGTACTGAGGATCGGTGGCCTCGGTGACGACCTTGAGGGCGTGCTGGAAAGCCTCAACAGCCTTGCCCAGGAGCAGTTGCGATGCCTGGCCGCTGGTGTGTTCACTCTGAGTCACGCAGGCGGCCCCGAGATCATCCTGTACCCGGGCCCAGTCCTGCGGCAGGCCGGCTTCAGTGTAAATCTCGAGCGCGTGCTGATAAGCCTCCATGGCTTTTGCAAAGAGTACCGGCGACGCCTGGTCGCTGGCGCGTTCGGCCTCGTCCTTGTACGCGTTTCCCAGCTTGTTCTGCGCTCCCGCCCAGTCCTGGGGCAGGTCGGCTTCGGTGTAGACCTCGAGGGCGTGTTGAATGGCGTCGATGGCCTTTGCAAAGAACTGCTGCGCTTCCTCTCCCGCAGTTATCTCGCCAAGGTCGAGGTAAGTGCTCCCAAGATTCGACTGTGTGGCGGCCCAATTCTGCGGCAGGCCGGTTTTGGTATACACCTCCAGTGCATGCAGATCTGCCTCGGAGGCTTCGGTCAGGAGATTCTTAGCATCTTCGCCTGCCGCCCGAGCGCCCGTATCTCTGAGAATGACGCCGAGATTTCTCTGCACAAGAGCCCACCATTGGGGCATGGTGTCTCTGGCGAACACCGCCAATGCATTCTGGCAGGCGCCCAGGGCTTTCGCAAAGAGTATCTGCGAATCCTCGCCGGAACTGCGCTCACCCCGTGCGATGTAGACAGTGCCGAGATCTGTCTGTGCCATAGCCCAAAGCTCGGGCAGGCTGGCCTGAGTATCAACCTCAAGGGCGTTCTGATAGGCCTCGACGGCTTTGGCGAAAAACTGGTCCGATGTCTCGCTCCTGGTGCGTTCGCCCAGGCTCTCGTAGGCTGTGCCGAGACCGATCAGATCAGCGGACCAGTCCAGGGGTGTATCGGCCTGGGTGTAGACCCTGAGGGTATTCTGATAAGCTTCGACTGCATCGGCCAAAAGCTTCGGCGGGTCAGAGCCGCTCGCGCGAATGCCCTCATCCTGAAGGAGCGCACCGAGACTCATCTGCGTAGCCGCCCATTCCAAAGGGTGTTCGGTCTCGGAATACACTTCCAATGCGTGCCCGTAGGCCAGGCTTGCGTTAGCGAAGAGCTTCTGCGCATCCTCGCCGGAACTGCGCTCGCCCTGGTCGGCGCAGGCGTTGCCGAGATCGAATTGGGCTCTTGCCCATTGTTGGCGGTCCCCCGGCAGGTTCAACTGAGGTAGCAGAGCCTCATAGCTGGTTACCGCAGCCTGCAGAAACAATCCGGAATTCTCGGGACTCGAGCTTTCGGCGGTTCTCCATTTGCCTTTGGCTGCATCAAGAGAGGCGTCGATCCAGATGGAGCGAAGCTCTGCGTCGGCGGGGAATTCAGCGTGCGCGTCGGCCGCCTGCTGGGCCACGTCTTCAAGCGGTGCGGTGGCCAGATCCAGGCGAAGCCTTGCCTGCTGAGCGATAAACTCGGTGCGGGCCTGAGCCTGTTGTTCCAGCAGACCGTCACGGAGGGTTTGAGCGATCTTGTCCTGCATGCGAGCTTTGGCGTCCGCACGGCTCTGCTGCGTCAGGCGCACCACCTCGTCATAGTCTCCACTGGCGAGGGCTGCAAGTTCCCTCTGACGCTGGGTGGCTTTGTCCCGCTCAGCTCGGATGTCGCTGGCCCATGCGGCGATCTTTTGCCGGACCTCCTCCACGGTAAAGCCGTATTGCAACGCCCAATCAGCCTGCGCCTCTTCAAGCTCTTCTCTCGCGTGATTGGCGTCCTGAAGTTTCTCGCTGGTCTCCATTAGTTTGGTATGGAGCGAAGAAACCTGCGCGCGCAGGGAATTATTGCTCTGAGCATATTTGAAGAGCAGCGCTTCAATCTGCGCGTGGCCAAGCAAAGCGGGCGAACTCCTGGGCAGCAGCTTCACCGTCAATTCGGACGGAAGCCCCTCCACAACTCCGCCCGCCGGCTCGTAGATCGCGAGCCCTGGTGCATCGCTCGGCTCGATGGCGACCACGAGCTGGGAGCCGCCGATAGCCTCGGGATCAATGGGCACCGAGATCTGACCGCTTGCGTTAGTGAGCAGCTTGGCCTGAGAGACAACGACTGTTCCGCTGAGAGTGCCAATCTGGATACGGACGTTCGGGACCGGTTTGGCGGGATCCACGTGAACATCAACCACGGTGATGGGCAACAGACGGGTCTGTTGGGTGGGCGCGGGCAGGTTGAACACGAACAGCGAAGCAAGGATGAGCCGATTCCGCATATTTTTTTGACCTCACTAGCGGAAACTGGTTGACGGGACCGGATCTTACCGCAGTGTATACACGGCGCCTGCGCATCTTGTAAACGGGCATAGACGTGAACGTCGCCCGGGCGGAGCGAACCAATCCCCCGCAAGCTCGGGCCGCAACGACACCTTTACTGTTTACAAATGCACAATAGCAAAACCAAACTGCCCCACCCCCGCCAAACCCAGCCAGCATCCACCTCAGCAAGTGAGATACACGCTCGCAGGGGGCCTCGGCGACGGGGCATCGGGAGTCGTTCTGAGGATAGAAAAGCAGCGGGTAGGGGGGCAGGGCCGAGTCGGCCAGTCAGCGGGGTGGTGAGCGGTTTTCGCTGACCGTTTCTTCACTGACCGTTTCTTCACTGACCGTTTCTCCACTGACGGCTTCTTCCCTGACTGACCGCTTTTTCGCCGGCAATAAAAAAGGGCTGGGTATTCCATGTCTGCCGGCAGTCGGCAGACATGGGATTCTGCCTCGCACCCGAAAGCTCCAGATCCAGGAGACGTGACCTTCGTACCCCCAGCCCCACCAATTTCCCTTGCTCTCCATTTCCGTGCAGACTACCCTCTTAAACAGGGAAAGCTCTGTTCATCGCGAACAGAGCTTTTTCTTTGCGCCCGGCTCAGGCCGGACCACGCCGCTCTTTGAGATCGCAGCCCTTCCCTCTACGGGTCACGCCTCCTAACCCGGGCGCGCAACCGCCGGCCTCGCCTGGGACTCGTCACGCCCCACCCCTCGCCGCGCACGTTCCTCACGGCTATGCATTTGATTCTAAAGTGCCTGGAGCTATCCACTTTGGAATCAAATGCATAGCTCTCCATGGGCACCCGTCAGATCCTTTAAATTCAAATGCTTGCACGATTTTCCCCGGAAGAACAGCAGCCTCTCCTTCCCCCCACAGGGGTCTTCAGGGCAAAAAAAGGGCCCCTCGGGTGAGGGGCCAATCTGCCTTGGTTCTCTCGTTGTGTGAGAGCTCGGTTGCGCCTTTCCTCTTTACTGCTGGGGAACCGCTGGTTGCGACGCAGCACCCTGAGGGGAGGGCTGCGCGGAAGATGGCTGCGTCGCACCAATCGGTGAACCGCCGTTCGTGCCGGACGTGTTCAAGGCCGCTAAACTGTTTTCCATCAGACTGATGCGAACCACGCTGCCGGGAGCGGCTGCTTCGCCGTTCTCGTCCAGCGGCGCGTTCCCCATCGCCACTTCATGAATCCGCCATACCGGAATCTGGTGCTCCACCAGATACCGCGATACCGCCTCTGCCATGCGCTGCGAGTGCACAATGCCCGCCGTGCCACGCACATTCGAGTAACCCTGGATTTCGACCACGTAACCCTTCTGCCCCTGCATCTGGGTCACAACCTGATCCAGCGCATCCTGCGCCTTCTGGTTCAGCATGGTCTGCCCCGCCCGGAAGCGGATGTCGGTATTTGCCACCGGATGATACTGATCGAGGCCGCCGACCGTCTGTCCCAGCTGGTTCGTCTTGTCGGTCGCTGCCTGCGCCAGCTGCTGCGCCTGGCCGGCTGTTTGGCTGGCCTGCGCCGCAGTCTGGTTCGCCTGGTCGGCCGTCGACTGCGCTGCGCGGATCCCATTTTGCGCCCGCTGGTCCACGTCCTGAATGTCGTGTGCGTTCTTCGCCTGGAGCTCGTCCAGCTCGTTCAGCCGGTCCTTTACCGGATCCAGCTGCCGGTTCACCCACTTCTTGCGGGCGAACGGATTCATGTGTCCCCAGAAGCCCTCGTGCGGCTGCGTCGCCAGCGGAGGCTGCCCCGTTCCCGTCTCCGTCGTGGTCGCCTGGGTCTGCGTTTGTGGGTTGGTCGTCGCGCCCGTCTGCACCTGTGGCTGCTGTTGCTGCGCCATCGCCGGCAAACCGAGACTCGCTGCCACCAGCAGCGCCGCAATCGATCCGGGTGTTATTAGATGTTTCATCGTTTTTTGACTCATGGCTGGCATTCCTTTTGTATGTCTCTCGTTTTCGACTACTGTTGGGAACACACTCCGGAAGCTGCGCAGCATCCCGTTACGCGGAGAGATAATGCACTTGCCATGCCAAAGGCGCTGCGTCCCCGGGGCCACCGCCGTGAGAAGTCGCCAACTGTCTGATTTTGAGGGGATTATTTCGAGAGGAACCGCTTGCCGGTGGCTCGATTCATCGAACCAGTAGCCTTACCGTCCCGGTTTGCCAGGAAATTTTTGCCTGGTCCCGCCGCAAATGACCATGCACTATTTGCTGGTAACCTGGATGACCCGTATCTCCGGATAACTCTGGTCCCAGTCCCGCGGCACGCTGTCGAAGATCAGCCGAAAATCGCGCGTCTGCCCCGGCAAAATCGGCGCAGCGCTCACCGGCTCGGTATCCACATACGGCTCCCGGGTGCGGATCAGGTTCAGCAGCATGGTCGACTTCTGCGCGATGGGCTCTGCATACCCGTGAAAGGCCACCTGTACCGTAATGCCGGTGACGGTCTTCGTCCCCTTGTTTGTAATCTGCCCATCAATATAGGTAGTCTGCCCGCCCACCATGCTCCCCGCCTGGCTCATCTTCACGCCGGTAATGGGCAGGTTCACGGCATAGGGATCGGCTGGCGCCAATCCCGCTCCGCCCGGATTCGACGGCGTATTCCGATGCCCGAACGCCACGATCAGCCCGAGCACAATCAGCACCACCCCGCCGGCAATCACCCACGGCAGCGTCGAGCGCGGCTCCTGCTCCTCCGGCCTCGGCGCAAACATCCCCGGCTCTGGTCCCCCGGCGCTCATCGTGCCGATTGTACAACCGCAGTCCGTTTGCTCGTTCGAACCAGATCGTCGTGATAGCCTGGAATCCAGCAAAACGGAGCTGCTGCGCTCCCGCCGCCCCTGAGTCAACAGGAATCGTCCATGCGTCTCTCTCCGCGCTTCGGTTTCCGCATCGTTCTCGTCATCGTGGCCGTCGCCCTTCTCTGGTATCGGCTTTTGCCGCATCACCATGCCCGCCCCGCGGCCACCAGCGCAGTCACCGGCGCTGCTCCTGCCGCCGCTAACGATCTCTCCGTCACCAGCCCCCTCAATCAGCCCGGCGGCGGCCCCGTTCCCGCCGACGCCTACGCCATCTACTCGGCGCTCTATCAGGCCCCCATGAACGAGCCCCTGGTCTTCTCTCAGAACTCGATCACCGACATTCCCCAGGTCGGGACCAGCTGCCTCAAGCCTTCCACGCAGGAGGAGCGCGACTTGTCGGATGCCTTTACCGTGGCCAATCGCCAAAGCCACCCGTGGGAACAGAAATTCTCCATTCCCCAGGGCTACAGCGTGCTTGCGCCTTCCGCGGTCAGCGCGGCGGAGTCCTGCCTGGCAGCCCACGACCACACCTCCGCGCAATGTGCGCCATACGCGCAGATCCGGCATGTGCGTTTCCTCGGCGTGCCTGGCCTCGACCGCACGCAGACCCACGCGCTGGTTTCCGTCATCCAGGACTGCGGCGCGGACTGCGGAGGCGGCGGCATTTTCGAAGTGGAGAAGTCCGGCAACACGTGGCAGCGCTCCGCCCCTTCGGACTTCACCAGCGACTGTAGCTGGATTTACTGAGCGCAGCGGCTTTCACCGTCAGTGCGCCACTCTGTGCCGGCTGTGCAGCAGACGCGGCACCAGCAGCAGGGTCACGGCGTAGAGAAAGATGGAAGCCGCCGTAAATCCCAGGTGTCCGTGGCGCAGATCTTCGAACAACAGCTTGCACGCGATAAACCCAACCGCCGCCCACGCCAGCCACACCAGTTCTCTGCGCTCCCACACCGAGCCGCCCCACGCGAGGCCGAGCGCCGTACCGCACGCGACCAGAGTGCGAATGACCGCCACGTGCTCGGCTCCCGGAGCAATCCCCATGGCCGTCATCCGCACCAGAGCCCAGACGAGCAGCGATGCTGTTCCTCCCACGGCCAGTGCTGCAAACAGCACCCGCGGAAGCCGATACCACCACGTCTTCCGCCCTGGTTCCCAGCCGGTGCGCCCCACGCCGGCATAGCAGAGGATCGCCGCAGCGCAAACCGCGGGCACGATCCAGCCTGGCGAGGCCGGCGTTGCCCCGGCCATCGCGTGAGCAACGCAGACGAACAGGCCCGACGCAACGGCAGATCCGGCCAGCAATGCGAGCCCGTGGAACTGCAGCGTGAACCGGGCCGTCCGGGTTCCAATCGCAGCAACGGCAACCGCGGCGACGCCGAACCACAGCGCCGCCCACTCTGCCGGCAGGCACAGAAAGCTGCCCGCCAAAAGAAGCGCCAGGCTCCCCGTCGCGTACACGTGATAGTTGCGCTGCGCCTGCGTCCGGCTAAACCAGCCAAAGGTCACCGCATATCCGGCAGCCGATGCGCCCAGGCACAGCACGCCCAGAATCACGGCGCCCGATTCCGACCAGAACGCCAGCAGTCCCCACACCGCCAGCAGGAAGGCGACCAGCGTCTGCGCCGTCTCAAAGAAAGAAATGCCGTGCCGCAGCAGCATAGTCTGCACTGTGGCGCTGGCCGCGTAAACCAGCAGCAGAGCAGGCCCCAGGGCCAGCAGCCACGCCGCGCCCACGCCCGCATAGTTTTCGCGAGACGCGGCCGGGCTCGAGTAAATCCAGATCAGCGCGAACAGCGCGAAGTCCGCTGCCAGCGCCACCAGCGGCCTCACGCGCAGGGTGCGATGCCGTGCCGCAGCCACCTCGCCCACGATGGCCATCGCCAGCAGGGCTACGATGAATGGAACCATATCCCGCGTGGCAATGGCCAGAACCACAGCGGCTATGCTGGCGGTCGAATCCGTCACCCACGCGACTGCTGCAAAGTGGCGCCGCCACGCGACGGCTGCAGCCACGATCACGTACGCGCCCAGAATGCCGGCCGTGACGCCATCAGGCAATGCGCGAAAGCGCAGAGTCAGCTCCCACAGCATGGGAACGAGGATGAGCGCCGACGTGAAAGCCCACGCCGGGCTGGCAAACCACGCCTTCGCCTGCGTCCTTGTCGCCGGAATGAGCCACAGGAACGCGTACAGGATGGCGACGACGACTACCGGGGTCCGCGGCAGCACCGTCGATGCGGCCAGCGCGCGCAGCAGGTACGCTCCGGCGATGCCGAGCATGGCTTTGCCCAGCACAGAAAACACTCCGCCCCCCTGGGCCAGAGCGACGGCCTCGGCTGTTGGGGCCGCGGGCGCGGGCGACGCCACCCTCCCTATCACCGGCGGTTGCGCGTGCGCCTCCGTTGCATGTTCCAAAGCGGAGACACGTTGCTGCAGATCCGCCACATTGCGGGTCAGTTGCTCGACTGCATGCGAAAGGTCGTTCATGGTCTTCACCGCCTTTGTGAAGACTCGCTGAGGCGTGTGCGCTCAGTGCGCCGCGACCGCCTCGGGAATCGATGCGTGCTTTTTCTCCGGCCACGGCGGCAGAACCTTCATCAGCACCGCCAGAATCAGCAGCGGCAGAAGCGTGAGCCCAATTGCAACCAGCAGTCCTTCCCGCGTGGCCAGAGCCATTTTGTAGGTCGTGTACCCCAGAAAGCTCTTGGAGAACAGCTGCCCGCCGATCACCACGTTCCAGCGCATCGCCAGAATGCCCACCAGCGCCAGCGATCCGGAGACCGCGTAGATTTTCTTCCGCGTGGGCTCCGACAACTTCGTCACCTGCGCGACAAAGAGCAGCAGGATGGGCGCCAGCGTCCCCAGCAGGATCTGGAGAACAATCTGTGAGAAATAGAGCCTGGTGTGCACCATAAAATCCAGGCTGCGAAACGACTCATCGGCCTCGTAAATGCGGTGGATCAGGTCCAGCATCTCCAGGCTGAAGTCGACGATGAAGATGTAGAAGAGATAACTGGCCACAGTATCCACGCAGCGCATGTCGATGGGCTGTTTTCGCAGGCGCATCAACGCCATGTACAGCAGCATCACCGCCGCGATGCCCGACACCATCGCCGAGAAGATGAAAACCACCGGCATCAGCGGCGACGACCACCATGGGTTCGCCTTGATCGACCCGAAAATGAACCCCACATACCCGTGCAGCAAAAACGCCGACGGAATGCCGATCAGCGTCACCACCCAGCCCACCCGTTCGTCGATCGCCAGCGCCCTCTCGCTTACGTTCGCGGAGCCCAGCGTCATCGCCCAGTACATCCAGTGCTTCCATCCGGTCGTCGACTGCGACAACGCCACGATGTCCGCGCGAAAATCCAGCCAAATCTCGACGACCAGCACCGCCATCAGGTACCACAGATAGACGAAGCCGAACATCGCCATGGCCGAGGTGCGATGCGGCGTCATATACATCTCGTACGAGCGCTCCGGATGCCCCAGGTGCAGCTGCAGCGGCAGCGGCGCCACGATCAGAAACGCCAGCGCCGTCAGCAGCGCCAGCCGGTAGGTCGGCTTCACCGCCTCCACGCGAAACACCCGCTCCAGCGACGCCAGAATAAAAGCCCCCGCCACCAGTCCGGTAATGAACGGATACAGCACGATGAGCACGCTCCAGTAGAGCGATACTTCGTTCGGATACATGAAGCCTTCCACGCCGGGCATAACCCTCTCCTTCCCGCTCCGCAACCCTATCGAACCGACCCGTCCAGGGCGTTGTAGAAAACCTTCGCGCCCGTTGCCATCTGCGGCTTCAGCACCTGCACGCTGTGTGTCTTGAGAAATGCGTGAATCGGATCCTTCGGATTCTTCAGGTCGGCCAGTTGCCGCGCGCCCGTGGGACACGCCTCGCAGCATGCCGTCGTCAGGCCTTTCGTGATCCGGTGGTAGCAAAGCGTGCACTTGTCCGCGACCTTCTTCGTCGGGTGGATATACCGGCAGCCGTAGGGGCACGCCTGCACGCAATAAGCGCAGCCCAGGCAGTACTTCTGGTCGACCATCACCACGCCGTCCGGCGTAATGAACGTCGCCCCCACCGGACACACCTGCGTGCACGGCGAGTCTGCGCAGTGGTTGCAGAGCTTCGGAACGAAGAAGTATTTGCCTGCGTCCTCTTTCGCGACCGGAAATCCCTCTTTGCCGCCGTCCGGCGAAATCACCTGCGGATTCTCGAGATTCCAGTCCGTCACGTGGTAGCGCTCCACCCACGTGCGGAAGAATCCGTCCGGCACATCGTTCTCCGCCTGGCAGGCGCGCACGCAGTTCCCGCAGCCGATGCACTTCGGAATGTCGATCAACATGCTCCACCAGTGATCGGTCATGTTGTAGTTGGGCGCGGCTTCCGGCGTCCCGGCCAGCACCGACTCCCACGCCACCGCCGCCGCCGGCAGAAGAATCAGCAGTTGCCGTCGCGTGATGTTCATTTCGTCCCTCCCGCCGCACTCGCCGGCGCACTGGCCGATCCGATCGCCGGACTATGCGGCTGATGGCAGGTTTGGCACGGCACACCGCCGGAATGGTCCCCCGCATTCACCTGGGGAAAATCTTTCGGCCGCGCTGCGCTCGCTTCGTGGCAGCGCACGCACAGCACCGCGGTATCCGGCTTGCCGGGATCGACTGACGATGGATCGTCGGCGTGCTTCGCCTGCGGTCCGTGGCAGGCCTCGCAGTTCACCTGCGCATGCTTGCCGGCAGCTTTGGTCTGCGCCACATCGGTGTGGCAAGTCTCGCAGGTCTGGTGCCCGGCAAAGCGCGCCGGGTGAGCCGCAACCTCGGCAATCGCTGCGCCTCGATAGTGCCCGTACTCCCCAAACGTACGCGGGACGAGAAAGCTCCGAATGGTCAGAATGAACAGGGTCCCGAATGCAAACAGGCCCGCAAGGCGGAAGAGATGTCCAGCATCCCTGAATAGGCGCATGACGCAACCTCTGAAGACGATCGTGCAGTTCCGGACGCTGCCGGGAACCGGACCGCTACAGTCCATTCAGGAGAAAAGCCACAACGGCTGTATGTGCTCGCGGTCACATTGGGTTGTGATCAGGCGATTGGCAGGTTACCGGAGTAAACCGGCCGCCACCCCCGCGGGCCACGCCACAACCTGGGCTTAGCACAGCCAAACGAGGCAAGCCCTGTGAGATTTGTCACATCCCCAACCTGCCCCTTACCCCGAAGATCGAATTGTCTTCGTTGCCCGCACCTGGTCCCCGGCCCCGAAAGTAGTGCGACAATCAGAAGGTAGATCCCTATGCCCGCATTTGGCAGTTTTTCGCTCCTCGTGGCGCTCGTGCTCAGCGCGTACAGCCTGCTGGCCGGCGCCGTCGCCCTCCGCATGCTGGCCACCGGCAACCGTGTCGCCGTTTCTCCCGAGCGACTCGCGGAAACCGCTCGCCGCGCCGGAATCGGCAGCTTCGTCGCCGCCACGTGCGCCGCCTTTGCGCTGGTCTGGGCCGCCTTCACCAACGACTTCTCCGTCGCCTAT
This sequence comes from Acidobacteriaceae bacterium, assembly GCA_030041435.1. GTDB lineage: Bacteria > Acidobacteriota > Terriglobia > Terriglobales > Acidobacteriaceae > Palsa-343. The sequence goes on from JASHNW010000085.1 coordinate 140,137, forward strand.
ATCGCGGAGCACTCCAATCGCGCCCTCGACATCAAATACAAGTTCGCCGCGCTGTGGTCCGGCCAGGAAGGCTCCCTGCTCCTGTGGGCGTGGCTGCTCACCGCCTACGGATTCGTCCTGCGCGTCCGTCACAAGGTCGATGTCACCCTCACCGCCTACGCTTCCACCATCCTCGCCGGCATTCAGGTCTTCTTCTTCCTCCTGATCAACTTCCCGGCGACGCCTTTTTCCCTGGTGCAGGGCCCGGTTCCTCCCGACGGCAACGGCCTCAATCCCCTTTTGCAATACGCGGAGATGGTCATCCACCCGCCCATGCTGTACCTGGGCTATGTCGGCTTCAGCGTGCCCTTCGCCTTCGCCCTCGGCGCGCTTATGATGCGCTATCCCGGCGAGAAGTGGATTCACATCACCCGCCGCTGGACCATGGTCACCTGGCTCTTCCTCACCGTCGGCATCTTCCTCGGCATGCACTGGGCCTATAACGTCCTCGGCTGGGGCGGCTACTGGGGCTGGGATCCCGTCGAGAACGCCTCCCTCATGCCCTGGCTCACCGGCACCGCCTTCCTGCACTCCGTCATGATGCAGGAGAAGCGCGGCATGATGAAGTCCTGGAACGTCTGGCTCATCTTCTCTACCTTCCTGCTCGCCATTCTCGGCACCCTGCTCACGCGCTCGGGACTGGTCAGTTCCGTCCACGCCTTCGCCCAGTCCCCCATTGGCACCTGGTTCTGGGTCTTCTTCGTCATCGTTCTTGCCATCTGCATCTTCACCTACATCCTGAACCGCGACCACCTCAAATCCGAGCATCATCTGGAATCGCTCGTCTCCCGCGAATCGAGCTTCCTCTTCAATAACCTCGTCCTGCTGGTCGCCTGCCTCACCATCCTGTGGGGAACCTTTTACCCCGTCCTTTCGGAGTTCTTCCAGGGCCAGAAGGCCACGCTCGTCGGCGCGTATTACAACGTCATCGCCGTCCCCATCGGCGTCTTCCTTCTGTTCCTGACCGGCATCGGCCCGCTCCTCGCCTGGCGCAGCACCTCCATGCGCAGTATCCGGAAGAACTTCGTTACCCCCTCCATCGCCGCGCTGGTGGTGGCCATCGGTGTGATCCCCTTCGGCGTTCACCCCTGGACCATCGTCACCGCCGGCGAGCAGGGCAGCTTCTATGCGTGGATCACCTTCACCCTCGCGGCTTTCGTCGTCACGGCCATTTTTGCCGAGTTCTTTCGCGGCGCCCGCGTCATCCAGGGCCACACCGGCCGCAGCCTGCTCGGCTCCGTCGTCCAGCTCACCCGCCGCAACACCCGCCGCTACGGCGGCTACCTCGTTCACTTCGGCGTGGTCCTCATCTTCATCGGAATCTCCGGTCAGGCCTTCAACCAGAGCAAAGAGATGACCATGAGCTTCCGGCAGAGCATGACCATCGGACCCTACCGCATCCAGTGCATGGACTTCTCCCAGGACTCGAACGCGAACTACGACACCGAATTCGCGCTCCTCGACGTCTACCGCAACGGCCACAAGGTGACACGCCTCGCGCCTGAGCTGCGCCTCTACGCCGCCAGCCAGCAGCCCCTCACCGTCGTGGCCAACCATTCCACGCCGGCCTGGGACCTCTACGTCATCTACGCCGGCAAGGATGCGGCCACCGGCCAGCCCGTCATCAAGGCTTTCCTCAATCCGCTGGTGATGTGGATCTGGATCGGCGTGCTGATCACCATCCTCGGCACCGGTATCGCGCTCATCCCCAACCTGAGTGCCGCGCTCGCCGCGCAGCGCAGCCGCGTCACGGCCGCGATTCCTGAAGAGGTAGTTACCGCGGGAAAGGCAGGCGACTGATGAACCGGGTTACCCGTTTCGCCGTCCTCCCGCTGCTCGTCGTTCTCGCCGCCTTCACCCTCGGCTCGGCCGACACCTCGGCTCGTTTCGACCGCCTGGGCCATAAGCTCATGTGCGCCTGCGGCTGCAATCAGGAGCTGCTCGCCTGCGACCACGTCGGCTGCCCCAACCTCGCCCAGGAAACGGCCGAGCTCACCGCCGCCGTCGCCCGCGGCGACAGCGACACCGCCATCCTCGAGGCTTTCCAGGCCGAATACGGACCCACCGTCCTCGCCGCTCCATGGCTGACGAAATTCAATATCCTCGCGTGGGTTGTGCCGCCCGCGCTGCTCCTCCTCGGACTCGGCGGCACCATCCTCCTCGTCCGCAAGTGGAGACTCCGCACCGTCCCCATGCCCGCCATCGCGCAGGACACGCACTCGAAGGAAATCCGCGAACGCATACGACGGGAGACAGAATTATGAGCACCATCGCCTCCGGCCTTCTCCTCATCGGCCTTTTCCTCTACGTCTTCTGGCCCGATCCCAACGCCGAAGCGCAGCGCAACAAGACGCGCCTCGAATACCTGCGCGAGCGCCGCGACAACCTCTACGACAACCTGCGCGACCTCAACTTCGAATACCGCGCCGGCAAATATCCTGAGGAGGATTACGCCGCGCAGCGCGCCGCTCTTGAAAACGAGGCAGCCGAGACCGTGGCTGAAATCGATCTGCTCGAGACGCAGACCCTCGCCGCGCCCCTTTCCGCCGCGCACCACTCCACTTTGTAGACAGGAAACCTATGAAGCCCCTCTGTCAGCTCGCCCTTGCCGTCGCCCTCGCTGTGCCGGTTTCTCTCTCCGCTGCCACCATCTCCGGCACCGTCACCGACCGCACCACCAACAAGCCCGCGGCCGGCGACACCGTCGTCCTGCTCGATCTCGCCCAGGGCATGCAGGAGTCGGCGCGCACCACCGCCGACAAGAGCGGGCACTATTCCTTCACCGTGCCGGACAGCAACGGCATGCACCTGATCCGCGTCGAGCACCAGAAGGCTTCCTACTACGGCTCCGTCCCGCCCAACACCAGCACCGTCGATGTCGACGTATTCGACGTGGCCCCCAAAGTCGACGGCGTCCATATCTACGCCGATGTCTCCCGCATCGAGACCAACCCGCAGGGCCTTTCCGTCACCGAGAGCTGGTTCATCCGCAACGAATCGAAGCCGCCCCGCACGCAGTTCGGTCCGCAGGCCTTTACTTTCTTTCTTCCCGCCGGCGCGGTGCTGGAAGGCTCGACGGCAACCGGTCCCGGCGGCATGCCTCTTTCCGATTCGCCCGTTCCTCTGGGCGACAAGGATCACTACGCCTTCCTGTTTCCCGTGCGTCCCGGCGAAACCCGCTTCCAGGTCGGGTACCACCTTCCCTACAGCGGCAGTCTCGCCCTCCAGGCCCGCGATTCCATGCCCGCCGACAATGTCGCCATCATGCTGCCCAAGAGCATGAGCTTCAGCGGAACCGCCTTCCAGCCCCTGCCCGCCGACGCTAACGAGCCCGGCGTCAACACCTGGCTCGCCACCAACGTGCAGCCCGGCAATGCCGTTGCCTTCACCGTCTCCGGCACCGGCTCCATGCCCCGCGAACAACAGGCACCGGGGGCCGCTGCGCAGGGAATGGTGGCGTCCGATCAGTCCGGCCAGGCCGGCCCCGACCAGGCCGCTCAGGGTGGGGCTCAGCCCGATGCCAACCGCCCCGGCGGCGGCCTCGCCAACCCCATCGATACGCCTGACCCGCTCAACAAATACAAGGGTTGGATTCTCAGCGGACTCGGCCTCGCCCTGGTCATCGCGGCAGCCTTCCTGCTCCGTGCCAAACCAGGTCAACAGGCCGCTGTGGCCGGCGCAGCTGCCGCACCCGCCGGTCTGCCGGCCCCGGTTGCATCTGCTTCGGCAACGGTCCGGCATGCGCCCGCGGTGTCCGTGGCAACGGCGCAGAACGGCGCAGGCCAGAAAGGCGCACTGCTCGCCGCGCTCAAGGAGGAGCTCTTCTCGCTCGAAACCGAGCGTGTGGAGGGAAAGCTGACCGAATCGGAATACGCGGAGCTGAAGTCCGCTTTTGAAGTCGTGCTGCGCCGCGCTCTGGCCCGCGAAACCGTTGCCACCCGCTGACCGCCGTGCTCTGCCTGCAGCCTTAAGGGACTAAACCTTACGCGCTGAACCACGTCAGCAGCAGAATCAGCGCCGCCGCCGCTGCTGCTATCCGGTACACATACTCCTGCGTCTGGCTGGTGCGCTGTGCCTTGCTGACCCCAGTCTCCATGCGCGGCCTCGCAATAAGAAAACTGCTGCCTGCTTAGACTCCAATATCGGCACATCCGATGCGGACTTGACAAGGTTTTTCTCGACACGGGCCGGTAACGTCACCCATGCGTCACTCCACCGGGGAGGACTGGGCGTTGAGGACCGGAAAGGTTTGACAGGGAACTGAAAGCTGAACCGCCTGCGAGCCCTCAGCTGCCGGCTCAGGCTGCTTCCTCACGCCGTTTTCGCGATCGGCTCCATGAGCAGCGTGCGCACCAGATCGAGCAAGTCATCCGGCGGCAATGGCTTGAGCCGAAAGGTGACCTCGAGCCCCTCGTACGCCTCCTCGGCGTCGGCCAACCCGCTCAGCACCAGTACGGGCATGCGCGGAAACAGTCTCCGCAGCTCCGCCACGAATTCCGGCCCCTGGATGCCTGGCATCAGATGATCGGTAATCACCAGCCGCACCGGCCGCGCCGGCGTCGTCCCGGCCAGCATCTGGAGAGCCTGGTCCCCGCTGCACGCAACCATGACGCTGCGTCCGGACCGAGTGAGGATGGCTTTGCGGGTGGCTGCCTGAATAGCATTGTCGTCCACCAGCAGGATGTCGGCTGTCATTGAATTAGGTGATTCCTCATGCCTGATAATGGTTGCCCGCCCTGGAAAACGATTTCACCCTGAGCCCATCGGGTTCTCATCGCGTCTCCAGCCATCGCACGGCAGCCTGGCGCAAAGGACAGAAAACCCCGTAGAAAATCTTTTTACTCCTGCTTCATGTGGAAAACAAATCACCCGGCCGCACCATGCAGAATGCTCCATCCGTGTCATCGTGCGCCTTGCCTGGCCGGCCAGGAAAACAAAAGGCGGAGGCCGAAGCCTCCGCCTTTGTTCTTACTGCTGAATTCAGCTTAGAAGGTGATCTTGCCCTTCAGTTGAATGATGCGTGGATCCGCGTCGGCGCCCAGGAACGCTCCGAACACGCTGGTCGGCGTGCTCACGTCGCTCTGGATCAGGCCGAAGGCCGGGTTGCTGGCGTCAAACGTCGGCTGCGCAAAGTTCGTGTGGTTCAGGACGTTGTACGCCTGAGCTCCAACCTGGAACAGCCCCGATTCCAGCCCCGGAATCTTGAAGCCCTTCAGCAGGCTGAGATCGGTGTTGAAGTAGTGCGGTCCGGTGAACTGGTTGCGGCGCTGGTAGCCGGGATCGCCAAAACCCGTGATAGCGGCGAAGTCCGAACCACTGGTTCCGATTGTCGCTCCCATGCACGGCGTTTTGGTCGCCGACTTGCCGCACGTGTGCGAAGGAGTGCCCACGATGTCGGCATACACCGGGCCGAAGTCGTTATAGCTGTTCAACCCACCGGCCTGCGCGCCGTCCGTCACGCTGAAGGGGAATCCAGAGTGCCAGAAGATCGTCCCGCCAACCTGCCACTGATCGGTCAGCAGCTTCGGACCGCCGAAATACGGAACATGAATCAGATAATTGCCGTTCATGTTGTGCCGGATATCGTAGTCCGCGTTGCCGTAGTTGTACTGCGCCAGGTTGAACGGATTCACGGGATTGATGGCATTGAATCCAAACGGCAGAATGCCGCCATTCGAGATTTCGTCCAGCGCATGGCTCCAGGAGTAGTTGATCCCCGCCGTCACGTACTTCGACTCGTTTTTCACCCCCGCCAGCAGGCCGTGGTAGTTCGAACTGGCCACGCTCTGCACTTCCGTCACTTCCGCAAATTCGGGAAGCGCCGGAGCCGCGGGCGCGCCCGTGAACGAGCTGGCCGGCTGGAACATGTTCACGCCGTTATCTTCCACCGGCTCGTGGTAGCCGTGGTTGCCCACGTAGCCGATCGTGAAGCTCGTATGGTTGCCCATCTGCTGCTCCCACTGCAGACTCCACTCCTCATACGTCGGGTAGTGGATGTTTGCATCCGGGTTGAACAGGTTCGGCACAGTGAAGCTCGAGTTAGCTTTCCCGATGGAATTGGCACTGCCTCCCGAGGCATAGCCGCTGACAAACGCCGCGTTCGTTGCGGCCAGCGCGTTTCCGAAATATCCGGACTGCGACGGATCGTCCGGAGAGAACAGGTTCACGAATTCCGGATTCAGCGGAGCATTGTTCAGCAGCGAATCCGCGATCGTCGCCGGGAAGACGTCGGTGAACAACCCGAAGCCGCCGCGGATGACCGTGTGATCGTGGCCCGCCGGCGAGAACGTAAAGCCCACGCGCGGATCGATGGTGAACTTCTGCAGATTGGTAAACGCATCCCTCTTGCCGCTGATCAGCACGCTGTTGTAGGCGGTATTCAGAGTGTCCGGAACATTGTTATAGCTGCTGTTCAGATACGCGAAGCAGTTGATCACGCACACCGGGTTCGAGTTGTGCTCCACGCGCACGCCCGCCGTCACCTGGAAGTTCGGCGTCATCTTCCACTGGTCCTGCCCGTAGAAGCCGAGGTTGTAGGTGCGAATCGGCACCTTCAGATGCAGCGGGAAGTTCTGCACGCCTTCCAGCATGAGGCCCCCGCTGAAGAGATCCAACCCGCCAAACGGTCCCTCCGCCGCGCCGTACTCCGCTCCCAGCGGGAAGTTCGTCAGCACGCCCAGATCGGCATCCGTCACGTCGTCGCGCTTGAACAGCATGCCCAAGGCCAGCGTGTGCTTGCCGTGCGTCCAGCTCACGTCGTCGTTGACCTGATACTGCGTTACGTCGCGTCCTTCCGGCCACGCATCTTCAGAGTTCGCCAGATTGGAAAACGAACCGTCGATGAAATCCAGATCGTACGGGAAGGCCGCCAGGGCGTTCGCCGTGTTATCGCTCAGGAAGTACGCGCTGTACCACGTGCCCGACAGGATGAACTGGTTCACGAGGTTCGGCGTGAAGGTGTGCGTCTCTTCCATCTGACCTTCGTAGTCAGGCTGATCGCTCTGCGCATTGAAGACCGAGTTGATGGGATCCACATACGTCGGCTGCACGCCGTGGTCGTATTTGAAGTGGATAAACGCGCTGTCGTTCGGCCCGAACTTCTGGTCCAGACGTCCCGTCGCCAGCACTTCCGCCAGATGGTTCTTCGGGCCTTCCTGCAGGTAGTTCGAGTAGGCCGTGGCGGCTGGAAAGTCGGTGAACATCGTATCCGTTCCGGCATTCAGATCGAGGCAGCCGGAAGGTTGATTGGCCAGCGTAGCCGTCGCCGAGCAGGGCCCGGAACCGGTCATGCCGAAGGCCGTCGCCGACGCGGCCCGCGGTGCATTGTTAAACAGCGCGAACGCTTTCTTGTAAAAGTTGCACTCCGAGCTGTTCCCATTGAAATAGAGGAAGCTCGAATTGTTGTCGCAGTTTCCATCGTTGCCCAGCACACTGGGGTTCGTGATCACATACGCCGTCGTGCCGGAAACCGTTTGCGTCCCATATGTGCCCGCCGGGTTCATCTGGTACAGCGCGCTCGGCAGAAACGTTGGATCCACCGGTGAGGTCACAAAACGCAACCCTTCGTAGTTCACAAAGAAGAACGTCTTGTCCCTCCTGATCGGGCCGCCGCCGCCCAGTCCCCACTGGTTCGCGTTCGCGTAGGGCTCCGGCGCATGCGTATTGTTGTTGAACCAGTCGTTGGCCTCCATGTCGCTGTTCGCCCAGTAGTACAGTGCGTCGCCATGAAACTGGTTGGTCCCGGATCGCGTCGTGATGTTCTCCTGCACCCCGCCCAGCGCTCCGTACTGCGCGCTGTAGGCGTTGGCCACCACGTTCACTTCGTCCACATCGTTCGACCCCAGCAGCAGATTGCTCGGACCGGAGTTGTTCAGGTTCAGGAACGGATCGTTATCTTCCGCCCCGTTCACCGTAAAGTTATTGGACGTCGCCGGCAGTCCGAACGCAGACGTATTGCCATAGTGCATCTGCGTGTTCATCACCGCGCCCGCGGTCATGTTGATGTAGTAAGTAATATCGCCGCCCGGGTTGGGCAGGTTCTGTACCTGCTCCTGGGTAATCGTCGTCGAGATGTCCGAGTTCTCCGGCTGCAGCAGCGGCACCGTCGAGCCCAGCACCTGCACGGTGGTCGATCCCTTCGCCACCTGCAGCGCCACGGTCACCGTGGCCGTCTGCCCGATCGCCACAGCCGTCGTCTGCTGCACCGTTTGGAAGCCTGGGGCTGAAATCTTCACCGTGTACTGCCCGGGCTGCAGCAGACCGATCTTGTAGTCCCCGGCTCCGCCGGTGGTCACCGTCTTCACCAGGCCCGTCCCGGTGTTGGTCGCCGTGACCGTCGCGCCGGGAATGGCCGCACCGCTCGGGTCGTTCACAGTTCCAGCGATATCGCCTGAGATCAGCGACTGCGCGGCTGCGGACCGCGGAATCGCCAGCATGATGGGTACTCCGAGGATCAGCAGCAGACAAGAGAAGCGCCGACCCCACGTCAGGGACGCTTGATACATGACAACCTCCAAAACTGCTTCTTCAAACTTGTGCACAGCAAAACGGATGAATGCAGGGCTGCAGAAGGGTAATGTTACACTTCATTAGCAATTGACCTGCCATCATGTTGGCCTGTAACTATAGTAGGATCAGGTATTTGGAAGACTAACCAATCTCCCTTTTGCCGCTTCTCTCCAGAAAACTGTAGAGTTCAGGCAAAGCCTCCCGCTTTTGGAATTCCAAAAGCGGACACTTTCTGCCCCAAAAAGCATGGGCGGAAGTCCGAAGACCTCCGCCCATGCGATGCCGGCACCCTGCCGGTTAGAAGTAGATCTTCCCGGCGATCTGCGAATCCCGCGAGGTCTGGGCCGCACTGACCACCCCGAATGAGCCGCTCTGGATCGTGCTGGTTGGGTTTTCGAACTGCGTATGGTTGAAGACGTTGTCGCTCTCGATGCGCAGTTGCAGACTGATGTTATGCTCCGGCACGAGCATGAAGTTCTTGGCCAGGATCATGTTGGTGAAGTTGAGCCCAGGCCCGTGGTACGGGTCGCGGTGGATGTTGCCGAACGACCCAATCGGTTCAGCGGCGAAGGCCGTCGCCGCGTTGGTAATGTAAATACTGTTGCCTTCGCTGTTGCGAGTGCGCAGGCTCCCAAAGGTTGCGGGTGCGGTCTGGTCCGGTACGTCCGGGCACGCATAGAAGCTCAGCTCGTCTGCGCACCACAGAGAGTTCGAACTGCCTCCCGCGTAAGAAATGTCGTATGGGAAGCCGGTCGCCACCGTCGTAATGCCTGAGATCTCCCAGCCTGCGAGCGTGAGGTTTCTCAGCGAATACGCGCTGCCGGAGAACAACGGGATAACATAGATCGGCGAGAAGACCAGGCGCTGGCGAGCATCGAACTGAGAGTCACCGTAGTTGAGCGCCGGATCGAAGCGGTTGTAACCACGGTCTCCGCTCTCCCCGAATCCGGCATTCTCGAAGCTCGACGCCGTGTCCAGAGCGTGCGAGTAGGTGTAGCTGAGCTGGAAGGTCAGCCCATGCGTCGGGGCTTTGATCACCTCTGCCTGCAGGGAGTTGTAGCTGGAGGAAGCGGTCGAGCCCACCTCTCCGATACCCGCCAGGTCGGCGTCGTTGCCGATTGTATTTTGCGGGTAGACCAGCATCTGGAAGTTTTTGTCTTTAACGCAGGTCGGGTTTGCAAGGCAGGCCGCGTGCCCGGACGCAGTCTCGTAGTCGCCCTCGTAGGTTGTCTGATTGTGCCGTGCCAGCGAGCCGACATACGTGATCCGGACAATGGCATGGGAGGGAACTTCGCGCTCCACGCTGAGCTGGAAGTTCTCCGCATACGGAGCGCGGAAACTCGAATCGTAGGTACTCAGGAACATCGGCTCGACCGATGCCCACGTTGCCGCGGAAATCGTCTGGCCCCTGTGCGGGAAGGCGTATGGGAACTTGTTGTCATATACCGTGCCCGTGTTGATGTCCTGGTAGGGATTGACAAACGATGCACCGGTTGCACCCTGGCTGGCGTAGTCAGCCGCTCCGTCGGAACTCAGGCCAAAGGGCGGCGTCTCCAGCGTTTGCAGCGCGCTTTCTTCTTCGGTCCGGTTGTAGTAGATACCAAAGCCGCCACGGACCGCGAATTTCTTGCCGCTGCCGCCGGTCAGCCAATTCATGCTCGATCCCAGATCCGGCGCCCAGGCGAAGCCCAGCCGCGGTCCGAACTCGTCCCACCGCGTCGTCGCCAGCCCGGCATTGCCGCATCCGTTCTCGCCGGGATAGGCAAGGCCGGTCGGTGCTCCGCCGAAAATCGTGGAGTTATATCCAGGGGAGAAGCAGATAATGCCTTCGCCCTCATACTGATTGTTGTGCAGCGGCGTGTCGATCGAATACGACAGGCCGTAACTGACGGTCAGGGCATTGGTTGCCTTCCAGGTGTCCTGCGCATAGACGTAGTTCAGGAACGCATCCGCCTGAATCGTCGCTCCGCTGCCCTGGCCGTAGGTGGCTGGAACACCCAGCAGAAAATCCAGCGCGCCGTCGCCCGAGCTGTAGGTACCCGTGTTGTTAAAGCCATACGAGCCGTTATTCTCCGCGGAAAATGGATTGGACACGTTGAATCGCCGTCCGTCGTAGCCGAACTTGAGCGTGTGCGTCCCGATCACCTTCGACACGCTGTCATCGAGCTGATACGCCTGGTCGATGCGGGGCTGCGGTCCGTTGGTGCTGAAGCCCAGCTCAAAGCCGACGCCACCGTCCACACCATCCGGCCCGTAATTGTTACCGCTGACGCTCATCGCGGGAACGCCCTCCCCGGAGGTGTTCTCGGGATGTATGGCGAACCCAAGGCTGGAAGGAGCAACCGATGAGATCGGTTCGACGGCAGCGAAATTGAACCGCGTCCAGTGCGCCGACAGGTCATTCACCAGCGTCGGAGAGAAGTCGTGCACATAATCGAACGTGATCTGGTTGATGTGTTCCAGATCCTGGTCGCCAAAACCTGGCACCGTCGCGCCCGTGAACGGCAGGGTCTGCGTCTCCGTCTCCTTTTGGAAAATATAGACACCGTAAAACTGATTGCTCGGGTTCATCGCGAAATCCACGCGCCCAATGTACTGGGGTTCCGTGATCGCATTGACGGGCGAAAACACGTAACCGTAATCGCCGCTGTTGATCAGGGACGTGGGAATATACGAATTGACGAGCTTCACGGCCAGCGGATTGAAATCGGCGGGATTGAACATACCACCGTTCGACGCCGCGCACTGCGCCCAGGTCTCCCCCGCGGTGGTGCACCCGGTAACGTGGATCGTCGCCGGAATCGGGTTGCTCGAAAAGGTGTTCGTGGTGGTTGCGGAACTCAGGTCGTCCGAGAAATTCCCCGCCAGCAGCGCCGAGTTGTAAAGTCCCGCCGAACCTGCCTGCTCCGGCTCCGACTCGTTCGTGCCCTGATACGCGAAGAAGAAGAACAGTTTGTCCTTCAGGATCGGGCCGCCTACCGTGCCGCCGTAAATGTTCTGGTGGTACGGGCTCACGATCGCGGTGCTCGGCGAGCCGGCTGAGGCCACGGTGTGTTCGTAGAAGTTTGCCGTGTTCAGGAATGTGTCGCGGTAGAACTCGAACGCATCACCGTGGAAGTGGTTGCTCCCTTCCTTAATGGTGGCGCTGACGATGCCGCCGGAATTTCGATCGTATTCGGCGTTCAGCGGCCCGTCGATCAGGTTGAACTGATCGAGGGCATCGAGGTTCGGCTGAATCGCAATGTCGTTAAGCGCAATATCGTTGGTGTCCGCGCCGTTGATCAGATATTCCGACTGTTGCGTCTGCGCGCCGCTCACGGAGAAGCTCCCAAAACGGTCACTCGATGCCTGCACACCCGGCAATGTCAGTTCCAAACCGGTAAACGCACGGTTGATCAGCGGCAGCTCTTCCATCTGCTCCGAGTTCACCACGTTGCTCAGCTGCATGTCCGTCGTGTCCACCTGAACCGCGGAGGCGCTCACCTGCACCGTCTCATTCGTCGAACCCACTGTGAGCTGAATATTCTCGATGTACTCCTGGTCGATGGTCAGCGTGATCCCGGTCGCCGTAAATCTCTTAAACTGCGGCGCGACCGCGGTCACCGCGTAGGTGCCGACCGGCAGTTGCGGGAACAGGTACACGCCATCCGAACCCGAAACCGCCGTGAAATTCACCCCGGTGGCCAGATTCGTCGCGGTGATATGTACGCCCGCGAGTACCGCACCAGTGGAATCGCTAACGACGCCCTTAATGCGTCCGTTCACGTCGGCTGCATAGGAGACTGTTGCCAGGGTAACGAGCAGACTGATGGCAAGGGCGACCCGTTGCCAGATGCGCAGCGTTTTCATGTTTCCCGTCCTCATGGGTTGAACGTTGAACCTCCGGGCTGAACCAATGCCGCGAGCTTCTGTGCACCATCCCCCCGTTAACGGAGGATACTTGAGAGGGGTTTAACCCCCATCTTCGCAATCCTGGGGCCACTCCGGGCGCCCCGTGGAAATTCCGTACTACACTCTGGACCTCCCTGCGACCCATTGAGATAAATAATTGATAAATATAAGCTTCATGCCGCATTCGCCTGGCACATCGGGCCCTGCCCAAACGGCTCGATTCGAACGCTCTTGCAGTCAGAAACCGGTCAATTCGAGGTTCAAATGTGAATATTCATATTCAAAAGAGGCACTTCTTCCACTTTCCACATAACCATACGACCTCCGTTTGCGTCTAATGCGGAACAAGTCGAACCCCCTCCCACCCACGGAACGAAACTTCCCGGATCCTCGTTCTATGAAAAGATAAAAAGATAAGAGGTTGCAGCCTCAGCGAGGAGGCTCACGCGTGAACGCTCTCAAGACCACCTTTCTGCTTACTGTTCTCACCCTTCTGCTCGTCCTCATTGGCAGCCACTGGGGCGAAGGCGGCGCCATTCTCGCCTTCGTCATCGCCGCAGGCATGAACTTCTTCAGCTATTTCTATTCCGACAAGCTGGCGCTCCGCATGTACAACGCCCAGCCCGTCACGCGCGAACAGCTGCCCCGCGCCTACGAGGTCGTCGAGCGCATGACCGGCCGTCTGGGCCTGCCCATGCCGAAGATCTACGTTATCCCCACCGACTCGCCCAACGCCTTCGCCACCGGACGCAACCCGCAACATGCTTCCGTCGCCGTCACCCACGGCATTCTGCAGCTGCTCAACGACGATGAGCTGGCAGGCGTCCTCGCCCACGAGCTTGGCCACGTCAAAAATCGCGACATCCTCACCAGTTCTATTGCCGCCACGCTGGCCGGCGCCATCACCCTGCTGGCCCGCATGGGCTGGTGGGCGGAGATGTTCGGCGGCTTCGGCGGTGGGGGACGCGATCGCCGCGGCGGCGGCATCAGCGCCCTCTTCATGATCATCCTCGCGCCCATCGCGGCCATGCTCATCCAGCTCGCCGTCTCGCGCTCGCGCGAATACGAAGCCGACGCCACCGGCGCGCACATCACCGGCAATCCCTACGCACTGGCCAGCGCCCTCGAGAAGCTCGACGCTTACTCGAAGCGCCTGCCCATGCCGGGCTCACCCACCACGGCGCACCTTTTCATCGTGCAGCCCCTGCTCAGCCGCGGCGACTTCGCCAACCTTTTCTCGACGCACCCGCCCATCGCAAAGCGCATCGAGCGCCTGATCGGCCGCTCCAGCGTCTACGGCGCACCGCAGCGCTGATATCAGCGCTGCGGCGTTCAGCTTTCAGCGATCAGGGCACAGCGCCTTCCTGTCCCCTGTAAGTTCGCTCTGCTTTGGCTTCCAGCTATCCGCTTTCCCCTGTACGCTATCCGCTAAACGCTATACGCTGCTTTTGTCATGAAAATCCTCGTCCGCACCATCGTCTGGCTGGCCCTCATCATCTGGCTGGGCGGACTCTTCTTTTTCCCCGTCGCCGCCGCGGCTGCCTTCGGCACCATCGCCGACACCCACGCCGCCGGCACCATCGTGGCCAAATGCCTGGGCGTGCTCCATCATGAAGGCCTGGTCGCCGGCTGCATCATCCTGCTCTTCCTCGTCATCGGCCGGGCCCGCGGGGTCTACGCCCGCGGCGTCAAAATGGCCCTGGCTGTCACCGTCATCATGATGGGCCTCACCGCCTTCTCCCAGTTCCGCATCATCCCCCACATGGAGCGCGACCGCATTGCCGCCGGCGGAGCCATCGACAACGTCCCGCCCACCGACGCGCGCCACAAGGACTTCAACCGCCTGCACCACGACTCCGAGCACCTCGAAGAAGCTGTTATGCTCGGCGGCATCGTCCTCGTCTTCCTCTTCAATTACGCCGCCAGCGGTCCTCGCATGCGAGAAGTCTGATCCGCATCGTCTCTTCCCCTCGCAGTGAACGCCGCTGACTGGCTGTGCCCGATCCTGCACGGCGCACGCAGTATCTTTGTTCCCCATCCCCTGCTCACCCCGAGCTATACTCACGTCCACACTTTCCGCTCGCACCGCTCCAGCGTGGAATTCTCCAGAGGTGGTGAATGCCTCCAGAGGACACACTCTCCGGCCCCGGCTATTCCGTCCAGTTGCCTCCGGGCTTTACCCTCGCCGCCAGCGTTCCCATCGCCGGCGTCTACCGCCTGTTGCCGCCCGGAACCACGCCGTACAACATCGAAGCCCTTCTGCAGATTCGCCCCGTGCAGGCCTTCGAGCTGCAGCCGCTCCTGCAAAACCTCTACTCGCTGGAAAACCCTTTCGTTGCCCAGGCCCAGGCCGCCAACCTCGGCCTGGTCGGCGTGGTCGGCACGCTGCCCGTCCGCCAGGTGCAGCTGCCCCAGGGCCTCGCCCACATTCGCGAGTTCGACGCCCTCAACTACATGGGCATCCCGCTGCGCGTCATGGTCTGGGTTATCATCGGCGCGCAATCGGCCGTGGAAGTCCTCGTCATGATGAGCCTCTGCCGCTGGACGGCGTTCGTAGCTCCCTGCCTCGACTTCGTGGGCCGCGTCAATCTCAGCGGAGTTCCCCAGGCCGCGCCGCAGCTCCGCGCCCTCGTTGACGAGCATCGCAAAGACCAGATCGAATATCAGCTCGTCGGTCCTGACCACGAGCCCATTCCGCTCACCGCGCTGCCCACCAGCGTCGGCGGCACCGTCATCATCCACGTCGACACGCTCATCCAGACCGGCAACATCAACGGAACCGGCATCGCCGTCGGCGCCCACAGTACCGCGACCGTCAAATCCGAGCCATCGGCCGTGACGCCGTGACCAGAACCTGACCAGGAGAAATTATGCCAACGCAGAACTCCAGCATCACCACCGGCAACATCACCGGCTCCGGCATTGCCGTCGGCCCCGGAGCGAGCGCCTCCATCCTCATCAACGAGAAAGCACAACAGGACGTGCTGAGCCTGCTCGCCACCCTCCGCGAACAGGTGCAGCAAGCCGATCTCCCCGCAGGCGCGAAGACTGTTCTCCTCGATAAAGCCGTTCCCGAGATGGAAACCGCCGTGCGCTCGCCCGATCCGAAGCCCGCCTTCGAACGCGGCCTCGAACGCATCAACGATCAGCTGCAGGGAGCAGGAGCGGCGGCCAAAAGCGTCTCCGGTATCGTCGACACCGTCTCCAAAATCGCCGGCGCCGTCGGCATCGCCGTGAAAGTGGTCGCGCCCTTCATCGCCGGTCTGCTTTAGTCACGACCGACGGACCCGATCTGCAGATTGCCGCTATCGCAACGATCAAAAATATCCTGATGTCACCACTCGACTGCGTAGAAACAGACTGACCGGCCGCAGTACCCTATTCCGCCGCTTTCGCCGCCAGCGCTTCCGGCGCAGCCAGCACCTTCACGAATTCCTCCGGGACGCCGTGCCGCTGCCGCAAATACTCGGGGCTGTTCCACGAGAGCCACGCGCCGCCCTCCGCGTCTTCCCACACCAGAATCTTCAGCGGCAAGTCGATCGCAATCGATGGAGCCGCCAGCATCACCGGCGTCCCACCCACGGGATTTCCGAAGATCAGCAGCTTCGTATTCGGCATCGCGAGCCCCGCCTTCGCTGCCTCTCCGCTGTGATCGACCACCGCGAACAGTGTGACGCCCTTCGCCGCCAGCAATCCCTTCAGCCGTGCAACCGTCTCATCGACGCCGTGCGTGCTCCGCCGGCTCACCAAACCGTTCCCCGCGTCCTGCGCCATCACACCTCCTCCTGCCTGAAGAACGGATGCACGAACCCACCCATCAGGCTCGCCCAGTTCTTTCCCGCCGCCACGCGCCGTTCCTTAGCTGACCGCCTTTTAGCCACCGGCTATTCGCTACTCGCTATCCGCTGCCTTTCCTCCATCAACCCCAGCACATTTCCCGCCGGATCCTTCACAAACGCCATCCACAAATCGTGGCTCTTCATGCGCGCCACCAGATGCGGCGCCTGCACGAACTCCACGCCCTGCTGCTCCAGCTCCGTGGCCACCCCCGGTAAATCCCCCACGCGAAAATACAAAATCGTCCCGCCGCCCGGCTTCCCCTCGCCCGTCCCCACCAGCAGCCGCACCGCTCCGCACTGGAAAAACGCCATCGTTCCCGCGTCGAACAGGAACTGCATCCCCAGCACATCGCGATAAAACCTCCGCGCCGCCTCCAGATCCGTCACCGTCACCGCGATCTGCCCAATCTCCTTCAGATGAACCGCCGTCTCGTGTGTCATCGCTCACCTATTTCGTTAGCTAAGCTAATGATCTATCATGAGACCTGCTACCGATGTCAACCGCGAAGAAACCACATCCGGAATCCGGCCCTCAGCGTCCCCACCTCGCCGCGGAGCAACTTCACTCCGCTGCCATCCATCTGCTCCGCCGCCTGCGCCGGCTTGATGGAGAGGTTGCCCCGACCGTCCCCGGCACGAATCTGCGCCAGGGTCAGCCCGATCCGGCGAGCGAGACGCGCAGCAGGGTTGCCTGGACGGCGAGTCCCGCTCGTCTCTCCGCCCTCTCCGTCATCGTCTTCTCCGGACCCATCACCCTCGGCCGCCTCGCTCAGGCCGAACAAGTCCGCCCGCCCACCATGACGCGCATCGTCCACGCCCTCGAAGCCCAGGGTCTCGTCACCAAATCCGCCCACCCCGACGACCGCCGCACCCTCCGCATCGCCGCCACCGTGCGCGGCAAGCGCCTGCTCCTCCAGGGACGCAACCGCCGCATCCGCGCCCTCGCCGCGCAAATCGCCGCACTATCACCCGCCGACCAGGCCGCCCTCCGCCGCGCCCTCCCTGTGCTCGAAAAGCTAACGCATTTTGAGAGATAACCGGCAGTACGCGGGGCCGATGTCACTCTGCGAGAGCGGCGTCACCTTTTTCTTCTGAGAAACCGGCTTCCCATCACCGATTCGGCTATCGTGGAAGGCATCAGGCGGATTGGTGGTGTGCCATGGGAACCCACGGTGTCCTGGAACCTCCGCAAAGACTGTCGGGGAAAGTACTTCTCGCCTTTGCCGTCCTCTTTTCCATGGTTGAAGTTTCGACTGTGCAGGCGCAATCCTGCGGCTCTGCCGGACTGGCAGTTCAGGTACTCGGCTCCGGCGGCCCGGAGTTGCAGGATAAGCGAGCTTCGACCAGCTATCTCATCTGGGATCACGGCAGTGCGCGTGTGATCCTCGATGCGGGAGGGGGCAGCGCGCTGCGCTTTGGAGAGAGCGGAGCGCAGATGTCCCAGGTGGACGTGGTCTTGTTCAGCCATTTTCATGTGGACCACAGCGGCGATTTTCCGGCCCTGGTCTTTTCTTCGTGGTTTGAAGACCGCAAGCGTCCCCTGCCCGTATACGGGCCGCCGGGCAACGAATATATGCCCTCAACGACGGAGTTTGTGCACGACCTCTTCAGTGAGCCGCACGGAGCCTGGCGCTACCTGAGCGAGCTGGTGGACCCTGGGGAGCAGGGAAGCTACAAACTGGAACCGCACGACGTTGTGGCCGGCGCCACGCCGGTTCTCGTGCTGCGCAACTCGCGGATGACCCTGTACGCAGTGCGCGTCATTCATGGCGCGTTTCCTGCGCTGGCATGGCGCGTGGAAATGGGCGGCAAGCGGATCGTGTTTAGCGGAGATACAAACGGTGAAGGAGATGGACTGACCCGGCTCGCGTCGGACGCAGATTTGTTCGTCGCTCATAACGCCGTGCCGGAGGGCGCGACGGGAGTGGAAAGGCGCCTTCACATGCCGCCGTCAGTGATCGGCACGATTGCTGCGAATGCCCGCGTCGGGCAGTTGGTGCTGTCTCACCGCATGCTTCGCACTTTGGGCAAGCAGAACCAGGATCAGACACAAGCAGAAATCGAGCGCCGCTATTCGGGTCCCATTGCCTTCGCCAACGACCTCGACTGTTTTCCCGTGAAGTGAGCCAGCGCGCCGAACTCCCCCGGGCGTTGGAAAAACGGGATTGAACTCCTGCTGCCGCCCGATCCTCAAACTGCGTGACGCAGTTAACCCTTCACGAGGATCACGCTGGCGTCATCGCGCAGACCCGAACCGCCGGCGAACGAGCGTACGTCATCGAGAAGGCTCTCTGCGGTGGCGTCCGTTCGCAATAGATGCTCCCGCAGGCGTTCCCGCCCATACTCTTCGTCCGCCTGATTTTCCGCCTCAGTGATGCCATCGCTGTAAAACACCAGGCGAGAACCCACGGGAAGCGTCACTTCCGCCTCCGAGAAATCGCCTGGTCCCAGCCCCAGAGGGATTCCCCGCTCCACGTCGAGGAACTCGGCTGAACTTGCGGTCATCAACAGGGGCCGCAGGTGTCCCGCATTGGCGAAGGTCAGAGTCCGCTTCGCCGGATCGAGCACCCCGTAGACCATGGTCACAAATCGGCCAGCGGGAAAGTCCTCGACCAAAAGGCGATTCAGCTTCACCAGCACTTCACCGGGAGTGCAGGCCACGTCGACCAGGGATCGCAGCATGGCCCGCGTAGCGGACATCAGCAGCGCTGCCGCGGTACCCTTGCCGGAAACGTCGGCCAGCACCAGCCCCCAGCGGCCCTTATCCATGGGAATAAAGTCGTACCAGTCCCCGCCCACGGCGCCCACCGGAATGGAGAGCCCCGATACGGCAAAACCAGGAATGCCGGGACACGCCCTGGGAAGCAGCGCTTGTTGAATCGCGCGCGCCTCCCGGGTTTCCCGAGTCATCTGCTCCCGCAGTCGCTGTTCTTCCTGAAATCGGCGAGCGTTGTGGACGGCCACTGCCACATCGCTGCACAGCGCCTGCAGCAGCCGCAGCTGGCAGGGACTGAAGGCATCTTCAATCGTATGCGAGGCTGTGAACACTCCCACCAATTGCCCTTCCACATGGAGCGGAATCGCAACCTCCGAAAGCGTCGACTCTTCGCAGCCGATGTACCAGGGGTCTTTGCGCACATCCGGCGCGTAGTGCATCTGGCCGGTCGATGCCACGTATCCCACCATGCCTTTTCCGATCTTCAGGCTGTGGCCTGGCCCGTGTACTTCGCAGCCGGTGCAGCCATGCGCGCACACCAGCGCCAGATCGCCGCGCTCGCGGTCGTGCAGGTAGATGTCGGAATCCAGGCATCCGAAGGAACGGGCAATGTCGTTCACGACCTTGTCGACCAGCTGATCGAGATCGAGGATCGAGGTGATTTTCTGAGCCGCTTTTTTGAGCTTGAGGAGATCCTCCACCTGATCGAAATCAAGGGGGCGGGGATCCGAGGGCGCCGGCATCGTAAGGTTTGGACTGGTTGCCATGGGTCTGTTCCAGGTTACGCGATTTTGCCGTAAAGATGATCGGTGCGCTGCTTAGGACTCTTTTTTGAGTGACCTGCAAGCTGCCCGGGGGGTGGCCTCGGACGCTGCCAGAAACGAAATCGCGGGTGCCCCCACGCAAGCCCGATTCTGGGTTGCGTGGATCCATGGTTCGGGCTGACCCTCCACCGCGCTCCCGACCGTCAGCCGGCTCACGTTGTCCCTCTGATGCATCCGCAAGCCCGCCACCGAAGACTAATAATTGCTGCGACTTCCCCATTTCTGAACTATGCTGGGGCGCGTGCCCTGCGAAATGTGCATCGTCTTCGATGACACTCTCCGCAGGTCTGGAGTCAGCCCCGATTTTCCCGCCTGATCCCCCGCACGCATCACGAAAGGAAGTCCATGGACAAGACTCTGGACATGCTCGCCTGGCTCCATCGCCTCATTTTTGGCGTGGCTCTGGCGCTGGCTGTCGTTGGCCTCTCCATTCATCGCCCCAGCGGCATCTATGCTGCCGCGGAAGATGAGATCAGCACCCTGCAGACTGGCATCTCCGCCGTCAGCGAACAGGTCGACGACGTCTTCAAAAGAATCTATGCCCACTCCGAACTGGAGCAATCGACCACCGACTGGCTCGCCCTGCACGGAGCGGCGCAGAAGAGCGTGCCCATCGAGGTCGATCTCACCGGCGACCTCAGTATCCCCGACGCCGAAGTCGACCCCCTGGTCACGCTCGACTCCCAGGTCAAATGGGCTGACCGCATCTACCTCAAAGACGACGACCCCTTTTATCTCTGCACTGTCCAGCGGCCCCAGGTTTTCAGCGCGCTCGATCGCCTCTTTGCTTCCTCCCCTCCTCCCGAAATCCAGCAGATCACCGTCTTCCTGCGCCGCGACCGCCCCGGCGTCGATGCCAGCATCCATTGCGATCTCGAGCTGACCTACTCCGCGCAGGTGGGCACCTCCTCCGGCACGCGCAGCGTCATGCTCGACGTGCCGTCCAACCCCATGTCCATCAATGAGCTCGCGCCTCCCGGTCCCGGCTGGGTCGACCTCGATCTCGCCGACACTCTGAAAGGAAGCGGCCTGGGCGATTTCGAGGACGGCATGTCGGCCCACCTGCCCGTCCTGCAGCAGTTCTGGAACGAAATCGGGAATCGGCCTCCCGGCGCCGCGCTCTCCTACTTCGAAACGATGAAGGATCAGGACCAGGAAAAATCCAAAGAGAAGATCGATATCCTCGGCGAGTCGCTGAGCGGAAGTCTCACCATTGTCCTCACCTGCCTCGCCCTGTTGTGCCTGCTCATCTACCTCGCTGTGCTTCTCCAGCAGGTGCGCACGCAGTTGCCCGGCCATAGCCAGGCGGTCGCCGCATCGCAGTTCTTCGGCATCATGAGCTCGCTGGCCGGACGCGTCGTCATGTGCGTCCTCCTGCTCTTTCCCCTGGGCGTCGTCGCCGACAGCCTGTTCCGCGTCTTTCCGCCGTTTGCCTCGGAGTGGCCCGGACCGTCCTGGCAGGTCTCCATCTCCTCCCGTTGGCTGCTCACCTCGCTCCTCGCTGCTGTCACCGCTCTGGTGCTCGCGGAGATCTGGCGAATCCTGGCCGCTCTGCGCCTGCAACCTGCAGCCCAGCCCGCGGCAGCCTCCCCGGATTCACCCACCCAACCTCTGCCGCCCGCCTCTCCGGAACGCCTCGCGCGTCCAGCTCTTCAAAACCAAAAGCAGGAGCCCTGATCCGCCAGGCACAGTTGGGTCAGACAGATCGCGGTAACGCCGTCAATCGTTCCTGGGTGCTTTCACGCAGAGGTGCTGCGCCAAATCTCACTTTTGGGTTGGATGGCCCCACCAGCCCCGATTACCGGCAGTCGGGCGGGGTAAGGGCGACGCGCGGCCTGCGGACGATTTCGAAGGGGACTTCCCTGCGGGTGCCATCTCTCCGAATAATGGTGGATGTGCGGCGCAGGGGAGATTGCGATTCCCGCGCATAGCGTTCGACCTGGTTGGTTTCCGAGATTCGCGCCATGCCGCGAAGAGTAGATCAGCGCCGGAGTCGAATTGAATCCCCCAACGGGGTGAGAACCGCGAGCCAGTAGTGTCAGGAGAGGATGACGTTTTGTTCCTGGAGTAAGGTTACGGACGCGGCGGCATTGGTTACCGGACCCGATTACTTCCCGCCTCCCATCTCAGCATGCGGGCAGCCGGCAGGCGCGACTGGCGGCGACGGCGGTATTCTGTTGGGCACAATGCTGATGGACATGGACGCGAATAATCCGGTGGTGCGGCTGTGCGCGGAAGGAATGGACCTGGAAAGGGCAGGGCGCAGGGAGGACGCGGCGCGGGTGTTCGCGAGCGCGTGGGAGCAGAGCAGCAGCGCACTGGAAAAGTGCATTGCGGCTCACTATGTGGCGCGCGGCCAAACGTCGCCCGCGGAAAATCTGCGGTGGAATCTGGAGTCCCTGGAACACGCGGACACCATGCTCGATGGGCAGGTGGAGGGGTTTTATCCGTCGCTCTATCTGAACATCGGGTGGGCGCACGAGGACCTCGGGAATCGCGAAGAAGCGCGGAAGTATTACGAACTGGCGGAGACGCGGCTGGAGAGCCTGCCGGAGGGCGCATACCGGGAGACGGTGCGGGATGGGATCGAGCGGGGGCTGCAGAGGGTGAAGGCCGGCGTTTAGCGTTTAGCGGATAGCGGATAGCAGACGGCAGACAGCAGACAGCGGGCGGCTACCAGCCGGTGGCGGGCGGGGCGCAGCCAGGAACGAACGATCGCCGGGGTTCTTTCCCCCTTTGCGCCTCAGAGTGACGACGCTGACCTACGCCATCGTTGCGCCGTGTTCGGCTAAGAGCTTTTTGAGGATCGAGCGGTGGCAGCGGTCCTCGTTCTCGCAATAGCATCCGACAGAGAAATTGGTTTCGCGGGAGAGCGCCGCGAGCAGATCGAGGAGGCGCGCGGGCTCGGGCTGGTGCATCTCGGCACGGTATTTGTGCTCGAAGGTCTTCCACGATTTTTCGTCGCCGGTGGAGTGCTGGGCGAAGGCGACCAGTTCCGCGCTCGGCGCAAGGTCGGGGAGCCAGACGTCGTAGAAGTCGCGTTTGGCAAAGTCGGCTTTTGGAACGCCGCGGGGCGGGCGGCGCACAGTGCCGATGCGCAGGCCCTCGCCGGGGGTACGGGGAGTGCCGAGACGGACGACGTGGATCATAGGTCAGAGTGCAGCGCACAGCGCTCAGGAATCAGGGTACAGCTTGGAGCGGGTAGGTTTCGCAGGCCGCGGGCTCCGGCGGTGAGGATGGGATGGATCAAACCAGGCGCTCTTACTGTCCCGCTCGCTGAGGCGAACGACCGTCTGCGGCGAGCCCCGGCTAGCTCCGGGATTAAAGCTGGATGTTGACCAGGCCTTCGGGTGCGCCGGCGGCCGAAGTCGGCGGCGTCTGCGGGGCGCGCCAGTAGTCGATATGGGAGATTTGATGAACGCAGCTAACGGTGCAGTTGGGGGCGCAGCTTTTCTCGGAGAGGAATTCGCGTTCGAGATCCTGGCTGGTGTAGTCGGCTAACGGCACGCCGGGGTATCCGCGCTGCTGCGAGCAGTAGTGGACCAAGCCGTTCTCGCAGATGTAGAGGTAGCGGGAGCCGGCGCGGCAGCGCCAGTCGTTGGGCTGGCCGTTGGCGATCTTTTCCTGGAACTGATTGAAGCGCGAGTAGTTCTTCTTTTTCCAGGAGCGCATCTCGTTCCAGACGGACCGCTCCTCGGGGCCGAGGGGTTTGAGCTGACCACTGCCATCGTGGATGATGCCGATGGTCGAGGTGAATCCCAGTGCGAGGGCGCGGCGGCCGATGGTGAGGGCGTCCTGGGGGTTCTTGATGCCGCCGCCGACGACGGAGTTGATGTTCACATGGAAGTCGGCGTGTTCGGCGAGGAACTCGAGCTTTTTGTCGAGGACCTTAAGGGATTTTTTCGAGACTTCGTCGGGCTGGACGTTATCAATGGAAATCTGCATGTGGTCGAGTCCGGCGTGGTTGAGGCGCTGGATGCGATCGGGCATGAGCAGATAGCCGTTGGTGATCATGCCCGCCATTTTGCCGTGGTGACGGATGCGGGCGATGATGGCGTCGAGCTCGGGGTGGAGCAGCGGCTCGCCGCCGGAGATGGTGATGATGGAGGTGCCGAGGCGGGCGAGGTGGTCGATGCGGCGGAGCATCTCGTCGAGGGGGACCGGCTTGGAGACGTCGTCGTACTCGTTGCAGTACGCGCAGGACAAATTGCAGCGGCGCATGGGGACGATCTGGGCCATGACGGCGTGGCTTGTGGAAGCGAGCGCGTGGCCGATGAGGGAGATTTCGCGCATTTTGCGCGTGGCCGCCTGGAGGCGGCGGCGGAGCGGCATGGGACGGACCTGGGGCATGGCGTCTCTTTTATTGAAACACAGGGATTGGCGGGAGGCGATGGCGATGGGGCGAACGGGGGTTATGGGTTCGCGAATGGTGATTTGCGGCACGCGCGGACATTCGCAGCTGCGACCGTTGTGCAGGGATGATGAATCGGCTCGAGTTGGGAGGCGGCGAAAAAAATGCGGGAGGCCGGTTACTGCAGGCCGCGGTTGTGCCAGGATTCGATTTCGCGGTAGAGGCCGCTCACCTGCGCGGCGGCTACGGACGGGAAGCGCTCCACCTCGTGGGCCATGCCGCGGGCCATCTGCTCGGGAGAGAAGTAAGCAGGAATGCCAGGCACGCTGAGTGAGCCTTTATCTTTAGAGCGGCCGGCCATCATGTTCACGGTCGATTCCTTGCGGTCGCGCACGACGGTGAGCTGGATCTGCTTGCCGCGATTGGCGTGGATCGTATGCAGCCACTGGTTGGTGGTGGCGACGGTGCGTCCGTTGACTTTGGTGATGACGTCACCGGCGCGCAGGCCGGCGGCGGCAGCCGGGCTGTTGTCATCGACGCGCTTGACGAGCAGCCCCTGGCCGTCGTGGACGCCGAAGAAGTTGGCGAGCTGGGGGCCGAGCATATCCAGTTCAAGGCCGGTATAGGAGGGGTTCATGCCGAAGGCAGAGATGAATCCATTGCCAGGGCCGGATTGCTGGCTGGGCAGAGAGATGTCGTCGTCGTCATCGGGCTCAACGGGAATGTGCTGCGACCAGGCGTCGGCCTCGAGGGTGGAGCGGTCAACGAGCTGGACGGTGAAGGTCATCTGCTGGCCGTCGCGGCTGACCAGAATGGTGACGGTGCGGCCGGCAGGGGTTTCGCGCAGCATACGGCCCAGATCGGCCTCGCCCTCGATGGGCTGATTGTTCATCTGCAGAATGACGTCGTGGACGCGGAGACCGGCCTTGCCGGCGGGGGCGTCGTGGTCGACTGTGATTACTTCAGCACCACGGGCGTCCTTCAGCTTCAGCTGGGTGGCGCGGTCGTTATCGATATCGCGCGTGCCGACACCGAGGTAGCCCTGGGAGGGATGGGTGAGGAGAGCGGGATCGTCGTTGAGAACGTTGAGGTGCTGCTCGGCGAAGAGATGGGGCGCGCAGGCGATGCAGCCGGAGAGCAACGCAACAGCCAGGGATTTCATAGGTGGCCTCGGAAAAGAATTCATACAACCAGCGCCTCGAATCTGCCCTAAGTTCTGACGAACGAGACTTGCTTATGGTCAACCGGCGCCCGGCGTCTTCGATGTTACCGAAGATACAGCGTTCCGGAGCGCGGAAGTTTAAAAACCTCAGGGACTCGAGTCCCATTCTTTTAGACGATCGTTATCGCACCCTTTCAGTGGCTCGGGGCGGGCTTGAGGCCGTGCCCTGATGCCGACCGATGCGAGCAGCAGGAGCAGGTCAGTTCCTCCCGAGCTACTGAATTTGCGATACCCGTTCGAGGTATTCGCGCGAAACGTTGCGGATGTATGGGTTATCGTCCTGGGAGGCGACGGTCTGCAGCACATCGCGGACACTGGAGTCGGCCTCAACAGGCGCAAGCAGGCCAATGGCCTGGGATCGGATGCCGGGGTCTGGATCCTTCAACAGTGCCTCGAGGACGGCGTCGCGGACGCGGGTATCGACGGCAATGTAAGGCTCAAGGCCGGTGAGCGCCTTGCTGCGGACCTCCGCGTTGTGGTCGTAGCGGAGGGCGACCATGAGGGCGTGGCGAATGGGGCCACCGTTGCATTCGTGGCCGTTGCGGCACTCCTGGGCGAGCAGGTCGACGGAATCGTCGTGGACCGAGGGATTGGCCTGGTTGTGCGCGGCGAGCAGCAGGAGCTGGCGAATCTGCGGGTCGTCGAGGGTGCCGAAGGCGGTCTCGGGAACGAGGCGGCTGAAGCGGACTTCGACATTCTCGGTGTTGGGTTCCAGATCGATGCTGCTGACTCCGGCGACCTGGGAGGCGTCGAGATTGGCCAGGTCCGTGGCTGCGCTGAAATTGGCCTGAGCTGGAGCAGCGGGATGCGCGGATGCGGTGCGCTGGCCGGCGCGGAAGCCGCCCCATCCGCCGGCGCCGAGGCCGACGAGAAGCAGCGCAGAGGCCATGACGGGGGCACTTTGCAGCCGGCCGAGGCCGCGGCGCAGGCTCTGCAGGCGGCGCAGGAAGAATCCGCCATGGGGCAGGGCGTCGAGGGCCTCGTCAAGGCGAAGCCGGGTGCGCGCCAGCAGGCTGGGAGAAGGTTCGATCATGGGCAGCACCGCCATGGCCTTCTGCAGGCCGGCGACGGCTTCCATTTCCTGGCGGCAGCGTTCGCACTGCGCCAGGTGTTGCTCAAGCTGATGGGCCCGGTCGTCGGGCAGTTCACCGTAGACGGCCAGGACGATGTTTTCCTGTGCCAGATCGCAGTTCATAGAATGATTGCCTCACGCCTCTCGAAAGATTTGCTTCCGGGTCGTATGCCCGTGTTGTGAACCACAGCCGTGTTATCGAAGCTCGGCCAGTTTGAGTCTTAGTTTCTTGGTTGCGCGGAAGAGGGTGTTCTTGGCCGTTTCTTCCGTGGTGTTGAGCATTTCTCCGATGGTGCGGAGCCGCAGCCCCTGGTAATGCTTCAGTTCGAAGACCATGCGTTCGCGGGGGGTGAGCTCATCGAGCGCCAGCAGGATGCGCTGCCCCAGGTATTTGCGGTCCAGCTCGCGGGCAGGATTGGCTCCCGCCCGCTCGTCGGAGACGTTGGTGAGCAGATCCATCTCCTCGCCGGAGGAGTCGATGACCACAGCCTGATCCTCGCGGCGGGCCTTGCGGCGGCGCAGATGATCGAGGCACAGGTTGGTGACGATGCGATAGATCCAGGTGTAGAACGAACACTCGAAGCGGAAATTGCCCAGATACCGGTAGGCCTTGAGGAACGCCTCCTGCTGGATGTCCTGGGCGTCCTGCTCGGAACCGGTGAGATGCATAGCCAGCCGCAACACCGCCTGATCATATTGACGCACCAGGGCGTCAAAGGCTGTGCGCGAACCTGCCTGGGCTTCGCGGATCAAGTCGGTTTCCGGGAGGTTCTCCCGAACGGGCCCACCCATACGCGAGGATTGTAGTCGAGGTTTGGCCGGGGACGGCCTGGCGGGGGAAAGGAATCGAAGCGCATCAGCAGGCATGAAGGCTCCTGTTGCGTGGGGATTGCGACACCAATGCAAAAGATAGACGGATCAAAAGGGAAATAGTTAGCGCAGAGGAGCTGGGAGCCGGTGAAGCGGTTAGCAGTGTGCCGTCTGCTAAAGGCTAATCGCTAGCAGCTAACTGCTTACGGGGGCGTATGCTGGTGCCGCGATGAAAAGGCGAATGCGTTGGATGCGGAGGGCCGCGATTGCGGGGCTGGCACTGGCAGCGCTGAGCGCGGGGGCGCAGCTGCGGAAGATCCACGAATACAAATTGCACGAGCAGGAGGATCGCGGCGCGCCGTTTGGCATGACAGTCGGGCCGGATCACACGCTGTACACGCTGATCCCGCGACGGGACGGGAACTGGATCCTGTCAGAGGTGCAGGGGTGGTGGCAGGAGCATCCGGAGGAACGGGGAATCGTGGTGGAGGGATATTCGGCGCGGGATGCAGTGGCATCGCCGGGCCAGATGGACGCGGCAGTGACCGCGGACGGGAAGTATGTGGTGACGGTTGTTTCGGCGGGGTTCCGGGTGGCTCCGGACGATCCATATCCCATGGACATGATTGTGGAAGTGGTGCGGCTGGACGGGTTTGAGGTCGTCGACACGGAGCACATGCGCACGCTGGGCATGCGGGGTGTGCTGCTGGGCGGGATCGATCGGGCGGGAAAGCTTCTGGTGCGGTCGGCGGTGGGAACACCGGGAGCGGAGAGCTCGCCGTACGTGAGCTGGTTTGCCGTAAGCGTGCCCGACGAGAAGGCGCAGATGGAGTGCAGCTATCAGGCCGCGGCCGATGGCAAGGACACGCAGCCGATGGAGGAGGGATGCGGGGGCTTTGCGAAGCAGGAGGGATACGGATCGGCGGCGGAACTGGACGGTAAGGTCTGGCCCACGGGTACGCCGCCAGCTCCGGTGGTGCCGCCAGGGGTGGCGATCTCGTCGAAGGATCGTTTTCAGACGGAGGCCGTCGTGGTCGACGGGAAGAAGCTGACGCTGGTGGTGGTGAACGGGGTGGACGTGCAGGTGTATGCCTCGGAGTAGCCGGCAGTCAGATCGTCTGCTCCCCGCGGCATAGGGCGCAGATGGGCGCTCCGTAGAGGTCGGCCTTGCGAGGGCCGATGCCGTTGATGGTCAACAACTGGGAGATACTGCCTGGCGCGGCGGCGGCTACGGCGCGCAGCACAGCATCGGAAAGGACAAAAAAGGCAGGCTTGCCGGCTTTGGCGGCTTCGTCTTTGCGCCACGCGCGCAGGCGGCCTTCGAGCTCGGTCTGGGCGAGGCTGGGCGCGGGTGCGGGCACCGGTTCGGGGGAGGCGGCAACTTTTGTGCGCTTCTGCGCGAGCGCGGCGGAGCTTTGCGGGAGCAGAACGCCGAGTGGCCCGGAAACACTGGCGGTGCGGCCTTCGGGGGTGAGAACGACTTTGCGCCAGGTGACCTGCCGGCCTTCGGCGTTGGTGAAGGTTTCCGAGGAGAGTGAAACCAGGCCGGCGCGGGCGAGGCCGTCGAGGAGCACGTCGAAGGTGCGGCGGTCGCCGCCGACAGAAGATTCGTCGAACAGGCGCGCGATGCCGCGGGGCCCGGCGGCGAGGGTCTGCAGAATGCGGCGCAGGTCGCACTGCTGGCCGGGAGTGGGCTCGGAGAAGGTGCGGGCTTCGGCGGCCAGCGGGGCACAAAAGTCGCAGCGTCCGCAGAGGCGCGCGGCGCGGTCGCCGAAATGGCGGACGAGAGCGGCCATGCGGCACTGCGCGGTTTCCGCGAAGGCGGCCATGCTCTCAAGCTGTGCGCGGCGATGGGCGAGCTGGCGCTGGTAGCCGAAGTGCCAGGTAGAGAGGCCGGTGAGGCGGACGCCGCCGTCGAGGGCGAGCTGCGCGGCGCCCTGGGCGGCGAGTTTTTCGACGGCGCGGCTGAAGGTGCCGGGATCCATAGCCAGGCGATCGCAGAGAGCGTCGGCGGCCTGGAATTCGGCGTTGAGCTGGCGAACGACGCGGTCGAGGTCTTCGACGGGCGGGTAGTCGCGGACGAGGAAGCTCTCGTGGATGCGGCGGTCGGCGAAGCTGTGCAGCAGGACGGCGCGGGAGGGCAACCCGTCGCGTCCGGCGCGGCCGATTTCCTGGTAATAGGCCTCGACGGAGCCGGGCAGTGCGGCGTGGATGACGGTGCGGATGTTGGGCTTGTCGATGCCCATGCCAAAGGCGATGGTGGCGACGACCACCTCAAGCCGGCCGTCGAGGAAGGCGCGCTGAACGGACTCGCGTATGGGGGAGTCGAGGCCGGCATGATAGGCAGCGGCGGAGAAGCGGCTGCCCAGCTCGAGGGCCAGGCCGTCGGCGGCTTTGCGCGAAGGAGCGTAGACGATGGCGGGACGCGCGGCGACGGGGGTGAGGAATTTGAGGATGAATTCGTTGCGCCGGGGTTTGGAGAGCTCGACAACCTCGATGGCGAGGTTGTCGCGGCGGAAGCCATGGATGAAGAGGGCGGGGTCGGCGAGGCCAAGTTGCTCGACGATGTCCTGCTGGACGACGGGCGTAGCCGTGGCGGTGAGGGCGATGATGGGAGCCGGACGCAGGAGCGGGAGGGATTCGCCGAGGGTGCGGTAATCGGGGCGGAAGTCGTGGCCCCAGCCGGAAATGCAGTGGGCTTCGTCGACGGCGACCAGCGCGGGGGTGCGGCGGGCGAGCATTTCGGGGAAGCCAGGGACGCGCAGGCGCTCGGGGGCGATGAAGAGGAACTGGAGCCGGCCTTCGAGGTAGTCGCGGCAGGCCTGGCGGGCGTCGTCGCGGGAGAGCCCGGAGTGAATGCGGGCTACGCGGAGGCCGGCGGCGGCGAGTTTGGCGGCCTGGTCGTCCATGAGCGCGATGAGCGGGCTGACGACGACGGCGGTTGTGCCGTGGCCGGCGGCAGCGCGGGCGAGGGCGGGGAGCTGGTAGCAGAGGCTTTTGCCTGCGCCGGTGGGCATGACGAGAAGGACGTCGCGGCCCGCGGTGAGGGCCTGGCAGACGGCTTCCTGATTTTCGCGGAAGGCGGAGAAGCCGAAGGTGGCCTCGAGGAGCGGGAGGAGATTCATCGGGCGATGCTTTTATGTTCCCATGAGCGGACCAGGCGAACGCGGAGGATGTGGAAGGTGCGTGATTACACTTGGTATATGTCTGAGCAGGAATCGACGGGGAGTTTGTTCGGCGAGGTGGGTGCGAGCAGAGGTTCGGGCCGGGTCGTGGGGCACGGTTCAGGGTGGATTACCGCGTATTGCGACGGAGGGTCGCGCGGGAATCCTGGGCCGGCGGGGTATGGAGTGTATATCGAAGGGCCGGACGGCGAGAAGCTTGGCGAGCTGAGCGAGTACCTGGGACAGACGACGAACAACGTCGCGGAGTATTCGGCGCTGTTGGCGGCGCTGGCCTGGGCTTTGGATCACGGGCGCGGGCGGCTGCGCGTGGTGGCGGACTCCGAGCTGATGGTGAAGCAGATGCAGGGACGGTACAGGGTAAAAAGCCCCGATCTGAAGCCGCTGTATGAAGAGGCGAAGCGGCGGGTGGCGCGGCTGGACGGGTTCCGCATTGAGCACGTGCTGCGCGGGAAGAATCAGCGGGCGGACAGGCTGGCGAATCTGGCAATGGACCGAGGGATGGGGCGAATGCCGGATGCGCCGGGGCCTGGCCCTGACGGGCCGCATATGCGGTCAGCGAACGGTGAGCCGCCGAAGCCTCTGAAGGGGTACACGAAGGGGGGCGTGATTCATTTGATTGAGGGCGAGCTGCCCGACGGCGTGTTTGTGAAGGTGACGGTGGATCGGCAGTAGGACAGCGCACAGAGCTCAGAGCGCAGAGCTCAGGGGTGCACAATTCCAGATCGCTTCGAGGGTTTTCGATGCAGGAGCCTTTGCTGATGCGCGCGGCGCGGCGTGAGGATTTGCCGCGGCTGACGGAGATCTACAACTACTACGTGGTGCATTCGCCGGCGACGTTCGATCTGGAGCCGAAGACGGTGGAGGAGCGCGGGGAGTGGTTCGCGCAGTTCAGGGAGACGGGGAGACATCGCCTGGTGGTGGCGGAAGAGGACGGCGTGGTGCTGGGGTATGCGGGATCGACGCGATTTCGGGCGAAGCCGGCATACGACAGGACCGTGGAAACGACGATCTATTGCGCTCCGGAGGCGGTGGGGCGCGGGGTGGGGGCGCGGCTTTATGCGGCGCTGTTCGACGCAATGGCGGGCGAGGATGTGCATCGGATGGTGGCTGGGTATGTGCCGCCGAATACGGCATCGGAAAAGCTGCATGCGCGCTTTGGGTTTCGGAGGGTGGGAGTGTTCACGGAGCAGGGGTATAAGTTTGGGCGGTATTGGGACGTTTGCTGGATGGAGCGGAGCCTGGGACACACATCTCCGCATCCTGAGAACGCCCTTGGCTGACGCAGCCGCTGCGCGGGCCCCGGGCGAAGAAGGGGTCTGGAGGCTCTGTGCTACGCTCAGGTTGTCGGAGCGGAACGAGTGAGTTCCGCATCCAATCCGGCGTAATCAACTTCCACCGAACGAACAGAAAACCATGGCTTTGACAGCGATTGACACGGCCGCGAAGAAGGGCGTTCTGGCGGTGCAGGAGTATGCGCAGCTCTCCGGGCGGGCGCTGGGCAATCTGTTTCGCAAGCCGTTTTATGCGGCGGATCTGTACCAGCAGGCGGACATCATCGGGGTGGGATCGCTACCCATCGTTATCATGACGGGGTTTTTCCTGGGCGGCGTGCTGGCGCTGCAGTCGGCGTCGACGCTGACGCAGTTCGGGGCGACGGCGTTTACCGGGCAGCTGGTCAGCATGTCGATGATCAAGGAGATCGGGCCGGTGGTGACGGCGCTGATGGTCAGCGGCCGGAACGCGTCGGGGATGGCCAGCGAGCTGGGATCGATGGTGGTGACCGAGCAGATCGACGCTATGCGGGCGCTGGGCACCGACCCGCTGAAAAAGCTGGTGATGCCGCGTATTGTCGCCACGGTGGCGATGATGTTCTTCCTGGTGATCCTGTCGGACGCGGTGGGGATTCTGGGCGGCGGGCTGGTGTCGGTGTCCATGCTGGGGCAGGATGGTTCGCAGTACTTCCACACCTCGTACCAGTCGCTGCAATATCCTGACGTGCTGCAGGGGCTGGTGAAGCCAATTTTCTTCGGGTTTATCGTCGCAACGATCGGATGTTTCTACGGGATGAAGACGCGCGGCGGGACCCAGGGCGTGGGGCGGTCGACGACCCAGGCGGTGGTGGTGTCGTCGGTTCTGATCATCGCAACGGACTTCCTCATCAGCAGGTTCCTGATCGGCATCTTTGGGCGGTGAGCGGGATGGGCGCAAGCGGGGCGTTCGAGCCGGGCACGGGAAGTGCGCCGCCCGAGAGACTGTGGACCTCGCCGCCGCCGGCGACCGCGGCTGACAACGAACCGGTGGTGGTGTTCGACGACGTCTCCATCGGCTTCGGGCGCGAACCTGTGCTCGAGGGAATTTCATTCGAGATACGGCGCGGCGAGACGCGCATCCTGCTGGGACCGGCAGGAGTGGGCAAGAGCGTGCTGCTGAAACTGACGAATGGGCTGCTGCGGCCGGATTCGGGGCGGATTTTTGTATTCGGCAAAGAGATCAGCGCGATGCGCGAGCAGGATTTGTTCGAACTGCGCGGCTCGATCGGGACGGTCTTCCAGGAAGGCGCGCTGTTCGATTCACTGACGGTGCGGGACAACGTGGGGTATCGGCTGAGCGAGGAGCACGTGCCGGAAGATGAGATTACGCGGCGCGTAACCGAGGCGCTGCGCTTTGTGGAACTGGAGCAGACGCTGGACAAGTTTCCCTCGGAGCTGTCGGGAGGGATGCGGCGGCGCGTGGCGATTGCGCGGGCGATTGTGACCAATCCGAAGCTGATTTTGTACGACTCGCCGACGGGCGGGCTCGATCCCATCACGTCGACGACGATTATCGAACTGGTGATGAAGCAGCGGGACGTATCCCACACCAGCTCGATTGTGGTGACGCACCGGCTGCAGGATGCGTTTATGCTGGCCACGCACCGCTTCAGCAGGAGCAAAAATGCGATGGAGCCGCTGCCGCCGCACCAGACCAATCCGCAAACGAGCTTTATGATGCTGAACCGGGGAAAGCTGGTGTTCGACGGGGCGACGGCGGAGCTGGTGCACTCGACGGATCCGTTTATCCGGGAGTATCTGAGTTAGCGGTTAGCGGTTGGCGGGTAGCGCGCAGCTGGGGGCTGGGAGCCGGTAGCTGGGAGCGCGTAGATCAGACGCCACTGGTTCCAGGCTGCCTGTTCAAGCTGCCGGCTGCTTCGTTACGAAGCGGCGTCGTGGTCGTAGAAGCGGAAGAAGAGCGACGGTTTCGAGACCGGTTCGGCTTTTGCGGCTAAGGCTGCCATCTGCTGCGCGTTGTAGGGGGTGAAGTTGGCCGCGATGCGCACGTTCTCCTCGAGCTGCGGGATATTGTCGCAGCCGATGATCACCGTTGAGACGGGGCGCGAGAGCGTGTAGCCGATCGCCTCCTGCATGGTAAGCGTGCCGGGAGTGGGCGCGAGCACCATGCCTTCCCACATATGCTTCTGCACTTCGAGGGGCTCGGGCGTCCAGGTGGAGAGCAGACGGCCGCGGCCGGGGATCTTCATGCCGATGATGCCCATCTGCTTTTCGACGGCGAGGGGCAGCAGGTCGGCTTCGAAGCTGAAGTGGTGCGGGTCGGCGGCGTTCAGGGCCATCAGGATGGTGTCGAAGGGATGCCGGTTGATGGCTTCCATGAGCGAGTCGGGACGGAAGTGGCCGGTGACGCCGAGGTAGCGGACGACGCCCTGTTGCTGCATCTCGATGAGCGCTTCCATGGCGCCGCCGGGGGCGAAGACGGCGTTGATGTCCTTCATGGTGCCGATGTCGTGAAGCTGCCAGAGGTCGACATGGTCGGTCTGGAGGAGCTGGAGCGACTTGTCGATCATGCGCAGGGAGCCTTCGCGGGTGCGCTCTTTGGTTTTGGTGGCGAGGAAGGCTTCGCTGCGGCGGGTCTTCATGACCTGCCCGTAGTACTGCTCGCTCCAGCGCAGCGGGCCGCCGTAGATGGAGGAGGTGTCGCAGTAGTTCACGCCGAGATCGAGGGCGCGGTTGATGATAGGCACGGCGACGTCGAAGTTGTTGGGCTTCTCCAGCGCGGCCTGGCCGCCGAGCGAGAAGACGCCGACCTTGTAGCCGGTTTTGCCGAGGTTGCGGGTTTGCATTGCATCCTGGGTGCGGGGATTGTTGGGCATCGTCCAGGATTTGGCGTCGGCAACGGCAGCCCGGGGCAGAGCTCCGGCAGCCAGAGCGGCGGCAGCGGCGGCGGTGCTGCCCTTCAGGAATGCGCGGCGATCGTGGCTGATTTTTTCGGGATTGGTTTTATCCATGGCTGAGCCTCCTCCCCGGCGAGGCAACAGATCGTTGTATCACAGGCGAATGTTGGCGAAGCGTCGGACCTGTTCAAGTGAAAAAGCTGGCTTGCATGGGGCGGAGAACTCCGCAGTCCGATCTCGCGCCGCAAACCGATCACGGATGGAGTTGCCGCCGCGGCGGGTGTCACGAGCCTGGGCGGCGCGTCGGCGGTTACGCCTGGTACCCGGGGATGTGAGGCGGGGGTTTTGGGGTTCGGCTCGCCACGGTTGAGCGCAACCATTTTGCGGGAAACAGCAAGGAGGGATGGCTGATGAGCCATCCCTCCTTTGCTGCAGGTTGATGCTGGTCGCAGTTAGCGCCGGTGCGGTTTCTCTTTGCTGCCGCCTTTGTTTTCCGGGTGAGCCTGTGCGTGGTTTGCCGGCCGGGCAGCAGCGCGGTTTTGAGCAGGCCGGCTGGCGGGCCGGCTGTTGTTCTGCGCCGGACGACTGTAATTCTGGGCCGGGCGGTTATAGTTCTGCGCCGGACGGCTGTAATTCTGGGCCGGGCGGCTGTAATTTTGCGCGGGGCGGCTGTAGTTCTGGGCGGGCCGGCTATAGTTTTGGGCCGGACGACTGTAGTTAGAACGGGCTCCGGCGTTATAGCCCTGGCGAGCACCGGCGCTATAACCAGTACGTGCTCCGGCATTGTAGCCGCGGGCGTAGGCGTTGCTGTGCCAGGCGGCGTGAGCGGTGACGGCGGCGTGATAGTTCCACGCGCGCGCTCCGGGGTTACGGTCAAAGTGGCCGTAGTAGCCGTGATTGACGACGGTCACGCTGCGCGAAACGTAGGTAATGTGGTTGTAGGCGACGAAGGGATGCGGTCCCCAGCCCATGCCCCAGTGTCCCCAGCCCCAGCCCCAGTGTCCCCAGGCGCCGACGGCGATACCGAAACCAAATCCGAAGCCGATGCCGACGCCCATGAAGAATCCCGGAGGCGGCGGAGGCGCGTACCAGGCGAACCACGGACGGCCCCAGCCCCAGACGACCCAGGGGTTGTAGTAAGGCACGTAGACGACGGCCGGATTCGCCGGCTCGATGACGATGTCAGAGGGCTGGTAGTCAACGGCGAGCTGCGGGGTAGAGCGAAGCTTGCCGGAGTCGTACGCCTGCTGGCGATCGGCCTGCACGGCGCTCATCACATCCTGCGGCTGGTTGTAGTAGGCGTTGCCGAGCTGCGTGGTCCAGTCGAGGTTCTTGTCCATGTTGTCGAGCACTGACGGGAAGGCGACGAGGGCCTTGACGCTGGGATCCCAGGGCTGGCCGTCGGCCATTT
Organism: Acidobacteriaceae bacterium; assembly: GCA_030041435.1. Taxonomy (GTDB): domain Bacteria; phylum Acidobacteriota; class Terriglobia; order Terriglobales; family Acidobacteriaceae; genus Palsa-343. The sequence goes on from JASHNW010000085.1 coordinate 176,170, forward strand.
GCGCCAGCTGATCGGGAGCGACGCCCTGGTTGGCATGCACGAAGTTGTCGGCGTCGGAGACCTGGCTGGGATACGTCGCGGCGGCCAGAACCTGGGCTACGAGCGAGTCAGGATAGAGCGCGATGGGCGCGACGAGCTGATCGAGCTGCTCGGGTGCGAGTGTGTTCCACTGCTGCGGGGGCGCCTGATCGGGAGGCGGCGGCGCCTGATCTGTCGCCTGGTCGGGAGGCGGCGGCGCCTGGTCGGCGGGCTGGGCCTGGTCAGGCGGAGGCGGCGGAGCCTGTTGCGCCGAGGCGGTGAAGGTGCCGGCTCCCAGAGGGATGATGAGGCCGGCCAGGCCGAGCGCGATACCGCGCTTCCCGAGGTCGAGCGAAGCGGCGGCCAGTCCGCGCATCCGACGAGCTGTGGGTAAAAAATCGGAGAAGTCTTTCATTGGGTTCCTTCCGGCCCTCCATGGGCTCCTGCTGGGTGGTTCTTTCTAACTTGAGCGTTTCTCACTATAGACGCTCTGGCTAGTTTATGGGACACGGAAACGGAGACTTAAGTTGCGCGGAAACGGGGCGGGAGCCGGCTAATCGACAACAGAATCGAAGAAGCGACGGAGGATGCGGGCAACCAGTTCGGGCTGTTCGAAGGGGGCGAAGTGGCCGGCATCTGGAATCTCGTTGTACTCGGCGCCGTAGCCGCCGTTGCGAATCTGCTCGGCGAGCAGGCGCATGTCTGCGGGCGTGGAGCCGGTGTCTTCGCCGCCGGCGATGACGCAACAAGGTATGTGCAGGGTGCGGGCTGTGGCCACGGAGTCGGGACGGGCGGCAAGGCCCTGCTGGACGGCGATGACGGCGGCGGGCGAGACGGCCTGCATCATTTCGCGGGCTTCGGCGATTTTCTGCGGCCAGCGGCGGCGGGCGGTGGGGCCGAGGAGGGTCTGGAGATTCGACTCGATGAAATCCGCCGTGCCGCGCTCGCGAATTTTGGCGATGGTCTCCTGGCGTTTGGCGCGGGCGGCGTCGTTGTCGGCCTGGGGTTTCGAGCAGCAGAAGGCCAGGGCTTCGACGCGGGCGGGCATCGTGCGCCAGATTTCGTAGAGGGTATAGCCGCCCAAAGAGCAGCCGGCGAACATGGCTTTGCCGATTTCAAGGTAGTCGAGGAGACGCGCAGCGTCGGCCGCGAGCTTTTCCACCGTGATGGGGGCGGGAGCGGATGCGGGTTCGGAACTGGCTTCGGACTGGCCGTGGCCGCGGAGGTCGGGGATAATGACACGGTATCTGGAAGCCAGGAACTGCGCGGCGGGGAGCCAGAAGCGGTGATCGACGGGCGTGGGGTGGAGGAGGACGACATTGGGTCCGCCGCCGAGGGTGGTGTAGAACAGTTTGCCGCCGTCGGAGTGGTAGTGCACAGATTTAGCGTATAGCGTATAGCGGCTGGCGGGTAGCGAAAGGCGAGTAGCTGGTGAGTTCCGCCTGTGCCGCGGTTAGCTCGAAGGCGGGTAGGAAGCGGGAGGCGGGAGCAGGACCGGCTCCTCGGGCATGACCACCCAGAAGATGACGTAAGCAAGCAGACCGGCGCCGCCGCCAAAGACGGTGAGCAGGACGGTGATGACGCGGACCCAGACAACATCCCAGGCATAGGCGTTGGAGAGGCCCTGGCAGACACCGGCGATCATGCGGCCGGCGCGAGGACGAACCAGACGGGTGACGGTTTGCGGGTAGACCGGGGGGGGCGGAGGATACATCTGGGCGCCGCATCCGGAGCAGAAACGTGCGTCATCCGCGAGCGCTTTTCCGCAATTCCTGCAATACATTGCCATGACCCTACCCTCCCTGAGGAACACCGGAAGACGCTTGCCGGTGCGGTGCGAATGCTAAGCATAACCCGGTCCGCCGCGGTTTCAGCAAGCGGTTGGCCCGCCACCTGCTGCCTGCCGGGGCGAACAGATGGATATACGCGGGCGGGGCGGGACTGGTTCCGTGTTTCCGTGCGTAGCGGATAGCAGATGGCGGATGGCAGTTGGCGGATAGCGGGCAGCGGGCAGCGGGTGCTGGTAGCCAGTGGTGTTACCAGTTGCCAGTTTCCAGTCCGGATTCCGGTTCCCGGTCTTTAACCCGCAGTAGCGAGTCTTCAACCTTTTTGCCGCGCAACCCCCTGCTCGAGCAGAAGAATGAGATGTTGTGCATCCTACAGGGAGGGAACCGACAGAAAAAGGGACTGGGCGGAAGCGGGTCCAGAGGGCTGGGATAAAACCTAGTGTGGAGAGAGCTATGCAGGGATTGCAGGGAAAGGTGGCGATTGTGACCGGGGCCGGGTCGGGCATCGGTCAGGAGATCGCGAAGAGGCTGGGCAGAGACAGAGCGAAGCTGGTCATCGACTACGTGGGCAGCGAGGCGGGCGCGGATGCGACGCGGAAGGCCGTCGAAGCAGCCGGAAGCCAGGCTGTCGTGGTGCAGGCGGACGTGACGAAGATGGCCGACGTTCAGAAGCTGGTGGATACCGCGTGGACGCAGTTCGGGAGCGCGGATGTTCTGGTGAACAACGCGGGCATGGAGAAGCGGTCGGACTTCTGGGATACGCCGGAGGCGGATTACGACAAGGTGATGGCGGTGAATCTGAAGGGGCCGTTCTTTCTCACCCAGGCGTTTGTGCGGCGGCTGCGCGAAGCAAAACGGCCGGGGCGCGTGATCAACATCAGCTCGGTGCACGAGGAGATGGCGTTTCCGGGGTTCGCAACCTACTGCTGCAGCAAGGGCGGGCTGCGCATGCTGATGCGGGACCTGACGGTGGAACTGGGTCCGCTCGGAATCACGGTGAACAACGTTGCGCCGGGTGCAATTGCCACGCCGATCAACACAGCGCTGCTGAACGACAAGGCGAAGCTGGAGGCGCTCGTGAAGAACATACCTCTGGGGCGGCTGGGGACGACCGAGGATGTGGCCGGGGTGGTGGCGTTTCTGGCGTCGGACGATGCATCTTACGTAACCGGCGCGACGTTCCTGGTGGATGGCGGGCTGATGCGGAATTATCACGAGCAGTGAAAACAGCGTGCAGCGGGTAGCGTACACGGAGAGGTGTTGGCACGTTTCGAAATATGGCTTCGAGGATTGAAGATTACGCACTGATTGGCGATTGCGAGACGGCCGCGCTGGTGGATCGTCACGGATCGATTGACTGGCTGTGCTGGCCGGATTTCTCGTCGGGCGCCTGCTTTGCGGCGCTGCTGGGCACGGAGGAGCACGGATACTGGAAGATCTGTCCGAATGGAACTGAATGGAAGACGAAGCGGCACTATCGCGCGCATACGCTGATTCTGGAGACGGTTTTCGAGAACGTGGAAGGCGCGGTGCGGCTGATC
>JASHNW010000086.1 GCA_030041435.1 Acidobacteriaceae bacterium
CTTCTACTGGATGTTCAGCGGCATCGAGTCGCAGGCCGGCGGCCTCGACTGGCTGGCCCGGGGCAACTGGTACTGGCTTTTGGCCATGACTGTGGTCAATATCGCCGCAGCCCGGTTCGTCGGTTCCGGTGTTGAGCCGTTTTTGGAAGCCACCGAGGGCGCCGCCGTGGACCTGAAGCTGCTGGCGGGCGTGCTCGAGGTTCTGGAGCAGGAACCCTTTCAGGCGCCTTTGCTGTGCAAGCTGCAGTCAGGCCTGCAAACCCGCGGGACTCGGCCCTCGGCCGCGATCCGCAGGCTCGACCGGATCGTGCAGTACGTGGAATCGAGGCGAAACTTTCTCGTCCGCATCATCAACCGCCTGGTCTTGTATGAGGCGCAGACGGCATTTGCCGCCGAGGCCTGGCGCGGACGCTATGGGGTGTCGATTCGCGGCTGGATGGCGGTGGTCGGCGAACTGGAGGCGCTGGCTGCGCTGTCGGCCCTCGCCTTCGAGCATTCTGCGACGGTCTTTCCGGAGTTTGTGGAGTCGGGGCCGTATTTCGAAGCCGAGGGATTCACGCATCCGCTGCTGCCCGGGAGCCGCGCGGTGCGGAACGACCTGCGGCTCGACGGCAATCTGCGCCTCCTGCTCATCAGTGGGCCAAACATGGCGGGCAAGAGCACCTTTGTTCGCGCTGTGGGCATGAACGCGGTGCTGGCGCAGTGCGGGTCCGCGGTCGAGGCGCAGCGGCTGCGCATGTCGCCGCTGGCCATTGGCGCCTCCATCTGCGTGCTCGACTCGCTGCAGGGCGGGGTGTCGCGTTTCTACGCGGAGATCAAGCGGCTGAAGCTGATCTCCGATTTGACGCGGGGGCCGGCGCCGGTGATGTTTCTGCTCGACGAACTGCTGTCGGGGACGAACTCGCACGACCGGCTGATCGGCACGCAGCATCTGGTGCGGGCGCTGGTGGCGCAGGGCGCAGTGGGGATGATCACGACGCACGACCTGGCGCTGACGCAGATTCCGGAAGCGAACAGCGGCGTGGCGATCAACTGCCACTTCGAGGATCACCTGGAGGACGGGCAGCTTAAGTTCGACTACCGGCTGAAACCGGGCATCGTGCGCACCAGCAACGCGCTCAGGCTGATGCAGTCCATCGGGCTGGCGGTGGAAGAGTAGCCTTCAGGGCCGTGGCATAAGGCCCAGGCTTGGCGGGATGGGCTCAGTATTTGCGCAGCATGCCCAGCACGCGTCCCTGGATGGCGACCTGCGCGGCGGGCACAAAGATGGGCTGCATCTCCGCGTTCGCCGGCTGCAGGCGGATCAGCGAGCCCTCGGGATAGTAACGCTTGAGGGTGGTTTCCGAGCCGCGCACCAGCGCGACGACGATCTCGCCGGAGCGGGCGGTGCTGGTTTTCTCAACCAGGACAAAATCGCCGTCGACGATGTGCTCGTCGCGCATCGACTCGCCGCGCACCTGCAGCGCGAAGACCTCGCGGTTGCCGATGATGTCGCCCAGCGAGATGGTTTCGGGATTCTCCACAGCCTCGACCGGGTAGCCGGCGGCGATGCGGCCCATGAGCGGCAGACGGTCGGCGGGGCGCCCTTTGGTGCGCGGCGGCAGCACGTCAATAGAGCGGCTGCGGTTGTGCGCGCGCGCCAGCAGGCCCTTGTTCTGCAGATTGGTGATGTGCTTGTGCACCGTGGCCAGCGAGCGCAGGTCGAGACCGTGGGCGATCTCCTCAAAGGACGGAGAGTAGCCGTTGCGCTGCACGAATCCGGAGATGAAATCGAGCACTTCCTTCTGCCGCCGTGTGATCGCCATGGGCGCATTATAGCGAATAAAAGGCGAACTGGAGGCAAAATTTGCGGGAGGGGCTGTTTCCCGATCTGGCACCTGGCCGGCAATCCTCCCGTTCTGAAATGCCGTCCTGGATTTTTCTCATGCGGCCTCTGGTTTTCGCTGATGGTCCGCGAGATGGTGGGGGTGGGGAGAAGAACACATGCGCTTGCTGATTGCTGACGACGACCGGGCGCTGGGCAGCTTCCTGGCGCGCGGGCTCCGGGACGACGGGCACGAAGTGACGGTCGCCACGGACGGCGAAATGGCCATGGAAGCGGTCCGGACCGACCCGCCGGAGATGGCGGTGCTGGATCTGAATCTGCCGCGGCGGGATGGCACCGAGGTGCTGGAGTTTCTGCGCTCGCTGACCGAAGATTTGCCGATTCTCATCCTCACCGCGCGCCAGGAGCCGGAGACGCGGCTGCGCTGCCTCGAGATGGGCGCGGACGACTTTATGCAGAAGCCGTTCTCCTTTGCCGAGCTGCGCGCACGCTGCCGCGCCCTCTCGCGGCGCCGGGCGCCGGGGCTGGTGCTGCGGCACGGCAACCTGGAGATGAACCGGGTGGAGCGGACGGTGACGCGCAACGGAGAACCGGTGACGCTGACGAACAAGGAGTTTGCGCTGCTGGAATACCTGCTGCTGCATCGCGGACAGGCGGTGTCGCGGGCAACGCTGCTCGAGAGCGTCTGGAACATGAGCGCGGACGCGGGGACGAACGTGGTCGACGTGTACATCAACTATCTGCGCCGCAAGCTGCACGACCGCACGCCGCAGCAGGACGCGGCGGTTGCCGATGGGGCCGGCGGCTCGGCGCCGCTGATCCAAACCGTGCGCGGGCTGGGCTACAGCATCGGCATGCGCGGCTGAGGTGCGGTGAGCAGTTCGATTTGGAGGAGGTTCGACATCATGGGAACGACAGCACAGCGAAGATCCTGCAGCGCGGCCCGCACCGCCATTCTGGCCAGCGCCGACGTCGCTTTTCGGCGCCGGGTGCGCGAGGCGCTGACCGATCTGCGCTGGCAGGTGCGGGAGGCCGGCGGCGGGGCGGAAACGCTGGCCTGCCTCGATGCATCGCCTGCGGAGACGGTGGTGCTGGACTCCTGGCTGCCCGATCTCGAGATGCGCGAGTTTATCGCAGAGTTTGAGCGGCTGCACCCCGGCGTCGATCTGGTGATGGCCGATGCATCGGCGGCGGCGGGGGCGTCTTCGCGCAGCCCGCGCCGCAATGAGGTGCTGCATGCGCTGCGCCGCGCTCAGGAGGCCGACGGGGCCATCTGGAATGCGGCGCCGTCGGAGGGGGAGATCGCGGGCTTGCCGGCCGAGACAAACGCCGCCGGGAAGACATGGGCGGAGCGCGAGATGTTGTCCAGTGCCGCTCGCATGCCGTCTCCGGGCGCGGCGGCGGCACGGACGCCGGCTGCGCCGAGCCTGCGCCTGCTGGAGTTCATCGGATCGCATCCGGCGATACTCGACGTCAGCCGGAGGATTCGTCTGGTGGCGCCGCGCTCGACGCCGGTGCTGATCGAAGGGCCAACCGGGAGCGGCAAAGAGCTGGTGGCGCAGGCGCTGCATCGGCTGAGCCCGCGGTCGGGGCGCAAACTGGTGGCGCTGAACTGCGCAGCCATCCCGGAATCGCTGCTGGAAGCGGAGCTGTTCGGCCACACCCGAGGCGCGTTTACAGGCGCGGTACAGGGGCGGACGGGACGCATCGAGGCAGCGCACGGGGGCACGCTGTTTCTGGATGAGATCGGCGAGATGCCGCTTGCCCTGCAGGCCAAGCTGCTGCGGTTTCTCGAAACCGGGGAGCTGCAAAGGGTGGGCGACAACGAAGCGGTGAAGGTGGACGTGCGCATTGTGGCGGCGACACACCGGCCGCTGGGCAAACTGGCTGCGGAAGGCGCGTTTCGGCCCGACCTGTTCTACCGGCTGGCTGTCTTTCTGATTCGCACGCCGGCGCTGGCCGGGCGCGTCGGCGATATCGAAGCGCTGACGGAGAGCTGTCTCGAAAAAATGGCCCGGGAGGCGCCGGCCAAGGAGATCACGCCGCAGGCACAGGCGCTGCTGGCGGCGCATGCGTGGCCGGGGAATGTGCGGGAGCTCGAGCATGTGCTGGAGCGCGCCTGGATTCTGGCCGAGGATCGGCCGCGCATCGGCGCCGAAGAGATCGAATTCGACGACCCGGCGTGAGAATTTTCTAAGCGGAACGGGAGACGGCCGGGCCTGCTCCTGCAAGGTTCGGTTCGGGTTGGCCTGGGCGAGGGGCGGACCATGCAGATTGAAACACCGATGGCGGAGGCGCTGGGCCGGTATCTGGACCTGTCGTCGCTCGAGCTGAAGCTGACCGCGCAGAACATGGCCAACGTCGATACGCCCGGCTACCGCACCGAGGGATTCGACTTTGCGGCGGCGATGAAGCGGTCCCTCGACGCGCTCGGCCAGCCGGGCGGCGAGAATGCGGCGCTGGCGGAGCCGCAGGTTGAGCGGGTGGGTGGTCTGCTGGAGCGCCCGGACGGCAACAACGTTTCGATGGACCGCGAGGGTATGAAGATGGCCGAGGCACAGCTCGAGTTCCGCACCGGGGCCGAACTGCTGAAGCACGAGTTCACACGGGTGATGGACGCCATTCACGTGGACCAGAAATAAGCGGAGGCGATGGGGATGAATCTGTTCGGCGTGATGGAGGTGAGCGGATCGGCGCTCGAGGCCGAGCGCATCCGGGCCGAGGTGGTGGCGGCCAACATGGCCAACGCAGAGACCACGCGGACGGCTGATGGCGGTCCTTACCGGCGGCAGCATGTGGTGTTTACGTCGGAGGCTCCGCAACAGAGTTTTGCCAGCCAGTTCATCGGGCAGGCGGGATCCGGCGATGCGCAGCTGGGCGGGGTGCGGGTTTCCGCGGTGGTGGCCGATCAGGGGCCGCCGCTGCGCCGCTACGATCCGGGCGCTCCGGATGCGGACAAGGACGGGTATGTTTCGTATCCGGACATCAATCCGCTGACCGAGATGGTGGACCTGATGGGTGCGACGCGCGCGTATGGGCTGAACAGCTCGGCGGTGCAGGCGGAGAAGGGCATGATTTCCGCATCGCTGGACATTCTGAAATAGGAGATGGGCGTTATGCAGACAGCGGCGATTGCATCGCTGGCACCGGGAGCAGCGGCAGCTGCGCCCGGCCCGCCGGGAAGCCCGGGAGCGGCGCCCTTCGGCGATCTGCTGAAGAGCGCGGTGAGCGGCGTGGACGATCTCCAGCAGCAGGCGGCGTCGGCCGTGACCGGATTGCTCGACGGCAGCGGCGTCGATATTCACGACGCCATGATCGCCACGCAGAAGGCGGATATGGCGTTCGAACTGGCGCTGGCGGTGCGCAACAAGGCCGTAGCGGCGTACCAGCAGGTGATGGGGATGCAGTTCTGAGTGACAGGGAATGGCCGATAAGGACAAACCGCAGACCGCGTTGACGGTGCAGCAGCGCGCCGGAGCCCTGGCCACCGAGGCGATGGCGCGCTTTCAAAAGCTGGACGGCGCGCGCCGGACGCGGCTGCTGGCAGCAGCCGCTCTGCTGGTGGCCTGTTTCGCGGGGCTGCTGTGGTATGCCACGCGCACCGACTGGCGGACGCTCTATGCCGGGCTCGACCCGGACGATGCGCGGCAGATGGCGCAGGAGCTGACCGCGGCAGGGATTCCGTTTGACGTGTCCACGGACGGGGCGGCGCTGCGGGTGCCCGCCGAGGATCTCGATAAGGCGCGGCTGGCCACGACAGCGAAGGGCGGCCCGAAGAGCGGGCGCATGGGTTTTGAATTGTTCGACAAGCCGAACTGGATGGGCTCGGAGTTCGACGAAAAGGTGAACTATCAGCGGGCTCTCGAAGGCGAGCTGGAGCACACCATCGGGACGCTGGCCTCGGTCGAGTCGGCGCGCGTGCATCTGGTGCTGCCGCACGATTCGCTGTTTACGACCGAGGAGCGGGATGCCAAAGCCTCCGTGGTCCTGCGGCTGCGGCACCGCACGCTCTCCGACGACGAGGCGGAAGCCGTCTCGAACCTGGTGGCGAGCGCGGTCGACGGGCTGCGGCCGGAAGATGTGGTGCTGGTGGACGCCGAAGGAGGCGGTCTGCTGGGAAAACGCAGCGGGGATGCGGCGCTGGCGTCGCACGAGCAGGAACTGGCGGCGAAGCTGGTGGAGACCCTGGAGCCGGTGGCCGGCGCCGGCAATGTCCGGGCTTCGGTCAGCGTGGACTACGACCCCACGGCTGCCGATGAAACGGACGAATCGTACGACCCGGCCCAGGCGGTGACGCTTTCCATGCAGCGCACCGATCAGAGCTTGGGGCAACCCGCGGCGTCGGGGATACCGGGCACGGCGAGCAATGCGCCCAGTGCCAGGCCCCCGCTGTATCCGCCCCAGAACGACACCATGCAGAGCCTCAAACAGGAGAGCGACACGTACGGGGTTTCGAAGAAGGTGCGGCACACCGTGGTGGCCGCCGGGCACATGCGCCGGCTGACGGCAGCGGTTCTGATCAACGACCAGCTGGTGATGAAGGGGAAACAGGTCACCTGGCAGCCGCGTTCGGCCGACGAGATGAAGCGGCTGACCGGCCTGGCCGAAGCGGCCATCGGATTCGACGCCACGCGCGGCGATCAGGTTACGGTGGAGGAGATGGCCTTCGAGGACGATCGGCCGGCGCCGGCGCCGCCGCTCAGCGATCGTTTGCTGGCGATGGCCGGCCAGTCGGCCTCGTTGCTGCGCTACGGCACGATCCTGATTGCCCTGCTGGTGTTCTTCTTCTTCGTGGCCCGGCCCGCCCTGCGTTCGCTCACCGCAGCTCCGGCGCCACGGCCGGCACGGGCGAACCCCGCTGCGCCGCCGCATCCGGGCGCAGAGCCGCCCGCCCGCGAACTCTCGCCCGAACACCAGGCCGCGGAGCAGCGCAAGCTGCACGCGCAGACGGTCTTCGAGCAGGTTGCCGAACACGTGAAGCGCGAGCCGGCGCAGAGCACGCGCCTGCTCGAGAGCTGGATCCGCTCGGAGTAAGCGATGGCCTCGTCCGCTATGCATGTCTCCGCCGATCCGAATCAGGCTCCCCTGAGCGGGGTGCGCAAGGCCGCAGTATTCCTGGTCGCAGTGGGCGACGAACTGGGAAAGAAGATCCTGCAAAACCTCGCCGAGCCGGACGTGCAGCGGCTGACCGAAGAGATCGCCGATCTGCGCAATATTCCGCCGCAGGTTTCCCTCGACGTCGTCGAAGAATTCCGCGAGATGCTGGAAACCCAGCAGTACATGGTGCACGGCGGCATCGACTATGCGACCAAACTGCTCGTGGACACGTTCGGCAAACAGCGCGCGGAGGATCTTCTCATGCTGGTGCGGCGGGCCCAGGAGGCCAGCCAGAGCGATCTCTCGATGCTGCAGCGCGTGGATCCGCAGCAGCTGGGTAAGTTTCTGGAGAGCGAGCATCCGCAAACCGTCGCCATCGTGCTGGCCCATCTGGATCCGCGCAAGGGGTCGATCGTGATCGACAGCCTCAGCGCGGAGCGCCGCGTGGAGGCCATTCGGCGGCTGGCGGCGATGCGGCAGTTTTCGCCGGAGATGGCGCAGCGGGTGGCGATGATTCTGCACCGCCGGCTGGAAAACATGGGGGACACGGGGCGGCGATCCTACGCAGGCTTTAAAGCCGTGGCCGATCTGCTGAATCGCATGGAGTCGGAGCAGACGAAGAAAATCCTCGACGAGATCGAAGCGGCTGACGTGGCTACGGCGCTCAGCATCCGCAACCTGATGTTCACCTTCGAAGACCTGGTGACCATTCCTCCGGCCAGCATGCGGGAGATTGTCTCGGCCGCGGACAAGCGCCAGCTGGCGCTGGCGCTGCGCGGGGCGCACGAGGATCTGCGCGCGCACGTGTTCTCGGCCATGTCTTCGCGCGCGGCGGACATGCTGAAAGAGGACATGGAGGTGATGGGCCCGGTGCGCGCCCGCGAGGTAGCCGGTGCGCAGCGCGAGGTTCTGGCCCTGGCGCGCAATCTGGAAGCCGAAGGTAAGGTGATTCTGAAGCTGGAACAGGGCGACGATTTCGTTGTGTAGCCGCCGTGGCCGCACCCCCGAGGCGGAGAGGAGAACGATGCTGGGAAGCGCAGAGAACAACGTCCGGCCGATGCAGTATCCCATTCTCGCCGGCACGCAGCGGCCGGGCTCCGAAGGCGGGCAGGCGCCGGATCCGGTGGTGCGGGCCCGCGAGATGGAGGCCTCGCTGGCGAGCCGGGAGGCGCAGTTTGCGCGGCAGCTCGAAACAGCCCGCAGGGAGGGATTTGAAAAAGGCAGAGAGGCCGCCGTCAGCGAGCAGGCAGCGTGGCGGAAGCAGCTGGGGGGGGAACTGGCCGCAGCCCTCCGGGAGTTTTCGAGCGAGCGCGACGAGTATCTGGCGCGCGTGGAGCATGAAGTGGTGCGCCTGGCGCTGGCCATCGCCGGGCGCATCCTGCACCGCGAAGCGCAGATGGATCCGCTGCTGCTGGCCGGAGCGGTGCGCGTGGCGCTGGGACAGCTGGCCGACTCCACGGAAGTGCGGCTGCGGGTGCCGGCCGATCAGCTCGAGATGTGGGCGGAGATGCTACGCCTGATGCCCGGATTGCCGCTGCGCCCCGAGGTTGTTGCGGACGCGGAGATGCCGGCCGCGGAGGCGATTCTAGAAGCCGGCCTGGGCACGGTGGATCTGGGCGTGCGGGCGCAGATTGGCGAGATCGAGCGCGGCTTCTTCGATCTGCTCGAAGCGCGCCGCGAAACCAGGGCCGCCGAAGCGGGAAAGCAGGGCTGAGTGGACTTGCTCGAAACGTACTTTTCACGGCTGCGGCAGCGCTCCGGGCTGCGCTGGCGGGGGCGCGTGGTCGAGGCCACCGGCCAGACCATCGAGTCGGAGGGCCCTCCCTGTTCGGTGGGCGAATGCTGCGAGATCCGCGATGCCGCGGGCGCCGCGCATGCGGCGGAGGTGATCGGCTTCCGCGGCCGAAGCGTGCTTTCGATGACGCTCGATGCCGCGGACGGGATCCGCTACGGCGATCCGGTTTCCGCGCTCGGCGCCGCGCCGCGCATGGAAGTCGGCGCAGGATTGATCGGCCGGGTTCTGAATGCGATGGGTCAGGCGCTGGACGGGGGACGGAGGCCGGTGCTGCATACCACCGTGCCGCTGGATCGCGCCGCGCCGGCGCCGCTCGAGCGGGAGCCGATTCGCGAAGCGCTGGGCACCGGAATCCGCGCCATCGACGGCGTGCTGAGCGTCGGGCGCGGCCAGCGCGTGGGCATCTTCGGCGGTTCAGGCGTGGGCAAGAGCACGCTGATCGGGATGATGACGCGCAACAGCGACGCCGAGGTGATTGTGGTGGGGCTGGTGGGCGAACGGGGCCGCGAGGTGGGCGAGTTTCTGGAAGAGAGCCTCGGTGCGGAAGGCAGAAAGCGCGCCGTGGTGCTGGTATCCACCTCGGATCAGTCACCGCTGCTGCGCATGCGCGCGGCGCTGGCGGCGACCAGCGTGGCCGAATATTTCGCCAGCACCGGTAAACACGTTCTGCTGGTGCTGGATTCGCTGACCCGGTTTGCCATGGCGGCGCGCGAAGTGGGGCTGGCCGCGGGCGAGCCGCCGACCACGCGCGGCTACACGCCATCGGTGTTCAGCAGGCTGGCGCGCCTCGCCGAGCGCGCCGGGCATTTCCGCACCGGCAGCATTACGGCGTTCTACACGGTGCTGATGGAAGGGGACGATTTGCAGGATCCGCTGGTGGACGCGGTGCGCTCGTTTCTGGATGGCCACGTGGTCCTCGCCCGCGACCTCGCCGCCGACGGCTGGTATCCGCCCATCGACATCATCGAATCGATCAGCCGCCTGATGCCCGCTGTGGTCAGCGAGGAGCATGCGCGCGCCGCGGCGACGGTGCGGCGGATGCTTTCCACCTGGGCTCGCTCCGAGGATCTGGTGCGCATCGGCGCCTACAAGCCGGGCACCGACGAGACCCTGGACCGGGCGATCCAGTTCCGTCCTGCGATCCGGCAATTTCTCGCGCAGGGTGCCCGCGAGCGCGAGAGCTTCGCCGACGCGCGCGCGCAGCTGGCGCGGCTGGCTGCGGCGATCGAGCCCGGCGGCGCAGCATGAAACACAGTTTGGATCGCGTGCTGCGCGTCCGCAGGCTGCTCGAAGACCTGTCGCGGCTGGAGCTGCAGCAGAGAGCCGCTGCGAAGCGGCAGCTGGAGAAGGGCGCGCAGCGGCAGCGCCGCCTGGCGCTCAGCGTGCGGGGCGAAGCGCTGGGGATTCTTGAGGGTCGCGCAGGCGAGGAGGCGCGGGAGTGGCTGCTTAAAATTGCCGACGCCGATCTCTTCGCCTGGAAGGGCGGCAAGCTGGATGCGATGGCGGAGGCAGAAAGGCCAATGGTCGAGGCTGCGCGCACCGCGATGCTGGCGCGCCGGCTGGACCGGCGCCAGATGGAAACTCTGATTGCGGCGGCCGCGGCGGTTGAAGACAAACAGGGGCGGCGCCGGGTGCAGAGCCAGGTGGATGAGTGGTTCCAGAGCCGCACGGTCCGCGGGCGCCGCACCGACCAATAAGAGATATCTCAGACTTTCCGGGTGCGATCGGCGCATGGGGTGCAGCGATTCGGGGCAGTGGAGTTTTCCTTGCATCTGGGTCCTGCTCAACTCGATCAGCTCACTGCCACGCAGGCGGCTGCGTCGGCCGGCCTGAGCAGGACTGCGGCGGCATCCAGTTTCAAAGCGGCGTTCGCCGCCATGATGTCGGGGCAGGCAACGGCGGGGACGGCGACGGTGGCAACGCGCTCCGGTGCGGCGCCGACAGCGTGGCAGGCAATGGCAGACGGACCCGCGCGACCTGTGGTCCCTGCTGGAGGAGATGCGAGCCAGAGCCGGAAGCCGTTGCAGGGTGCGGTGTCTGACGATGAGACCCCATCCGGGGAAACGACGACGCTGGCTGAGAGGAAAGAGACGCAGCCCGGGACAACCACCGAGAGCGAGCCGGTCGCCGGCGGCCAGGCAGCGCCGCAGCACGGCGCCGCCGCGGCCGGCTCTCCTGCGTCCGGAGCACAACGCGGTGGAGCAGGCAGCGCGCAGGCGGAAGCGCCGGGCAGACAGGCAGAGCGTAACGTTTCGGTCCTGTCGCGAACGGGCATGGCGGGGATGCTGGCGAGCGGGGCGGCGACGGCCGCAAAAAAAGCGGAATCCTCCGCGTCTCCGGCGAAGATCCGGGACGCGGACCCGGCACAGCATTCCGCGACGGGTGAAGTTTCGGGACAAAAAGGCGCAGAATTTTCTCCGCCGACGAAGATTCCGGCTCATGCCGTCCGTTTGGGGTCCACCATGGCCACGGCGCAGGCGGCCGTGGCCCCGGCCGCACAGCCGCCGGTCGCCGGCCCGTCCGGCGCACCGACGCGGACGACAGCAAGGATGCCGGTTTCTGCGCAGCCCGCGCAGCGCGGCAATCCGGGAGAGAAAAACGACGCCATCGCGGCGGAGAAGCTGGATCGTGGCGCGGTCGGTGGTGTGGAATCTGCGGCGCATCCGGTGAGGGAAGCCGCGCCGGCTGAGGCACACGACGCGGTGCGCTGCCTGCCGGCTGCGGCGAATGCCGGCACACTGCCATCGTCGCCCGGCGCCGCTCCATCACCGCCGTCTCTGCCGGCTGCAGGCAGCGCAGGCACGGCCGCGTGCGCCGCTCCGGTACAGCATTTTGCCGCGACGAGTACGACCGCCGCAGGACAGGAACCTGCTGCGTCGGCGGAGCACGGTTCGGCGAGCGCGGCCTTTGAGCGCATGGACGTGGCTGCGGCGCCGCGCGTCCTCGAGAGCGCTCCGCAGCGGCTCAGCGTGGGTGTGCGTGACAGCGGGCTGGGCTGGATCGAAGTGCGCACGCACGCGACAGCGGGCCAGGTATCGGCGGTGCTCGCATCGGCTTCCAGCGAAGCCCACAGTGTTCTTTCTGCCCACTTGCCGGAGATGCGCGAATATCTTGCCGCGCAGCAGGTTCGCGTCGATCAGCTTTCGTCGCACCAGTACTCCTCTTCGGCGGGGGATCGCGACGCTTCGTCCCGGAACGAGGCACAAGGCGGAAAGCCTGTGCAGCCGGGAATGCAGAATCAGAACCCCTCACCGGCCATCACGGCCGATGGCGGGGAAGAGAGCCTTTCATATATCAACGTCCGGGTCTGAAGGACTCGCGGAAAGGAACGTTATGCAGCTATTTGCCAATCCAGTCACGGCTTCGCCGCTGACGGCGGCCAGTCCGCTGGATACAGGATCGACGAACGGGTCGGACTCGTCTTCGGATTCCAATTCGGCGACGATCACGGCCAACGATTTTCTGCAGCTGCTGGTGACCGAGATGCAGAACCAGGACCCGACGGCAGACACCGATCCCAATGAGTACATCAACCAGCTGGTGCAGGTGAACAGCCTCGAACAGCTCATCTCCATCAATCAGGAGCTGGGAGGGACGTCGGCGGCTTCGTCGTCCACATCGGGAGGAACCACAGGCAACGCCGTGGGGGCCAGCCCGGCGCAGGCTGCCGGGGTGTCCACTTTGGCGTCGGGCAACCTCAGCGCCACCGACACCGGTCCGGAGGGTTCGCGCATTGCCGATGCACTGGGAGCAGCGGCGCAAACCCTGGCGCCCGGCGCATCGTCCGGCCCGCTCCAGTCGGCTCTCGGCGCGCTGAAAAGCTATGCGCATCCGGCGCGTACCACTCTTTCTAACCCGGCGCAGTAAAGAAGCGCGCGGCTATATTACGGAGGAACCATGTCATCCTTTTCGATTCCGCTGACCGGGCTGGAGGCATCGTCGACAGCCCTGAACACCATTGCCAATAACCTTTCCAACATGAACACCACGGCTTTCAAGAGCCAGGATGTGACCTTCAGCGACCTGTTCTACCAGCAGATCGGCAGCAACGGCGCGGGCGATCCGCTGCAGGTGGGGGCCGGCACGCAGGTCGGCTCGACGGAGACCGACTTTTCACAGGGCAGCATCAGCGAAACCGGGAATGCAACGGATGTGGCGCTGAACGGCAACGGCTTCTTCGTGGTCCAGAATGGAGGGCAAACCGAGTACACGCGCGACGGCGACTTCACGCTGAGCGCCACCGGCGCGCTGACCACGCAGAGCGGCCAGCAGGTGATGGGCTATCCGGTGGTGGACGGAGCAGTCGACACCAACGCGCCGCTGACCGCGATTCAGATACCCGTGGGCCAGGTGGAACAGCCTGCTGCAACGTCAACCATGTCGATCACGGCGAACCTCGATGCCAGCGATGCAGCAGGCACCGTGGTTCCGGCGCAGATCACGGTTTACGATTCGCTGGGCGTGAGCCATGTGGCGACAGTCGATTTCACCGCGCAGGGCAACGGCGTCTGGGACTACAGCATTTCGCTGCCGAGCGGCGACGCGACCGGCGGCACGAATCTGACGGGCACACTGCAGTTTGATGCCAACGGGAACCTGACCTCGCCGGCCGCGAACGTGAGCGGAATCCAGTTCACCGGGCTGAGCGACGGCGCCAGCAATCTGAACATCACCTGGGATCTTTATGGTTCGAACAATGAGCCCACCATCACGCAGGTAGCATCGGCGGACGCGGTGTCAGCCACCAACCAGAACGGCTACGCGAGCGGCGAATACAGCGGGTTCACGATTGACTCCGACGGCGTCCTTTCGGCGGAGTTCAGCAACGGACAGACCACGCCGGTGGGACAACTGGCGCTGGCGAACGTGACGAACGAGCAGGGCCTGACCATCAGCGCGGGCAACAATTACCAGACCACGCTGGCCTCCGGCTCGGCGAGCGTCGGGGTGGCGGGCTCGGCGGGGCTGGGCACCATGGAGGACGAGGCGCTGGAGCAGTCGAACGTCGATATATCCACGGAGTTCTCCGATCTGATCGTGGCGCAGCAGGCATTTGAGGCCAGTTCCAAGGCGATCACAACCTTCGACACCGTCTCGCAGGAGACGATCAACATGATCCATTAGATGGTCAGTTAAGAAGCGGTCAGCGGTTTCTCAAGCAGCAGGTCCGTTTCCTGAAGCGGCGAGGATGTTGTCGTAGAAGCGCTCGTACAAGGGCACAATCTTCGAAGCGCAGTAGCGGGAGCGGGCTGCGCGGCGGGCCGCTTCCGCCATCTCCTCGAAACGGCCGGAGTCGCGCAGCAGTTCCACTGCGGCTCCGGCCATTCCATCCACGTCGCCTACGGGAAAGAGGCGGCCGGTGACGCCATCGTCGATCACCTCCGGCACGCCGCCCACGCGCGTGGCGATGGACGGGACGCGGCAGGCCATGGCCTCCAGCGCGACCAGGCCGAAGGATTCCAGTTCGCTCGGCAGCAGCAGCAGATCGGCCAGGGGAAGGACCTCGGAGACGCTGCCCAGTTTGCCGAGAAAATGAACTTTGTCGTGGATGCCCTTGCGGTGCGCCAGCCACTCGGCAGCCGAGCGGTCGGGGCCGTCACCGATCATGAGCAGCCGCGCCGGCAGCTCGCGCGCCACGCGCGAAAAAATGCGCACCACATCGGCGGTGCGCTTGACCGGGCGAAAATTGGAGAGGTGCACGAGGATCTTCTCGCCCGGCGCGGCGTAACGGGCGCGGCCGGCCTCACGTTCGGCGGCGCCGAGCGGCGTGTAGACGTCGCAGTTCACAAAGTTGGGAATGACCTCGATAGCGCGCTCGGGATGGAATTCCTGGATGGTCTTTTCGCGGAGATAGTTTGAGATTGCGGTGACGCCGTCGCTCTGGTCGATGCCGAAGCGTGTGATGGGCAGGTAGGAGTGGTCGAGGCCCACCAGCGTGATGTCGGTGCCATGCAGCGTGGTGATGAAGGGCAGGCGACGATTCTGCCGCGCCAGCATCTCGCGCGCCAGATACGCGGAAATGGAGTGCGGAATGGCGTAGTGGACGTGGAGCAGGTCGAGCTCGTAGTAGGCGGCGACTTCAGCCATGCGCGTGGCCAGAGCCAGATCGTAGGGAGGATATTCGAAGAGCGGATAATTCGAAACCGGCACCTCGTGGAATTGGATGTCCTGCTCGCGTCCGCGCAGCCGGAAGGGTTGGGAGTAGGCGATGAAGTGCACCTGATGACCGGCGGCGGCCAACTCGATGCCGAGTTCCGTAGCGACGACGCCGCTGCCGCCGTAGGTGGGATAGCAGGTGATTCCGATCTTCATAAGGCGCCAGGACACAGAGTACAGGTTGCAGGTTAACGGGCAGAGGGTTGTTCCGCGCAGAGGGCTGGAAGAGAGATGCGCGAAGCCGGCTGGGGATGCGGCGTTCGCCGGGGCTGCTGAAGATTTATCCCGGGGCGGTCAGGGGTGCGGGTCGAGGTTCGCCGGGGCGGAGCGCGCCGGCAATGAGCGCAGCCAGCAGAAACGCCGCCGAAGTGACGCATAGTGCCGAAGCGAGGCCTGCGCGCTCCGAGACGCTGCCGATGGCCCAGGGGGCGACGGCGCTGAGCAGACGGCCGATGTTGTAGACGAATCCCATGGCCGATGCGCGCAGCGCGGTGGGGAACAGCTCGCTGGCGATGACTGCGAACCCGCTGAAGTAGCCGGTGCCGAAGAAGCCGACCAGCGGCCCGATGAGCAGCAGCGCGCTGGCACTGCGCACAAACGCGAACAGCGGCACCATGGCCGCGGCAACGACCAGGTAGCCGATGTAGGTGTACTTGCGGCTCCAGCGGTCGGCGATGTAGCCGAAGCTGACGTAGCCGAGGAAGGTGCCCACCTGCATGACGATGGTCCACTCCGAGGTCATGACGATGCCGAGCCCGCGGCCGCCCTGGGCGCGCGGCATGGAGAGGAAGCGCGGGACCCAGGTAAACAGGCCCCACCACGCGAACAGGGTCGCAGCGTTCATGGTGGCGCAGACGAGCGTGCTGCGCCCGAGCCGTCCGCGGAAGAGCTGACCGATGCGCAGACGCGGCGCCCGCTCGCGGCGCCATTCCTCCGGCTCATGCAGTGTGTGCTGCACCCACAATGCAATCAGCGCAGGAACGATGCCGGCAAAGAAGACGGCGCGCCAGCCGAAGCGCGGCAGGATGAGGGCCACCAGCGCCGCGCCCAGCGCGAATCCAACCGCCCACGAGCTTTGCACCAGAGCCAGCGCTTTGCCGCGGTGCCGCTCCGGCCAGGTTTCCGCCACCAGGGCCGCGCCCGAGGCCCACTCGCCGCCCATGCCCAGCCCGAGCAGCACGCGGCACGCCATTAACTGCACCGCGGAATGCGTGAGACCGCAGAGTGCCGTCGCGACGGAATAGATGAGCACGCTGGCGGTGAGCGCGCGGACGCGGCCCGCGCGGTCGGCAAACCAGCCGAAGGCCAGGCCGCCGGCTGCGGCGCTCACCAGGGTCGCGGACATCATGGCGCCGCTGACGGCCGCGGAGAGATGCATCTCGCGCTGCACCGGGCCCAGCACCAGGGCGTAGAGCATCACGTCCATGCTGTCGAGCATCCAGCCGAGCGAAGCCGCCAGCAGCGTGCGCTTCTGTTCCCGCGACGCTTCCGCCAGCCAGCCGTAGATTCCGTTCAAGATGGGGCCTCAGGTGTTTTACAGTTCAGGAAGCACGGAGATGCGGCGTCCTCCGTCCTACCACGATACGAGAGCAGAGCAATTTGCGCGCAGCGATCGATACCGGAGGCACCTTCACCGACTGCGTTTGCCTGGAAGACGGCCGGCTGCGCGTGTTGAAACTCTTCTCCACGCCCGCCGATCCTGCGCAGGCGGTTCTCGACGCGATTGCGCGCATCGGAGCGACGGAAGTCCGGCACGGCACCACCATCGGCACGAATGCGATGCTGGAGCGGCG
>JASHNW010000010.1 GCA_030041435.1 Acidobacteriaceae bacterium
GCGAGCGGGAGGCGCGCATCACGGGGAGCTACGAGCGACTAGTTCCGCTGCTCATCGAGCGAAAAGTTTACGACGACGCTGAGCTCTGGGCGACAGAAGGTATTCAAAAAACCGTCAAAGACGCTCCCGGAATTGCAGACCAACTTGCCAAAGCAATGGGCGAAATTGCCCGGCTGCGGGGGCAATGGAACGTGGTCGCCGCGCACGCCGCATGGGAGTTTTTCGGGCGCCCCGGACGCGAAAAGTTCGCCGCGTTGGTCGCCGCCACCGAGCGTGCGGGGTGCCGGGAGGCGGTGGAACGTCTGGCCTTGGAATTCCTCGAAACCGGCAAGCTGCCCTTCTCGGTCGCGGTAAAGAAAGACGGAGCACGCAGCGTGACTCTTTATCCGGTCTGGCCGCTGCCGCTCCCTGATTATTTGCTGCCTTTGTTGCAAACCGGAGACGCTCGTCCGCACTACGACGTGCTGATCGACATGGCGATTGCCGGGCACCGACCCGATGATGTTCTGAGGTGGTTCGACACCTGGCGCACGGCACAAAAAGGTCAGCGTGCCGGCTGGCATTTCGGGGCTGGCAGCTATGCCGACAAGGTGGCTGCAGCCGTTGCCGAGTCGCATCCTGAGCGCACACTGGATGTCTATCGGGGCTGCGTCGACCAGAACCTGACGCGGGCAGAGGTCTCAGCATATGAAACGGTGGCCGCTTACCTGAAGAAGATGCGCCCGATTCTGAAATCGCTGGACAGGGGTTGGGAGTGGAACGAGCTGGTGACGGAGATCCGCACGAACTACCGCAACCGCCCTCGGTTCATGGAGATTCTGGACCGGCTGGAGGCCCTGCCAATCGTTCAGAAGTCCAGCGCACGGAAATGACAACGTCGGACGCAACGTACCAGACACGAAGTTGCCAGAAACATCCTCGGAGGGGGCAAATAGCAAGAGTCAGTGCACAGCACAAAGCCGCCGAACGAAAGCCCACAACCAGCCATACGGAAACCTGGCACAACGCCGAATCTTAATTATTCATTCGCCTGCGGGCTCGATGAGGCGCCTCAGCTCCGCCGCTTCGGTCGGATACCCCAGCACGCTTAGTCGCTCGCAGACCTGGATCAGGACTACCCGCTCCGCGGCACTCGCGGCCAAGCGCCGTACGACCGTATCGATTGGGTCGAGGTAAGGAGCCCCTGTCTCTGAGTTGAGGAGATAGCCGAGAAAGAGTGCGACCTCTTGCGGGTATTGCGCGTCGATGCGCAATTCATTGAGTTGCATATAAAGGAATGAGTTGGCGTAATTGTCCCTCGGAACTGGCTTCGGACCTTGCAACAACAGCTGTAAAGCTTCCGGCATTGCGCTTCCGAGATTAAGTAACCAGTGCGTCATCAGCGAAACTTCGAGGCCAGACGGCAATGATGGCTGACCTTGATTCCGCAAAGCCCAATAGGTTTTCATCCATTTATCCCATACGAACTGCTTTTTGTCGCTTGGCACTTGTCGCAGCGCCATTTCAACCGAGGACGCCCATGATGCTCGATCTTCGTCATCAACCGTCCTGATGAAGTCGGAAAGCCAGCCATCACTAAGTGGATTCTTGGCACCGAATACGGCGATCCACGCGATGTGTTCACAAAATCGTGCGCGATGCTTACCCAGGTTTGAGCGCAAGTATGGAAACGTAGCCGTATAGCAGCTAAGAAAGCACTTCAAAAGCTCATCACTCCAACGTCCCCACCCCAAATATCCGTGCCAGGCTTGCTCCGCTGCTACCAAACGACCGTCCCAAGCAAATACGTCGGGCATTTCAGCAGACGTCCAATCTTGATCCATCGCAAATAGAACGTGAACTTGCGATGCGAGGAGCGTACGGCCCATACCGGAGGTCCAGGAATCATCGCGAATTACGTTTTGCCAATGTGAACGCCAATCAGCGGGGATGCCGGTCCAACGATCACCGGCGCCCTTCCATAGCCGGTTTAGTGCGCGAATTTCGAATTGCATTACGATACCGGCCGGATCATTTATCGCAGTGGATAGCCAGTCGTCAGATTGCGCCTTGGGCCATTCCCGGGGCGTCAAGCCATTCCAAACCAGTCGACCGACAGCTGCCGCAAGTTGCAACTCCTCATGAGGTATCACTCCACTTTCTCGTGAGACGCCCTGTTCGAGAAGGTAAGCAGCTTCGTAGGTCGCGACCTCGGCGATTCGTGGGTGACTTGCCAGGAGGTTTAGGACGACAGACCAGTTTTCTGCGCTGATTTCAGTTTGGGCGAGGCCCGCAATAATACCCCGCCAGAGGTAGGTACCAAAGATCCCTCGCTCCTGAAGGATGCTCGCAATCTCGATGCCCCATTGGGGCTCGGCTTCGGCGGCCCGTTGGAGGATGGCCACCACGTCATCCTCGCCGATATCCCTAGTGTCGTCTGGTTCAAACGCGAGTAGCTGGTCCAATGCTTCAGCCGCGGACAGAGCCATCAGTGAGGTCGTGCTGAATGGTGGGGTCACCCAGGGAGGTTCGCCCCGAAGATACGCTCCTCCTTTGATCTCAGTCGGCGCTTCGGGCGGTCTGAATTCGGGGTGTGCCTGTGCGATGGCGGTGAGCGCGTCAGCCGCCCCTGAATGATTTGGGCAGCATGCGTGCAGCTTCGAAAGAAGGCTATAGATTCGGTGCTCTCTGTAAGGCGACTCCATTTCCTGTGGAGGGCCTTCCATGACGCGGTCCACGACGCGCAGTTGCACATCTGCGGCAGCCGCCGGGAAAGCTGCCTCCAAGACTTGCGGCACCTCAGTGTAAAAGCCTGGCTGATAGATAAGATCGTTGGAAAGTAACCAGGAGAGCTTCTCATCCGCTGTCCATTCGCTTGTAAGCGCGACCCCAAGTAGTGCTATTCGCCTGAGGGTAATGCTCTGCCCCCTGGACCAGCTTTGAATCAGACCTATTCCGCAGCTCGGCTCGTTTTCGATGAGCCATTTGAAGCTGTCAAGCGCTACCCTTACCAAAACAGCGAGTCCGCTGTGTGAGAGTACGATGTTCGGTGTCTCCAGGTCTGGAAGATGAATTGAAATTGGATCCCACGAATCATGGTCCATTCCGTACGACCTGAAGAGATGTGTCGCTTCCTCTAAATGTGCAACGGCAATCGAAATGAGCTGATGGACATGTTTCGAAAAATCGTTTTCCAAGAAACGCTGCCACGCTGTCTCTAAGAACGTGTGATCTCCATGCGTTTCACATTCGATCGTCACTCGTGGTTCTTCCAAATGTGTGATTCCGTCAGGGCCAAGCTTCTCGGTGGGAATTCCGCTTGTAAGCTTGATTTCCGGCCGAACAAGATGGCTGAACAGGAGAATGGCGGACGCAGAATCTTCCGGAAGCCGGCATTCCGAAAGGATGTATTCAAGAAAATCGAACCCACGAGAAGGTTGAGTTGCAATTAGGAGCGGCACCCACCTGTCCACGCAGCCAGCTGAATCG
Organism: Acidobacteriaceae bacterium; assembly: GCA_030041435.1. GTDB lineage: Bacteria > Acidobacteriota > Terriglobia > Terriglobales > Acidobacteriaceae > Palsa-343. The sequence continues at coordinate 3,469 of JASHNW010000010.1, forward strand.
CCTGTCTTCATGCCCATCCACACCTGCCGCGCTGTCTCACTCCACAAGGTCCCGGGCAATGCAGAGCCGTTTCTTCTGACGAAATCCAAGGCGATACTGGCATGCGCGACACAAAACCTATGAGCAAACCAATGGGCCAGCTCTTGATGACACTTGGTTGCCTGTATTTCACGGTTGAAAAGTTGTTTGAAAGTGTCCCGACCTGATACCCATTCGAGCCACTCCAGGCTTGAGGCATGCTCTTTGAAGAACCGCAGCAGGACGACGTCTGTCAGCGCTGTTTCGATCAGGTCAATGTCCTCGCCCGCTGGCTGAGGAGGTTGTGAGACTATCCTCCTGATTCTCTCCCTCTTTTCGAGCGGCGTCGCTATTACCAATTCCGCCCATTTCGTGCAAGCTACACGAAGTTGTTCGTGCCCGTCGGCCGCGGAATAAGAGATTGGATGAATTCCTCGGTTTTCCCAAGACGACCTCGACCCGGGTTCGTCGCTTGCCAGCGCGAAACGTCGCCTTCCGAATTCCGAGGGAGGAAGTCCGCGCGCGAGATAGTGCATCACAGGATCATTGTGGCTGTATCCGACAAACAGAACTGTGAAGCTCAGGAACAAATCCTGTATGAATCGGCGCGCCCAGCCTTCCGTCAGATACGCCCTGCCAAAGTCCTTGTCGGTCAGTACCATCCTGCGGGGGTCTTTCCGAACGCTTCCATGGACATGCACGATGCCGTTGAAGTTATTCCCGACTGGCAATGCCGGAGCAAAGAAAAGCTCTGGACAGCTTCCGGAGAACACCTCAACAGCTGCAGAAGCAAAATGGTCATCAAAATTGGTAGTCACGAGCCGTACCGATGGATGGCCCGAGAACACCCTTATCAGGTCCCGATGCAATGAATTCGGCTTCGACGAGGGATCAGAGAGGCAGAGCCGCGTCCTCTCGTAAATGTTGAGGTTCTCTGGCAATTTACCGAGGAATCGATCCACATCTTCATCCTGCTTTAGCGTGGCAGTGCCATTTGCAAGATTGTTGGCTAAAGTGGGGAAGTCCGGAAGATCCGAAGGCGAGGCCATCGAGACTCCAGCTCCAGCAAAGATCACAAGCTCGCCCTTAGCTTGGGCTTCCAAGAGCGCGCTCGGAAAGTCAACTCCCCCAAATCTCATGGCGGTAATTATTAGCGGTGAATCAGTCTGATCATATCTCGAAATCTACAATGGATGCTGCGAAACGGGGTAGTAATCAATGTGGCGCGCTCACTGATGCACACAATGCGGACCCGAGGCATTGATCAACTGTGGTGTGATTCGTCGTGAAGAAGTTCGGGGTGGGTTTCCTTCAGCCATGCCTCTACCTGCTCCCGCAAGGCCACTAGATCTTTCATCACCTGCGCAAGTTCGGTGGGCGAGACGCCGCCGGCCAAATCGTAGCTCGTGGTGTTGCGCTTTTGCGAATGAGATTTGATCTTGCGCACCCATTTCTCGCGCGCGGTGGCATCCTGCGTTGTCAGCGTATATTCGAGGCTCTCGATCACGCGCTGGTGATGGCCCTGGCCGAGAGAGACGCGAAAACCGCTGGCGCGGAGAGCAATGTTGGCCAGCGTGAGGATGCCATTGTAGGCGGCCTGGAAGCGCAGATCGTCGGAGATGCCTTCCACCCTGGAGTCCGCCTGCGAGCGGTCCACGATGCTGAAGAGATCGGCGATTTCTTTCGGGCTGCTGGGTTCAGCCTTGTACCAGCCGAGTTGTGCCAGCTTTTCTAAACTCATCCTCGTCGCCGATCAGGAAGACTTTTTTGCTCTTCTTCAATGATTGCAGAAAGTGGTTGCCGGAGCGAAGCCGCGTCTTCAGGTCCTCAATGGTGTAAATGGTCGGATTCACGGGACGCCCCAACTGCTTTTCCACGGGACCCACGGCGTCCAGCACCTCGTCGAGCGAGGCGGCTCCGATCACCATGAGGTCGATGTCGCTGGTCGCCTTCTCCTCGCCGCGTGCCACCGAACCATATACAAAGGCAACATCGATCCGGGACGAGAGCGGCGCAAGCGCCCTCTTGATCATCTGAAATACCCCCGCCGTTTTTGCGAGCAGTGCCCGCAGCTCCGGATATTCCGGGTGCTCCTGGTTGGCCTGGTAAAACACCTGATTGCCAACTGTGGAGCGCTTGATCAGTCCTGCATCGGCGAGCAAGTTAAGCTCCCGCTGCACGGTCCCCACGCTGGTCTCCACCTGGCGGGCGATTTGACGAACGAAGAGGGTTTCGTCGGGCGCACCATACAGGAGCGCCAGGACTCTTCCTCTGGTCTGGCCAAAGAGCAGATCGCCGACGGACGTGAGCGTCGTTCTCATTTCGAGAACAATTGTACTCAAAATGAGTACAGGCGGGCAAACGGTGCGCATCCATCTCGCCAACGCCGCAACTGGGCAGCGTGAGCCCTGATCGTGCCTCAGATCCCGATTTCCTGGTCGTAGGCGGCCAAATCGGCAAGGGCCGCGCGGCGTTCCGCCTGGCTTGCCGATTCCCGCGCCCTTGCCTTGGCCTGCATCACGGACTGGATTTCGTCAAAATGCCATGGGCGAAACTCGTGAGTATCAACCCCAACATCAAGGGAGAGTGCCAGCGGCTCATCCGGCAGGTTGCCGTGCGAATGTCCATAGAGGTGCCACGCGCCTTGAGCGTGATGCGGCCACACCCTCGTCGCATAATGACAAAGCACGATTCTCTGCTTTGCTTTGAGGATCTCGGACAGCAAATTCCAGGATGCAAAGAGATGCTGAAGCTTGCGCGCAGTCCTGTCGTGGTTGCCTTCGATAAAGTGGATGGTCCGGCAAGCCAGCCGCTTTCGATAGGCGGTCACACGTTCCGGTCCTCCCAGGCAGAAGTCCCCGAGGAAATAGAGAATATCGTTCGGTTTGGCGCAAGCGTTGACACGCTCGCAGATCGCTTCGTCCATCTCCTGCGAGTTCGCAAACGGACGATTGCAGTACCGAATGATGTTGAAGTGGCCGAAATGAAAATCGGCGGTGAACCAGACACTGCTCATACATTGATTCTCGTTGATCTCGGGGCTTGCCGTCGCCACCTCTCAAAAACATTCTCATCGCAACTCGTGACGCAGGCCGCGTACGATCACGCATCCAATCGAGCGTCTGTACAAAGCGCATACCGCGTGGCTCGCCAGGTAAAGGCCGCTGGGCGCGGCGGCTGACAGATACCATGATTTCCCCAATAACTGCGCTTTAAATGCGCTATAACTGCGCTTTTTGTAATCTTTGCGGGAACTTTTCCCTAATTCGATTGATCCAGCACATGAACAGCGGCACAATCATTACAAGCTAAGGACCGGGAGACTTAAGCGGAAGGAGAATTCCCGTGTCAAATCAGAAGGCACAATTGACCGCGGCATTAGATGAGCTGAGAGCGCAGGCTTTAGAAATGGCATTGAACACCCCGCCGCAAGTTGCGGCGAAGCTCAGGCAGAACGCCGCGTTGCGTCCCTCAAAATACGATTTCAATTCAGAGATTGAATGGAAATACCGGCTTGATGTGAATGATGTTTCGGCCTATTCGGATGCGGCGACGCTGATTGATGATATGAGAGCCTTGAGGCAGTCCATAAACAACCTCGAGTTTGTGGAAGCCCAAGGCGTCGGTCCCCACAACACGGTCAAGGTAAGTGACGAAAGCGAATTCGACTACTAGCCAGGTCCGATTTCAGGGGCCTACCTGCGCAGGCTGCTCTCCGCATGATGGCTATCGACGCGATTTGAGTGTTCTGACCATGATGGGAATCGGGCCCACGTCCTTTAGTCCGACGGCATCCGACTTGGATCACGGGAGCAGGCCGCGTACGATCTCGCGCATCCACTCCGGAAGCGCGGAAAGATTGGTACGGAGGTCATCACGAATTGCCTTCCCATGCTGCGAGTCTCGAAGGATGGAGAGAAGGCGACGCCGCAACTGTCCGTCGTCCGAGGGGAGCATGTCCCGCAGCCAGTCGAGCGCCTGGACGAAGCGCATGGCGGGCCGGCCCGCCCAGTAAAGGCGGCTGGGCGCTGCATGGCGAAAGTTGATGACGAGTTTCCCGAGACTGACAGGGCGGAGGCGTGCATCGGTCAGTACGGTGATGCGCGCCGGGACAGCGTTGGTCAATCCGAGGTCATTGGCCGCCGTGATGCCGTCCACGAGGACTCGAACGCTATTCTTGCGGGCGAGCGTGTCGATTACGGCGCGGGGGTCGGGAGAGGTGGGTTTTCCGGTAAGGCGATTGGTGCTTGGAACATCGTAGAGACCACGAGCGATGCGGCGCAGTTTCCCGGAAGCGACCAAACGGTGCACGGCTTGGTCCACGGCAGTGCGGGGTCCGAGGTCGGCGAAGTCATCCGGGGTCCAGACGTGGATCGTCCGTCCAGCGGCAACACGACTGCGGATAGCGGCGGCGATGCTGGGTGAAGGAACTGGCATACTTCTATGTCAGAAAATTGTAGCAATTCTCTGACTCGCAAACGAGCCTCCGGAATCGGCTTTTCAAGCTGGAGGCGGCGGGCGGCGACCAGGGTTCCGCAGATTTTCGATGCGCAGGGCCCGTGGTCGAGTATGCTGATCAGCGAGTCGGGAGGCGGTGGCTCCTTCGGTTGCACTCCGCGAGATCGTACGAGAATGTACGTACAAACTCAAACCCGGTTCAGAGGGGCGGTTTTGTACAATTCGCGGATTTTTGTACAGATTTTGTAATTCCACCCAGCATTGTGGACTTTGTGGCAATTTGTAAGTTTTAGAAATGATTGATACTTAATGACTTATCCTGTGGAAAAAGCGTTCGACTCCCGCCGCCTCCACCAGAACATTTTTCGCAAACACGGTTAGCGATTGCGTTTGATTTGCTGTGAAAAGCGAGACCAACCTTCGATTCGGCCCTTCGATTCCTGGAGCACGGATCCTTGCCGTGCCGAGGCGCCCAACGATCCCGCATATCGTGCCGAGGGCCGTATGCAGGCGCTCGACACAACGCGGCGATGAAACGTATCGGCGATTCCGAGAGCTTGCCCCGGTGATGGCCCAGATGCAGCCGGATCTTGCGCTACAGCTTGCGGCATGACCGAGATCAGGGCTGGTACCCGTCCTTCATCCATTGCGAAAAACGATCCAGCATATCCTGAGTCCAGAAAGGGCCCCCGGGTGGCATGCTTTGCGTGATGAGCGAGTTGAGCACATCCTGAGCGTTCCTGTAATTGTTGTACGGGTCCGACATCCAGGAGTAGCTGTCAAGCGGCATACCGTAAGCCTGCATGTGTTCTACATCGATTTCCCGGAATAGGGGCCTGATGTCGTTTGCGAAAGATACGGCCATGATCACTCCTCTCAGGCGCCACAACCAGCCGGTGGCGCCGACATGTCGATCCGGAATTGCGTTCCGTGGCTGACAGGTCGGGCCGGGACAGCTGCCTGCTCACGGAACTGGCAGCCGTCGGAGTCTGGGACCGCATGACTCCAATTGCCCTGCGACTCCACCATTCTTCTTCATTCCGCTGCAACCGTCCATCCCTGTGAAACCTCCTCCACTTATTTCGGGCTCAGGCCAGTTTGGGGCTGGTTCGCTCCGACATTCCCGGGGCCGCCGACGATCTCGAGGGTGGGGATGCGGTCGTCCATGGAAGGCAGCGGCGGAAAGGGCATGTGCGGTTCGGTCTGGTACCAGTAGGCGACGGAGTAGAAGTTGTCGGAGCGGTCGTTGGCATGTCCGTGCTCGATGGTCGCCTTCATGTACTTCGTAAACGTGATGGGCGAGTCAAGGTGAAAGCGGTAGACGCTCCAGCGTTCGCCGGCGAGTTCTCTGCCCACGACGGGAGCGCCGTAGAGCGGATAGGAAAAGGGCGCGCCGCCGAAATCCCACGCTCCGAGGAAGTAATCCTCTGAGCCGGTTCCGCCCGGGACCAGCGGCTTGTCCGGGTCGTCGATGAAGAACATGGGGTCGCCCTCGCCCCACCAGCCATCCTGATTCTGCAGGACCGACATGGTGACGCCCACGAACTGGCCGCGGCCCTTCGCCTCGAACCAGACATAGTTGTTCTTGCCGTCGAGATTGCGCTTGAAATTGACGAGTGGATCGCCGTTCTCGTACCACTGATTCGTCCAGCCGTGATTCGGCTGCGCCTGGCGGTACTCGGCGTGAAAATACAGCGTGCCGGCGGGCAGCGGGTGCGGATAACTGCGGTATTCGATGTTGTAGTAGAGGTTGGAGAGGGTCATCTTCCCCTCATTGGTTATGGTGATGCGCGCGTGATGCTGGAAGGGCATGGGGAAAAAGCAGTTGAGCGCGTTGCGATTGCCGACGGAGAGCATCTTAGAGGACCAGCTGACGTACTCGCCGAACCCAAGGCCGAAGAAATCGCCGATGGGCGTCTCGACGCTGGGGTCCTGCTCCCCATCCCAGTACATGCGCAGCACGATGCGCTTGAGGTGGTAGGGCTCGGGATCGCCAATGGTGAACCAGATATGCGAGATCACGCCTGGGCCGTCGGCGTCGAAGATGGTGAGGGTTTGACCGGGAGTGACGGTGCGGTAATCGGCGTTGCCGCCGGTGGTTTCGGCGCTCGACACCAGGCGCCAGGTGTAGTCCTGCTCGCGCGTCGGGTCGGGCCACTGGGTGACACTTTGTGCCACGAGGCTGGTGGCTGCGCCCGCCAGCAACAGGATGATCCACGGGGATCGCCGCATCGTCTCTCTCCTCCCATTCTGCGCGGCAACCGGTGGAATTGGTGCGCGGAGCCGCCCCTGTATTTGTAACGCGGGAAGAGCGCTTCGTAAAAGGGACCTTTGCACGCGGCCACTTTTGCCGTGCAGCCTCTGGCATCCCGGCGCGACAAAGGAGCTCAGCGCGGGAGTGAGGCGCCGAAGTCGCGCAGCGCTTCGAGGGTTTTGCGGCCTTCGCCGGAGTCGATGGCCGCGGCAGTGCGATCGACCCCATCTTTCAGGCCGGCGACGAGGCCGGCGGCTTCCAGAGCAGCTGCGGCGTTGATGAGGACCACGTCACGTCTGGGTCCGCGATCGTCGCCGCTGAGGATGTCTTCCAGGATCGTGGCATTGTCGAGCGGTGTGCCGCCGCTCTGGAGCTGACTGATGTCGGCGGTCAGCAAGCCGGCATTTTCAGGCCGAATGAGGGTACGCACCAGGGGGTCGGGCGACGAGACCAGGATGGCGTCGGTCTCCGAGAGGTCGATTTCGTCGATGCCGCTGCGGGAGTGGACCACGCGGCCGCGGCGGATGCCGAGCTGGTCCATGGCGCCGGCAACGGTTTCCAGCTTTTCCGGAGCGAAGACGCCCACGATTTGTGCGGGAGCGCAGGCAGGGTTGGTGAGCGGTCCGGCCAGATTGAAGATGGTGCGGAAGCCGAGGGCGCGGCGGATGGGCTGCACGCGCTTCATGGCCGGATGGAGCGCGGGCGCGTAGAGAAAGGTGAATCCGGTAGCGCGCAGGCAGACTGCGGATTGTTCGGGGGTAAGCGCAACAGGAACGCCCATGGCCTCGAGGACGTCGGCGGAGCCGCATCTGGATGTGACGCTGCGATTGCCGTGTTTGGCGACTTTGGCTCCGGCCGCCGCCGCCGCGAGAGCAGCGCCGGTGGAGATATTGAACGTGCCGCGGCCGTCGCCTCCAGTGCCGCAGGTATCGACGAGAGCGGCGCGCTCCTCGGCAGTGAGTGGGATGGGGAGGGCGAGGGAGCGCATGGCCTGGGCGAAGCCGGCGAGCTCGTCGGCAGTTTCGCCGCGAGTGGCCATCGCGGTCAGCAGCGCAGCGATCAGCAAGTCGCCGCCCTCTTCCGGTTCGCTGGTGAGGATGGCAAACAGAGCCGCGCGGGCTTCGTCGCGAGTGAGCGTGCGCCGCTCATCTGCGACAGCTTTCAGGAGGTCTTTCAGCTCCGGCATGGATGGTTCCATGCTACCCGACAGAGACGCAGCGCGAGGAGGAGGCGTCCACGCGAGACCGCGTGGACGCTTCCTCCTGAACGCGTGAGGAGTCAGTCGCCCGCAGCAGTTCCGGGCAGCGCCTCGTATTCCGGTTTGGCGGGAACTGCGCGCACGCTTAGGTCCGGCTTTTCCGCAAACACAAGTCGATAGAGAAGCCCCGCAAGGATGCCTCCCAAAATGGGAGCCACCCAGAAGAGCCAGAGCTGCGCCAGGGCCCATCCGTGCACAAACAGAGCCTGGCTGGTGCTGCGTGCGGGGTTGACCGAAGTGTTCGTGACCGGGATGCCGACCAGATGGATCAGGGTGAGACCCAGTCCGATGGCGATAGGCGCGAGGCCCTTCGGCGCCCGCACATCGGTGGATCCCAGAATGATGAGCAGAAAGAAGAAGGTCAACACGACTTCGGCTACGAAGCAGGACAGGAGAGAGTAGCCGCCCGGCGAATGAGCGCCGTAACCGTTGGCAGCGAAGCCGCCGAGCACAAAGCCGGGCTTGCCGCTGGCGATGATGTACAGAACCCACGCCCCGGCCGTCGCGCCCGCCACCTGGGCGATGATGTACGGCAGCAGATGAGCGAGAGGAAAGCGCTTGCCGACGGCCAGTCCGACCGAGACAGCCGGGTTGATGTGGCATCCGGAAATGTGGCCGATGGCGAACGCCATGGTGAGGAGGGTCAGGCCGAAGGCCAGTGCGACACCGAGAAAGCCGATGCCAAGGTTGGGATAAGCGGCGGCGAGCACGGCCGCGCCGCATCCGCCGAAGACCAGCCAGCCGGTGCCGAAGAATTCGGCGACGAGAGATTTGCTGAGATTCATGGTTTCCTCCTGGTAGAACTGAGAGGATTCGCGACCGACGGCGAACCAGGCGACCGGAACAACCCGGATCCGGTCAAGGAGGAATCAGGGAGCGGAGAACCAGGGAGAGCCCTGACTCGGGGGAGAGCGCCAGTGTAGCGCAAGCGTGCTGCAACGGTTGTGTACGCGAAAAATGCGCGGCAGGCGCGGCAGGTTTGCTCCCGGTTCGATGCGTTCGCTACACTGAATATTCGGCCTTGAGACGATTTCACGCGCAGGGGCGCGGCTGTCCGATCCGGTTACAAGTTTTCTGCTGAAAATCTCTTATGAAAATTCACGAATATCAGGCGAAAGACATCCTGGCGAAGTATGGCGTCGCAATTCCGCACGGTGAAGTGGCCAACACGCTGGATGAGGCGCTGGAAGTGGCCAAGCGGCTGTTCAGCGACGGCGCGAAAGGCGTGGTGGTGAAGGCGCAGATTCACGCCGGCGGACGCGGTAAGGGCGGCGGTGTGAAGGTGGCGAAGACGCTGGACGAAGCCGAGCAGTATGCCAAGCAGATCCTGGGCATGCAGCTGGTGACACACCAGACCGGGCCGCAGGGACAGAAGGTGCAGCGGCTGCTGATCGAGGAGACGGCGGCGATCGACCGCGAGCTGTATCTGGGCATCGTGCTGGATCGCGCTGCGGCAAAGCTGGTGTTCATGGCGTCGCAGGCCGGCGGCATGGAGATTGAGGAAGTCGCCGCGAAGGATCCGAAGGCCATCCACAAGGCGTACATCGATCCGGCGGTGGGATTCCAGGCGTACCAGGCACGCGAGCTGGCGTTTGCGCTGGGGCTGAAGCCGGCGCAGATTGGCGATGCGGTGAAGTTCATGATGGGGCTGTACCGGGCCTACATTGAGACGGATGCGTCGCTGCTGGAGATCAACCCGTTCATCACCACGAAGGACGACAAGCTGTTTGCCCTGGACTGCAAGATCAACTTCGACGACAACGCCATGTTCCGCCACAAGGATCTGAAGGAGCTGCGCGATGTGGCGGAGGAGGATCCCCTCGAAGTCGAGGCGTCGAAGTACGCGCTGAACTACATCAAGCTCGACGGCAACATCGCGTGCATGGTGAACGGCGCCGGGCTGGCCATGGCGACCATGGACATCATCCAGTATGCGGGCGGCATGCCGGCGAACTTTCTGGATGTGGGCGGCGGAGCCAACCAGCAGCAGATCGAGCACGCGTTTGAGATCCTGCTCTCGGACAAGAACGTGCAGGCGGTGTTCATCAACATCTTCGGCGGCATTCTGCGCGTGGATACGCTGGCCCAGGGCGTTGTGCAGGCAGCGAAGAATCTGAACGTGAAGGTGCCGGTGGTGCTGCGGCTGGAAGGCACGAATGTGGAAGAGGGGCGAAAGATTCTGAAGGAGTCGGGATTGAAGTTCATTGTCGGCGACACGATGCAGGACGCGGCGCAAAAGGTGGTCGCTGCGGCGAAAGGAGCTGCGTAGAGATGGCTGTTCTGGTGAACAAGGAGACGCGCCTCATCGTGCAGGGCATTACCGGACGCGAAGGGACTTTTCACGCCAAAGGCTGTGCCGAATACGGCACAAAGGTCGTCGGCGGAGTAACGCCGGGCAAGGGCGGAACCATCCACGAAGGCTGGCCGGTCTTCGACACCGTGCACAAGGCCGTCGAGGAGACGGGCGCGAATGTCACAGTGATCTTCGTGCCGCCGCCGTTTGCCGCCGACGCGATTCTGGAAGCCAACGACGCCGGCGTGCCGCTCATTATCTGCATCACGGAAGGCATTCCTATCAACGACATGGTGAAAGTGTGGACCGTGCTGAAGCAGTCGAAGTCGCGGCTGATTGGGCCAAACTGCCCAGGCGTAATTTCGCCGGGGAAAGCGAAGGTCGGCATCATGCCGGGGCGCATTCACAAGGAAGGCTCCATCGGGATTGTCTCGCGCTCAGGCACGCTGACCTATGAGGCTGTGTATCAGCTTACTCAGCGCGGGATTGGACAGTCGACGGCCATCGGCATCGGCGGCGATCCGATTATCGGGACGACCCACGTGGACGCGCTGAAGCTGCTGAACGAGGATTCGGAGACGGAAGCCATCATCCTCATTGGCGAGATTGGGGGCACGGCGGAGGAAACCGCAGCGGCGTACGTGAAGGCGCACGTGAAGAAGCCGGTGGTGGGATTCATCGCCGGGCAGACGGCGCCTCCAGGGCGCCGCATGGGGCACGCAGGGGCGATTATCTCCGGCGGCCAGGGAACCGCGGCGGAGAAGATGAAGGCGCTGACCGCCGCAGGGATTCAGGTTGTGGAGACGCCGGCCGCTATTGGGGAGACGGTGGCGAGAGTGATTGGCAAGGCGTAAAGGCAGCCTTTAGCTATTAGCTTTTAGCTACTAGCTCGTTCTTCTGCCATTTCGAAAGGTTCTCGGCCTGTTTGGGCCCGGAAGTTCAACTGCCTCACATGAGGCTAAAAGTTAGAAGCCAGAGGCTAAAAGCTAACTATGCAGCGGACTTTCAGCATCATTAAGCCGGACGCATTTCGCAAGGGTTATGCCGGAGCCATTCTCGCCGAGATCGAGAAGGCCGGGTTCCAGATTATCGCCATCAAAAAGCTGTCAATTTCGAAGACCCAGGCGGAAGGCTTCTACTACGTCCACAAGGAGCGACCGTTCTTTGCGTCGCTGACGACGTTCATGTCCTCGGGCCCGATCATCGCAATGGTGCTCGAGAAAGACGACGCCATTGCCGATCTGCGCAAGCTGATGGGCGCGACGAACCCGGCGAATGCCGAAGAGGGCACGATCCGCAAAAAGTACGCCGGCTCCATCGAGGAGAACGCGATTCACGGATCGGACGGCGAGGACACCGCGCAGTTCGAGATCGGGTACTTCTTTGCCGGCTACGAACTGGCTTAGTGTCCCGGCGTGCCGGCGATCCAGGCCTCCAGGTGGCGAATGGTTTCCCGCTGTTCGGTGACCACCCAGTTCACCAGATCGCCTATGGAGACCATGCCCGTAACTTTGCCGCTCTCGACAACCGGCAGGTGACGGAAACGGTGTTCGGTGACGATCCGCATGCACTCATCGATGCTGTGATCGGGCGTGACCGTGATCACGGGGCTGCTCATGATTTCCGAGACGGGCGTGTCGCGCGACGACCGGCCCTGCAGGATAACCTTGCGCGCGTAGTCGCGCTCGGAGACGATGCCGAGCAACTGGTCCTTCTCCATCACCAGCAGCGCGCCGACCCGCTTGTCCGCCATCATCGCGACGGCATCGTAGACCGTGGCCGATGGAGCGAGCGACCAAACTTCGCCGCCTTTGCGACGCATCAGGGAGCCGACAGTGCCGGGGATTTCCATGGGGTGCGAGCATAGCTCCGCCGGGAAATAACCGTCAACCCGTGGGACCGGTTTTGGCGATTTCGAGCAGGAGCGATTCGCCGTGCGACTGCATCATGCGGTCGACATTCGCGAGCACGCGCAGATAAGCGAACGCCGAGGCGGCGGCCAAAGCCAGCAGCACCGGCGTCGCCAGCCAGGGATGCCCGAAAGCGTTGCAGGGGATAAAGACCAGCGCCCCAACGCCCAGCGTGGCGGCCTGGATGAGGGTGCTGAGCAGGCTGTTGCCGAGCGCGCCCGGTTCGTTGCGCATCCGCGTCATGCTCATGCGATAGGGCATCGCGATGGAAAGCGTATTGCCGAGTGCAAAATTGGCGGGAACGGCAAAGAGAACCCAGGCGGCGGTGGCGGCCGTTACGCTGGCCGCGGGGATCCCGAAACGGAACAAGACCAGACCGGAAATCAGAATTGCTTCGATTCCGAACAGAAGGCCGTAAAGGGCGTTCTTGCCGAGGATTACGGCCCGCAGCGGCGTGGGCGACAGGTAATAAAAGCCGATGCCCGGGCCTTCCGCGCCGAGGCTGTTGTTCACCAGCCGGGTGAGGCCCGTGAACGCCCAGACAATGCCGAGCGGCAGGGCGTAGGCGGAGCGCAGGGCGGAGGTGTTTCCGATGCGGAACGCGCTGCCAAACAGGAACACTAGCACCAGGGGAGCTGCCAGCGCGTAGAGCATGGGGCCGCTGCGCAGCAGATAGTGCAGGTCCTTCTCGAAGACAGCGCCCACCGGACCTGCCAGATCGAGGATGGCCCGCCCCTGCGTCTTTCCCGGAGCCAGGCGCCGCGGCGCTTCACTGAGGTTTTCGCCGCGGCTTTCCGACTGCAGCCGGAGAGCGAGCAGCCCTCCGATCGTCAGGGTGTAGAGGGCGAGTCCGCCGAGCGAAAGCGCACCGCTTTGGCGATGCTGCATGGGCAGCGCGATCGCGTTGGCGGCCAGACCGGGAGGAAAGACGGCCTGTACATCCCAGACGCGAGGGGAGATGCGGGCGCTCTCATGGTGCGCGAGGGTGCCGGGTAAGTTGTTTCCGTAGTGGTGGAAGGCCGGATTAAAGGCCTGGGCGCCCAGTCCCAGAAACAGAAGGATTGCAGTGATGATCTCGCGCGTGCGCCGCTGCGCCATCCAGCGCTCCACCCAGGCGAGGATGGCGCGGGAAAGCAGCAGGTTGAAGAGCGCGAAGATGGCCAGCGTCGCGGCGGTGGCCAGCCAGAGATCCGGGCGCGCTGCGATGACGCCGATGCCGATGCCCAAGACCCAGAGCAGGCCGATCAGCGTCGAGGGCGCAGCGACGCCGTGGGCGAGATAGAGTGCGATCCACGAGCCGAAGCTGACGGGAAAGCGCAGCAGATAGCTGAGGTCGGGATTCTGACCGGCGAGCGCCGGCGCCAGCGTGGAAAAGAACTGCCACAGCGCGCATACCACCCAGAGCAGGATCGCAACAGCCAGGCGACGGCTGTGCGCAACCCCCTCCCACGCGGCAAAACCCATGCCCACGGCTGGTCCAAAGGCCATAGCGAAAAAGATGAAACCGGTGAGAACGCGTGCGCCCAGCTCGAAGCTGCCGCGCACGGTGCGCAGGGAGTTGACGAAGATGCGGCTTTGCATCCACACGAGGGCCGCGTACTGGCCGCGTGCAAGGGGGGACCAGATGCCACCGGAGCGGGCGGATGGCTGGGTCCCGGCGCTGCCCGGGCGGGCGCTCAGGCCAGCCACGAAAGCTCCGGCACCGCCTCCGCCTTCGCCTCGGGACCGGCGCCGCCGACCACGCGCAGGAAGATCTCTTCGAGCGTGAGCTTTTCGCTGGCCTGGTCGCCGGCGAGCGCGACACCCGTGCGCAGCTCATCGAGCGAGCCGTTAGCGACAAGGCGGCCCTGGTGGATGATGGCGACGTGGCTGCAGAGGCGTTCGACGATCTCCAGCACATGCGAGGTGAGGAAGATGGTGGCGCCGCGCTCGGTCATGCGCTGCAGCATGGCTTTCAGCGTGCCGGCGGCGATGGCGTCCACGCCCTCGAAAGGCTCGTCGAGAAACAGCACGCGGGGCCCGTGAATGACGGCGGCGGCGAGGGCCAGCTTCTTCTGCATGCCGTGGGAGAAATCGGTAGCGAGCTTTTTGGGCTCGTCGGCCAGGTTCATAAAGTCGAGCAGCTCGCCGGTGCGGCGGTTGGTGGTCTCGCGGTCGAGGCCGTACATGCGGCCCACGAAGCGGAGGTACTCGGAGGCAGTGAGGCGCCCGAACAGCGCCAGTCCTTCGGGGACCACGCCGATCTGGCGCTTGATTTCGATGGGGTGCGCGGCGAAATCGAAGCCGAGGAGCTGCACCTGGCCGGAGGTGGGCGCGAGCAGCCCGGTGAGCATCCTGATGGTGGTGGACTTGCCGGCTCCGTTGGGCCCGAGAAAGCCGAAGAACTGGCCCTGCGCGACGCTGAAGGTGAGGTTGTCGACAGCGGTGAACTGGCCGAAGCGGCGAGTCAGGTCGCGGGTGGCGATGGCCGGAGCGTCCATTTGCAGGCAAGGATAGCACTGGGGCGGACGAACTCAGCGGATAGCTGGCTCGATGAATTGCCGGCCTGGACCGAGCTGGCAAAAAAGCCCGCAACCCGCGCCAGGCGCATCGCCAAATGCCTGACCCTGCTCGCCACAAAGCCAACCCCGAAGGGCTAATTCCCTCGGGGCTTCCACGTTTCGCGCTGCATTGCGCCGACCGGCCACCAGCTCCCGGCTACCAGCTATCCGCTAGTAGTACAGATACTTCCTCCACTTCAGATCCGAGTGCCCGATCATCCGCATAATGTGCCGGCTGGTGTGCAGCGTGAAGGGCCGCGGCTCCCGCTGCAGCTTCATGTGCTCCAGCTCGTGCAGCAGATGATTGCCCTTGCGCCGGTTGCAGCTGTGGCAGGCTGCCACCAGGTTCTCCCACGTCGAGGCGCCGCCGCGCGACCGCGGCACCACGTGGTCCAGCGTCAGCTCCGCGGAAGGCAGCACCACCCCGCAGTACTGGCACGTATTCCGGTCCCGCAGCAAGATGTTCTTCCGGCTCAGCGCCCGCGTCTGGTGCGGAATCCTCCGGTACTCCAGCAGCCGGATTACGGACGGCAGCGAGATCCGCACGCGCGCCGAATGCAGCTCCGTCCCCTGCTCCTCTTCGGTGCGCGCCACGCCCTTCAGCACCAGCACCAGCGCCCGCCGCGCCCCGCAAATATTAATCGGCTCGTAGGAGGCGTTCAGCACCAGCACCGGAGTCTGCATCGCGTGCGTGGTGGTCACCACGCGCACCCCGTCGTCTCCGGGGGCCGTCTGCGGCCGCCCCAGTGTCTGCCTGCGCGCGTGCACTCCAGCTTTCCCCAGCGACATTGTTCCTCCCCCATCGGATTTTGTCGTTGTGTCCGGATTGCCAGACCAGACTGGTTATCGTGCTGTGCCGCGGGTCAGCGGCCTTCCTCCCAAAACGCAATATCGTCTGTCATCGGAAGCTCAGCAACAATCGCCGGCTCCGCGTTCTGCACTCTGTGTGCCGCATCCTCTCTCTGCGCCCGCGCCAGTGTCGCCACCCACACTCGCGCCGCACCAGCGCTCCTGAGGGCCTTCGCGCACGCGCGCGACGTCGCGCCGGTAGTGTAAATGTCGTCGATCACCAGCACGTCGCGCCCATCGACCGCCAGCGGCTTCGGCGCAAAAAAAGCACCACGGACATTCTCGCGGCGCCCGTGTGGGCTCAGGCCCGCCTGACTTTCGGTCGCGCGCCGTCTCTCCAGCGCGTTCTCCGCCAGTGTCAGCCCCATTTCCGGCCGCCGCCGCCGCATGGTCCGCACGGCGCCTTGCGCCAGCAGTTGCGACTGGTTAAAACCCCTCTGCCGCCACTTGCCGCTAAACAGCGGAACCGGCACCACCACGATATTGCCGGGCAATCCCGGAATCGCCAGCACCTGCTCCGCCACCAGCACGCCCAGCCGCTGCGCCACCGGCTCCATCCCGTCGTACTTCAGCAGATGCACCAGGGCCTTCAGCGTCCCGGCGTACACGCCGTGCGCGACTGCTTTCTCGAATGGAGGCGGCGCCGCCCGGCAAACCCGGCACAACATCTCCGCTTCGCTGGGTGCCCCATCCTGGTCGCTCCGGCCGTCCGAAGCGGCAGGCTGGGCGAGAGCTTCGCCGCAGCGCACGCACAGCGCCCCGGCTTGCGCCGGCAAATCGTTCCAGCAGGAATCGCAGACAGGCAGGAGAGTAAATCCGGAAAGCGGCAGGCCGCACACGCGGCAATCGGCGGGGAAGATAACGGAGGTGAGACTGTGCAGGGAGCCCGTCGCCGTACTTCGCAACACGCGCACCACGGCGCGCCACGCGGTCAGATCGGAGGAAGGGATGTGAGGGCCGCGCGCTTTCCGCTGAACCCGCTTCGGGTTCACAGCATGGCTCGTCAGCGAAACGCTCTGACTACGGAAGACGCACCTCACTGCGGAAGCCGCAATCCGCTCCCGGCTCCCGTTGGCCATTAGTATAAGCGCACGCCCGCGGCCTGGCAATCGCCCTCGTCCTGCCCACATTCTGACGCGGCTATCCGCTGCGCAACGCCGCGGCAGCCCTGGCGCTACCGCCTGTAGACCACCCCACCCTTCATCACAAAGCTCACCCGCTCCACCGCGGCGATGTCTTCCAGCGGATTTCCGGGTACCGCAATCATATCCGCGTAGTATCCCGGTTTCAGCCGGCCCACCTTATCCCCCATCATGAGAATGTTCGCCCCGTTCCGATAATCCGCCTCCAGCACGGCCAAAGGGGTCATCCCGTACTGCACCATCAGCTCGAACTCGCGCGCCTGGGTGCCATGCGGAAAAGGGCCCACGTCCGACCCCACCGCAAACGGAATCCCCGCCGCCACCTGGCGCTTGAACTCGTGAATCTTGTAGTCCAGCATCGCGTGCTCCCGCGCCGCGGCGGCCGGCGAAGGAGCATGGTCGGCGAAGTACTCGAAAATCGTGAACGTCGGCACCGCCGGAATGTGCTTTTCCTTCATCAGCTGCATGGTCGCGTCGCTCAGCTGCGTCGCGTGGTCGATTGACGCTACCCCCGCCTCCGCCGCAAACAACGCCCCCGGCTCGCCCTGATCGTGAACGCCCACATTCGTCCCCAGCCGCGCCGCCTCCCCGATCGCCGTCTTCAACTCGTCCACTGTGTATTGATACGGCGTATGAAAATCCCAGAACTCGGCATCGCCCGGCTGCGGCCCCAGCGGAAGGTGCTCGCAGATCGGATCGCCCAGACACGGAGCCGTGCCCGGCGGGACCATCCGGTCCGGCCCCGTCTCATAGATCTTCACGAAGCTCGACCCCTCTTTGTGCTGCTCGCGGATCGTTTCCACCAGCTGCTCCGCGTCGTTGGCGTAATCGGCATTCCCCAGCACATGCTGCGCCGGGTTGAACCCGATCGCGTCCTCATGCCCGCCCAGTATCGAGATGGCATTCCCGCTGATGCGCAGTCGCGGCCCCGGAATCAGCCCCGCGTCGATGGCATTCCGCACGGCCGTGTCTGCCGAGCCCGCACCCTCCGTCCCCATATCGCGCTCGGCCGTAAATCCCGCCATCAGATCCGCCTTCGCCGCCAGCGTCGCCTGAATCGTCCGTTCCGGCACAGATTCAACCACCGTCTGCAAATCCTCCGCCGTCCCCGGATGTAGAAACAGGTGTACGTGCGCGTCGATGAGCCCCGGCATCAGCGTCGTGTCGCCCAAGTCGATCAGTTCTGCGCCCGCCGGGCGATCGACCGACGTCCCTGCCGCCACAATCCGTTCGCCCTCGACCAGCACCTCGCCGGGGGCGACGATCTTTCCGGCATCCACATCGAACAGCCGCGCCGCATGCAGCACGATCGGATGGTTCGCAGGCGCGGCAGGCGTCTCCTGCGCAGGCGCGCCCAGCGTACCAGCCAACCCCACCAGCAAAGTAAAGAACCACAGTCGACAATCCTGCACGGGGCTCCCTCCAAACGGCTTCCCAGAATAGCAGAGCACCGGCGGCGCTCACCGCCCAAACGCATACGTCAGCTGAAACAACCCGTTGTCGATTCCCGGATTCTCCTCGGCCGTGCCGGCATTCGAGATGTGATGATAGCGGTACTCCAGCCGAAACGAACGCGTCGTGCTCTGAAACCACTCCACCCCTGCGCCCAGATCGAAAGTGAAGTTGAACGAGCCCGCGTAGGCTACCGGGATCGCCTGCGTCGCGTACATATACCCGCCGTGGCCGGCCATGAACGGCTGCAGACGCCGGCGGGGCAGAAAATTCCATTGCATCCCCACTGGCGAGATTGCCTGCCCAATCGTCCACCGCCGTCCGTGGCAGAACTGATAAACCGTCCCCGCAGCGGCCACACCATTACTCGTGTAGGAGTAGGTTCTCTCCGTGACCGCGCAGGAAACCAGTGGTCCTGCGTTGTAATCCACGGTCTGCACGGTGGGCTCAGTCTCGGCGATCTTTTCCTGGCCCTGTGGATCGCTCTCCAGCGCAACCGGCAGGATCTCTGCGCTGTACTGCCAGTTCGCAATCCGGCCGATCCAGAGCCGCCGGTCATAGGCAGCGCCAAGACTCAGCAGCTTCCGATTCTCCGCGTATCCCAGCAGCATATGGCTGGAGTCGTTTGAGTATGCCGCGAAGACGCCGAAGGTATTAGCTCGGCCGTAGAAAGGGTGCTCCGCAGCGGTCTGCGCAAGACCGCGCCCATGCAGAGCCGACAGAAAGAGGAAAGCGAGGAGGCAAACAGCGCGGCCGGCGCGGGACGGGCATTGAACTCCGTGCTTCAGCATCAACATCGCGCTTACGGCCTCTTGGGAGACTGCCCGCCCGGTCCGACGTGCCGCGGAGAAGGCCAGTGTACGGCAATTCCTGAGTTCCTGTGGCCTTGCGGATGCAGTGCAAGGTTGCCGCTCCCTGAGGTCGCGTCGACTTGAGTGCAGCGGCTTCGGGATGCGCCGACTCAGGAATTGCGATAGTGCACGCCCGGGAGTGTATCGAGCTGTGCGAACGCGCCCGCACAGGTCGATACACCCCAGGCCCGGAGAAGGAAGCCACCGCAGACGCGAGCGCCGAACCGGAAGAACATCTTGCTGCGGGACCGGAATACGTGCCAGTACTGCAGGGTGGTGCTGCCTTCGGCGGAGCTGACGCTGGAACCCGTGGTGCCGCGGTCGCGCGGCGGCGCGTCGACGTGGGAGAACCTGGTGGCAGCGTGCCACAGCTGCAACCGGCGCAAGGGCAATCATCTGCTGCACGAACTGGAGCACATGAAGCTGCAGCGGGAGCCGCGGCCCTTCACGCTGCACACCAGCCGGCACATTATGCGGATGATCGGGCACTCGGATCTGAAGTGGAGGAAGTATCTGTACTACCAGCTGATAGTGGATAGCGGACAGCGGATAGCTGGTTGCCAGGAACTGGTGGCCGGTTGACGCAACGCGGCGCGAAACGTGGAAGCCCCGAGGGGATTAGCCCTTCGTGGTTTGCTTTGTGGCGAGCAGGGTGAGGCATTTGGCGATACGGCTGGCGCGGGTTTCGGGTTTTTTTGCCTGCTCGACCCAGTCCACCAGTTCCTTGCGATGGGAATAGGACAAGGCCGTGAAGGCTTTTTCTTCGCGCGGGGATTGCTGCAACACTTTTTTGAGATCGGCGGGGACGGCTACGGTGCGCGGAGCGGTATCCGGCTCCATGACCACGGAGACGGTGTCGCCGGTTTTGGCTTTGGCGCCTTCCTGCATCTGCTTGTTGAAGGCCATGTAGAAGACGCCCTGGCCGCGCGGCATGAGGGAGCTGCGGAAGGGAAATCCATTCAGGGTGCCGCGAACGGCGATGCGAGCTTTGGTGCCGAAGGCTTTTTCGACGCTGAAGGGGACGTCGAGGTGCGTCCACGCGCCGTTGGGGCCGCGGCCGATGAGTTTGGCTGTGAATTTTTGCTTCACGATGTCTCCTGGAGTGATGTCGGGAGTTGTGATCTGCCGTCAGCAGGGTGGATCGGCCCAGGCGGTATCGCAGAAGACGCTCCAGCTCCTGATCTTTCCGGATTCCACTTCGGCCAGCCATGCGGCGGCAACCTGCCAGGTTCCGGGCAGGATCCGGTCGGCGACTCGCCACCCTCCGCCCGCTTCGCCAAACAGGGCGGCGTGGTTTTCTGCAGCGAAGCTTTGATGGATGCGGATCCAGTAGCCGGGGTAGGCGCGAAAGAAGTGCTGCCAGCCGGCGATCAGCTTCTCTGCGCCGGAGAAGCTGTTGCCGCGCGCGTCGGTGAAGGTGTGGTCGTCTGTCATGAGGGCGCGCAAGGCGACGAGGTCGGCCGCGTTAATGGCAGCGACGAAGGCACCGGCAACTTCAAGGCTCGCAGCGGTCACGGACCGAGCTCCCGATGGACGCAATGTACCATCGGGCGCCGGCGCACCTGCGTTATTTTTTCGCGTCCAATTGGTTGAGGAGCACAGCCACGGCTTTGGCGAGTTGTGAGTCGGTGCCTTCTTCCGTCTCTCCGGGCTGGCGGGTGACCTCGACGTCGACAGGGCGGGGATGCATTTCCATGTTCTCGCGATCGGTGGTCTGGATGCGGGTGCCGGGGACGCGGACGACGGAGCCGTCGATGAGCTGGCGGCCGCCGGTGTAGATGATCCAGCCGGCGGTGGGCGTGCCGACGACTTTGCCAAGGTGGAGGGCGCGGTAGCCCTGGGTGAAGTCCTCGGCGTCGGAGAGCGAAGACTCGTTGGTGAGCAGGACGGTGGGCTTGCCGAGGGCGCGCTGGCCCAGCTCCTGGCGCGAGGGGAAGGTGGGCAGGCCGCGGGTGGTCATGAGCAGATAGTTCTGTCGTGTGAAGACGTCGAGGGCGTAGCCGTTGACGTAGCCGCCGTTGTTGTTGCGGACGTCGACGATGACGCCGTCCCTGGCTTCGTTCTGCGCGTCGAGGTCGATATAGAGCTGGCGCAGAGAGCCATCGCCCATATCGGGGAGGTGGACGTAGCCGAGCCGGCCGTGGCTGAGCTTGTCGACGAGGGCACGGTTCTGATCGACCCAGGAGCGATAGAGCAGGCCCTCTTCGGCGGCAGTGTCGATGGGCTGAACGACGGCGTCGCGCTGTTTGCCGTCTTTGTCGGCGACGCGAAGGACGACGCGACGGCCAACCTGATCTTCGAGGAGCTGATCGAGGTTGGTGTGCTCGCCAATCTGCTGGCTGTTGACGGCGACCAGGGTTTCGCCGGGTTTGATGGTGCCCTCGACGGCGGCCGGGCCGAGGGGGACGACTTCGCGGATGACGAGGCCCTTGCCGGATTCGTAGTCGGCGCGGTCGAAGCGCAGGCCGAGGCGGCCGGTGCGGACAGCGGGCTCGGACATGTGGTTGATGCCGGAGTGCGAGGAGTTGAGCTCGCCGATCATCAGGTTGATGTCGCGCCGCATCTCGTCGCCGGTGCGCGCGCCTTCGATGAAGGGCTCGAACTCATCGTGCAGCGCGGCCCAGTTGTGACCGTTGAAGTGGTCGTCGTAGAAGTAGCGGTTCAGCGTCTCCCAGGCTTCGTCGAAGGCGACCTGCTTGTCCTGGTCGAAGTCGACTTCGTACGTGGCGGTGACGGGGATGGGCTTGATATCGCGGCTCTCGATCGTGAGGCTGCGAGGCTGGCCGTTGTCGAGATAGATTAGCTCTTTCGAGTCGGGCGTGAAGTAGTACGAGTCCTTGCGCGTCGCGGAACTGGTGAGCTGGCGCGGGACGGGCGGCTCTTTGGGATTCTCCTCAAGCGACCAGGCGTAGAGGTTCACGTGGTTGGCGACGTTGGCGAGGAAGACGACGGTCTTGCCGTCGGGACTGATAACGGGGTCGAGAACGCTGAGGCCGACGGGGACAAAGGTGAGGCGGTCGCGGATACCGTCGAAGGCGATGGGCTCGTCCTTCTTCGGCTGTTCAGGTTTTTCTTTGCCGGCGGCGGGAGGCTGTGCGCTCTCCGGGGCGGGTTCGGATTTCTTTTCGGGTGCGGCAGGAGCGGGTTCGCCAGGTTTGGTTTGCGGCTCTTTCGGCGTGGTAGCCGGCGTGCCGGGCGTGTGGAAGAGATCGCTCAGCTCGTCCTCGCGGTATTTGGGGATGTGGGGCGTGAGGTCGACCCGAGCCAGGTCGAAGTTCTCGCTGCGCTGCGCGGTTGCAAAGAGGAGATATTTGCCATCGGGCGACCAGGCGATGTGAAAGCCGGTTTCGCCGTTGGCGAGGAAGGTGATGGGCTGCGGATCGCCGCCCGCGGCCGCGACGACCTTCAGATTGCGGAAGCCGTCGACACCCACGGCGGTGTAAACGATCCACTGGCTGTTGGGCGACCACTCGACCTCAGCGTCACGGAGGAGATCGCGAGCAAGGACTTTGTCGGTGATGGCGTCGGCTTTGTCTGCGAGGGTGAGCAGGTGCAGCTCGCGGTCGCCGCGCGTGTAGGCGATGGACTTGCCGTCGGGGGAGTAGCGGGGATTCTCGTTTTCCTCGTCGCCGGTGGTGAGGCCGCGCTCCTTGTTGGTGGTGAAGTCGTATTCGTAGAGGTTGTTGTGACCGCCGCGCTCCGAGACGTAGACGATGCGATTCGAGTCAGGCGACCAGCGGACGTCTTCTTCGCGCTCGGGGGTGCGGGTGACGCGGAAGGCTTCGCCCCCGTCTTTGGCGGGCGCGGCGAAGATATCGCCGTGGGCAACGACTGCGAGTTTCCTGCCGTCGGGCGAGAGCGCCATTTCGTCGTAACGATCGTCGTGGCGAAGCTGCGGATGCGGCGACGACGGGACACCGAGAAGGGTAATGGGGACTTCAGCAGCGTGGCCGGAGGCGAGATCGAGGCTCCAAATCGTCAAGTCACGCTCAAAGACGATGGTCTTGCCGTCGTAGGCGATGGAGGGAAAGAGCACGCGGCCGTGGTTGAAATGCGTGATCTGTTTCGGCTCGCCGGAGGGGAGCGCGATGGACCAGATGTTTTCCGCCCCGCTGCGATCGCTCATGAAGTAGAGCGTCTTGCCGTTGGGGGACCACATCGGCCATGCGTGTTTGGAGTCGGCAGGGACGATGACGCTGGCCTGCTGTTCGCCGGCGAGGGGCTTGAGCCAGATTTCGGTTTCGTCGATGTGGGCGTGGCCGTTGCGCCACCACTGGGCGAAGCTGATGCCCCTGGCGCAGAGAGCGACGGACTGGCCGTCAGGCGAGGGTGCGCTCTCGAATTCGGCGAGGTAGCGTTCGCGGCTGACTTCGAGGGGCGTGCCGCCCGCAGAAGAGACGCGGAAGACGTCGGGCAGGTGGCCGATGTCGTCGGCGGAGGAGGAGAAGTAGATCCACTTCCCGTCGCGGGACCAGGCATCGAGCTGATCGGGCTGATCGCTCCAGGTGAGGCGGCGCAGCTCGCCGGTGGCGAAGGTGAGGATGTAGATGTCGCCGGCGCCGGTGCGGGTGGAGACGAAGGCGAGCTGGGAACCGTCGGGCGACCAGAGGGGGCGCGACTCGGTGGCAGGGTCGGAGATGAGCAGGCGCGCCTCGCCGCCGGCAGCGGGAACGGTCCAGATATCGCCACCGGAGGCAAAGGCGATCTGGTGGCCGTCGGGCGAGAGCGCCGGCTCAGCGAGCGAAGGCTTTGGGGCGGGCTTGCTTTGCGTCTGGGTGAAGGCGGGAACGGCGAGCGCGAAAACGGCGAGAGACGAGGCGAAGAGAGACGGCTGCCGGCGGAGGATGGTCGTCATCGGTGCACAGATTTTCCTTTGCGGGCTTTTTTGTTGCCAACAAGGATACAGGCAGACAGGGCCCGGGCGGTCCGGCGGCGGCGATTCTTCAGGAAGGCAAAAAAAGCCGAACCGGAGCCGCTGGTGAGCCCCGGTTCGGCGGGAGGTTTAGATGAAGCAGTATTTCGATCAGGCTTCGAGAATGGCCATCTTTGGCGGCGGGATGAAGCGAAACATCGGTGGAGTGGACCACTCGGTCTCGCAGTAGATGTTCCAGCGGCGGACTTTTCCGTGGGCAACTTCAGCGAGCCAGGAGGCGGAGATTTTCCAGGAGCCGGGCTGAATGCGGCCGTCGATGCGCCACTTGCCGCCGGTTTCGCCAAAGAGCGCGACGCGATTGCCGTTGGTAAAGCTGGAGTCGATGCGAATCCAGTATTGGGGGTAGGAGTTGAAGAAACACACCCAGTTTTCGATCATGTTGTCGGCACCCATGAATTTGGTGCCGCGGGCATCGGTGAAGATATGGTCGTCCGTCATGAGAGAGCGAAGAGCAGTAAGGTCCCGGGCATTGATAGCAGAAATGAAGGCGCCAGTAACTTCAAGGGGCGAGCGGGCCATCGGTAATTCCTTTCAATGGTGCAAGCGTACCATCGTTTGGAAGCCGGGAAACTGGCGGAAACGCGGAGTCGTTACCCACGAAAGTTGTAATTTGCGCGCGATTTCCACTGGGAGTTACCGAGGTGAGTTACCGCAGAGACCTGGTTCCGGCAACGGGGCATGAAAGGCGCGTGTTATTCGGCGCGGGCCGCGCTCATTGGATCGACGGAGACGGCGCGGCGCATGGGGAGGAAACCGGCCACCGCACAGACGGCGAGTGAAAGGAAAACGCTTCCGGCGAACATCCTTGCCGGGTTACCGCTGAGAGTCTCCATTGGATTCAGCCCGCGTTTTGCAGCCCATGCGAGGGGGATGGACGCGGCGATGCCGGCTGCGGCGAGGAGCGCAAGGTGTAGCAGGACCAGCGCGGCGAGATTCCTGCGCGTGCGCTGGCTTTTGCTCTTTAAATTGCGATCGACGGAGATTATTCCCAGCGGCGGAAGATGAGCGAGCCGTTGGTGCCGCCGAAGCCGAAGGAGTTGGAGAGGGCGATGTGCATCTCCGCCTTCTGCGGATGATTCGGGACGTAGTTCAGCACGCACTCGGGGTCGAGGTTGTCGAGGTTGGCCGTGGGCGGAGCGGTCTGGTTCTGCAGGGCGAGGATGGTGATGCCTGCTTCGAGGCCTCCCGCGCCGCCGAGCAGATGGCCGGTCATCGATTTAGTGGAGCTGATGAGCAGCCTGTGGCTGGTGGCATGTTCGCCGAAGAGGCGCTGCATGGCCTTCGACTCGGTGACGTCGCCGACCGGGGTGGAAGTGGCGTGGGCGTTGACGTAATCGATCTGGTGCGGCTCGAGCTTCGCGCTGTTCAACGCATTCTTCATGGCGCGGAAGCAGCCGTCGCCGTCTTCGGGCATGCTGGTGATGTGGTAGGCATCGGCGCTCATGCCGTAGCCGATGATTTCGGCGAGGATGTTCGCGCCGCGGGCTTTGGCGTGCTCCAGATCTTCAAGGATGAGGATGCCGGCGCCTTCGCCGACGACGAAGCCGTCGCGATCGCGGTCGAAGGGGCGGCAGGCGTGTGCTGGATCGTCGTTGCGCGTGGACAGCGCGCGCATGGCGGCGAATCCGCCAATTCCCATGGGGGTGATGGCGGCTTCGGATCCGCCGGCGATCATCACGTCGGCGTCGCCGCGCTCGATGATGCGGTAGGCGTCGCCGACGGAGTGGGCGCTGGTGGTGCAGGCGGTGGCTGTGGCCTCGTTGGGACCTTTGGCGCCGTAGCGGATGCTCACCTGTCCGGCGGCAAGGTTGATGATGGCCGCCGGAATGAAGAAGGGCGAGATCTTGCGCGGGCCGCCCTGCAGCATGTTGGAGTGCTCGCGCTCGATGATGTCGAACCCCCCGATGCCGGAGCCGATGAAGACGCCAACGCGCTCGGCGTTGGCCGGGGTGATGTCCAGGCCGGAGCTGCGCATCGCCTCGTCGGTGGCCGCGAGCGCCAGGTGGATGAAGCGCGCCATTTTGCGCGATTCCTTTTTATCCACGAACTGGAGCGGGTCGAAGTTTTTCACTTCGGCGGCGAAGGTGACGGGGAAGCCGGTGGTGTCGAAGTGGGTGATGGTGGCGATCCCACTCCTGCCGGCGAGCAGGTTGTTCCAGACCTCGGGCGCGGTATGGCCGACGGCCGACACCAAACCGAGCCCTGTTACAACAACGCGACGCTGCAAAGCTACTTGCCGCCTTTCGCGTTCTTTTCGATGTATTCGATGGCGTCCTTGACGGTCTTGATCTTCTCGGCGTCCTCGTCGGGGATTTCGAGGTCGAAGGCTTCCTCAAACTGCATGACCAGCTCGACGACGTCGAGGGAGTCAGCGCCGAGGTCCTCCTGGAAGGAAGCAGTAGGGGTCACCTCGGCTTCGTCGACCTGCAGCTGTTCGACGATGATCTGTTTGACTTTGTCTTCCACACCTGATGCCATGCGTATCTCCTGTGTACCGCGATATGGATGCTGAAAACCGGAGGGCGGGATGCGAGGCCGGTTCCGGGCGAGGCAATGAGCCAGGGTGCAGACACACCCCGACTTTGCTCCGAAATTCCAAGTCTACTGAGGGTACTGGGTGGTGTAAAGCGGCACAGGAATCAGCATTCAGCGATCAGCGATCAGGGTACTGCCAGCGGACAGCGGTCAGCGATCAGCAGGCAGCGAGCAGCAGCGCGCCGCCAGGATTTTGGTAGGGTGAAGGCTCCCGGGTTTCCGGTGACTCCTGTGATCGGAGGGCGTGCGAATGTCGGTTGTGCGATGGGGCGTGGTTTGTATGCTGAGTGCGATGACGATGGCAGCAGCGATGGGGCAGGACCGCAGCCATGGGCGGTCGGTGGTATCCAGCCAGAACGGCATTGTTGCGACAACATGGGTGCAGGCGTCGCAGGCGGGCGCGCGGGTGCTGGAGGAGGGCGGCTCGGCGGTCGATGCGGGGATTGCGGCGAACGCGGTGCTGAACGTGAGCGAGCCCATGATGAACGGCATGGGCGGCGACCTGTTCGCGATCTACTGGGACGCAAAGACGGGCAAGCTGTACGGGCTGAATGCGAGCGGATGGGCTCCGCAAGGGCTGACAATCTCGCATCTGCGAGCGAAGGGGGAGACGACGATGCCGCAGTTCGGCATCGATGCGGTGACCGTGCCCGGGGTGGTGGACGGATGGTCGAAGCTGCACGAGCGCTGGGGGCGGCTGCCTTGGGCATCGCTCTTTCAGCCGGCGATCTTCTACGCGGAGAACGGCGTCCCGGTGCCGGAGATGATTCACGACTACTGGGCGGCAGCGGCGACGGGGCTGGAGGCGAATGCGGAGAGCCGCCGCGTGTTCCTGCCGGACGGCAAGGTTCCGGCGATGGGTCAGATCTTCCGCGACCCGGACCTGGCGAAGGCGCTGCGGATCGTGGCTGAGCAAGGCGAAGCGGCGTTCTACAGGGGAACGATTGCCCAGGCGATCCTGAAGACGAGCGCGGAGCAGGGCGGCACGATGACGGCCGACGATCTGGCGCAGTATGCGGCGGAGTGGGTGGAGCCGGTGTCGACGCAGTACCGCGACTGGACGGTGTACGAGCTGCCGCCGAACGGCGACGGCATCGCGGCGCTGGAAATGCTGAACATCATGGCGCAGTTTCCGCCGGCGGCAGGTGGGCCGCACAGCGCGGCGGAGCTGCACACGCGCATCGAGGCGATGAAGCTGGCCTATGCGGACGTGAAGCGGTACGACGGCGATCCGCGGTTTGGGAAGATTCCAGTAGCGGAGCTGATCTCGAAAGAGTGGGCGGCGCAGCGGGCGAAGCTGATCGATCCGGCGAAGGCGAATTGCGATGTGGCGCCGGGCGCGCTGGGCAAGAGCGACACGACGTATTTGAGCGTGGTGGATAGCGAGGGGAACATTCTGTCGCTAATCCAGAGCAACTACGAGGCATTTGGGTCGGGCATCACGGTGGATGGGATGGGATTTGTGCTGCAGGATCGCGGGGGGCTGTTCTCGCTCGATCCGCAGTCGCCCAACGCGCTGGCGGGGCGCAAGCGTCCGTTTCACACCATTATTCCGGCATTCATGCAGCGCGGAGACGAGCATATCGGCTTTGGGATCATGGGAGGGATGAATCAGCCGCTGGCGCACGCGCAGTTCGTATCGAATGTGGTGGATTACGGGATGAACATCCAGGCGGCGATGGAGGAGCCGCGGTTCACGGTGCATCCGCAGCTGGGGTGCCACATCGTGATCGAGTCGCGGGTGGGTCAGGCGTCGATCGACGAGCTGACGAAGATGGGGCATGAGCTTGAAGTCCGTGGGGCGTACACGACGCGCATGGGACGCGGGCAGGCGGTGCTGCACGACAGCGCGATGGGCGTGAACTATGGGGCATCGGATCCGCGCGCGGACGGGGCGGCGGTGCCGGAGTCGCCCAGGGGGCTGCTGGGGAAGCCGTAAGAGGCTGAGCGCGTGCGGGCTCGATCCTGCTGTAAACGGCTCTGGAAAAGCTGGGCTTTCCGGGGGCGTGGCGGGGGTAGACTCAGGCCATGCTTGTGATGGGTGCGGTTGTTTTGCTGGTCGGGCTGGCCGTTGGCGCGGTGCTGGCGTGGATTCTGATTGGGAGCCGGGGAGGCACGGCCAGCGGCGACCTGCAGGCGCGGTTGCAGGCTGCTGCGGCGGAGATCGCGGAGAAAAATCGGCTGCTGGAGACGGCTCGGGAACGCGATGCGAGCCAGCGGGAGCAGGTGGCACGGCTGGAGGCCACGGCGACGCAGCTGACGGGGCAGATCGCGGAGTTGCGGGAGGCTGCCGAGAAGGCGCGCATTGAGAGCGAGCGGCTGCTCGACGAAGGGCAGGCGGCGCGCGTGGAAGCTGCGGAGGTGCGGACGGCGCTGGAAAGCGAGCGCACGAAGGTCGAGGAGAAGATCGCGATGCTGACGGCGGCGCGCGAAGAGCTGAGCAATCAGTTCAAGGCGCTGGCCAACGAGATCCTGGAGCAGAAAGCGAAGGCCTTCACGGAGCAGAACCAGGCGAATCTGACGAATCTGCTGACGCCGCTCAGGGAAAAGTTCGGGGAATTTCAGCAGAAGGTGGAGTCGCTCGAGAAGGACGGCATCACGGGGCGCACGGAGCTGCGGGCGCAGATCGACAACCTGCGCACGCTGAACGAACGGTTGTCAGCGGACGCGGCGAATTTGGTGACGGCGCTGAAGGGTTCGTCGAAGACGCAGGGCGACTGGGGCGAGTTCGTGCTGGAGAAGCTGCTGGAATCGGCGGGGCTGCGCGAGGGGCAGGAGTATCGGGTGCAGTCGAGCTTTACGCGCGACGATCGCACGCGGGCGCGGCCGGACGTGATTCTGGATTTGCCAGGCGGGCGGCATCTGGTGATCGACGCGAAGGTGTCGCTGAGTGACTACGACGCGTACTGCGCGGCGGACGACGAGGGCGCGCGCGAGGCGGCGCTGAAGCAGCACATCGCGTCGATGCGAGCGCACATCCGGGATTTGTCGACGCGGAATTATCAGTCGCTGTACGGGCTGAACTCGCTGGATTTCACCGTGATGTTTGTGCCGATCGAACCGGCCTTCATGCTGGCGCTGGCGCACGAGGGCGGGCTGTGGCAGGAAGCCTGGGACCGGAATGTGCTGCTTGTGAGCCGGACCGCGCTGCTGTTTGTGCTGCGCACGGTGGCGCAGCTGTGGCGGCAGGAACAGCAGACGCGGAACGTGCAGGAGATTGTGCGGCGCGGCGGCGAGCTGTATGACAAGCTGGCGGCGTTTGCAAAGGATTTGACGGATGTGGGGCGGAGCCTGGAGGCCGCGCGGGCGAGCTATGACGAGGCGTACAAGAAACTGGCGACGGGGAGGGGCAACGCAATCCGGCAGGCGGAGCTGCTGAAGGGACTGGGCGTTCGGCCAGCGAAGGCGATTCCACTGGTTCTGGTGGAACAGGCGATGGATGGGGAGCCGCTGGAACTGGCGGCGGAGGCGGAGGAGGATCGGGAAGGGTAATTGCGAGTGCCATTGCGTGCCGACACAAAGGCCGAGACCGAACAGACCCACCCAGACAACACCGGCTTGCGTGGGGCACTCCATTTTGCTTGAACGGAGCGTTGGTGGCAGCCGACCCTGTCTCCTCGAACAGCGCGAGGAGACAAGGGCGAGGCACCCGGATTAATGGCTGCGATCCGGAGACTTGCCGACTTTGCGATAGGCGGTGCGGACTACGTAGTTCTTGCCGGGGCCGTTGACGGTGTGCTGCACGGTCAGCCGGTCTTCGGGGTCGAGCGTGAAGATCGAGACGTAGCGGTCGGGTGGGCAGTGGTGCTCGGCGTCGGCGCGCAGGCTGCCATCGGGGGTGGGGCGAAAATCGAGGCGCTCGAAGAGCTCTCCGGTCTCGGCGAAGAGAACGTCGAAGCCGTTGGCGGGCGCCGGCAGACGGCGATAGCGATAGCTCCGGCTGCCGGTGAGCGTTTTTCCATCGGCGAGGCGAACGCGGGCGGACTCGTCGTAGCGGGCCTGGGCCTGGCCGGTGGGCGCGATGCGGGCACGGCCGGTCATGGTGGCTTTGCCGGGAACTTCGCGAACGAAGGTCCACTCGCCCTGGAGGCGATCGAGGATATCCGGACTCCGATCTGGGCTGCGATCCGGGGTGGGATGCTTGCTGCCTGCAGGTGTCATGATGTCGA
The DNA here is from genome assembly GCA_030041435.1 of Acidobacteriaceae bacterium. Taxonomy (GTDB): domain Bacteria; phylum Acidobacteriota; class Terriglobia; order Terriglobales; family Acidobacteriaceae; genus Palsa-343. Next base: position 34,131 of record JASHNW010000010.1, read on the forward strand.
TTGCCTTTCGTGCGCCGCGTTGGACGCATGGGCCGCAAAAGCGGCACGCAGGCGCTCCCAGGTGACGGTGAGGTCTTCAGGGAGGACGCGGGTTTCGCCGGTGACGGTGATGAAGTTGGTGTCGCCGAGCCAGCGCGGGAGAGCGTGCAGGTGGAGGTGTCCGGCGACGCCGGCGCCGGCGGCTTTGCCGAGGTTGAGGCCGAAGTTGAATCCGTCGGGATGGTAGACGGCGGCCAGAACGCGTTCGGCGCGGCGGGAGAGGTCCATCATTTCGGCGGCGGCGGGGGCGGACAGGTCGGC
>JASHNW010000087.1 GCA_030041435.1 Acidobacteriaceae bacterium
GTCACGGTCTATCGGGAGCATGAGAAGGCGTTCTCAGTAGGCGACCGCATTCACTTCACCGCACCCAGACAAGATTTGAAGATTGCCAACCGTGAACTCGGGACGGTGAAGGATATTTCATTGGATGGCACCATGCGAATCAAGCTGGACAGCAGACGGGAGATGAACCTCAACCCCGAACGGCATCCGCACATCGACCACGGTTACGCGGTGACGAGCTATTCAGGCCAAGGCCAGACCGCCGAGCGCGTGCTCATCCATGTTGATACCAATCTGGCCGCCACGGAACTGCTCAACAACCGCATGGCCTATGTTTCGATTTCACGCGGACAATACGATGCACAGATTTTTACGAACGACCGTGGCGCACTCGCAAACGCGCTCGGGCACGACGTTTCACATAAAAGTGCGTTTCAGCCAGCTCAAGCAATTGCCCCGCTTGCGCAAGAGATCGCTGAAACACACGCGCCGAAGCACGATTTCGGCCAAGGCATAGGCATGGGACTCGGAATGTAAGTTCGGCAAATGCAAGCACGATGCACGACTACCCGCATTCATATAATGACCGATACTCGTGAGGAGAATGTCATGTCCGCGGAACTCTTCATCAAAAAGCCCGTTCAGAGCGTAGGCCACGCCGCCTTAGGATTGGAGCGCCACTATTCAGTAGGCGAGATCGCCGAAAGATGGGGTCTGAGCGAAAAGACCATCCGCCGTATGTTTGAGAATGAAGAGGGCGTGCTGCAATGGGGAAGTCCAGAGACGCGGCGCAAGCGCGGCTACATCACCCTGCGTATTCCTGAGAGCGTCATGTTGCGCGTTCATCGTCAACGCACGCAACGAGCAAGTTAGGTTCGCGGAAGGCGATTCTGCATCCAGGAACTCAATGAACAGAAGGCTGATAACGGCAGATAGTGAGCTTCATTCATGAGAATGAGAGTTGCATAGGCGAGCGCCCTGTGCGAGCCGTCTTGGAGATAGAATGGCCCGAACTGCTGCTCACCATCGCGCGCTTCGCAAACAACCAACGGTTGCTTTAGGCCGTCATCTCTGGCAAGACTTTCACGCATCCGCCGCAAATTGTCGCCCAGGTCCCAATTCGCGGATAGTCTCGCGTCCCCGAGCAAAATCGCGCGCTGAGCGACAGCGCGAAGGGTGCGCTCGGAACCTCTGGGAGCGATCTTCAACACTTCGTCATTTTGTAGGAATACAAGCCGAAAGAAATCCTCTTCTGCGAATTCCACAATACAATGAAGGTCGAACCGTCCCAATCGCATCATGTTATCGCGGTGATTGCCAGAGCCCAGATGGATAAGGTGTTGCTCGACCGTCTCCAAATCAGTGTCCTTGATTATTTTCAATCGACCCCTCCTGAAAAAGAGTCTCTTATCGAGAGAATGGTTGACTACCAAGTCATCAACCAATAGCTGTCAAATTATTTCTTCCGAAACCACCTTCGCGCTTGGTTCGTTCCAATTCGGCAGCGTCAACTCGATTTGGACCTGAAGGATCGGAAAACCAATCGCGAAGAACTGATAACGAAGTTGCCAAACGCCGAGAGCGAGTGGCAGGCGTTGTGATCCGACAACGTCCAGTGCCGAGTTCAAGAACACACCAGGTTCTTCGTAAGCGGTTGGGGATGGCACGAGTGCACCGCTCAATGCAGGTATATGCCACTGAAGATCCGGGCGACCAAATGAGCCGACGCAGAGCAGGTCGAATGCCTCATGTGATCTCGGGAAGATCGTGTGAGAATACCCGGGCCGCCCAGTGGCCTTCAAAGGGCTTCTAATTCGCGATCTTTGCCATCCAGGCGGGTCACCGCAAGAGAATTCCGTTAGCTTTGCAGTTGCTTCCAAGGCAGCTATGTCGGGGCGGTTATTCCGGATATCGAGGTACAAGAATCTGCCCGCAAGCCCTCCGTACGCGATGATTTCATCGGAGAACCGAACAGTACCCGCGCGCAATCTTCTGGAATAATCGTTGGTCCAACGCGAGCGATCAAGTGCACGCTCAACGACGTCGCAGCAATCTCCGAAATCGTGGAAGGTCTCTGAATTAACGCCAATATACGCGAGCATCCCTTCAGGCCGGATGTCATCTTGATTGATAACGAGCATCCTCTCGAATCCGAGTGCGTAGGCTATTGCCAGTTCCTGGTTCGAAAACAACGAACCCCGATGTCCGCCGTCAACTAGTTCTCGAACGAAGTTGACGAATAGGTAGTAGTCGCTGTCCTTCAATTCATGAATGATGCCCGCATTGATTTCGAGAATTGTCTGGACGTCGATTGCAATGTAGACATCGAAACCGCGATTCTCCAGGAGCTTGCCAAGCTTCAGGGATATCGCTTTTTCTCCAGGGCGCTGACCGCAACTCACGAATACCTTGCTTTTCACATATTCAGTATGCGTCACGTTGCGGAACATGCGCTCTTGAGAACCATGAGCGACAGAATCAAATAGCGGCGGGCAGTCTTGGCGTGACTAGTTCCCAGGCCGATTGCACGCTTTTTTCAAGCTGATCCTGGCGTGCGCGCACCCATGGAGAGTAGTGCTTCTCGGTCACGCGGACGCTGGCATGGCCGAGGAGGATCGACACCTGATCGATGGGAACGCCGGACAGCAGCATCTCGACTGCGAACGTATCGCGAAACATGTGGCAGTGGCAGCGCTTTGGTGTGCCGTCCGGCTTGCGAAGATCGGCAACGTTGAAAAGACGGCGATAGGCGCGCTGCCAGTTTGCGACGTAAGTTTTAGGCAGGCCGTTACCGGACCAGAAGAAGTAATTCGGATTCGGTTTGAGACCGGGCGGGATCGAGCGCAGGAGATCGGCGACGTGCGGTGGTAGCGGCACAAAGACAGGAATGCCCGTCTTCGCCTGATAGAGCAGCAGCTTGTTCTCCTCAAGCCTCGAGCACTCCAGCGTGGCAGCATCGCGGATGCGCAGTCCGCTCCAGCGCATCAGTTCCGTCAGCGCGCGGATGCGAATGCCGCGTTTTTCCGGCGCCCAGGACCGCTCTGCGTCTTCGCCGAGGCGGTAGGTAGCGGAGATAATGCGACGGTATTCGTGTGCGGGGAAGTAGTCCGTCGGAACGTGCTTGGCGACCACGCGGCCCATGGTCGCAGTGGGATTGTCTTTGATCCAGCCGTGGCGCACGCAGAACCAGAAGAAGCCGACGACCCGTTCGAACTTTTTCTTTCTCGCCAGGGGCTTGTCGCTCCAGGTGGAACGCCACTCCGTCATGTTGCGAACATTCACGTCGCGCAGGAAAACGATCCTGTGCTGATCGGCAAAGCTCAGGAGCTGCTTTTTGAAGATGTGTTCGAGCTTTTGAATCGTGGCTGAAGCGAGACCGCGCGCCTTGGCGTCCGACAAATAACCGTTGACGGCCTCTTTGAGAGTGGGCAGCGTCCGTGCCTCTTTGACTTCCTCTCCGCCCACTGCGGCGAGCTCATATTTGCGAGCCAGACTCTCGGCCTGCTCCCAGGACCTTGTCTTTGCCGAGACGCGCATACTTCCGGGACGGCCCGGAATCGAGCCCGTGATCCACTTCCAGCAACGGCAGCGGCGCCAGGCTGGATTGTCCTTCTTGGGACATTTCGAGGAGTGTCGGGTGTAGACCGTAAGCATGATGCCAACAGCCTAGCACTTGTACAAAATTGGTACAAATTCTTGCTCTAGGAGTTTTCCACAGTTTATAGTTATGATTTTAATATACTTACATCTGGTGGAGGCGGCGGGAGTCGAACCCGCGTCCGAAATCGTTGTCAGCCAGGAAACTCCATGCTCAGTCCGTTCCAAAGTTTTGCTCCCGGCGCTCAGAACGGACAAGAAACGCCGAAAACTAGTCCGATGATCTCGCTGCCGTCACACGGACCGAGCGACTGCAGCCAGCCCCCTGTGCGACGTCCTTCCGCAGCCTAGGGGCGAAGCCGCGGAGAACGGCAACCTAATTAATTAGGCTGCGTATGCCAGCTGATTGGTGTTGGCAATTATGGTTTTCCAGGCGATTACGGGTGCCCAGACCCCGGCATGCCTCCTTGCCGCAAGCGATCCCGTCGAAACCGTGACGCCCCCAGCGTGCAGGGTGTGGATCCCTGAGACAGCTTTCATTATCTCACTTTTCGCAGGCCATGCCTTCCGATGAGCGCTGGCCGCCGAGCGTCAAACCTGGCTCACACCGCGCGCATGCGGGCTCGCGGCGTTGATCCAGGCTCTCCCCTTCAGCTGTTGCCGCGCACATATTCGCGCAGCTTCTTGTTGATCTCCGCAGCCTGCTGCACGCCGTTGTCCAGCATCGTCCGCCACTTTTTCGCTTCCTCGTCCAGCGGTGCCGTGCCCAGCAGAAAGCTGGTTTGCAGCACAATCTCGAGCGCGTTGCTCAGATCATGCGAGAGCCGGCGAATCTCCTTCGCCTGCTCGTCAGGAATGGGCCGGACTGGGGAAGCTGTAGTCATCAGGAGGGAACACTTTCTCATGCAGGAATTCGCGCCCGCACCGGGGCCCGCGTGTTTGACACGAGTGGATGCCTTTGTAACACTAGCAGTTGCTGCCCGTCCAGCGCGCCCGCGCAGGATTACCGTGCCGAAGTGGCGGAATTGGCAGACGCGCATGGTTCAGGTCCATGTACCCGCAAGGGTGTGGGGGTTCGAGTCCCTTCTTCGGCACCAAAATCGCAGTATCCCTCCTGCAATCAGATTGTTGGCTGACGACGATTTCGCTGGCTAACGATGCTGGCTAACGATTTCAGAATTCAGATTTGCCCGACTCCAGCGGTAGTACCTCTCAGGGGGTTATCGCGCGGTGGCCAACGGCAAGGTAGTTCTACTGTTGCGCATCCGTCTCAGGAACGGGAAGCGTTGCTATGCCAAACCGGCAGTGGCACGGAACGGCAAGGCCATCCCCCTCTCCGTAGTGATCAAGGGCAAAGTTCAGGGCCACCCAGAGGGCGTCTACGCACTTCGCTATCGCGAGCAGGGCCGGATCAGGTATCGACAGGTCGGGGCCGATTACGATGCAGCTGAGACAGCGAGACTCCGGATGGAGCTTGAGCTTCGCAGCAGAGATGGGGCTGTAGACCGATTACCCGCACATACCGTTCCAGTATCGTGTCCAACCCCGGTACAACCTCCCAGGACGGACCCGCCGATGGCTCCGGCAACGGACCAGCCAACTCCTCCGGCGACAGACAAGCGCAAAAATCGGGCACTTGAATCTTTGACGACCCTTCGGGACGGCTTCATTAGGAAGCATGCTCATGGCTCGGACGACACGGTATACGCATACACCTATGTCGCCACAGAGTTCGTCAAACTGCTGACCTCTCGCGGCAAAAATGCCCCGGTTGAGTTGGACGAGGACGATGTGCTCGCCTTCGATCGCTTCCTGGAGTCCCAAGGAAACTCCAAAACCACACGCGCGAGCCGTTACGGGTACGTCCGATGTTTCCTGAGGTATTGCGGCCTCAATCCGAGCCGCAGCGACGATGACGACGCGACGAGCGGCGTGATGACCGGAGCGGCCCATCGAAAGCTGAAGTTTAAGCCGAAGCTGGCGGTTGAGACCTACAGCGACAGCGATCTCCAGAAGCTTTATGCTGCTTCATCCGAGCGGCACGGCTTGATCTGGAGGGCATTTCGGATGCTTGGGCTCCGCGACGAGGAGCTTGCGTACACGCTCTGGTCGAATATCGACTGGGAGAATCGAATCTGGCTAGTCCGGTTCAAATCGCCCGGAACGTTTCCGTGGAACCGTGCTCTGGGATGGAAATCCAAGGACAGCGAGGAGCGCGACATTCCCATACCGGAGGTTCTGTACGGCGAACTCTTGGCGTGGCGGAAAAAGAATCCGAAGGATCACCTCGTGTTTCCCACATCCGGCGGACAGGCTGACATCAAGTTGCTCAAGGCGCTGAAATCCGACTGGCGTAAGGCAGGCCTCAACTGCGGTCATTGCGCTGGGTGCCTCGGGCCGAAAAACGAGTGCAAGCGGGGGAAGCTGAAGACCTTCCGTGCTTCTTATCTGACCACGATGCTGCGCCACGTTGATTTGCGGAGCGTTCAAGCTCTCGCTGGTCATAGTGACATTGCCACCACTCAGAAATATCTGGCTCCGGCGTCGCAGGAAGTGCTGCAGAGAGCTGCGAATGCGGCATTCGGACCTGCTGCGGCAATGTAGCTCCGTCATCATCGCTGAGCATGATTTCCGGAACCAATCTTCGCCATTCTTGCTGCAGCCCGCCAGAGTCTGGTAGCGACCGGGAATTCCCGGGAGCAACCCAGAGGCTGTATCGCACCGGTCCGGTGCCAGTCGTGCCCGGACCGGCCTTTTTTCGAAGCGCGAATCAAACTTCGCCGAATTCGTCGAGACTCGCCAGAGTCAGGTATGGAGACAAGACAGATGACCGCTCGACGCCAAAAGGCAAATCGCAGTCTGCAACTGGTCCTGCTGAGCGATACCCACGAGCAGCACGCCGAGGTGGAGGTGCCTCCCGGCGACATTTTGATTCACGCGGGCGACTTCACCATGTTCAGCCGAAACCTTCGCTCGATCAGCGACTTCAATCAATGGTTGGGCAAACTTCCCCACCGGTGGAAGGTGGTCTGCCCCGGCAACCACGAATTCTTCCTCGAAGCCGATCTGCGGAGGCGATCACTCCTCGACAACGCGATCGTGCTGGTCAATGAGTCAGCCGAGGTCGAAGGACTGAAAATCTGGGGCTCACCCATTACTCCCCTCTACGGAGGGGCGTTCGGCCTAAGTTCAGCGGAGGATCGCCGACGGCTGTACGGTCAGATTCCCGAGGACATTGACGTCCTCATCACCCACGGCCCGCCATACGGCATTCTCGATGAAAGTCCGGGCTCCGACTACCACCAGGGTGACCCGGTCCTGCTGGATGCTGCGATGCGGCTCCGACCACGGTTGTATGTGTTCGGACAAGTGCATCTGGACAGGCGCTCACCTCGAATCGTCGAGTCGGAGCACACAACGTTCGTTAATGCTGCTTTGCTTGGCCCCGAGGGGGCGATCGACAAGCCACCGATCATGCTGAAGATAGGTCGGCGATAGGAGGCGTTTGGCATGGATATCAATCTCAATGAAGTCGATCTTGGGTTTGTGGTCAACCTCACCGTCCTGCGCGAAGTCCTGGCCAGCCTGAATATCCAAGGCCGCCGCTGGTGGATTGCGAGTGATCCGGCGGACGCGGTCCGCAACGGCTACCTGACGATCGGCCACGGCGATCCCGGGTGTGTGGACCGGTTGAACACCCTTTACTACCGGATTCCGGTACTCAACGAGGACATGCCAATCGTCGGAACCGGCAAGCTGATCGTTCTGCTGGAATCGTCACTTGTATCGGCAGAGCAGCCGGGGCTGTACATCGAGAAGGGGCGGGTTGTTGAAGACGAGATTGAGGACCTCCAGGCCTTTTTGTTTCCGATCCTGCGGGCTCTGGTGGCGAGGTTTTAAAAAACAGTGATGGAGACGAAGTGATCGAACCGACTTCTGTCCGTATGTGCCATGCTGGTGGTCTTCCTCGCCACCGATGAGGTCCCGCGAATCGGTAACGGTAGGTACTCGACTACCACTCACACCTCACGACCACCGCCAAAGAAAAAGTCAGAAGGCAACCCAGTCCAAGACGTTATCGTCGTCCCCATTAGGGCAGTGACGCGCGATGTGACCCTCCTCCCAACATTTGTAGCAGGTCAGCGACGGACGCGCGATAAGCGGAGGAGCGCTGCGCCCGTAGCCCGACAGATCGCTCGGCAGAGCATCGAGAGTAGCCGCGATCCGCTGCTCGGAGATGCCGGGCGTTTTTCCTTTCGCCAGGACGAGCAGTGTCTCCGGGTGATCAGGAATGGGTGTGCGCTCGGCACCCACCGGGTGCAGCGTTGAGTGAAGACACTGCATACCGCCCTCTCCGTATTCGTAGACCCCTGCGGTGAGGTTCCGACGTAGCGGAGGACGCCGCTCTTGTGCAGTGCGACAATGCCGCGATCCTTGCGACTATACCACTCGTTCTTCCGCTGGCGGGAATTCCCAGCGAGGGTGTGCCGACCCTGCTGATACGCAGCCTGTGCCGCATCACGCTCCCGATGTGCGGCGCGGGATGCCTCTCGGACGCACAAGAGCAGATCGGGATGCGGCTGAGGCTGCCGCCTCTTATGCTCCCTTTGCCGTTTATCGAGCGCTCGCTCCAGTTTGCGCCGATCACGCTTGCGGATCGCATAGCCAGTGATAACCGGAAAATAGTGGTTCCCGTATGCGTTATCCAGATAAACGATATTGACGAAGGGGATGCCCAACCTCTTGACGACCCGGATCGTGCCGTCTTTGCCGATGCGGTGCGTGCCGAGCGGGAGCGGTTTTCCGGCTTCATAATTGCCGAAGGCGGTGAGTTCTCGGAACAGTGGAGTGGTGGTCATGCTGCCCCCTCGCTCCAGGACCAGCCAGGAATCTTCTCAAGCATCTTGATCTTCCACTTCGAGAGTTTTCCGGCGGCGTAGAGACTCCGCTGCTCAGTGGCCCACTTCTCGATCTCTGCATCTGTACGACGCGCGGCGGCCTGGGACTTCGCCGCCTCCTGCGCTTTTGCTTTCACTTTGCTCATGCTCATCTCCGCGTTGTGACTTCCTCTCCAGGGCGTGAAGTTGTTTGAGCCCCCTGACTGTAAGTACTTCTAGGAAACCTCTGAGCAACCCGCCGGTTTGAGAGTCAAAGCGTTGGATTGAAACGCGGACGTCTGAACAGCGGCGTCGGTGCCTGTCCGGAAGGGCTTCAATCATCCAGAACCCGCCATCGGAGCGGCTCCGGGCACACTACGCCCTGCTGAGGACCAGCCGCCTGCGGTGCAGGTACAGGTTGGCCAGCGCGAAGT
>JASHNW010000088.1 GCA_030041435.1 Acidobacteriaceae bacterium
ACTTCGCGCTGGCCAACCTGTACCTGCACCGCAGGCGGCTGGTCCTCAGCAGGGCGTAGTGTGCCCGGAGCCGCTCCGATGGCGGGTTCTGGATGATTGAAGCCCTTCCGGACAGGCACCGACGCCGCTGTTCAGACGTCCGCGTTTCAATCCAACGCTTTGACTCTCAAACCGGCGGGTTGCTCAGAGGTTTCCTAAATCAGTTCAAAATGGGCCAGGTCAGCACGAGCGATGTCGACCGCCTTTCCCGATACAACCCGTCATATTTCTCGTACCGCGGTTTCACCCGGCTGTACAGGTTCTTCTCATCCGACGACTTCGTGAACCTAGAGAAGCAATACAACACTCTGAGAACGCTTGACGTCTCTCGCTGCTTCGACAGCATCTACACTCATTCGATTGCATGGGCACTCCTGGGCAAAAGCATTGCAAAAGAGAGCAAGAACGACGCCACGTCGGCGATGGAATTCGACGACCTCATGATGCATGTGAACCACGGGGAAACAAACGGAATCGTGATTGGTCCGGAGATAAGTCGCATATTTGCCGAAGTTATATTCCAGACGGTAGATCTGATCGCAATTCGAAGACTTGAAAGCCGTAATTACCGGCACGGTAACGAGTACTCCATCCGCCGCTACGTAGACGACGTGTTTATATTTGCGGACTCCGAGGCCATCGCAGAACAGGTCCGGGACAGCTATCTGGATGCACTCGCAGAATTCAACTTGTACAGCAATCCTCATAAAATGACCGCTATCCAGCGTCCGTTTACGACGAGTAAGACGGTCATCATCGACAAGGCGCGAACCCAGCTGGAGAGTTTGAGCATGCAATTATTTGATAACTATGCTCAGGACCGCAGCCGGCTCCGCCCTGCAAACATTTGGCGGAGCGACCGAGTCACGACAGATTTCCTGACAGCGATCAAGTCGATTTGCGTTGAAGCCGAGGGAGACTACCACGATCTGTCATCCTATTTGATTTCGGCGCTCTGTGATCGCGCAAAGCGGCTCATTTCGCATCGCAAAGCCGTAGATGAGCAGGAAGAAAAGAAATACCATACCGTAATTAGCATCCTGCTCAGGCTCCTATTTTTCTTCTATACCGTCGCGCCGACTGTGAATGCCTCGTATCGTATGGCGCTCGCGGTAACCCTCCTGTTGCGGTTCGCCCGGCGGAAGCTACCACGAGAGAGCGCGGGTATAGAACAGATTGTCTACTCGGAAGGCCTCAGCTGCCTAAAAGCGCAGGCACAGTACAAATCCGGGGCGCTCTCGCGGTTTGTGGCTCTCGAATCCATGAATCTTCTCCTCGTCATCCGCGAGTTGGGCGACTCCTACCTCATCCCGCCTCAGCTCGCAGAGGACTTGTTCGGACTTGGTCCTGGGCCAGAAAGATGTGCCGAGTGGTGTTACTTTGATATTGTCGGGTGCATGTTTTACATCCAGGACCGCCCGGAGTACGCGTCGCTAAGAACGGCCTTGGAGGCTGAAGTTGACAGGCGACTCAGCGATCTGTCCGATGTGGCGCGCAGCGCGGAAAAGGCCTATTTGCTTCTCGACATGCTGACGTCCCCTTACGCCGGCGAGGCACGAAAGAGGGTTTGGATCGAGGGGTTTCGATCTCAATTCTCCCTCCCCGCGTACAGCGCGACCGAGGTCCAAGAATTCCTCAGCCAGAGCACGAAGAGCCCCTGGTTCATCAACTGGGAGGGAGTAGACATGCTGACGATGCTGCAAAAGAAAGAGTTTGTTCGCGTCTATTAGTTTGCTAAATTGGATAACGAGGGGCTGCAGAAGCCTGGCCTTCGGGCCTGTATTACTCTACGCGTTGAAACTGGAAACTCGAAAGCTCCAGACGAGACAACTATGAGGGTTGCCTTTTCGGGACTCACACACTCAGGCGGACGCGCCCCTCACTGTGGCAACAAATCTGCAATCGCATCCAACTTAGCATTCAGTTATATTATGCAGTCCCAAACCTAAAATCGTAACGGGCATACTACTTGCTTGATCGATCACCGGAGGTCGGTCGAGCTCCCCGAACACGCTTCAATGCGTCCGTTTTACGGCACGAGCGAATTGATTAGCTCTCGAAGTCCAATTGATTCCTCGCATAGAACAGAATCGAACGTTGCTCGGCCTGACTCGAACGCCGTTCGAGATTGTTCGAATAATGTTCGTTAAAGCGCTTTCTCAAGAGTCACCCTAAGCCGTCAGGCTTAGGGATGGTGTCTAGCTCCACAACGAGCGCAGCGAACCGGAAATCGAGCGCGGCATCCTGCGACGACGGACGCAGAACCATACCGTCTGGGCTGGATCGACTGTGAACTGCATATAGCGCTTGCAATCGAATCTCGAACAGAGCTAACGTCGCGCTGTGCTCACCATTCGGGCCATGACGGGCGGCGCTGGCTACGCACAGCGGCATCTGGAACACAGCGACTACTACGATGAGCAGCGCCGCGTAAAAGGCGAGTGGCAGGGCCGCGGCGCAGAACTGCTTGGGCTGCGCGGCAATGTCTCCCGCGAGCAGTTTGAGGCCGTGCGGGAAGGGCTGCATCCCGAAACCGGCGAGTTTCTGCGCCCACGCCACAGTGCGGACCGGGTGAACGGGAACGGTGGCGAGCAGAGTAAGGCGCGGTCTCTCTATGACCTAACGTTCTCCGCGCCGAAATCGGTTTCAGTTCAGGCGATGGTAGGCGGTGACGAGCGCCTCGTTGCTGCCCATGATAAAGCCATCCGAGAAGCCCTGGCGGAAGCCGAGAACTATTCAGCTGCCCGCGTCCGACTGGATGGTGCGAATGAGAATCGCACCACCGGCAACTGGATCGTGGCCGCCTACCGGCACGACACAAGCCGCGAACTCGATCCGCAACTGCACACCCACTCCGTGACTGCCAACCTAACCTACGACGGCGTCGAAGGTCGCTGGAAAGCATTGCAGGCCTCGGGCCTGTACGAGCGTCGAGCATATCTCACGGAGGTCTACCGGAACGCCCTGGCAAACGAGGTGCGGAATCTTGGCTATGAGATTGAGCCCCGACGCGATTCTCGTGGACGGGATCTCGGTTTTGAAATCCGCGGTGTATCAGATGAACTGCGGGAACGGTATAGTCAGCGCAGCGCACAGCGGGACACCGCAATAACCGAATTCACAAATGAACATGGGAGGAAACCAACTGACAACGAGGTGGCCGTTCTAGTCCGCGAATCTCGCGCCGACAAGCTCACGGAGATTTCGACGGAACAGGTACACCGGCAGCAGCAGGCGCGGCTGTCACCGGAAGAATCGCTGGCACTGGATGGCTTGCGCGGCGCATCTTTGGAGAAAAGCCGCAGCGGTTCATATGAAATTTCACCGGCGACGGATTCGCTGCGACACGCGAAGGACCATCTCTTCGAACGCCGCTCTGTCGTCTACGATCACGAAATGCTAACCGAAGCTCTGCGTTACGGTCGGGGAGGAATCGATCTCGGCCAGCTACGCGGCGCATTGGAAATCGAAAAGTCTCAGGGAACATTTATTTATGCCGGCGACCGTCTGGCTACACACGAGAGCCTGGCTCGCGAACAGCACATGGTTGCCATGGTGAACCATGGCATCGACCAATACGCGCGGCTTGGCGACACACATGAGTTTCATCCATCCGAACACCTGCGTGACGAACAACGGAGGGCTGTCCAGCAAATTCTTGATTCACGAGATTTTGCAATCAATCTGCGCGGCGCCGCGGGGACCGGCAAGACGGCGACATTGCAAGAAATTGATCGCGGGCTGCGTGAGTCTGGGCGTGAAGTCACGGCGGTCGCGCCTACGCGCAGTGCGGTCGCGGAGCTGCAAAAAGTGGGCTTTCGCGACGCCATGACCGTCTCACGCCTGCTTCAAGACGAGACGGCGCAATCTGCGCTGCGTGGCAGGGTCTTGATCGTTGATGAGGCGGGAATGATCTCGGGACGGCAGATGGAGGGCATGCTTGGACTTGCCGAGCAACATATGGCACGCGTCGTCTTCTCGGGCGACACCCGCCAAATTCAGAGTGTCGAGGCGTCCGATGCACTGCGCATTCTGGAGCGAGAATCGCAAATGAGGAGCGTGGCTCTGACCGGCGTACAGCGCCAGACTCAAGCGCAGTATCGAGAAGCCATTCAAACCCTGCGCCAAGCCCCGGAACAGGGCTTTGAGAAGTTGGAGCGGCTTGGCGCTGTTCACGAGGTCCCTTTTGTCGAGCGTGGCCGTGCGGTTGCTGATCTCTACCGCGAAATGACCGCTGATTCGTCGCGGCGTGTTTTGGTTGTGGCGCCCACGCACGAGGAGATTGGCCGTGTCACTCGTGCGATTCGCAATGACCTTTCTGAACGCGGTCATCTCGGCCAAAGCGTCACGATGGATCGATACGTCCCGCTGCAATGGACGGAAGCGCAGAAACGTGATCTCGTGAACTACCGTGAGGGGCAGGTGCTGGTAGTTCATCGGGCAGCAAGGGGCATGGAGAAACACGAATCGCTCACCGTCAGTCGTGTTGACTCTGGTGCAGTGATCGCTCGCAATGCACGCGGCGAGGAGACGAGCTTTACACCGGCACAGACCCGCTCATTTTCCGTCCATGAGCGGCAATCCATCGACGTCGCTCCAGGCGACCGGCTCATGCTTACGGCCAATCGTCGAGATGCCGGTTTCGGCGCAACAAATGGCGAGTTGGTGACGGTGCGTGGTATCGAGAGGGGACGCATTCAACTTGAGGATGGTCGCACACTGCCGACGAATTATCACCAATTCGATCACGGCTACGCGATTACCGCCCATCGCAGCCAGGGGAAAACGGTTGACGGGGTAATCCTGTCAGCCGATGCCATGAAGCAGGAATTGTTCTACGTCGGCGCTTCCCGTGGTCGCAGTGAAATCGCAATCGTTACGAGTGATCGTGAGCAACTTCGCGAATCGCTCGGCATTTCCTCTGCACGACCGTCTGCGACCGAACTGGCAAGGGAGCAGGCTCATCTACCCCAGCCCGAGCACAAGATTCAGCAAGCTCCCGCCCAGCAAATCGAACCATCCGTCCCTCGTCAGGAAATCAGCATCAGCCAGGGTATCGGCTTGGGACTATAACGGCGGCGGGCTGGGACTGCGCATGATGTAGCTGTCCTTCACACTTCTGGCCGAGACAAGGTAGCTCGCCCGCTCGGCCGTCAGTCGAATGTCCATGAGTACACTGGCGATAAGGCTCATTGATGGTTTGTGCCAACTTGCCGTTCCAAAATGCACTTCATTTTTTGCAGTTCCTCTTCGACAAGCGACATGCCTTGCCGGAAAGCCTCCTCGGGCATCTTCGGCGGCCTGACGAGCGTAATCATGTAGACAGAGTCAGTTGTCCCTGCCGGCACAATACGGGCAGACACCGCCCACGCTCCTTCCTTCGGATCAATGAATTCGTGATCGAGGATTCCGAACTCCTGCTCGTAATGCGGAACCAGTTTTCCGGCGCCGCGCGGGGTCTCAATTTCCCATTCGTTGTTAGCGAGAGGCCGGATTCCCTTCACGTTGTGAATGGCCCACTGGGGCATGGTGGCCGGATCGGCGACGAAGCGATAGCCCTCCGCCGCCGGGCAGGCAATTTGAACTGAAAGTGTCACTGAGACTGTTTCCACTTGGTCCTTCCTTTCCATTGTTCTGAATTGTTGGACGGGAGCGGTCCATTACGCACGTGGCTTGGGGAATTCTCTGATGTACTGCTCCCCTTTGCGGCCAAGATAGAGCACCCGCTTGCCGCTCAGAAACGCCCAATAGCCGATGACGCCGGCCGCTACTACACGCTTCACAAACTCCGGGTATCGGATCGCATCAGCCTGTGCATCGCTCAGCGCTGCCACGATCGCGTCGCTGTCGAACTCTGCCGCGACCGGACCAGGGTCTAGAATCATGGGCACCGTGTGTGTGGCCCTGTCCGACAGAAAGTGGGTCTTCTGCATGGTTGCAAGATTCACTTGGTAAGATTCCACTCCTACTTCGAGCAGCCCCTTGACGACCTCGGGAAAGGTCATCTCGCCCTGCTGCGTCGCCATTGCCAGTTCGTGCATTCTCTGCTTGTTCATTTCGTTGTCCTTATTCGGTTGGAAGGGTCTCGAGGCCATGGGCCTGGACCAGTTTCTTCATTGAAGCGAGCAGCGCCGCGCGCTCCTTTTCGGAGAGCGGGCCGAAGAACTCCTCATCGTTCTCATCTGCGAGCTTCGCCAGCTGAGGGATTAAACGCCGTCCGGCCGCCGTCAGCGCTATCGATTGAAACCGGCGGTCGTCGGTGCGGTCGGTGCGCGTGATCAGCGCCTTGACCACCAACTTGTCGACCAGTTTTGAAACTCCGCCGCGCGTCATCCCAATCCGCTCCGCAACTACGCCTGGCGAGATCTCCTTTTCGTCGAACATCTCCCTCATCACGACCCACTCCGCCACGGTTACACCGCTCGCCTGGAGCTTGCGGGCGAAGGCGTAGGAGACGTGATTTGAGACGAAGCGCAGCCAGAAACCAATGTGTTTTTTCAGGTCGCTTACGGTGCGGGAGGAAGCCCTGGCATCTTTCATAGAACTAGATTACATAGCAACAGTTTCCATGTCAACTAATATTTAAGAGCCCAAGCAATGCGTGAGTGCTCTTGACAGAAAACCTGCCGGAGTCCGTGGGCATCTGACCGCATCAAGGGCAGGTTGTATGGCAACTGAGCGACGGGATTCTGATGGTCGGGTCCAAGATGAGTCGATATCCTCAATTGCACCCAGAGTTTACAAATCTTTGGTGCCTCTACAAGACTCGCACTCAGGCTTATTCCTCTTCTGACGCCGCGAAGGCGACCTGACCGAGGGTCTTGTCAAGGCAACTACAGAAGAAATGCCCGTCGCCGTTCCCGGAGAGATTTAGAGAGGTTAGTCATGGACGCTGCACGACAAAAAGTGCTCGTCGTCGATGACGAGCACACCGTCGCAGACACGTTAAGTCGGATCTTTTCGACCAACGGCTACGAAGCACGCGCTGCTTACAGTGCAGAACAGGCAATCGAGATTTCTGTGGAATGGATTCCAAACCTGTTCGTCATTGATGTGATTCTGCCTCGAATGAATGGCATCGACCTTGCGATCCTTCTTCAGGAACAGTTCCCTAAATGCCGTCTTATACTCTTCTCAGGGCAAGCGTCAACCGCGGAGTTGCTCACGGATGCCGTCACTAAAGGGCACAACTTCGAGATTCTCGCAAAGCCAGTCCATCCCAGTGAAATGCTCAACACAGCCCTGCAAGTTTTAGATGCTGACCGACAAGAGCAACACGAGGCTGGGCCGATCGAATCTGAAACCGCGCCGCAATCCTGAAATGAACATGTGACAGAGTCATCCGAGTTCCGAAGCCAAAGCAACCGGCAACTGATCTGGGGAGGCCTTGCCGCACGGTGCTCGGACTGTGGCTGGACGGAGATCTATCAGCCAGGATCGACTGTCCATCGTCTGCCCGATGGCGAATTGGCAGACGGAATCAGCGCAGAATTTGGCAATCACAAGTGTGAAGAGTTCTCGCTGAGGAATCCAAAGTGATCGCTGTCAGCCTCGAGGCCCGCTGATTCTCTCGGCATTGTCAAAGAAATCTACTCTGGAAGAGGAGTTGTTGTAACATTGTCCGCAGATGCGACAGGCACTCTCAATTTGCCTGGTCTTATTTTTTGGGCTGGGGCCGCTCTCGGCGGCGTTTCAGTCAAGCGATGAGTCGCGTCTCCCTGCCTGCTGCCGTCGTCACGGTGCACACCACTGCGCCATGTCCGATTCAATGATGACGCAAATGGCTGATGCCGCATCAGGCAGGCCAATTCTCACTGCTCCTTCGCATTGTCCTCTGTATCCAACCGGAGGCTGTGTGCCCAATGCGCCAGTTCATGCGCTGATCGCTTCCGCGAGTGGTCTGCCGGAGTTTTTGGCACAGGAGCACTCGCCAGTTGCAGCCCGTGCCGCAGCGCGGATAAGCCAATCGCGGACTCGCGGCGATCGGGGACCTCCGGCCTCAAATCCAGCCTAAGAAAAGACACAGTTGAGAGCATCCCGGTTCGCGGAATCGGCGGATCGTCGCTTCGCCGGTCCCAAAGACTCCATATCTCCATGGGAGAGACGGATCTTCGTCATCGGGTAGCTGACCTCAATACATCTCAAAGCCTGCCCTAGTTGCCGTTCACTAAAGCTGCGCACGCGGCTGAGATTGCGGCTGGGCAAAGCATTCTCCGGAGGTCGTTTCATGCGCAGATATTTCCTTCTGCTTTCGCTTTTGTTGCTCTTCTCAATTCCTGCATTGGCAACCGTCTTCGCTACCGTGCACGGGATCGTGCACGACCCGCAGCACCGCCCGATTGCCGGCGCACACGTGAAATTACATTCTGCCGATTCCGATTTTGCCATCGATGCGACGACGAACGCGTCTGGTGAGTTCGAACTTCCGCAGGCGCCTATTGGCGTCTATCGACTCGAAGTTTCTGCACACGGATTCGAAACGCTCACGCAAACACTAACCATCGCCTCCGGCACAAATCCCATTCTTCATGTTCCCCTCGGCGTCGGCGCAACCACTGAAACCGTGACGGTGAACGGTGCAACTAATGCAGTTGATACGGCAACTCCCACCACTCTCATCACTCGTCAGATGATCGACGAAACGCCGGGTGCAGACCGCACCATCGGCACCGAAATGATCACCGACTTCGTTCCCGGCGCCTACATGACCCACGACATGCTCCACATGCGGGGCGGCCACCAAACAAACTGGCTCATCGACGGCGTTGAGATTCCTAATACCAAGATCGCCTCGAACGTTGGCCCCCAGATCGACCCCAAAGACATCGATTCCATGGAAACCCTGCGCGGCAGCTATGACGCCGATGAGGGCGATCGCACCTACGGAATGTTCAACGTGCTCCCCCGCAACGGGTTCGCGTTCAACCGAGACGGGGAACTTCTCCTCTACGCCGGCAATCTCTATACCGGTGAAGCTCAGATTGCGCTCGGTGATCACTCCGATAAATCCGCGTGGTATGCCAGCGTGACCGGCCAGCGCTCCAACTACGGCCTGGCCACGCCGGTCGTCGGCATCTACCACGACGCCACCAATTCGCAGAGCGGCTTCCTCTCGCTCATCCGCAATCAAACTCCCAAGGACCAGCTCCGCCTCGACGGGCAATACCGAGAAGACTTCTTCCAGGTTCCCTATGACCCCAGCCAGACAGACTATGAGTGCGCCTCCGGTTACTACTGTTCATGGGGATTGCGCGACGGCCAGACAGAACGCGACGCCTTTGTCATCGCCAACTGGGTCCATACCATCTCGCCCAGAGCGGTTATTTCCGCTGCACCCTTTTACCACCTCAACCAGGCCAATTACGACTCGCCCACGACCGATTACCCCGTCGCTACCACCTGGCACCAGCTCTCAAACTACGCCGGTGGACAAGCCGACGCTCACTTCGATGTTGGTTGGAATAGCTTCTCGGGCGGCCTCTACTCGTTCTACCAGCGTGAAGATGACCTCTTCGGCGTGTTGGTAAACGACGGAAGCGGTCCATCCCAACCCAACACACCCGGCGATGCCAACGCCGGCCTGGTGGAATTCTACGTTGGCGACCATCTCCGCCTTGGTCAGTACGTGACCCTGCTCGGTGGTGAGCGTTTCTCCATCTATCGCGCCGGTCTCGATGAATCAGCTACGTATCCCCGCATCGGCGCCACAGTGCGCATTCCTCGACTCAACTGGATCCTTCGCGGATTCTACGGTCACTTCTTCCAGCCTGCGCCCATCCAGACCGTCTCAAGCTCTGTGCTGAACTACGCAGGCAGCCTGCCCGGAGGCGAAAATACCTTTACCCCGCTCCCCTCTGAACGCGACGAAGAACACCAGTTTGGCATTGAGATTCCCTACCGCGGTTGGATGCTCGACATCGACACCGTCAAGAACCGCGTCAACAACTTCCTCGACCACTCCAACCTTGGCGAATCCAACATGTACTTCCCCATCGCTGTCGACGGCGCTCTGATCCGAGCCTGGGAGATGACTTTGCATTCGCCGCAACTTTGGCGTTTTGGCCAGTTCTACGTAACCTACTCCAACCAGATTGCGCAGCAGCGCGGCAACATCATCGGCGGATTCACCTGCAGCATTCCCACGGATCCCGCGTGCGATCTCGGTCCTGCATACATTTCGTTGGACCACGATCAACGCGACACCCTCAACACCGGCTTCACCGCGAACTTGCCCTTCCACACCTGGTTCGCTTCGAACGTCTACTATGGCTCGGGCTTTTCGAACGGACTCGCCGGAGCGAATCAAGGCCCGTACAACGGTCCCTATCTTCCCGTTCACACCACTTTTGACGTCTCCGCCGGTCATAGCCTTGGTGAGAATTGGAGGCTATCCGCCAGTGTCCTGAACGTGACCAACCACCGCGTGCTCCTCGACAACTCAATCACCATTGGTGGATTCCACTACAACGACCCACGCAGCTTCTCAGGGGAGCTGCGCTATCGGTTCCACTTCTGATCTAACCGCGCGAATGAACGCACAGCCGAACAACAACAGCGTGTTTTGACAAACGCACAACTGCCTGCTCTCAGGCATGCAATGGACTCCAAGAGGACTAAATATGAATCTGCTCAATACAGCGTTTCGACCGGTTGTTTTGATCTTCGGTCTCGCGCTTGCGCTTGTGCCCTCGGCTTTTGCGCACGCCCATCCCAAAACGATGAAGCCGGCTCCAGATTCCACGGGACCTGCACCAAGCAAGATTTCGATTACGTTCTCTGAGGCGGTTGAGCCAAAGTTTAGTTCAATCAAGCTCACAGACCTCGATGGTAAGTCTGCGGATTCCGAACCTTCAGCTCCGGTTCCGGGGGATCCGGCAACGATCACACTTGCTGTCCCTTCTCTGCCCGCGGGAACTTATGTCGTGCATTGGGTTAACGTGTCCGTCGACGGACATCACTTGCAGGGCAGCTACAAATTCACGGTTCGATAAACGGCGACAAGCATGGTGCCCCTTTTCTCAGCCGCGAGAATTTGCGCAGACGCGCTCTGTGATGTTGCTTATGCAGCGGTGGCAGGTGCGCTGCTCAATCGTCTCTGGTTGGGGAGAAAGAGTATTTGCAATCGAGGGTTACGATTAACCTCGATT
>JASHNW010000089.1 GCA_030041435.1 Acidobacteriaceae bacterium
AGAGTGATGAGGCCGCTGTGAGCGTAGGCGATGAGCTTGGCGCGGGTGTCGGTGATGTCGAGGTTGCGCATGGTGAGCTGGCCGATGCGGTCGCGCGGCGAGAACGCGGAGTCGGTCTTCTCCATGCTGAGGCGCTCGGGGTGGAAGGTGAGGTTGGGCGACTCGGTGTTGAGGATGGAGTAGTCGTTGCCGCGGCGGAGCTCGAGGGTGACCTGGCCGGTGATGGGGCTCGCGACCCAGCGCTGCGCGGATTCGCGGAGCATGATGGCTTGGGAGTCGAACCAGCGTCCCTGGTAGAGGAGGCGGCCGAGTTTGCGTCCGTTGTCGCGGTACTGCTCGATGGTGTCTTCGTTGTGGATGCCGGTGATGAGGCGCTCGTAGGCGATGAAGAGCAGGGCGAGGCCGGGGGCTTCGTAGATGCCGCGGCTCTTGGCTTCGATGATGCGGTTCTCGATCTGGTCGGACATGCCGAGGCCGTGGCGGCCGCCGATGCGGTTGGCTTCGAGGAGGAGCTCGACGGGGTCGGGGAACTCGCGGCCGTTGAGGGCTACGGGAAAGCCTTGTTCAAAGCGGACGGTGACCTCTTCGGGACGGACATCGACGTCGTCGCGCCAGGAAGCGACGCCCATGATGGGATCGACGATGTGGATGCTGGAGGAGAGCTGCTCGAGGTCTTTGGCTTCGTGGGTGGCGCCGAGGAGGTTCGAGTCAGTGGAGTAGGCCTTCTCCGCGGACATTTTGTAGTCGAAGCCGGACGCCTGCAGGAAGGCGGACATTTCGGCGCGGCCGCCCAACTCGTGGATAAACTGCGGGTCGAGCCAGGGCTTGTAGACCTGCAGGCTGGGGTTGACGAGCAGGCCATAGCGGTAGAAGCGCTCGATGTCGTTGCCCTTGAAGGTGGAGCCGTCGCCCCAGATGTTGACGCCGTCCTGGTGCATGGCGGTGACCAGCATGGTGCCGGTGACGGCGCGGCCGAGGGGTGTGGTGTTGAAGTAGGTGACGCCGGCGGTGGAGATGTGGAAGGCGCCGGATTGGAGGGCGGCGATGCCTTCGCGGACGAGGGGACCGCGGCAGTCGATGAGACGGGCATTCTCCGCGCCGTATTCGAGGGCCTTGCGCGGGATGACGTCGTAGTCGGTCTCGTCGGGCTGGCCGAGGTTGGCGGTGTAAGCCCAGGGCAGCGCGCCTTTTTGCTTCATCCAATGCAGCGCGGCGCTGGTGTCGAGGCCGCCGGAAAAAGCGATGCCGACTTTCTGGCCTACCGGCAAGGATTCAAGAATTACAGACATTTCGTAAAAAACCTCAAATTTCCCCCACGTTCAGTCGGCGGGCTACGCAACATTGCGCCTTGGGCGCATTTCGTTTTCCCACCCTATCGCCAGACCGCGGCGACAAGGATGGGGCACCCGGCTTTTACCGTTTCCGGCCGGCTCCAAGCAGCATGAGCAGCAGAGCTTTTTGGGCGTGCATGCGGTTTTCGGCCTGATCGAAGACCACGGACTGCGGGCCGTCGAGCACTGCGTCGGTCACTTCGGCGTTGCGATGCGCGGGCAGGCAGTGCAGGAAGACGGCCTTCGGCGACGCATAGGACATCAGCACCTCGTTCACCTGATACGGCTTGAAGATGGGTGCCCGCTTGGTGGCTTCGTGCTCGAAGCCCATGCTGGTGCAGACGTCGGTGTAGACGGCGTCGGCATCCTTAACGGCGGCCACCGGATCGTTGACGAGGGTGATGTTGGAGCCGGTGACGTTGGCGATGGCTCGCGCCTGGGCGACGATGTCGGCTTTGGGAGCGTAGTTCTTCGGCGTGCCGACGGCGCAGTGCGCGCCCAGCAGCGCGGCGGTGAGCATGAGCGAGTGGCAGACATTGTTGCCGTCGCCGACGTAAGTGAAGTTGAATCCGTGCAGGCTGCCGAAGCGCTCCTGGAGGGTCATGAAATCGGCAATGGCCTGGCAGGGGTGTTCGAGATCGCTGAGCGCATTGACGACAGGGACGCTCGCATACTGGGCCATTTCGGTGATGGTCTCATGCGCGTAGGTGCGCAGCACGATGACCGAGACCCAGCGCTCGACGTTTCGGGCGATGTCGGCGAGAGATTCGCGCTCACCCAAGGGCGACTGCGTCTGATCGACAAAGACGGCAGCGCCGCCGAGAGTGTTCATGGCAGTTTCGAAGGTGAGGCGGGTGCGCAGCGAGGCCTTCTCAAAGAACATGACCATCTGCTTCGCGTCGAGGGCCCAGCGATAGGCGGCTGGATTGGCCTTGATGTCGTGGGCGAGCGCGAGGATGGCCGCCAGTTCGGTGGTGGTGAGGTCGGCGACCGAACAGAGGTCGCGGCCGGCCAGCGATTCATGCGGGCTGACGGGTTCGATTTCCTGAAGCAGGGCGGGTTTACCGGCCAATGGTTTGTCCTCCTGAGGCGGGAGCGGCAGCGGTGGAGGCCAGTTGCTCGCTCAGAATGTTGTCCAGCGCGGCGATCGCTTCATCGACGTGCGCGCGTTCAAGAATGAAGGGCGGCAGAAAACGCAGAACGGTTTCGCTGGTGCGGTTGATGAGGATGCGGCGGTGCATCATCTCGGCGAGCACGTGTTTGGCCAGGTCGGCAGAGTCGAGCTCGACGGCCAGCATGAGGCCAAGGCCGCGCACATCCACGATTTCCGAGTGGTTCTTCGCCAGGTGTTCGAGTTGTTGGCGGAAATATGTGCCGACGGCGGTTACGTGATCCATGAGGCGGTCGCTCTCGATAGTGGAGAGGACGGCAAGCGCGACGGCGCAGGCCAGCGGACCGCCGCCGAAGGTGGTGCCGTGCATGCCGGCATGGATGGCGCGGGCGGCCTCATCGGTCGAGAGCATCGCGCCCAGGGGGATGCCGCCGGCGAGTGGCTTGGCCAGGGTCACCACATCGGGCAGGATTCCGTAATGCTGGTAGGCGCAGAATTTGCCGGTGCGTCCCAGGCCGGACTGGATTTCGTCGGCGATGAGCAGGGCGCCGGTGGAGCGGGTGAGTTCGCGCGCCGTGTGCAGGAATTCCTGCAAAACCGGGCAAATGCCGCCCTCGCCCTGAATGACTTCGACCAGAATGGCGCAGACATCGCTGGAGAATTTTGCTTTCAGGTCCTCGACATCATTGAAGCGAACGAATTCGACGCCGGGCATGACGGGATCGAAGGGCTCGCGGTATTTGTCCTTCCAGGTGGCGGCGACCGCGCCCATGGTGCGGCCGTGGAAGCTGTTTTCGAGCGCGAGGAACGTAGTGCCGAGGGGCATGTCTTCGCTGCGCCTGAGCTTCGCGTACGCGCGCGCCAGCTTGAGGGCTGCTTCGTTGGCCTCAGTGCCGCTGTTGCAGAAAAAAACGCGGTCCATGCCGGTCGCTGCCGTGAGGCGATGCGCGACGGCGGCCTGGCCCTGGTGGAAGTAGAGATTCGAGATGTGGATGAGCTTGCGGCTCTGCTCGACAATGGCCTCTTCAATGGCGGGATGCGCGTAGCCGAGCGCGTTGACGCCGATGCCGCTGAGCAGGTCGAGATAGCGATCGCCGTTTTCGTCCTTAAGATAGACGCCCGAGCCTTCTGTAAACAGAAGGGGGTATCGGTCGTAGGTGCCGAGCAACAACGTTGCTTCAGTGGCTTTGATTTCGTCGAGTTTCATTTCCTCTCCAGAAAGCGTTCAGCGTTCAGCGATCAGCGTTCAGCGTTCAGAAAAACCGCCCTGTAGCTTATAGCTTCTGCATCATGGCCCAGAGCATTTTGCCCGATTCGTCGGCAAGCCTTTCAGCGTTGGCTATCTCGCCGGGATTGCCGAGCCCGAGTTCGCGAGCAATGACCAACTGGGCTTGCACTTCCAGGGCCGATCCCCGCGCCATGCCGGGGAAGTTGCGGTATTCGCCCTTCGAGCCTCGACCGTAGCCCTCGGCAATGTTGCTCGCGATCGAAACGGAGGCGTGTCGCAACTGACTGGTGAGTCCAAAGATTTCTTCGCGCGGGAAAGCGCGGGTCAATTTGTATAGGGCAACAGTTAGCTCAATGGAACGCTGCCAGACCAGGAGCTCGCGATACGACTTTGCGAAATCCGCCGGAGTCGGGTTTTTCCTGATCGCTGACCGCTGATCTCTGACGGCTGTCGTTGTCATGCCACCATGACCTCGGTGCCGTGGTTGACGCGGGTGCTGCAGAGGTCCGGCAGAAGCTCGGCCACCGTGGCGGGCAGGATGCGCACGCGTTTGACGCCGTTGAGGAGAGCTTCGCGGCAGGCGCTGAGTTTGGGCAGCATGCCGCCGGTGATGACTTCGTCGCGGGTGAGAGCGGCAATCTGGTCGATGGAGAGCCAGCGCATCACGCTGCCGTCGGCAGCCAGCACGCCGGGCACGTCGGTGAGGAAGACCAGGGCATCGGCCTTGCAGGCTCCGGCGCAGGCAGCGGCCATTTCGTCGGCGTTGATGTTGTAGTACTCGCCGTCGAAGCCGAGGGCGATGGAGGAAATGACGGGCACAGCGCCCATTTTCCAGATGGCTTCGAGCCAGCGCGGATCGGCGGAGACGATTTCGCCGACGAAGCCGAGGTCGGGAGCGGTCCGCTTCTTGCGCGCGCGGAAGACGAGACCGTCGCCGCCGGAGAGGCCGACTGCGGGCTGACCGTGCGCGCCGAGAGAGGCGACCAGGGCCTTGTTGACGCCGCCGCCGAGGACCATGAGCGCGGTGTCGCGGGTTTCGGCATCGGTGACGCGGAGGCCGGCGACAAACTCGCTCTGTTTGCCCAGCTGCTTCAGGGTGCGCGTGAGCTGCACTCCGCCGCCGTGCACGACTGCGACCTGGCTGCCGTCCTTCACCAGTTCGGCGATGGCTTTGGCGCACAGATGCAGGAGCTCGGGATTCTCCAGCGTGGCGCCTCCGAGTTTGACGACGTATCTCATTTCAAACCTTCCCAACGCTTCCGTCCGGCGTGCGGCCGTAGTGTGTATTCCCGATTTCTGCCGGAAATCTCATAGCCCTTCCGCTTCCTTCAACCCCACCATCAGATTCAGGTTTTGCACCGCCTGACCGGCGGCGCCTTTGAGCAGGTTGTCGAGACAGGAGACGATCACGCATCGTCGTCCGTCGGCGGCGAGGTGAAACCCGATGTCGCAGTAATTGGTGTGAACCGAATACTGAATTTGGGGCAGCTGCCCGGCATGGAAAATGCGCACCAGGGGGCTCTCGGCGAAGTATCCGCGATAGAGAGCCTCGACTTCCGCGGCCTGGCGAGGCTGAGTGAACCAGACGTAGATGGTGGAGAGGATGCCGCGCGGAATGGGCAGCAGATGCGGCGTGAAGACGATCTGCTCCGCGGCAAGACCCAGCTGCTCGAGCAACTCGCCGGTGTGCCGGTGCGAGAAGAGGCCATAGGCGGAGAGATTATCGGCCGCGTGCATGAAGTGGGTCTTTGACGTGGGCGCTTTGCCGGCGCCGGAGACGCCGGATTTCGCGTCGCAGACGATGCCGCGGTCGAGGTCGATCCAGCCCGCAGAGACGAGCGGCTTGAGCGCGAGAATGACGGACGTGGCATAGCAGCCAGGGTTGGCGACGATTGCAGCATCGCGGATGGCGGCACGATGCAGCTCAGGCATTCCGTACACGGCTTCGGTCTGGACGGCGGTCGCGGCGGGGGAGCCTTCATCGGCAAACTGATAGACGGCGCGATTGGCTGGGGAGTTCAGGCGCCAGGCGCCGCTGAGATCGATGACGCGGATACCGCGCTCGAGGGCAAGCGGCACCAGCTCGCGCGACTGCTCGTGCGGCGTGGCGAGAAAAAGAAATTCGACGCCGCGCGCCTTCAGCAGATCCCAGGAGAAGGGCTCGATTTTGAGACCGCCCGGGCCCATGCCGGTGCCGTTGTTGTCCATCAGCTGCGGATGGACGGCGGCCAGCGGCTCGGGCGCACCCTCGGGGCGTCCAAGGAAGAGCGGCGGCTTGCCCGCCAGGGCGGGGTGACGCAGGAGAAGCCGCGCCAGCTCCATGCCGGCGTAGCCGCTGACGCCGAGGACGGCGGTCTGCGCGGAACTCCTGTCAGGGCGCAGAGCGCGGGGCTCTTCGGCAGAGCTCGGAGCACAGGGCTCAGAGCTCAGGGGCGTCGATCCGGCCCCTGTTGCAACCATCGAATTTTTCTTCAGAGGGGACATCTTTTTGCAAACCTTTTTGACTCAATTCACAGCGCATCGATTCAGGGTGCGCCGTATTTTCTGCGCTCTGTGCTCTGAGCCTTGTGCTCTGTTTTCACCCGATCATTCGTTCGAGCTTTTCCCGCAGGGTCGAAGCACGCCGCAGGTCGGGGCAGATGATTAACACGGTGTCATCCCCGGCCAAAGTTCCCACCACGTCGCTCCACTGCTCGTGATCGATGGCCAGGGCGACGGGCTGCGCGCCGCCGCTGGTGGTGCGCAGCACGAGCTGGTTCTGCGCCTGTTTCACAGTGAGCCCGAAGCTGGCCAGCAGCTCGTCGACGGGCGGCTGGTCGTCATCTTCCACGATATGGCCGTTGCCGTCAGGGATCGCGTAGCCGCGGGGGCCCTTGTAGAGCCGCAGCTCGTGAATATCGCGGGAGAGGGTGGCCTGGGTGACGTCGAAGCCACGGCGTACCAGCTTGCGGCGCAGCTCGTCCTGGCTGGTGACAGGCTCGGCCGCCACCAGCTCGCGAATGGTGCTGTGCCGTTCGTGTTTGCCGGGAACGACTTTGCTCAAACGAAAAATCGCGGCCAGCCGCCGGGCGGCTGGCCGCGCCTCTTTGTATAAAAATACACTAATAGTGTATAAATATACAGAGCTGATTTGTCAAGGGCGAATTGCGCGGCGCGAACACCTCCGGCGGCCGCGTTTTCCTCCGCAAACCGCCGCAATTTCTTTCACAAAGCTTTCATTTTTGTCTTCGCCGGGAGAGGAAGGCCGTTATAGTTGGATATGGGAACGAGAAAAAGTGCTGCACCGGCCGCGTCGACCGGCGGCTCCCGCCCCAGCCTGATCGATTCACGTTTCGACCATGAGTCGTGCGGCGTAGGCTTTGTCGCTACCCTCGAGAACCGGCCATCGCATGACATATTGACGAAGGCGCTGACGGCTTTGTCGCGCCTGGCGCACCGCGGCGCGGTCGCGTCGGACGGAAAATCCAGCGACGGCATCGGCATCCATACCGCCATCCCCCGCGAATTGCTGCTGGCTTCGGCCGGCATTCGGCTCGATGCGGCGCAGATTCTGGCAGTGGGAATGGTGTTTCTGCCGGCGGATGGAGCGGCGGCCGACGTGGAAGTGGGGGCGCTGGAAGAGGCCATACTGGCGCAGGGCTTTACGGCTCTGGGCTGGCGCGACGTTCCTACGCGGCCGGAAATTCTGGGCGAGATTGCGCTTTCGACGCTGCCGGCGATCCGGCAAATTCTGCTCACCGGGCCGCACTCGGATTATCAGGATTGTGACCGCCGGCTGTACCTGGCGCGCAAGCAGTTCGAGCGCGCGGGCACGCAGGGCTATGTTTGTTCTCTGTCATCTTCTTCCATCATTTACAAGGCCATGTGCGATGCGCGTCTGCTGCCGGAGTTTTATCCGGATCTGGCCGATGTGCGCTATGTAACTCCGTTTGCACTCTTCCATCAGCGCTATGCCACCAACGTGGCGCCGTCGTGGGATCGCGCGCAGCCCTTCCGCGTGCTGGGCCACAACGGCGAGATCAACACCATCTGGGGCAATCGCGCGCGAATGACGGCACGGGCCGCCACGCTGCCGGATGAGCTGCGGCCGATCTTCACACCGAGCGGATCGGATTCGACGAGCCTGGACGAAGTGATCGAGTTGCTGGCGCGCAACGGGCGGACGGTGGCGGAAGCGGTGCGGATGGTGATGCCGCCGGCGGATACGGGCCGGCACTCGGCCTTTCTGGCGTATCAGGGAGACTGCATCGAGCCGTGGGATGGGCCGGCGGCGGTTTCCTTCACGGACGGGCACCTGATCGGCGCGGCGCTGGACCGCAACGGCCTGCGCCCGTGCCGATTCTTTGTCACCGAGGATCATCTGGTGGTGGCGGGATCGGAAGCCGGGCTGGTGGACCTGGATCCGGAAAAGATCGTGCACAGCGGACGGCTGGGACCGGGGCAGATGTTGCTGGCCGATCTGGAGCGGCACACGTTCTACGAGGACGACGAGCTGCAGACGCTGTTCGACAGGGCGGCGCCGGAATACGAAGCGCTGCTGGAGAATGCGACGCTGGAGGCGGACATGCCGGTGGCCGCTTTGGATGCGGCGGAACTGAATCGGCTGCATTTGGGATTCGGATACACCAAAGAAGACGTCAATATGGTTTTGAAGCCGATGGCGATGGAGGGCAAGGACGCCGTCTGGTCGATGGGCGACGACACGCCGATTGCGCCTCTGGCGCGGACGCCGCGGCCGGTCTACGCGTTTTTCCGGCAGCGCTTCGCGCAGGTGACGAACCCGCCCATCGACTCACTGCGCGAGGCGTGCGTGATTCAGCTGCACACGCGGCTGGGCCCGTGGCCGCACATCCTGGGCAAGCGCGAACGCTTGCCGGGACTGTCGCTGAGCTCGCCGTTTCTTTCCCTGGCGCAGATGGATGCGCTGCACAGCCGGCACCACCAGCTGGCGGGGAACCTGGAACTGGCGGTGCTGGACTGCATCTTCGCGCCGGGCTGCAATCTGGTGACGGCCATTGACGATCTGTGCGAGAAGGCGGTGGAGCTGGTCCGCGGAGGGGCGGGAATCCTGCTGCTCACCGACCGCGGCTGCGGGGAGCACGCCATTCCTATCCCCATGGCTCTGGCTCTGGGAGCGGTGCACCATGGGCTGATTCGGAGGGGAGAGCGGGTGCGCGTCGGCCTGGCCGTGGAAGCGGGCGATTGCCGCGACCTGCATCACGCCGCCGTGCTGCTGGGCATGGGCGCGGGAGCGGTGTGCCCGTGGCTTGCGCTGGAGACGGCGCGGCAGCTCAATCCAGAGAACGGCGAAGCCAACCTGCTGCACGCCTTCGATCTCGGCTTGGCCAAGATCATGTCGAAGATGGGCATTTCCGTGGTGGACAGCTATCGCGGGGCGCATCTATTCGATTGCCTGGGGCTGAGCCAGGATGTGGTGCAGCGCTGCTTCGAAGGAACGCCTGCACCCCTTGGAGGCGTTGGTTTCCCCGAGCTCGAAAATACTCTGCGCGAGCTGTGGCTGGGCGCGCACAACGGCGGCGATGCCGGATCGGAGGGTCCGGAAGCAGGCGATGGCGGGCCCTTGGTCACGGTGACGGCGACAAAAGACCTTCCCGATTACGGGTGGGTGCGATTCCGCAAAGCAGAGAAGTCCGAGCCGCACGGATGGCAGCCGCAGACAGTTCGTCTGCTGCAGACCATTACAGGAGCGACGAAAGCAGCTGCGGCCGCGGCCGATCCTACCGTAGCGTGGGCTGCCTTCACCGGTCAGAGCACCGAGAAGGAACCGGCGGTACTGCGGGATCTGCTGGAGATGCGCGCGGCTGCGGAGCCGCTGGCGGTGAGCGAGGTCGAGCCGGCTTCGAACCTGTATCGGCGGTTCATCGCCAGCGCCATGTCGCTGGGCTCGCTGAGCCCGGAGGCGCACCAGACCATTACCGCGGCGATGAACATGCTGGGCGGGCGATCGAATACCGGTGAGGGCGGGGAAGACCCCGCCGTGTACACGCCGGATGTGGACTTGCCGCTGGTGGGGGGAGCGGTCCCGTCGCACCTGCTGAACAACAAGGTGAAGCAGGTGGCCTCGGCGCGCTTCGGTGTGACGGCGAAGTACCTGATGCATGCGGAAGAGCTGGAGATCAAAATTGCGCAGGGCTCGAAGCCTGGCGAGGGCGGGCAGCTGCCGAGCCACAAGGTTACGGAATTGATAGCGCGACTGCGTCACGCGCAGCCGGGGGTGCAGCTGATCAGCCCGCCGCCGCACCATGACATTTATTCGATTGAGGACCTGGCACAGCTCATTCACGATCTGCGGCGGATCAATCCGAAGGCGGCGATCGGGGTCAAGCTGGTCTCGGAATGCGGTGTGGGCACGGTAGCCGCGGGCGTGGCCAAGGCTTACGCCGATTACATCGTGATTGCCGGTCACAGCGGCGGCACCGGCGCATCGCCGCTGTCCAGCATCAAGTACGCCGGGAATCCGTGGGAGCTGGGACTGGCCGAGGCGCAGCAGGTGCTGATCCGCAACGGGCTGCGCGGCCGGGTGCGCCTGCGCTGCGACGGCGGGCTGAGGACGGCTCGGGATATCGTCATCGCTGCTTTGCTGGGGGCCGATGAATTTGCCTTCGGGACCGCGGTGCTGGTGGCCCTGGGCTGCGACATGGCGCGCCAGTGCCACCTGAACACCTGTCCGACCGGCATTGCCACGCAGAGGCCAGAACTGCGGGCGAAATTCCGCGGCAGGCCGGAGCATCTGATGCGGTTCTTCGAGGGACTGGCCGGGGAGATTTGCGCACAGCTGGCCGAACTGGGGCTGCCGTCTCTGGAAGCCGCCATCGGGCGCACGGACCTGCTGGAGCAGGTGCGCTTCGACGGCTGTCTCGATCTGGGACCGATGCTGGCTGCTCCCGCAGACGGCGGCAAAGCGGGCGCAACCCACTGGCAGGGCCGGCGCAATCTGCGGCCGGAAGACCACGCGCCCATCGACGATGCCTGGGTGGACCCGGCTGTCGCCGCTTACAAGGCGGGTGAGCCCTACATCAAAGACGCCCTGATTGCCAACGAGGACCGCACGTTTGGAGCGAGGCTGGCGGGCGAGCTGGCCATGCTGCAGTGTGCAGGCATGACCTCAGGTGCGCCGCTGACGTTCCGGCTCACCGGCGAAGCGGGGCAGTCGTTCGGAGCCTTTGCTGTGCCGGGAATGCAGCTCATCCTGAAGGGTCTGGCAAACGACTTTGTGGGCAAGAGCCTTTCCGGCGGCGAGATTATTCTGCGCGGCCAGGGGCGCGCGGCCCTGCAATCGGAGCTGCACGTGATTCTGGGCAATGTGGCGCTGTATGGGGCCACCAGCGGGGCACTGTTTGCCGCGGGCCGCGCCGGCGAACGCTTCGCGGTGCGCAATTCCGGCGCGCTGGCGGTGGTGGAAGGCGTGGGCGATCACGGCTGCGAATACATGACGGGGGGCCTAGTCGCCGTGCTGGGCGCAACCGGCAGCAATTTTGGCGCGGGCATGACGGGCGGCGAGGCATGGGTGTTCGACGAGGACGGGCGGTTCCTGTCCGAGAAGCGCTACCACGCAGGCTTCCTCACGCCGGAGCCGTACGACACGCTCGATGGTCAGGCGAAGGACAGCATTTTGGGGCTGGTGCAGCTGCACGCGGACAAGAGCGCGAGCACGCGGGCCTTCTGGCTGATGTCGAAATGGGAAGAGCTGGCGCCGCGGTTTGTGCGGCTGACACCAAA
Organism: Acidobacteriaceae bacterium; assembly: GCA_030041435.1. Lineage (GTDB taxonomy): Bacteria > Acidobacteriota > Terriglobia > Terriglobales > Acidobacteriaceae > Palsa-343. The sequence continues at coordinate 11,411 of JASHNW010000089.1, forward strand.
ACCGCAGGCGTGAACGGTCGATAGCTAGCGGGAAACTTTTCCGATGGGTTGCGGGTTAAGGTTCTCAGCGGAGATGCGGTTGTATCTTTTGCTTAACCCGTGACATCAAAACTGCGTCCTTCCTTTGTGCCGATGTTGTCTTCCCATTTCGCCTTTCGCCGTGTCGCGGTCTGGTCGCTGGTTCCGCTCCTGTTCACTGCCGGATGCGGACGCCTCGCACCTCACCCACCGCCGGAATATGTATATGTCTGGGTCAAAGGGGCGTCTTTGCGCGACCGCGTTGCGGTGGTGAGCAATCTGGTCGCCGAGGTGAACAACGGAGAGCGCCTGCTGGTGATCGAACACGGCCGGCGCTTTCTGAAGGTGAAAACCGCTCACGGCGATATCGGGTGGATCGAGGACCATGGCGTCATCGATCAGAAGGTCTACGACCAGTTCCAGCAGCTGGCGAAGGATCATGAGCACTCGCCGGTGGTCTCAACGGGGGTGCTGTTGGACGATTATTGGCTGCGCGATGCTCCAGGGCGGACGTCGGACCGCTTCTATCTTCTGCCTGAAAACGACAAGCTGCAGATGCTGGAGCGGGCGTCGGTTCCCAAATCCAAATCGAACCAGCCAGTCCCGGTGCCACTGGAGAAACCGGCAGAACGGGCGAAGAATGAAGAGCCCCCGCCGCCGGAGCTCGAGGATTACTGGCTGGTCCGCGACAGTGCGGGTCAGGTGGGCTGGGTACGCTCCAGAGTTCTCGACGAGGACGTGCCGGATGCGATCGCGGGACTGGGCGAGGGCCAGAAGATTGTCGGTGCGTACGTGTTGCGGACGGTCACCGATCCAGACGCCAATGTGCCTGGGAATCAGGTGCCGGAATACGTGACGGTGCTGGCGCCGTGGAAAGACGGTCTGCCCTACGACTTCGATCAGGTGCGGGTTTTCACCTGGAACGTGAAGAAGCACCGCTACGAGACGGCGTACCGCGAGCGGAATATCGCGGGTTATCTGCCCGTGACCGTGTCGCAGCAACAGTTCGGCAACCAGCAGGAGCCGGTCTTCTCCTATCGGGTGGCATCGGGAGAGGCGGTGGCGGTGGATCCGGAGACAGGCAGCGTGCGGCCGGCCAACACGGTGACGGAGAGTTTCCATATGGAGGGCGTCATTGTGCGGCGCATCGGTGAGGAGCCGCGGGTGCGTACCGCCTCGTCCGGCGCGGCACCGCAGGGGCGCGAGAAAGGGCGCCGCCGGGGCCATGGCTAGAGACAGCAATTAACTTTCCCACGACCGGCGCTGGTAGCCCATTTTTCTCAGTTCGAGGAGCGAGGAGCGATGCATACCGGGTGTCTGCGAGCGACGAGCGACGACGAAATGGGGAAAATGGGCCCCAGCCCGCAGGGTTGCGGGGCAAATCGGGCCATACTTCATTCTCGCCCTCGACAGTGGGCCCGCCACAGCCTTCGGGCTCGGCTTCGTCTGGCCCGATTTTCCCTCGCTACGCCGGCCGCGCGAAAGTTAATAGCAGCCTCCAGGCGCACCGCGGGAGGTGCGGCGATGCGTTGCATGTGGCCAGAGGATTTGGCGCTTATGCATGGAAGAGGTGAAGATCGCCGGCGGCCGGAGCCGGGGCGTGTTGCGCAAATGGTTGATCAGCCCGTATCTTGGTTATCACACCTTGAAGGTGGATGCGGCGCTTCCAATTTTGGCGTCGCTGCAGGTATTTCCTGTGGTTGGCAGTTTCACCGCTCGACTTGAATGCAGGCAAAGGAGATCGGCTCATGGATAACAAGCCGGCGCAGAACATTCAGGACACGTTTCTGAACACTGTTCGCAAGGATAAAACCCCTATTACGATCTATCTGGTGAGCGGAGTTAAGCTTACCGGCAAGATTCGTTCTTTCGATAAGTATTCGGTGCTGCTGGAAAACAACAGCCAGGAGCAGCTTATCTTCAAGCACGCCATCTCAACGGTGGTCAGTACCCGCTCCGTGCTGCACAGCGAGCATCGCCCGCCGCACGTTGCGCAACCCGGCCCGGTGGCAGTGACTCCGGCCCCGGCAGCCCAGGAGGCGTCCGGCTCCTAAGCGAGCCGGGCCATGAAGCGGCAAGGTCGAATCCGATGGCGGTGAACGCAACGGATTCACGCTCGGAGCGAGCGCTGCTGGTGTCAGTAGCGTTCGCAAGCGCGAGGAAAGCGGTGTCTTCGGCCGCTGCCCAGGCTCGGGTAGCGGCCGCGCCGCGTCCAGGGGGCGAACTCCACGACGGCGACTTCCGCATGGAGGAGTTTCGCGAGCTGGTGACCAGCGCAGGAGCGGTGGTGGCGGGCGAGGTGGTGCAGCATCGCCCCAAAGCCGATCCGGCGACGCTCATCGGCAGTGGCAAGGTTGAGGAGCTGGCTGGAGCGGCTGCCGCCAGCGGAGTCGATCTTGTTATCTTCGACCACAACCTGAGTGCGACACAGCTGCGCAATCTGGAAGATGCGCTGCCCTGCCGCGTCATCGACCGAACGCAACTGATCCTCGACATCTTCGCGCGGCATGCGCGGACACGCGAGGGCCAGCTGCAGGTGGAATTGGCGCAGCTGGAATATATGCTTCCGCGGCTGACGGGGCGAGGCAAGGCCATGTCGCAGCTGGGAGGGGGCATCGGCACGCGGGGACCGGGCGAGACGCAGCTGGAGACCGACCGCCGGCGCATCCAGCGGCGCGTGCTGCAGCTGCGCAGCGAACTGGAGGCGGTGCGGAGGACGCGCGCCCAGCAACGACAGCGCCGGGAAGCGGTCCCGGTGCCCGCCGTGGCCCTTGTGGGTTATACCAACGCCGGAAAGAGCACGCTGTTCAACGCGTTGACGCAGCGGTTTGGCGAGCCGGCGCGGAGAATCGGCAAACGCGCCGGCGTGGTCGAGTCGGCGCGCATGTTCGCGACGCTGGATCCGAAGCTCAGCGCGATTTATCTGGCCAGCCGCAGAAAAGTGCTGCTGTCGGATACGGTGGGATTCATCCGCGACCTGCCGCACACCCTGGTCACGTCGTTTCGAGCGACGCTGGAGGAAGTGAGAAAGGCGGAGGTGCTGTTGCATGTTCGCGACGCGTCCAGCCCATTGCGGGACGAGCACAAGACGGAAGTGGAAAAAGTGCTGGGCGAACTGGACGTGCTGGACAAGCCGCGGCTGGAAGTGCTGAACAAAGTGGACCTGTTATCGGCCGACGACCTGGCAAATGCGGCTGCCGGCGAGACAGCGATCCTGGTATCGGCGAAAGAGGGCACAGGGATCGATGCGCTGATGGAACGCATCGACGCGGAGCTGATGCGCGACCCGATCCTGGAGCAGCGGTTCCAGATTCCGCAATCGGAGGGAGATGTGCTGGCGGCGCTGGAAGCGGGTGCAGTGATCAGCGAGCGGGAGTACGAAGGTAACCTGGTGGGCATGACGGCAGCCGGTCCGGCATCGTTACTCGGACGGTACCGTCGATTCCGCAAATAGTGGCGCAGATAGCACGAGCCGGATGAGGGAGGTGGTGGGATCTCCGGTCATCCGGCTCGCCGACCCTGAACCGGGTCGAGGTGGTATCCTTAGTGTACGCCGGATCCCCGCAAGGTCAAGCCCAAAAACCATGCGTAGACGATTTAGGCACTCCCCAACGATTCCGCTGTTCAGGAGATGAAACCCCAGGCGAGCCCCCGCGGGTAGGTTCCTTTCGTCATTTGACACCTATTTTTTGCGTCTGTTAGAACCTAAGGTTCCAGCTTAGCCATTCTCATTCGTTCCCGACAGCTCAGGCCGGTTAACCCATGGATGAATTGCTGCGTCAACTCGAAGCTCTTGCGCTGGGTGCGATCCCCACGCTAGTGCTTTTTATTGTTCTGGTTCTGGCGTATCGGTACATCCTGTTCGGCGCCCTGATGAAGATGCGCGCCGAGCGGAGGGAACGAACGGTTGGGGCCATGGAAAAGTCAAGGCTGGCGATTGCCGCCGCGGATGCGCGAACCCAGGAGTACGAGGCGAGGATGCGGGCGGGGAGGGCGGAGATATTCCGCCGCCGCGAGCAGCGGATCCAGCAGCTGAATGCGGAGCGGGAGAGCGCGCTGGCGGCGGCGCGTCTGGCCGCCCAGCAGCGGGTGCACGAGGCGCAAATGGCCCTGCAGGCCCAGACGGTCGAGGCTCAGAAGCAAATCGAGGTTTCCGCCGGCCAGCTGGCCGCACTGGTGCTGGCGGCGGTTCTTCCGCCCGCGCCCGCGGAGAGTTCCCGTTGAAGACAATGGCGCGATGCGTGAGTTTCGTTGCTTTGCTGGCGGTGCTGGCAGCGCTGCCTGCGGTGCGGCTGCACGCTCAGCAGCCTGCCCACCCGCAGGATGGCGCAGTCTCCAGCGCCAACCACATGGATACGCCGGATACGAACGCTCAAACCGAGGCGTACCGGCACTCCGCGGCCGTACAGGCGATCGCGCGCATGCTGCACGTGAAGACGGAAACAGCCGCGGAAATCTTTGAGGACCTCAATTCCGGGGTGCTGCTGCTGGTGGTGGGCGGCTTCCTGTGGAAAGTTCTGCCGGGAATCTTTCGCCGCCGCTCGGAGGCGGTGAAAAAGGACCTGACTCTGGCGCAGGCTGCAACGGAGGACGCCAACCGGCGGCTGGCGCAGGTGGAAGCGCGGCTGGCGCGGCTGGATGTGGAGATCGATGCAATTCGTCAACAGGCGGAAAAGGACTCCGCAGGGGACGAAAGGCGCATGCGCGAGGCGCTCGAATCGGAGCGCGAGAGGATCATCGCATCCGCGGAGCAGGAGATCGCGGCCACGCAGGCTGCGGCGCAGCGGGAGCTGAAAAAGTTTGCCGCCGACCTGGCGATCGATAACGCGATCCGCAGGGTCCAGCTCTCCGCCGATACCGACCGTGCGCTGGTGAAGGATTTTGGAAAGGGTCTGTCTGACGGATCGGGAGGGAAGGCATAAATGGCGAGTTTTGCATCCCGCTACGCGCAGGCCTTTGCCGATGTCATATTTGAGGCGCATCTGAACGCGAAGGAGGTGCAGCGGCAAGTGGCCGATTTCGGCGCCGCGTGGCACGAAAGCCACCCCTTGCGGGAGTTTTTCCTCGATCCCTCGTTTCCGATCGAGCAGAAGGTGGCGTTTCTCGACAAGCTGAACGCGAAGCTGGGCATGGGGGAGCAAACGCGGAATTTCGTCGCGGTGCTGATCCGGAACGATCGTCTGGTGGGCTTCGACGACGTGGCGGCGGAGTTGCGCCGCGAGATCAACCGGCGTCTGGGCATCTCAGAAGCGAAGGTGATCTCGGCGCGGAAACTGGACCACCGGGAGCGCAGCGACCTGGAGCAGCAGATTGCGGCGCTGACCGGCGGCCAGGTGGAAGCGCAGTACGAGGAAGACAGTGCGCTTATCGGCGGAGCCATCGTGCAGGTGGGCAGCACGGTGTACGACGGATCGGTGCGAGGCCGGCTCGACGGTCTGAGAGAAATGCTGGTGGAGAGCTGAAGTCCAGCCATCGGACGCGAGCAGGGCGGCAAGCACAAGTAGAAAGATCAGAGCGGATCAGGACAAGAAAAGCATGGCGCAGATCAAAGCAGACGAAATCACAGCGCTCCTGAAGGAGCAGATTGCAAACTTCGACGCGAAGATGCGCGTCGACGAAGTCGGCACCGTGATCACCCTGGGCGACGGCATTGCGCGCCTGTACGGTTTGGACAAGGTGATGGCCGGCGAGTTGCTGGAGTTTCCCCACGGCATTGCGGGACTGGCGATGAGCCTCGAAGAGGATCAGGTGGGCTCGGTGCTGCTGGGCGACTACACCGAGGTGCGCGAAGGCGACCAGGTGAAGCGCACGGGGAAGATTCTGAGCGTGCCGGTGGGAGACGCGATGGTTGGCCGCGTGGTGAACGCGCTCGGCCAGCCCATCGACGATAAGGGTCCGATCCAAATCTCCGCCACGCTGCCGGTGGAGCGCCTGGCGCCGGGCGTCATCGACCGCCAGCCGGTGCGCGAGCCGATGATGACGGGACTGAAGGCTATCGACTCGATGATCCCCATCGGCCGGGGCCAGCGCGAACTGATCATCGGTGACCGCCAGACGGGCAAGACGGCGGTGGCGCTGGACACGATCATCAACAACGAGAAGAACGACCTCATCTGCATCTACTGCGCCATCGGCCAGAAGCGGTCTTCGATTGCCCAGGTGGTGCAGACGCTGGACGAGTACGGGGCGATGGGCCACACCATCGTCGTGGCCGCATCGGCCTCGGAGCCGGCTCCGATGCTCTACCTGGCGCCTTACGCAGCCTGCGCGATGGGCGAGTATTTCCGCGACAAGGGCCGGCACGCGCTGGTGATCTACGACGATCTTTCGAAACATGCGATCGCCTATCGCGAGATTTCGCTGCTGCTGCGGCGCCCTCCGGGCCGCGAAGCCTACCCGGGCGACGTTTTCTACCTCCATTCGCGCCTGCTGGAGCGCGCGTCGAAGCTCAGCGACGAGCGCGGAGGCGGCTCGCTGACGGCTTTGCCCATTATCGAAACGCAGGCGGGCGACGTATCGGCCTATATCCCGACCAACGTCATTTCCATCACCGACGGCCAGATCTTCCTGGAGACGGACCTGTTCAACTCGGGCGTGCGCCCCGCGGTCAACGTTGGCCTGTCTGTCTCGCGCGTGGGATTCTCGGCAGCCATCAAGGCTATCAAGCAGGTGGGCGCGACGCTCAAGCTGGACCTGGCGCAGTACCGCGAGCTGGCGGCGTTTGCGCAGTTTGGCAGCGATCTGGACAAGGTGACGCTGAACCAGCTGAACCGCGGACAGCGCCTGACCGAGCTGCTGAAGCAGCCGCAGTTCCACCCGCTGCCGGCGGAGAAGCAGGTGATCATCCTGTTCGCCGGAACGCAGGGCTACCTGGACGACCTGAAGGTGGAGCAGATTCGCGCGTTCGAAGATGGACTGTACCAGTATCTGGACTCGGGACAGACGCAGCTTCTGAGCGACATCGCCACGAAGAAGGTTCTTGACGACGATCTGCGCAGCCGCATTCACGCCGCACTGAAGGAATACAAGGCGAACTTCGTGGGCGAGCACGAGGGAGCGCGTGTGAAGCAGGCTCCGGCGCAGCCGGCCGCTGAAAAGCAACAGAACCAGAGCCAGGAGCAGCAGGCGCAGCCCGCGGGGGCGGCACACTAGGGACGCATGGCGAACGTACTCGATTTACGGCGGCGCATTCGCAGCGTGCGCAACACGCGGCAGATCACCAAGGCCATGAAGATGGTTTCGGCGGCGAAGCTGCGCCGGGCGCAGGAGCGCGCGGTGGCGGCGAGGCCCTACGCGGCCATGCTGGCCAGCGTGCTGGAGTCGCTCAAGAGGCGGGCTGAGATCTACGATCCGGAAACCGGGGAAGTGCGGCATCCGCTGCTGCTGACGCGCCCGGAGAAGCGCATCCTGCTGGTGGTCGTTTCCGGCGACAAAGGCTTCGCCGGGGCGTTCAACACCAACATCTTCAAGGCTGCGGCGAGTTTCATTGCCGAAAATAACGGCAAGGAAATCGATATCGAAGCTATCGGGCGCAAGGGACGCGATCTTTTCCGGCGCCGCTACCCGGCGGCGCAGTTTGCCGAGGCGGTGGACGAGGAGCGGAGGCCGGAGCGGCAGCGCGGCAGCGCCATCGAAGTGGTCGGCGAGCAGACCGGCGTGCTGGAGAAACTGAACTACGAGCGCGTGCGCGAACTGGCCGAGGAGATCATCAGCTGGTACACGCATGAGGAAGTCGACGCAGCGTACCTGGTTTACAACGAGTTCAAATCGGTGATCCAGCAGCGCGTGGTGGTGGAACGGGTGCTGCCCATCCTGTCGCTCAGGGTGCACGAGGTAGAGAAGGCGGAAGAGCCGACCATCGAGGAGCGCGAGCGGGCCGCGGAAGCGGCACTGTCGGCGGGGGTGAGCCTGTATCCGCACGAAGCGGAGGCCGCGCAGAGGCAGTTCGAAGACGAGGTGAGGAACTTCGGCACGGCCGAAGTCGACTACATCTACGAGCAGTCTCCGCAGGAGATCTTTGCCGATGTGCTGCCGCGCTACGTGACCTCGCAGCTCTACCACGCGACGCTGGAGTCCGTTGCGGCCGAGCACGCCGCGCGCATGACGGCGATGGATTCAGCGACGAACAATGCATCGGACATGATCGATTCGCTGACCCTGACCATGAACCGTGTGCGTCAGGCGGCGATCACCAAGGAAATTATCGAAATTGTGAGCGGCGCAGCCGCGATTTAAGGCGAAGAAAGATCTATGGCAGAAAACATCGGCAGAGTGGTTCAGATTTCAGGTCCGGCGGTCGACGTGCAGTTCGAAGAAGCGACCATGCCGCCCATTTACCAGGCATTGCGCGTGGTCAGCGACGGTTTCAGCGTGCCTGTACCCATCAATGTGATTCTCGAAGTTGAGCAGCATTTGGGCGAGGGACGCGTGCGCTGCGTGGCTATGGAGGCGACCGAGGGCATGGTGCGCGGCATGAAGGCCATCGACCAGGGAGGCCCGATCTCAGTGCCGGTGGGCCGCGCGACGCTGGGCCGGGTGCTCAATGTGATCGGCGAGCCGGTCGACGAGCTGGGTCCGGTTCATGCAAAGGAGCGCAATCCCATCCATCGTCCGGCTCCGGCATTCGACGAGCAGTCCACTCACGAGGAGATGTTCGAGACCGGCATCAAGGTCGTCGATCTGATCCAGCCCTTCCTGAAGGGCGGCAAGATCGGCCTCTTCGGCGGCGCGGGCGTGGGCAAGACGGTCATCATTCAGGAGCTGATTAACAACGTCGCGACCAAGCATGGCGGCTTCTCGGTGTTCGCCGGCGTGGGTGAGCGCACCCGCGAGGGCAACGACCTGTGGCTGGAGATGCAGGAATCCGGCGTGATTAACCTGAAAGACCTGCCCAAGTCTAAAGCCGCGCTTATCTATGGGCAGATGACCGAGCCGCCCGGAGCGCGCCTGCGCGTCGCCCTCACCGGTCTCACTGTGGCCGAGTATTTCCGCGACGAAGAGGGCGCCGACACGCTGCTCTTCATCGACAACATCTTCCGCTTTACGCAGGCGGGGTCGGAAGTGTCGACGCTGCTGGGTCGCATGCCGTCGGCGGTGGGTTACCAGCCGAACCTGGCCACGGAAATGGGCGAGCTGCAGGAGAGGATTACGTCGACCAAGCGCGGCTCGGTCACGTCGGTGCAGGCCGTTTACGTGCCCGCCGACGATCTCACCGATCCGGCGCCGGCTACAACGTTCGCTCACCTCGATGCGACGACGGTGCTTTCGCGTCCGTTGTCGGAGCTGGGCATTTATCCCGCCGTCGATCCGCTGGCTTCCACGTCCCGCATCCTGACGCCGCGCGTGGTCGGGCAGGAGCATTACGACGTGGCACAAGGGGTGAAGAAGATTCTGCAGCGATATAAGGATCTGCAGGACATTATCGCTATTCTCGGCATCGACGAATTGTCGGAAGACGACAAGATCACCGTGTCGCGCGCCCGCAAAGTGCAGCGATTCCTGTCGCAGCCCTTCCACGTGGCCGAGCAATTCACGGGGATCCCGGGCAAATACTGCAAGATCGCCGATACGGTGCGCAGCTTTAAGGAAGTGATTGACGGCAAGCATGACGATGTGCCGGAGCAGGCGTTCTACATGCGCGGCACCATTGAGGAAGTGCTGGAAGAGGCCGAAAAGCTGAAGGCGACGACGAAATAAGATGGCCGGCCTGCTCAAAATTCGGCTTGTGACGCCCGACCGCATCCTCGTCGATCAGACGGCGGATGCGGTGGAGGTTCCGGCAAAGACCGGCTACGTGGAAGTCCTGTACGGGCACGCTCCGCTGCTGGCCGAGATCGGTGCAGGAGAAGTACGCCTGCACGGCGGCGAGGCAGGACACCAGCGTTACAGCGTCGCTCGCGGCTTCGTGGAGGTGCTGCCGGATCGCGTGACCATTCTGGCGGAAACTGCGCAAAGGCCTGAGGAGATCGACACCGCCGCGGCACGCCAGCAGCTCGAACACGGCGAGAAGCTGTGGAACGAAGCCGGCGAAGACCCCGAAAAGTACGACCACGCCAACGAGGTGATGGCCGAAGCGCGGGCGAAACTGGACAGCGCCGAGGCAAAGAGCAGCTAATTTGCTGCCGGGGCGGCTGCTCTGTTGTTCAATCCTGAAATTCCTGATTCCGGGCCTGTCGCCGCGCCGGAAATCACGGCAAAGCTTTTCAGCTTCGCCGTTCCGGGGCGACGTGAGGAACGCCACGCGGGGGCGTTGTGGGCCGCAGCGCCGGCGGAAGGAACTGCGCAGCGCATGTCGATCCGATCGGACTCCCCTTCCGATTCTCTGCCTCCGCGAATCACCCCGTAAATTCATCCGGGAAGCTGACCGCACCGTTGCCTGGTTCGGGTACACTCGTCTGACCCATGACCGTGCCGGTCGAGTCCGAGCCCCTGCCTGGATTCTGGGCATCGATCCGCGAGGCGCTGCGCGGCTCGCACCAGGACTATACCGCCGGCAGCCTCAACCGCTCCATCCTGCTGCTGGCCATCCCCATGGTGCTGGAGCTGGTGCTCGAATCCCTCTTCGCGGTGGTCGATGTCTTCTGGGTAGGCCGCCTGGGAGCCAACGCGGTCGCCACGGTGGGGCTCACCGAATCCATGATCGGCATGGCGTTTTCCATCGGTCTTGGCCTTTCGCTCTCCACCACCGCGATGGTGGCGCGCCGCATTGGCGAAAAGGACCCTGAGAACGCCGCTGTCTCCGCCGTCCAGGCGATCGTGCTCGGGTTGCTCATCTCCGTCGGGCTGGGCATCCCGGCGTGGATCTTCGCGCCCCGGCTGCTGCTGCTGATGGGCGCGTCGCCCGCGATCATCGCCATCGGCTCCGGCTACGCCCGCGTCGCCCTGGGCGGCTGCGGCGTCATCATCATGCTGTTCCTCAACAACGCCATCTTTCGCGGCGCCGGCGATGCCGCCATTGCCATGCGCCTACTGTGGGTGTCCAACATTATCAACCTCGCTCTCGATCCATGCCTGATCTTCGGGCTCGGCCCGTTTCCGCGTCTGGGCGTGACTGGCGCCGCCGTGGCCACCTTTACGGGACGTGGGATCGGCGTCCTCTATCAGTTTTATCGCCTGCTGCGCGGCACCGAGCGGATTCACGTCCTCGTCCGCCACCTGCGCCTCAACCTCCCTGTGCTGTGGCGTCTTCTGCGCATCTCGCTCACTGCCATCCTGCAGTTCGCCATTGCCAACGTGAGCTGGATTGGCCTGGTGCGCATCGTGGCCCTGTTTGGCGCGGTCGCGGTGGCCGGCTACACCATTGCCATGCGGATTGTGGGTTTCTATATTCTGCCCGCCTGGGGGCTCAGCAACGCCGCGGCCACTCTGGTCGGGCAGAATCTGGGAGCCGGCCATCCCAGGCGCGCCGAGCAGGCGGTTTGGCGCACCGGGATGTACACGATGCTCTTTCTCGCCGCGCTGGGAGTCTTCTTCTGGTTCTTCGCCACCCCGGTGGCCGGCATCTTCGTCGACAACCGCGCGGTGGTCGCCATCGGCGCGCAGGCGTTGCGCATCTTCTGCTGCGGCAACATCGCTTATGCGTGGGTGATGGTCACGCTGCAGGCCTTCAACGGCGCCGGCGATACCGTCACGCCTACCGTCGTTTACTTCTTCGGGTTTTGGGTGTTCGAGCTGCCGCTTGCCTGGTGGCTGGCGGTGAGGATGCACTTTCGTCAGCAGGGAGCGTTTCTCGCGGTGGTAATCGCCGAGTGTTCGATCGCGGCAGCCAGTCTCTACCTGTTTCGTCACGGGCGCTGGAAATCGCAGCGCATTTGACGCGTTCTGCGGGGGCGCGGAAGGGCTTGCCGGCTGTACGGAAGAGTGTGTCCGACATCGCCACAAAGCACTGATTGCAGAGTTTTCATTCCTCGTTACCAACGGGGGGCGCTTGTGCCAGCCGTCACATACAGTCGTACCCTCCGGGGCAGAGAATGAAGCCCCGGAAAGGAGGGTTATTATGCCGAATCGAATCCACGTCGCATTCGTGGCGGGGCTGCTGGCCACCGCCGCTTTCGGGATAGCCCAGACGACACCTCAGATCAAAGAAGTGCCGGTGAAACGGACATCACCGGCATCGGGAAAACAGATGTATGCCAACTATTGCGCAGCCTGCCACGGGGTGGATGGACGAGGCAACGGACCGGCCGCGGTCGCTCTGAAAGATCATCCAACCGATCTGACGCAGCTGGCCAAGGAAAACGGGAGAAAATTCCCCGACCTTCACGTTTCTGCGGTGTTGCAGTTTGGATCCGAGCACCCGGCTCATGGTTCGAAGGACATGCCGGTTTGGGGACCGACACTGCGCTCGCTAAGCCAGGGCGGTCCGGTCAGCGACATGGAAGTTCATCAGAGAATCGCGAACCTGACGGACTACCTCCGGGAAATCCAGCAGAAATAACTCTTCTCCAAAGCAAAACTCCCTGCCGGTATCGCGCGGCAGGGAGTTTTGCTTTGATGCGGCGCGGAATTACTTCACTTTGATGATGATGATCACCAGGGTGAAGAGGGCCAGAGATTCCATGAAGGCGAGGCCAAGCATCAGCAGGGTGAGAATGCCGGCGCGGGCTCCGGGATTGCGTGCCACCGCCTCGGTGGCGGAGGCGGTGGCGCGGCCCTGTCCGAGGCCGCAGAGGCCTGAGGCGATGGCCATGCCGATGCCGGCGCCGATGGGTACCCAGCTGGCTGCGGCGCTGCCGCCGTTCGATTGCGCGAACGCCGGGGACGCCATGAAGAGGGCGGCCAGCGTCATGAAGAAGTACTGTAGCTTACGCATTTGATTCTCCAGCTTCCTTAAGATTGCCGCCAGTTGGTGGTTGAGGCTCACCGTGCTGGCCCCCTCACGCTGAACGGCGGTGCCCGGCCGGAGTGGAAGCGGCGCTCCGGCGGGAAAGCTCTCTAGTGATGCTCCGGGTGTGCGGTCGCCTCCGCCAGGTAAATCATGTTGAGGAGCATGAAAATGTACGCCTGGATGACAGCCACGAACAAGTGCAAGCCCAGGCCGACAATCGGAATGGCCAGGGGAATGCCGGAAAAGAAGATCAGCGTGATCAGGTCGCTCGCATACATGTTGGCGTAAAGACGAATGGTGAGCGACATGATGCGGGCAAGGTGGGAGATGATCTCGATGGGAAACAGCAGGGGAGCCAGCCATGCCACTGGCCCCATAAAGTGCTTGACGTATCCGATCGGTCCCTGGGCGCGCACGCCGTTCCACTGGTAGTAGACCCACGCGCAGACGGCGAGCCCGAGAGGAACCACCGGATTGGACGTAGGCGTCTCAATGCCGGGAAGGAGCCCGAAGCAGTTGCAGAGCAGGATGAAGGCCAGCAGACAGGTGAGGATCGGAATGTGGGGCGTGTCCCGGTCGCCCATCACCTGTTCGGCCTGGCTGCTGACGAACTCGTGCAGGATCTCCGCCATGTGCTGCGCGCCATCGGGGTTCTCTACGCTGAGCCTGAGGCGGACCACGATAAAGAACAGGACGAGAATGCCGAAGACGATGAGTTCAAGCGTGAAGGTGTTGTTGATGGGGTGAGACGGGTATGGGACGGGAATGTGCAGCGCACCGAGCAGCGCATCGACGGGCGCGGCAAACCAGTGATTCAGCAGTCGGGTAACGAAGACGATCCAGGCCAGCATTGTCTGATCCGAAGTACTTTGAATTGCGGAGAAGGACCGGTTAGCCGCGGAGGAGACGAAGAGCTTCCCAGGAGAGGGCAACCACTGCCAGCCCAATGCCCGCCACCAGCGCGTAAACGGTACCGTGCAAACACCTTAGACTAACATAGAGAATCGCGCCGACGACTGCCAAACGGAGAAAAAACATGACCAAAGTGCGCGCCACCGGGCGGGGACGCTGCTGGTTGTCGAGGCGGGCGAAAACCGCCACAGCGAGCGAGCGCCATTCGCGGATGCCGGTGTAGGAAATGGCGGCTCCGGCCAGCGCCAGGACGCCGGATTGCCAGTTCCAGATCAGCGTGAAGAGGACGAAAAGGATGAGCGCAAGAATGACGACGGTGCGCAGGGCGCGGCGGAGCATCGCCTGCAGCTCTTCGTCGGTCATATTCGCGAGCGCGCCGGCTTGCTCGGTCACTGGTTGTCCTTTTCGTTTTCGAGGACGATGTGGAAGACCTCGATGAAGCCGGCGACGCAGCCCAGCAGCAGACCGACGATGTAAATCCAGTGCTGGTGCAGCCATTTGTCGAGCAGATAACCGACCAGCCAGCCGGCGACCACCGCGCAGGGCAGGATGAAGGCGATCTGCATGAGGCGCTCGGCCTTGACCAGCCCGCCGAGAGCGCCGGATGGCTGGGGGGGACGCGACCTGTTTGGATGTTCGGGCATTCCGTCTCGGTTATACACGCAGCGATTCCCGCCGCACAAAACTGGCGCCAGGCTGACCGTTGGCCTCCATCTGCTGAGCGCTGCTCGCATCGTTATACTCAAACGAGACCTTTCGATTGAGGCGAATCCGTGTTCGAGTCCGAGTTTGAGCGCAACCTCTACGCGCTCCGCCAGGAAAAACTGAAGCAGATAGAAGCGCTGGGGCAGGCGAGGTATCCGAATACATTTGCGCCCTCTGCCGATCACCCGCTGTCTACGATTCCGCAGATTCGCGCCGCCTGGGATGCGGCCACCGGCGAGCAACTCGAAGCCGAGCGCATTAACGTGGCGGTGGCGGGGCGGCTGATGGCCATCCGGCAGCAGGGCAAGGCGGGGTTTGCGACGCTGCAGCAGGAGGATGTGCGTTTCAAGCAGGCACGCGACAGCTCATCCGCGGAACCGCAGAAGACACCAACCGATCGATTGCAGATCTATGTCCGCAAAGATGCGGTGGGCGATGCGGCATTCGAGCTGTACAAGCTGCTGGATCTGGGCGACCACATCGGGGTTACCGGCTACCTGTTCCGCACGCGGACGAACGAACTGACCATCCACGTGGAGACCATCACGTTTCTGGCCAAGGCGCTGCTGGCGCTGCCGGAGAAGTTCCACGGCCTGTCGGATGTGGAGCTGCGTTACCGGCAGCGGTATGTCGACCTGTTCATGAACGGAGTGCTGAACGAGGCTGGGAGCGAGGAGCCGGGAGCTGGGAGCGTGCCGGGAGCTGGGAGCGAGGAGCCGGGAGCTGGGAGCGGGGAGGCGGGAGCTGTCCAGGCGACGGGAACTGCAGCTGCGCCGGAGATTCGGGTCCGCGACGTCTTTGTGAAGCGGGCGGCGGTGCTGCGGGCGATGCGGAAATTCTTCGACGCGCGGGGCTACATCGAAGTGGAGACGCCGATGATGCAGCCCATCGCCGGCGGGGCGATGGCGCGGCCGTTCACGACGCACCACAACACGCTCGACATCGATCTGTTCCTGCGCATTGCGCCGGAGCTGTATCTGAAGCGGCTGGTGGTTGGCGGGTTCGACCGCGTGTACGAGATCAACCGCAACTTCCGCAACGAGGGCATCTCGACACAGCACAATCCCGAGTTCACCATGCTCGAGTTCTACCAGGCGTATGCGAACTATCACGACCTGATGGATCTGACCGAGGAGCTGATCCAGTTTGTGGCGATGGAGGCGAACGGGACGACGATCACGCACTTCGCAGTTCCGCGAGGGCCGCACGCGGGCAAAGTGGTCAGGATTGACCTTGGGCAGTGGCAGCGGCTTACCATGCGAGAAGCTATCCGGAAATGGTGGCCGCGATTCTTGCCGCCGCTTTCTCTAGACGTCTTCTCCGACGCCAAGAGCTTCCGGCTATTCCTTGAGGGATGCATAAAGATTCACCAGTCCCAAACCAAAGAAGCTCGATGGGAAGAGCGTGAGAAGTGGGAGATCTCTGAAGAAGAGGCGTATCTGGAGGACGTGACTCCTCCTGAACCGCGCGAAAAGGAAGAGCTGGATACACTGAGCCTCAACCTTCTTCTTCAGCGGATTGTGTACTTCCTCGATCAAGGCGCTCCACTGGGTAAAGGGATTGCTGATCTATTCGAAGCGATAGCTGAGTACGAGCTTATCCAGCCCACCATCATTTATGAGTTCCCGCTCGCCGTCTCGCCGCTCTCGAAGCAGAAACCCGATGAGCCGGAATGGGTGGAGCGGTTCGAGTTCTACATCGGCGGGTTTGAGCTGGGGAATGCCTTCAGCGAGCTAAACGATCCTGAGGAGCAGCGGCGCCGCTTTGAAGAACAGCTGGAGCAGCATGCGCGCGGCGACGAGGAGGCCCACCAGATGGACGTGGACTACGTGCGGGCGCTGGCGTACGGGCTGCCGCCGACGGCGGGCGAGGGCATCGGGATCGACCGGCTGACGATGATCCTGACCGGGGCGCGGTCCATCCGGGACGTGATCCTGTTTCCGCTGTTGAAGCCGATGGCGCAGGAGCCGGGATGTGGCCATCCGCCGGCGAAGCCGGAGACGCACGGCGAGAACGCTTAGTCTGTTGTCCCCGAAGCCGTTTGAACCATTCGAGGATGGAAAAGAATGCGCTCAGGGGCTGAAGTCCACCCGATGTTGCACCTTTTGCGACACGACTGAACAGCCTGCGAAAAAAAAAGCACGCACCTGGACAAAATCGTCCCTCAGTGGCTGAAGCCGAATTGAATTTGCGGCGTGTGCGGCACAGCTCAAGCTGTGCCCCTTCAAAGAATAGAGTGGTTTCGCAGGCTGTGAAGTCGTGTCCAGATACAGAAGCAAACAACGATTTTCTTCGCCAATTCCTGAGGTCCTAAGGTCTTTCGGATTCTGTGCAGGGCCGCCGCTCTTTGAGGGTGGCGTCGACTTGCGTGCAGCGGCTTCGGGATACACGGACTCAGGCATTGCGTCAGCCGCGAAGAATGGCGGCTCCGAAGGGAGCGCCGGTCAGTCCGCCGTCCACCACCAGCTCGATTGCATTGATGTACGAGGAATCGTCGGAGGCGAGAAAAAGCACAGCCTTTGCCAGATCTTCCGGCTCGCCCCAACGGCCCAGCGGAACTGTGGAAGAGAAGAAGTCGGAAAGTTTTGCGGATTCCTCCTGCGTGGCATTGGCGCGCGGCCCGCGCTTCCAGATGGGAGTCTTCGTCGCTCCCGGGGCGACCACGTTCACGCGAATCCTGCGCGGTGCAAGGTCGGCGGCGATGGATCGCGCCATGGAGACGAGTCCTCCTTTCGTGGCAGCGTAGGCAGCCACGCCTGGCTGACCGAGATAGTTGTGCACCGATCCGTTGAAGATGATGCTGCCGTTGTCGTTGAGGAGAGGAGCGGCTGAATTGACAGTAAAGAAAGCACCGTTGAGGTTGGTGTGGATTACCTTCTCGAAGATGGCTTCGTCGGTCGTGCCGGTCGGCGTCCTGCCGGAAATGCCTGCATTGGCGAAGACGATGTCGAGCTTGCCAAAGTCTCTGGCGAGATCGGCGAAGAGCTTTCTGCGGTCCTCCGCCACCGTAATGTCGGCACGATAGCCGTGCGCTTTCGATCCCAGCTCGGCGACGGCTTCATCCAGTGTCTTTTGATCGCGGCCGGTAATGGCGACTTCAGCGCCTTCAGAGACGAAAAGGCGGGCTGTGGCCAGGCCGATGCCGCTGTTGCCTCCGGTAATGAGGGCCTTTTTGCCTGCGAGCTTCATGATTCCTCCTCGATGACCGTTGCTCAGCCAGGGCGGTCGACCTACCCGTGACATGATGATCGTCGTGGATGGAGGTTGCAGAAAAATGCGCTGCCCCGCAAAGGAAACCGCCGTCCGGCAGCAACCTGTCATTGCGCACAAATGGCGGGAGCTGGAGGGATCGACTGCGGGTTACAACTGCGATCGGCTGGGACGGTTCGAGCGTCACCAGGACGTGCAGGCTGCAGGCGCAAGCTCAAACGGCGCCGGCGTGACTTCCGATTCGCCATTGCTGTCCCGGTCTCTCATCGAAACTCCCGTCGCGCCGATGAGGGGTGCGGAGGAGGACTGGGGCGATGGGACGCTGGACGATGGCTGGAATGGCGTGGCGGAGCCTGCTGCTGGGGGCGGCGACAGTGAGCGGGTTGGGGGTGTGCGCGGCGCGGCTGCCGGGGGGCCCGCTGCGGGATGCGGTGGTCGAGGCGGGATCGGTGCCGGCCGCGCTGCTGGCGCAGGTGTTCTATGGAACCGGGATGCACTGGAGTCTCGGTGCTCCGTCGTGGGGGCTGCTGGTGCAGGTTTCCAGCATCCTCTTCTATTCCATGCTGTGGTGGGTGGTGCTGTCGCTGGTCGGGCAGGCGCGACCGCGGCCAGCGAGCCGGTGGGGCCGCTCGTCGGCTGCGGGCGAGCCTTGATGGCGGCAGCCGGTTACGAAGACAGGATGGCGGGCAGCGACTGGCCGAGCAGGCTGGCCGGATGCGAATTGGGACGGCCGAGGAGGTAGCCCTGGGCCTCGTGGGCGCCCATGGTTTCGATGATCTGCAGCTGCTCCGAGGTCTCAATGCCTTCGAAGATGACGCGCATGTCGAGCTCGTGGGCGAGGGTGATGAGCGAGCGCACCATGGCGCGCGTTTCGGGGCGCTGCATCAGGTCCCTGACGAAGACACGGTCGATCTTCAGCGCGTCGAAACCGAGTTCCGGCAGATAACTGAGGCAGGAATAGCCGGTGCCGAAGTCGTCGATGGCGAAGCTGACGCCGATATTGCGCAGCACCTGCATGGCGTGGGCGGCGCGCTGCACGCCAATGAGCATGGCCGATTCGGTGAGCTCGATCTGCAGCAGGTGAGGATCGAGGCCGGTTCGCCGCAGCGTTTCGGTCACCTCGTCGACGAAGGTGTCGCGGGCGAACTGGACGCTGGAGACGTTGACGGCGACCTGAACGGGCTGGCCCTGGGAAGTCTGCCACGAGACGGCCTCGGCGCAGGCGCAATCCATAATCCAGGCTCCGAGCGAAATGATCAGCCCGCTTTCCTCCGCGATGGGAATGAACGTGGAGGGAGGAATGGCGCCGAGCGTAGGGTGGTTCCAGCGGGCCAGGGCTTCGAAGCGGGTGAGGGCGCCGGTGGCCAGGTCGAACTCGGGCTGGTAGTCGACGGTAATGTCGCGGTGTTCGAGGAGGGCGCGGCGCAGCTCATTCTCGAGCATGAGGCGTTCGCGGATGGCGTGGCCGAGGCTGCTCGAGAAGAACATGGCGCGGTTTCTGCCAGCGCGTTTGGCGGCATACATGGCGCTGTCGGCCTGCTGCAACAGGTCGGTCTCGTCGTTGGCGTGGTCGGGGAAGGTGCAGATGCCGATGCTGGCGCCGATGGTGATGTCCTGGCCGGCAATCTGAAAGGGTTCGCTGAGGGTGCGCAGCATGTCGTCGGCTGCAATCTGAGCGTCTTCGCGCCTTCCGATGCCGTTGAGGATGACGGTAAACTCGTCGCCGCCGATGCGGGCGAGGGAATCGGACTTGCGCGCGCGAGTTCGCAACCGTTCTGCGACCTCGGTCAACAGCTGGTCGCCGGCGGCGTGGCCGAAGCTGTCGTTGACCAGCTTGAAGCCATCGAGGTCGATGTAGAGCAGCGCCATGAGGGAGCCGTGACGTCTGGCGGCGGCGAGGCTCTGCGCCAGATGCTGGGACAAATGGCGCCGATTGGGCAACCCTGTCAGTTCGTCGGTGAGAGCCTGCTGCTGCAGCCGCGCTTCGGCGTCGCGGCTGGCGCGCTGGGCGAGGCGCAGCTCGGTGAGCATGATGTTGAAGCCGACAACCAGCTGCGCGACCTCCGGCGTGCCGCGCACGGAGACCTGGGCGTCGAATTGCTGGCGGTCGGAGACCTGGTTCATGGCATGGGACAGGTCGGAGATGGCCTGGTTGGTTTCGTCGGCCTTGAGCAGAGCAAGCCTCTGCAGGCGGACGCGGCGGCGCAGCGCTCCACCCCAGACCAGCGCGGCCAGAATGGCGAGCGCAAAGGTGACGATGAGGACGAAGGCGTTGCGCAGATTCCAGAATGGGGGCGCTTTGACGAGGACGGCATCGGCGGCGGAGCGGAGCAGAAGCATGAAGCCGACGGGCTGCTGCTGGAGAAGCAGGTAAAGTTTGTCGGGGTCGACCTGGGCGGCGGAGATGCCGGTGAGCCGGACGACGCTGCCCACCACCGGCGGCCAGTGGCCGGTGCGCGCGTCGTCGCCGCCGAGGCGGGCGGTAAAGGTATGAATGCCGGACTGCAGCAGCAGCCTCTGTCCGGAAGGGTCATCGATGGCGTCCAGCACCTTGCCTTCAACGGTAACGAGCTGCGAGTCGTAGCGGCCGAGGAGGATGTCGTCGACGGTAGCGGGCTTGGCCGGAGCAGGCACATTGCGGTGCAAAGAGCGAAAAACGGCGTCGGAAACGACGGGAGAATATCGGCCGACCAGGGTGGGATAACCCAGGGCCTGGACCAGATCGCCACGGTGGAGGCCGGTGGTATCGCCGCGCACCTGCACGCCGCCGCTGTCGTCCTGAAGATAGAGCGAACCGGGCTCGACCATGGTGACAGCGCCGGCGATCTTGACGCGGTGGCCGAAGCGGGCCTGAGGGGAATAGCGCAGCAGAGAGCCGATGGGGGTGGCAGGGAGGTCAAAGGGGTTGGCGGTGGCCGGCTCGATCACGCGAATGTCGGCGGGCGAAGCAACGTCGAGCTGATAGCCGATGAGCTGGCGGCGGGAGTTGAACACGGTGGCGAAGACGCCGCGGATGTCGACGCGGGCATCCTCAATGCGGCGGAGGTCGGGCAGAGAGAAGCGGGGCGAAGCGGTACCGCGAACGCGGCCGAAATCGGTGTAGAGCTCAAAGCCCAGATGCAGAGGCTGGGTTCTGTCTACGGGATGGACGATGCCCTGGATATCGACCAGCTGCGAGTCGAGCATGCCTGAAGCGGCCTGGACGGCGGTGACGGACGCGGGGGCGGGGAGAGGCGCGTGGCCATCGGCGATGAATCTGGGTGCGACGATGACGGGCGCAAAATCTCCGGCATTCGTGAACCCCACGACGGTGACCTTTTCGCCGACCTCGAGCGGGGATGCGGCGCCGGAGTACTTGATATAAATGCCGCCGGTGGAATCCTGAAGGAAGAGCTGTTTCCAGTCCGAGTCGTTATAGGTGACGACGCCGGTGACGCGGACGGGCAGGGCGAGGGCGGCCCGGGCCTGGGACAGAGCGCGGACGGAGGCGACCGTGGTTAATGCGCCGGAGGTCGTGGCGGCAGAGGCGGGGGCCTGCGCGGACGGGATGGCCACGGCCCGCGCATGGGAGAGAACGATGCGCAGGTGGTCGACGGTGGGAAATCCGCTGACTTCAACCAGTGAGCCGGGCGGGAGGGACTGCGCAGGCGAGACCTGGCACTCGATGGCTCCCCAGGGATCTTCGAGGAGCAGGAGGTCGGGGGCGGGCCAGGCGACCAGGCGGCCGCGCACGCGAAGACGATGGCCCGTGCGCAGCGAAGGGTCGGAGTACAGCTGTCGTATGGATACCAGCGGGGAAGTGGACGGGGCCGGCTGCCGGACGCGAATGTCACGGACGGAATTGACCCACAGACGCCGGGGAATCGCGGCCCGGGCGCCGGCGGGCAGCTGTTCGGGAACGCCGGCTACGGTTACCTCCGCATCGACGAGACGAGACAGGGCGGGGAAGGCGCCGGGCAGAACGATATCGACTTCGGGCCCCGACTGCGCGACGGTAAGGTGCGTACGGAATTGCGCGTCTGTCGTGACGGCGCGCACGACCGCGCTGGTTTCGGCGCGGGTCTGGGATCGTTCGCCGACGGGAAAATCGGCTGGTCCAATGGCAGCGGGCTGGGGCAGAGGAGCGTGTCCTCCGAGGGGAAAGAGGTGGACGTTCTTCAGCATGACGCTGTCAGGACCGAGTGAGTCATCATAGTGGGCGGTCTTGACCGCCTCAGCGCCTACAGGTTCGCCGGCATACGGGGCCGCGGCACCGTCGGGCTGGCTGAAAGCCAGGGCGCCGGTGTCATCCTGCATCCAAAAGCGGCGGCCGAGGGGATCGACAGCTGTGACCACGCCTTCGAGGCGGACCGAGTCGCCCACGGGAAGGCTCTGCAACTGCCGGATGGTGCTGTGGGAGATGTAGAAGCGGAAGTGATACCAGGCTGCTCCGCCGATGCCAGCCAGCAACGCCGCGATGCCTGCAGTACGAAATGTTGTGGCCGCGAATCGATTCATCATTGGGGACCGCGCGGTGAGCCGCTTCAACCCCACGTTGTGTAGAGCAAACCGCCGGCAGGCGCGGCCGCGAAGCAAGGCAACCTGCCAATTCAAGAGGCCCGGAAAACTATTCGAAGGAATATAGTTACCAACGAATACCCCAGCGTAACTACCAATCGCGCGAAAGAATATTACCAAAAAGTTGCACGCGGGTTACCTGACCCGCCGGGCTTGTGCTCTCTCATCGGCAGACGGTGCTCCGGCGTGAACTCGGCGTCCAGCGGCTGCGTGAAAAGCCAGTGCCTTCCGACTCATGTGTTGAGCATCACTTGCAATCATGCCGGCGATTGCTATGCTGGAGTCCCACTGGAGAGCGGGTGGAAGGCGAGGGAGTCTGTTCCGCGCCGCTCCGCCGGAAACCGCATCCAGCCTTCTGGTTCAACGTTCCCGGGGCTCTACGGGACGCGAGGCGATTCCCATGTCGCCGCAGGTTGGCTTCGATATCGGGCAGGCCGTTTCCCACTACCGGCTCCAGCATTATGTCGGCAGCGGCGGGATGAGCGTCATCTATAAGGCCGAGGATGTGCTGCTGGGCCGCATTGTCGCGCTCAAGTTTCTGTCCGACCGGCTCGGCCGCGACGCGCCGGTGGTCGATCGGTTCCGGCGCGAGGCGCGGACGGCTTCGGCACTGAACCACCCCAACATCTGCACGATTTACGAGATCGGGGAGCACGAGGGATTCCCGTTCATCGCCATGGAGTATCTGGAAGGCAGCAGCCTGCGCGAAGTCATCCGCGGGCACCCGCTGGAGACGGGGCGTCTGGTCGATTATGCGTTGCAAATCGCCAGCGGGCTGGAAGCGGCGCACAGCAAAGGCATCATCCATCGCGATCTGAAACCAGGCAACATCTTCATCACAACTACGGGCTATGCGAAGATCCTGGATTTCGGACTGGCCAAGCTCACCGCACCGCACGCCGTGGCGGCGTCGCAGTCGACCGCCACGGATCGATCCCCCGAGGATCGCCTTTCGACGGAAGGCACGGTGATGGGCACCGTGGCGTATATGTCACCGGAGCAGGCCCTGGGAAAGGAACTGGATGCCCGGACCGACCTGTTTTCATTCGGCGTGGTGCTCTACGAGATGGCAACGGGGATTTTGCCGTTCCGTGGCGACACATCGGCCGCGGTGTTCGACGCGATTCTGCACAGCGTGCCCGCGCCTCCGGTGCGGATGAATCCGGTATTGCCGGCGGAACTGGAAAGGATCATCGACGCGTGCCTCGAGAAGGACCGCGACATGCGCTACCAGAGCGCGACGGAGATTTGCGCGGACCTGAAGCGGCTGCAGCGGGACAGCAGCTCGTCGCACACGGCCGTTGCCGAAGCGAAGCCGCGGCCGAAGCGACGCTGGCGGGCGTGGACGGCGGCAGGCGCGGTGGCGGCACTGGCGCTGGCGGCAGCGGTGTGGCTCACCACGCCGCGGACCCTGGTAGTGACGCGCATTGAGCCGATCACGCGCGACGGGCTTGCGAAGAGCACGCCGCTCTCCGACGGGAGCCGCGTCTACTTCTCGGAACTGTGGCAGGAGCGATGGACGATCGCGCAGCTGGCGGCGGCGGGCGGAGATGTCTCGCGCCTTGCCACGCCCTTCGCGAACCCGGTGCTGGTGGACATTGCGCCGGATCACGCCAGCCTGCTGGTGATCGAGCATCCACAGACGGGTACTCTGTCGGCCTTCTGGTCGCTGCCGCTGCCGAGCGGCACGCCGCGGCGGCTGGGCGAGATGGAGGGCCGCGATGGGGCGTGGACGCCGGACGGCACGCGGCTGCTGGTGACGCGCGGGCCGGATCTTTACATGGGGCGCGCGGACGGGTCGGAGATGCGGCGCATGCTGGAGGCGCCGGGGATTCTGTTCGACGCACGCATGTCGCCGGATGGGCGGCGCATTCGCTTCACGCGATTCCAGACCGATAACACGCTTGCGCTGTGGGAGGCGAATGCCAACGGGAGCAGGGCGCATGCGCTGCTGCCGGGCTGGCGCACGCCATCGGCGGAGTGCTGCGGTGCGTGGTCGCCGGATGGGCGCGACTACGTGTTTATCGATGCGAAGAAAGGCGATGTGTGGGATCTGCCGGAGCGGGGCGGGTGGCTGGGGCGGCGCGCGGGGCAGCCTGTGCAGCTCACGAGCGGGCCACTCGAGTTCATGGCAGTCTCGATCAGTCCGGACGGGCAGACGCTGTACGCCCCGGGCACGCAGCCTCGCGGGGAACTGGTGCGCTTCGACGCAGCGCAGCGGAAGAGCGTCCCGTATCTGGGCGGGATATCGGCGGGCGAGCTGGCGTTCAGCCGCGACGGGCGGTGGGTGGCCTATGTGAGCTATCCGCAGGACACGCTGTGGCGCTGCCGGATCGACGGCAGCGATGCGCTGCGGCTGACGACGGATACGCGCTCCACGCTGCCCAGCTGGTCGCCGGACGGCAGCCGCATCGCGTACCTTTCCGCGGTGTGGGGCAAACCGTGGAAGGTGAACGTGGTGTCGGCGCAGGGCGGCCTGCCCCAGGAAATGGTGCCGGAGAACAAGAATGAGGCCGATCCAGGGTGGTCGCCGGACGGCACACAGCTGATCTTCGGGCGATCGTCGAACGAAGCCGACGCGGAGCCGCTGGTGATCGACACATTCGATCTACGGACGAAAACGCTGACGCAGATTCCGGGATCGGAGGGGCGCTTCAGTCCGCGGTGGTCGCCGAACGGGCGTTTTATCGCTGCACTCTCAGCGGATTCGCGCAGCATCGGCCTGTACGACGTCGAGACACGGCAGTGGACGGAATGGTACCGGGCGAGCCAGGGATCGGTGGGTTATCCAGCGTGGGCGAGCGACAGCCAGTCGCTGTATTTCGAGTCGATTATGGCAGGGCGGCCGCTGGTGTGGCGCATTCGGATGGGGCAGCACACGGCGGAGCTGGCAGCGGATCTGGACGGCGAACACCGCTTCGGCGGGGACTGGGGGAGCTGGACCGGGATCGCTCCGGACGGCAGCGTGCTGTTCGTGCGCGACGCCAGTACGCAGGAAATCTACGCACTGAGTCTGGGCAGAAAGTGAGTTTGGGACGGTGGTGCAGCCCGCGCTGCCGGGCTGCTTGTGGGGCTACTTCAGGCTGGCAAGCTTCTGCGAGGCAATCTGCGCTGCCTGGGAATCCTTGTCCTGGTCTTTGATTTCAGCGTAGATGCGGCGCGCTTCCTCGGGCTGGGTCGACTCGTACATCTGAGCCATCTGCAGCTGGGCCTCGGGTTTGGAGACGGTCGTGGCGGGATGAGCGATTAGATCGCGGAACACCTCGACAGCCTGCGAGGTGCGGTCGGTCTGCGCGTAGAGGTTCGCGAGGGCGAGCTTCGCGAGGGCGGCAAGGTCGCTGTCGTGCGAGTGCGCCGCTTTGGTGAGGTCGGCTTCGGCTTCGGACTTCTGGCCCAGGTCGAGGGCCGCCATGCCGGCGAAGTAGCGAGCCATCTCTCCGGCGCGCAGCAATCCATACTGGCTGGCGACCTGGCTGAAGATGGGTGCGGCTGCTTTAGCCCGGGCCGCGGCGCTGGGGTAGGTTGTCTGGCCCGGTTCCGCGGGCTGGTTGGGCTGGACGACGGGAGTCTCGTAGATGTCCATCGCCTGGCCGAGCAAAACTTCGGCGGCGGATGCGCGCTTCTGGTAGACGATGAGACCCGTTACCGCGACGGCGATGGCCACCACGACGGCGATGGACCAGCGCACCACAGAGGTGCGGTTTTGCCCAACCCAGTCGAGACCGGATGTGGTTGCGGTGATGAATCGATCCTGTTTGAGCGCGTGACGGGTCTGTGTATCCACCGAATTCCCTGAACGTCCTTTTTTGACGGAAGTTGCAAATGCGTAGCGTTGCGGACGCAACCGCCCCAACTGCCGGCGCATTCGCCCGCGCCGATCGACGGCGCATTCGCCTCAGATATGTTCAGTTTACCACGCGCTCTGCACGGCCCGGACTTCGTTTGCCTGGACTGGTTTGCCAGGACCCGGATTTGCCAGGACTCGGATTCGCTTGTTTTGCCGCGCCGCGCAGGCGTCACGCTGCGCGTACCGTGCCCTCGATCGCCCCGGTTTCGATCTTTTCCTGGCACTCGATGCAGTAGGGAGTCCAGGGCAGGGCTTCCAGCCGCTTGTCGCCGATGGGATGCCCGCAGTGCAGGCATTCGCCGAAGGTCCCCTCGTGCAGACGTTCCAGGGCGAGGCGCACCAGCGAGAGCTGGCTGTGGCCCTCGGTTCCCTGGCTGAACAACATTTCTTTCTGGTAGGAGAAGACCGCCTGGTCGGCGACGTCCAGTGTGTCTTCGGCCACGGCCTGGCGGCCCTGCTCTACGGCGGTCAACATGGCGCGCTCGAGGTGCTGTTGGTGGCGGCGAAGGTGCTCCTCGAAGCGCAGAAGGCGGTGGTGGTGGCTATTGGATTGACTGGTCACGACAACAAGACTCCCTCGGGGTAAATGACGATCGTCCGCCGTAACGAACAATGATTGGACGCACAAATCGCGCCAGGATTTGTTTTTTCTTTTGTGCTTGCGGGATTTATTTTGGGGCGCGGAGTTTGAAGGGATGGGCAGGGGCCAAAGTCCGAGCCTGGCGTGAGGCGGCGAGCGCGAAAACGACGGCGAAAGTGCTACGCTGAATCTGCGATGTACGAAGATTTCCATACAACCGATCGGTGGACGGGGGAAGACCTCCACTGCCGCTGGAAGGCCAATATCGTGGCCATCGCCACGCGCCATGCCGACGCCGTGGATGTTCGCTTCGATGTGAACGGACGTCCGGTCTGGATCGCTATGCCGTGCCTGGCGTGGGTGGAGCAAAAGAAGCGCACCGGGCACGTGATTACGGATACGCTTGCCGCCCAGGCCGCCGGCCGCTACCTGAAGAAGGCCATCGAGTCCGGCTACGACAACGGCCGCGAAATGTACACCATGACGATCGAAGAGGTGCTAAGCCAGGTGGACGAGGTGCTGCATGAAGCCGGCCACACGCACAATCTGCCATATCTGGTTCCGCTCGACGACGCCCAGCCTCAGGTCTGAGGCGACTTCACCGCTTTTGCCTGACGCGCCTTCGATGCGGCGCGCAGCCCATTGCGCCGCCGCTCAAGGATGGCGGGCGCGTCCGGGACTGCCATGACCACCGCTTCGATGTGCCGGCAAAAATCCGGCTCTCCCGCGGCGGTCCGCAGTTGTTCAAGAAGCGGCTGAATCTTCGAGAACGCGCCAAAGATTTCGCCATGGGCCGCGCGAAACGCATCGCCGTCGATGGCGCCCGTTGTCACGAGCGAGGCCGCCATATCCCAATAGCCGAGCACCATTCGGAAGCTCGCGTTCCGCTCACCGCTGAGAACTGCCGTGAGCTCCTCAAAGCTCTCGGGATTGAATTCCATCAGAAACCAGGCCCGCGCTTCGCGCAGGACCGGTTCACGGCGCAGCTCAAAGAGCTTCAGGTTCAACTGCGCGCTTTCGAAGGGCGTTGGCATGCGGTACCCCAATGTTCCAGCGAACCCATCTTACTGAACCGTGACCTCTTTTCTCCTTTGCAACTTTCTGTGAGGATGGGACAATAATTGGTTCCTTCCGACCTGGTAAGGAGGCTCCCCGGTTATGGCTGCAACCGCCGTAGCGCAGGATTTGAAACGCCTGACTGAAGGCCTGCATGCCCATCGCAATCTCTCCACAGCGCAGCTTGTGGAAACGTCGATTGCCCGCGGTGAAGGCCGCCTTGCCGCCAACGGCGCGCTGGTTGCGTATACCGGCGCGCGCACGGGCCGCTCGCCGCGCGACAAATTCACCGTAGAGGATGCAGAGACGCGCGAGCGGGTGCACTGGGGCAAGGTCAATCAACCCTTCCCGGCGGAAAAATTCGACGACCTGCTCCATCGTGTGCTGCGCCACATGGCCGAGCGCGACCTCTACGTCATGGACCTGGCGGCCGGCGCCGATCCGGCCTGGCGGCTGCCGATCCAGGTGATCTGCGAGTACGCCTGGCACGCGCTGTTCGTGAAGCAGCTGTTCATCCGGCCTGAGGGTCAGGAACTGGCGACCCACAAGCCGGAATTCACCGTGATCGCGGCGCCGGAATTCGAAGCTGTGCCCGAGCGCGACGGGGTCCGGTCCGGCACCTTCATCCTCGTCGATTTCACGAAGAAGGTGGTGCTCATCGGCGGGACGAAATATGCCGGCGAGATGAAGAAGTCGATCTTCGGCGTCATGAATTATCTGCTGCCGGAAAGGAACGTCTTGCCCATGCACTGCTCGGCCAATATCGGCGCAGACGGCGCGAGCGCACTTTTCTTCGGCCTATCCGGAACGGGCAAGACGACGCTCTCCGCCGATCCTGACCGCCGGCTGATCGGCGACGACGAGCACGGCTGGAGCCCGGAAGGCGTCTTCAACTTCGAGGGCGGCTGCTACGCCAAGTGCGTCGACCTGAGCCCGGAAAAAGAGCCGCAGATTTACAACGCCATCCGCTTTGGCTGCGTGTTGGAAAATGTCGTGCTCGATGCGCGCAGCAGCGAGCCCGACTACTCCGACATCCGGTACACCGAAAACACCCGCGCTGCTTATCCGATCGACTTCATCGCCAACGCGGTCATTCCTGGCATCGGCGGGCATCCGCGCAATTTGCTTTTTCTCGCCGCGGACGCCTTCGGCGTGCTGCCGCCCATCGCGCGACTGACGCCCGACCAGGCGATGTACCACTTCCTCTCCGGCTACACGGCAAAGCTGGCCGGCACCGAAGCCGGTCTGGGCAGCGAACCCGTTCCGGAGTTTTCCACCTGCTTTGCCTCGCCGTTCCTGCCGCTCGCGCCCGGCGTTTACGCGGAGATGCTCGGCCGCCGTCTCCGCGAACACAACGCGCAGTGCTGGCTGGTGAATACCGGCTGGTCCGGCGGCGCGTTTGGAGTTGGGAAGCGCATGAGCCTGAAACACACCCGCGCTATGGTGCACGCCGCGCTGGACGGGCGACTTGCGCAGGCAGAATTCACGACGGAATCCGCTTTCGGCCTGAGCATCCCGACCGCGTGTCCCGAGGTTCCGTCTGAGCTGCTCAATCCGCGCAACGTGTGGGCTGACAAGGCTGCCTACGACGCGCAGGCGCGGTTGCTCGCCTCAAAGTTCGTCGAGAACTTTAAGAAGTTTAACGTGCCGGAGGCAGTGCGGCAGGCGGGTCCGAGAAGCTAGTTGTCAGCGTTCAGCGATCAGGGGGCCATGGTTTGGGCGGGGCCGCGCATGATAGCGGCGTTCTGACGCCAAGGC
Source organism: Acidobacteriaceae bacterium (assembly GCA_030041435.1). Lineage (GTDB taxonomy): Bacteria > Acidobacteriota > Terriglobia > Terriglobales > Acidobacteriaceae > Palsa-343. The sequence continues at coordinate 40,880 of JASHNW010000089.1, forward strand.
GGGAAGCGCCTTGATCGCAGGTGGGTGATAGTTCCGGATTGGCGACGATACCGCAGTTGTGCGTTGCAGCCTTAGCCGGGGATCCGGAGCGACCGCGCGGGACCTCCTCACGGCGTCTGCAAACCGCGTCCCGCGACCCCGAGCTTGATCTGATCGACGGGAATCTCCAGCGCGCCGATGTGGTCGCTGGCCTGGTCGTGTACGCCGAGGCGCAGGAAGTAATTGCCTTTGACCGGGACCGCAATCTGCTGCCGGACGGGCAACCCGTTATGCAACAGACCGTGCCAGGTGGCCTCGTCTACGTCGAGCTGGGCGGTCGAAGCGAGCGAGTTCACGGGCGCGCCGTCCTGGTCGTAGACCACGGTGACAAAGTCCAGCATGGCGTGGCGGACGCCGTCGTCGGTCAGCGTCCACCTGATGCGGCGCACGTCGGCGTTAAACAGGATCGTATCGTTGCGGAACGGCTTGTACTGCCAGTCGGCGCGCAGAAAGTTGGCCTGCGGCAGGGGCGCGTTCTTCTTCAGCCTGACCACATCGCTGCCTGGGGCAAGGCTGGCGGTGAAGACAATCTCGGTCGGCGGAATGGCGCCGAGCAGCATGGCCGCGTCAAAACCACCTTTGGGATGGCGGACCAGCGCGCCTGCGTTATCCGGGTCTCCAGGCAGTCCGCTGCTCTGGGTGGTAATCACTGCCGGCGGCTTGCCGGCAGATCGGGCCATGCGCTGCGCTATGGAAGCGACCTGGCGCTGTTCCGCTGCGTCCCGGTTATACGCGTAATAGCCTTCACGGTGTTGCACGCGGACGCCGGGACGATTGACGGCGACCTTGATATGCCGGAATTGCCCGTCCCACTTCTGATTGGTGGGAGCATAGGAGATGGCGTAGTAGTTCGAGCTGTTGCTGACCACATCGCCAAGGATTTCCTTAAAACCATTGGTGTTGTAGAAGGCCTTTCCGCCCGTGGCGTCCGCCACCGTTTCGAGGTTGAAGATATCCTTGCTCATCCGCGCGAGGAGAGCCCCGCCCTCGAGGCCGCGCGCATCGACGGGATACACGGCAACGCGGCTGAGGGTCTGTTCGTCGGCCAGGCTGCCGGGATCGTCGGCCGATTCTCCCACCACGCTGAAACTATCCTTGAACGGATAACTGTGACCGCTGCCGATAAGCGAGAGCGGGTTCTGGCCGGTATAGAGAGGCAGATCGGCTGTGAACCAGATGAGGCTTTTGCGGCCCGGGAATCCCGCGAGATAGCGACCCATCATCTGCATGCCGGCGCGCACGATATCGTGGCGCGATTCGCGGTAGATGACGCTGTTGCCGCGTATCGGCTGCCACAGGGTGGGCATATCCCTTTTGCTCTCGGCGGCGGCCAGTAGCGCCTGCTGATCGGAAGTGAAGCCCTGGATCAAACGCATCTCGTCGGCAAGCTGAAAGATCGCGATGGACGCTCCGGGCTGCATGTGTTTGAGATAAGCGATGAGCTGTTCGCGCAGGTACTGCTGCGCGGTGAGAGGCGTGTCCAGCGCATCGAGCAGGATGACAATCGACGCGTTGGTATTCGCCATGGGGGTGTAATTGCTGAAGGTATTCGGCGGCAGGGCGGGCATTGCCTGCATCCGCGCAACATCGGCCGCGGGCATGGGCTGATGCTCTTCCAGCCTTTTGATCGTCTGCGGCGCGCCTTCTTCGGTAATCGTGAAGTCTTTGGGCGTGAGACCAGTTACCGGATGCCCCGAGGCGTCCATGACCGAGACGTCGAGCAGGACTTCACGCGTGGTGACAGAAAGCGTGGGCACGGGCTGCTGGGCCGGCTGAGCTTCCTGCGCAGGAGGAACCGAGGGCTGCTGCGCTGCTGCGCTCGTGCAGGCGCCGGAGAAGCTGGCCAGCAGCGCACAGCAGGCGGCCGCAATCAGTGCTTTCTTTCCGTGGTCCGACATAAGGGGTGACATACGATCTCACCTGGCCGAAACGCGAGCACGACGGCATTATACGGACGGACGGGGTTTCCGGATGGTTGCAGGTGACGGTGAGAATCGAGGCAGCTTGCGGCGCATAGCGCCAGCGACGGCGTGGCGGCGAGTTTGGAACAAATTGCGGACCCGATGGTGCGCATTTCTGCTGCAAGCGCGGGGCCGCGCAACTTGACTCTTGACAACCGTAGACTTAGTCTCGAAATGGAGGCAGCGGGCGATTGATCCCGATCGCGGCTGTTGCAGGAAACGGCCATGCAAAATCACCCGTACATGTGGAATTACCTGCCCCTGCTGATGCAGATCGTAGTCGTCGCCGGCATGGCTTGCGGCATGGTGATCATGTCGTGGTTCATCGGCCGGCACCGCAACATCAAGGAAAAGCTGGAAGCCTACGAGTGCGGCATCCCTGTAGAGGGCGACGCGCGCGGCCGCTTTTCTGTCCGCTTTTATATGGTCGCGATGCTGTTCATCCTGTTCGACGTCGAGGCCGTTTTCATGATGCCCTGGGCGGTAATCTACCGTGAGCTTCCCCACATCACCGGCTCGCGCCTGTTCGGCTTCTGGGAAATGGCGGTTTACCTGGGCTTCGTCGTCATCGGTGTGTTTTACGTTTGGAAAAAAGGCATTCTGGACTGGGCGGCGGACAAGGCTGACTTGTAAATTGCCGCACGGGAACCCCTGAGGAGATCGATGGGAGAAGGGCTGCTCACAAAAGATGCCGTCTTCGAGAGCCTCGCGCAAAATGTGGCCATTCAGGCGGTGCGCGCCGCGCATCCTGAAGCCGTTGTGGACGCGAAATACGATCGCGACGAGCTGACCCTGGTGATTGCAACCGACCAGATTCGCGCCGTTTGCCGCACCCTGCGGCAGGCGGGTTACAACTTCCTCGAAGACGTGACCTGCGTCGACTGGTATCCGTCGGAGCCGCGATTTCAGGTCACGTATCACATCCTCTCGCACAAATTAAAGGAGCGCGTGCGACTCCATGCGATGGCTGGGAGCATCGATCCTTCTGTGGACAGCATTACGCCGGTATGGCCGGCAGCGAATTTCTACGAGCGCGAAGTGTGGGACCTGTTCGGCATCCGTTTCCACGGGCATCCTGGCCTGCGCCGCATCATGATGCCGGAGGAGTGGGAAGGCCATCCGCTGCGCAAGGATTATCCGGTGGAGGGTTATCGCTGATGCCTGCCACGCCGGAGAGACCCGACACGCCGGACACTCCGAACATGCCGGAGATTCCGGAGTTCGTCGCGACGGCCACGCTGATTCCGCCGCGCCCGGAAGAAGCGCCGAAGGACCACACCATGGTCCTGAACATGGGGCCGCAGCATCCTTCCACGCACGGTGTGCTCCGCCTCGTTCTCGAAATCGACGGGGAGACCGTGGTTAAGGTGGTGCCGGACATCGGGTATCTGCACACCGGGATCGAGAAGACCTGCGAGGCGAAGTTCTACCAGCAGGTGGTGCCGCTGACGGACCGCATCGACTACCTGTGTCCGATGACGAATAACCTGGCCTGGTGCCTGGCCGCCGAGAAGCTTCTGCAGCTGGAGATTCCGGAGCGGGGGCAGTGGATGCGGGTGCTGCTGAACGAGCTGACGCGGCTGAACTCGCACCTGGTGTGGCTGGGCACGCACGCCATGGACATCGGCGCACTCACCGTCTTTCTCTACACCTTCAGGGAACGCGAAGAGATTCTGCGCATTTTCGAGCACGTATCCGGACAGCGGATGATGACCTCGTACTTCCGCATCGGCGGCCTCGCCCTCGATCCGCCGCTCGACTTCTTCGATTCGGTGCAGTCGCTCATCAAAATTCTGCCCGAGAAGATCGACGAGTACGAGAACCTGCTGACGGGCAATCCGATTTTTATCAACCGGCTCAAAGGGGTCGGATATTTGAGCGCCGAGGACGGGATCGCTCTGGGGGTGACGGGGCCGCCGCTGCGCGCTTCGGGCGTTGACTGGGATCTGCGCCGCGATATGCCCTACAGCAGCTACGAGAAGTTCAAATTCGAAGTGCCGATTTCGAACGAGTGCGATGTGTGGGCGCGTTATATTGTCCGCCTGAAAGAGATGCGCGAGTCGGTCAAAATCTGCCAGCAGGCGCTGGACGGCATGCCGGAAGGGCCCATCAAGGCGGACGCACCGCATGTTGTGCTACCCGACCGCGAAAAGATGAAGACGCAGATGGAAGCGCTCATCTACCATTTCAAGATCGTCACGGAAGGCTTCCAGGTTCCGGCGGGCGAAGTGTACCAGGGAGTCGAGTCGCCGCGCGGCGAGATGGGGTACTACGTGGTAAGCGACGGCACCGCGAAGCCGTGGCGCGTGCATATGCGCAACCCATCGTTCGCAACGCTGCAGGCGCTGCAGACCATGTGCGCCGGCCGCCTGATCGCCGACGTGGTTGCGGTGATCGGGTCCATCGACATTGTGCTGGGGGAGATCGACCGGTGAGCGCCCCATCCGCAGCAGCCATGCTCGAATCCGAATTATGGGTGTCATTTGTGTCTCTGCTGCGCTCGTACGCTGCAGCCGCGCAGCTCAGTTCCGGCGACACGGTGCAATTTGAAGAGACAGAAAACTCCATCACCGCGGCATCCGGCCACGCCCGCTTCGATATGCAGTGCGATCTGAGGACCGGGGCAGGGAACTGGCAGCTGCGCAGCGACCACGAGGGAAAAATGCAGGGCCGCTTCCAGCTGCTGCACGACGGCCGCATCGCCCTCGACGACAAAACCCTGGACCTGGATCACGCCGCCATCGATTTTGCCGCTGCCCTGCGGGCGGCTGCGGCCAGGCAAGCGAGAAACGACCGATGAGCACGCAACCCACCATTTTCTCGCCGGAACTTGCCGCGCGCTTCGACAAGCTGGTGACACTGTATCCAGTGAAGCGATCTGCCCTTGTGCCCATGCTGCTCTATGCGCAGGACGAGGCCGGCTACCTCTCCGACGCGGTGATTGCAGAAGTGGCCGAGCGTGTGGGCGTTACGGAGCTGGAAGTGCGGAACGTGATCAGCTATTACTCGCTGCTGCGCACCAAACCGGCGGGCAAATATCACGTCCAGGTGTGCACCAACATCAGCTGCATGCTGCGGGGCGGCAACGAAATCCTCGACCACTGCAAAAAGAAGCTGGGCATTCCCAACAAAGGAGTGACGGCCGACGGCGTGTTCTCCCTCGAAGAAGTCGAATGCATCGGCGCGTGCTCCTGGGCGCCGGCCGCGCAGGTCAACTACGACTTCCACGAGAACCTGACGCCCGAGTCCATCGATCAAGTATTAGCAGACTATCGCAGCAAGGCGGGGAAATAATGGCGAGCCTCAGCACGCATCCCGACTGTGTTCCGGTGGTTTCGTACCGCTTCGGCAAGGGCGCAGCGTCGATCGACAAATATCTCGAACTCGACGGCTACAAATCTGCCCGCAAAGCGCTCGAGATCGGCCCCGATGCCATCATCAGCGAGATGAAGACCTCGAATCTTCGCGGACGGGGGGGCGCGGGCTTCCCGACGGGGCTGAAATGGTCGTTCGTCCCGAAGCAATCCGCCAAGCCGAAGTACGTGCTGGTCAACGGCGACGAGTCAGAGCCGGGCACCTGCAAAGATCGCCTTATCTTCGAGCACGACCCGCACGCCGTCATCGAAGGCGTGATTATCGCGGGCCTCGCCATCCAGGCGAAGATGGGATTCATCTACCTGCGCGGCGAGTATCGCTATCTTTTGAAGATTATGGAGCGGGCTGTCGAAGACGCCTACGCGAAGGGCTTCCTGGGTAAAAATATCTTCGGCAGCGGCATCGACTTCGACATCGTCACGCAGACGGGCGCCGGCGCGTACGAAGTGGGCGAAGAATCGGCGCTGATGGAGTCGCTCGAAGGCAAGCGCGGCATCCCCCGCATCCGCCCGCCGTTCCCGGCGGTGGTTGGACTCTATGGCGGGCCGACGATCATCAACAACGCGGAGACCATCGCGACTGTCCCGCACATCTTCCGCATCGGCGGAGCGGAATACGCGAAGATCGGCACCGAGCGCAACGGCGGCACGCGTCTCTTCTGCCTGAGCGGCAATGTCGAGAGGCCGGGCGTCTACGAGCTGCCCATGGGCTACAACCTAAAAAAGATGATCTACGAGGTGGGCGGGGGAATTCCCAATGGCCGGAAGCTCAAAGGTGTGGTTCCCGGCGGCTCGTCCACGCCTGTCCTGACGCCGGAAGAAATCGATATCGGTATGGACTTCGACCAGGTGGGCAAAGCCGGATCGATGCTCGGCTCCGGCGGCGTGGTGGTGCTCGATGATTCCATCTGCATGGTCGAATTTGCGCTGCGGACGATGAAGTTTTATCGGCATGAGAGTTGCGGCTGGTGCATCCCGTGCCGCGAAGGCACCGACTGGCTGCAGAAGTCACTGACGCGGATCCATGAAGGGGGCGGGGTGGACAAGGACATCGACAACATCCGTTACCTTGCCGAAAACATGCTGGGCCGGACCTTCTGCCCGCTGGGCGACGCAGCCGCGATGCCGACCATCGCTTTCGTGAAGAAGTTCCGCAAAGAGTTTGAAGATCACCTGGAGGGCAGAGGCTGCCCCAGGCACCACGCGCGCGAAGAAGAAGCGGCGCTGGCACAGATATGAACATACGAAGCCGTCTGGATGACTCCCAGGTTTTGTGCGACCGGACGACCACGTGAGACCGCAGGAACTGGTTCGAATTTTGGAAGCTGATGGCTGGTACAGCACTGGCCAAAAGAGAAGTCACAGGCAGTTTCGCCATCCGGCAAAGCCGGGATTACTGATTGTTCCAATGCACGCCGGCAAAGAGATTGGGAAGGGCCTGCTGCACAGTATCCTGAAGAAGGCAGGATTGAAATGACTCGCGAATATCTGGTGGTCTATGAAAAAGGAGACAAGAACTGGAGCGCCTTCTCTCCCGACGTTCCAGGGTGCGGGTCTCTGGGCGACAGCGTCGAGGAGACACGCTCCAATATGCGCGAAGCGCTCGAACTCTACCTGAATGAAACCGCCAAGGCCGGGGAGCCGATTCCCGTTGCTGCGGCCACCACTGTCGACTTTGAGGAGTTCGACCCCGGCCACGAAACGAAACAATACTTCGTCGAGTGGCTCCGCGTATCGCTGCCCGAGTTGGTAGCGGCTTAAGGATCTGCATGGCTGACGTAAGCTTCACTGTCGACGGCAAAAAGCTCACCGCGCCCGCGGGCACGCTCCTGATTGAGGCCTGCCGCGCGCACGGCATCGAGATTCCCGCTTTCTGCTACTACCCCGGCCTTTCGCTGCAGGCGGCCTGCCGCATGTGCGTCGTCCGCATCGAGAAGGTTCCCAAGCTGCAGACCGCCTGCACCACGACGGTTGCTGAGGGAATGGTGGTTACGTCCGAAAGCCCTGAGATCGCGCAGGCCCGCAAGGCGACGATCGAACTGCTGCTCGGCAACCATCCGCTCGACTGTCCGGTTTGCGACGCGGGCGGCGAGTGCGAGCTGCAGGACATGACCTTCAAGTACGGCGCGCACGAATCGAAATTCGTCGACGTCAAGAACCACCGCGACGAACAGCAGTGGTCGCCGGTGGTGTTCTTCGACCGCCCCCGCTGCATTCTCTGCTATCGCTGCGTGCGCGTTTGCGGCGAGGGCATGGACGTGTGGGCGCTTGGCGTCCAGAACCGGGGCGCCGGCTCAGTGATCGCGCCCAACAAGCAGGACCATCTGGAGTGCGAAGAGTGCGGCATGTGCATCGACATCTGCCCGGTCGGCGCGCTCACCTCCGGCACCTACCGCTACAAGACGCGCCCCTGGGAAATGTCGCACGTCGGCACTGTCTGCACGCACTGCGGGGACGGCTGCAAGACCACGCTCGGCGTTCGCCGCTCCAGCGACGGCATGGAAATCGTGCGCGGGGACAACCGCGACAAGAGCGGCATCAACGGCGACTTCTTATGTATCAAGGGCCGTTACGCATTCGATTTTGCGAATCGCGAAGACCGCCTCACGAAACCCCTGATTCGACGGGCCGATGGCAGGCTGGCCCCGGTGTCGTGGGACGAAGCCATCGATTTCGCGGCGCAGAAGCTCCGCGAGATCCGCGACACGCGCGGCGGCTCCGCCATTGGCGTGATCGGCTCGAACCGCACCACGAACGAGGAAGCCTACCTGCTGCAGAAGTTCGCGCGCACGGTGCTCGGCACCAATAACATCGATCACCACCGCACGGCCGACTATCCATCGTTTGCCGCGGCTCTCAACCACGCCAGCGAGCCAACATCGGGCTCGCCGGGGACCCCGGCGCATGCGGGCCGCAGCGAAGCCTCGCTGCGCGACGTCGCCTCCGCGCAGGCCATCCTCCTGCTCGGCGGCGAGCCGACCGAGCAGCATCCCGGACTCGCCTGGCAAATTCGCACCAACGTCCGCCACAACGCGGCCCGGGTGTACGTGGCGAACCACCAGCCGATCAAGCTGCGCCGCCAGGCCACATCGTTCCTGCAGATTGGCGAAGGCGATTATGCCTCGCTCATCGCGTATCTGGCGGGCGATGACGGCGCGCTCGAAGGCGCAGGCAAAGCTGCCGCATTCCGCGAGGCTCTGCGCAAGGAAGAATCTCTGCTAGTCGTTTTTGGAGCGGAGTTTCGCGGCCGCGAAATCGAAGCCCTGGTCAGATTCGGCGCGTCGTTTTCGGGCGTCAAATTCGCCTGTCTCGGCGACTACGTGAACTCGCGCGGCGCGGCCGACATGGGACTCTATCCCGATCTGCTCCCCGGCTATGTTCCGGTTACCGCCGCCGCGCAGTTCGGCGAGGAGTATGGCGCGTCGCTGCCGGCGCAGCCCGGCCTCGATCTGGTCCAGATGTTCGACCTGGCCGAGCGCGGCGGGCTGGGCGCGCTCTACGTGGTCGGCTCCAATCCTGTCTCGCGTTACGGCACCGATGCAGCGGTCCTGCGCAACACATTCCTCATCGTGCAGGACATGTTCCTCACCGAGACGGCACAGCTGGCCAGCGTCGTTTTCCCGGCGGCTAATCTGTACGAGAAAAGCGGCACCGTCACCAACACATTCGGCGACCTGCAACTGGTCAAGAAGGCGGCCGACAAAGCCGGCGTCCGCACCGACTTCGAGCTGATCGTCCGCCTCGCCGACCGTATGGGCGCAGACATCCGAAAGCTCGTCCCCTTCGGCAAACAGGGCACTCGCGCCGACATGGGGCAGGCGCGCGGGGCGCAGTCCGGAGAGGCCGATCGTCACGGGGTGTGGCTGGCCGCGCACCATCTCGAACCGAAACTCAGCCCCTTCGATCCGTTCGCAATTTTCGACGAGATACAGCGGCTGGTGCCGGCATACGACGTTCCGCGTCTCGACCTGCTGGCCGGCAACGATCAGCATCTGCGCTCAGGACTGGTTCAAATTCAGATCGCCGGCCCGTATCGCGACCTCGTTTTGCCCTCGAACGACACGCTCTTTACCTCCGGCACGCTGGGGCGCTACAGCCACATGCTGGGCTCGGTACTGGAAGCGCGCAAACCCGCGGAAACAGCGGCGGACTAGAGATTTTTCGGAAGGCTTTGGATGGAGACCAGTTTCCTCACGTTTTTTCTCATCAGCCTGGTGAAGGTCATTGTGGTCGTGGTGATCCTGCTGTTGTCGGTCGCCTACACGGTGCTTCTGGAGCGCAAGCTGGTGGGCCGCATCCAGAACCGCTGGGGACCGAGCCGGGTTGGCCCCTTCGGTCTGCTGCAGCCCCTGGTGGACGGCGCCAAGCTGTTCCTGAAGGAAGACCTGATGCCGGAGGCGGTTCACCGGCCGCTGTACATTCTGGCTCCCGTGATCGCGCTGAGCTGCGCGCTGCTGTCGATCGCGATGGTGCCGTTCGGCGCCGACGTGCGCTGGCACGGGGTCGATCTGTTTCAGATCAGCGATGTCGGCATCGGCCTGCTCATCATTCTCGGCATCACATCCGTCGGCGTGTATGGCATCGCGCTTTCCGGCTGGTCGTCGAACAATAAATACTCGCTGCTGGGTGCGCTGCGCGCCTCGGCTCAGGTGATCAGCTACGAGCTGGCGCTCGGCCTGGCGCTGATCGGCGTGGTTCTGCGCGCCGGATCGCTGAGCCTGCGCGACATTGTCAACGTCCAGGCCACGCACGGCCTCATCTCCTGGAACTTCTTCGGAGGATTCCAGTTCGTCGCCTTCTTCATCTATCTTATGGCGGCCTATGCAGAAACCAACCGCTCACCGTTCGATCTGCCGGAAGCGGAGAGCGAACTAACCGCCGGCTATCACACCGAATACAGCTCCATGAAATTCGCCATGTTCTTTATGGCCGAATACGCGAACATGATAACGGTCGGCTGCGTCGCGACGCTGCTTTTTTTCGGCGGCTGGACCAGTCCCTTCGGCAATCTCATTCCGGCGGTGGGCGGACCCATCGTGCAGGCGCTGTTGCCGGTGTTCTGGTTTGTGGTCAAGGTCTTCGGCTTCCTCTTTCTGTACATCTGGGTGCGCGGCACGCTGCCGCGTTTCCGTTACGACCAGCTGATGGGCTTTGGATGGAAGTTTCTGGTGCCTGTAGCCATCGCCAACATCGTTGTTACCAGCCTCTGGATGGGCCTTCGCGTACCCATGCAGTGATTTACAATTTTTACTTCCGGCCCAAATTTTGCGCGGTTTTTGCTGTCTTTTGCGAGTGATCAAAACCCATGCATCTGGCTCTTTTCTTCATCTTCGGTGCATTGTGCGTAGCGGGAGCGCTGAATCTTCTGCTGCAGCGCCATCCCATTAACAGCGCGCTTTCGCTCATCGTGGTGATGAGCTCGCTGGCTGTGCTTTATCTGCTCCTCGGGGCCGAATTTCTTGCTGCGGCGCAGGTGATCGTCTACTCCGGCGCCATCATGGTGCTGTTCACTTTCGTCATCATGCTGCTGAATGCGGGCAAAGAAGAGCGCACGCACGGCAGCAAAATGGCCTACGTCGCCGGTTTTCCCGGCGCCGCGATTTTGCTGGGACTGCTCACTTTCATCTTTGTGTCGCGCCGCGGCAGCTTCGGCCAGGCGCGGCTGGGCGAGTACGTTGTGACTACGGCCGATCTGAGCCGCGTGCTCTTCAAGGATCTGCTGCTGCCCTTCGAAGTCACTTCAGTGCTGATCCTCATCGCCATCCTCGGCGCGGTCGCGCTGGCCCGGAAGGAGCACTGAGAGATGGTCCCGATCTCGTATTACCTTGTCCTGGCCGCCATTCTGTTCTCGATCGGAGTCGCAGCGTTTCTCATCAAGCGCAACATCATCGCCGTCTTCATGTCGATCGAGCTCATGCTCAACGCCGTCAACCTCACCTTCATCGCCTTCGCGCATGAGTGGCATCAGGTGAGCGGGCAGATTTTCGTGTTCTTCGTGATGGTGGTGGCCGCGGCTGAAGCTGCTGTCGGCCTGGCCATCATCATCGCCGTCTTCCGCGCGCGCAGCACGCTCAACGTCGACCAGATCGACCTGATGAAACTATGACCGATCTTCACCTCTGGCTGATTCCGCTCGTCCCCTTCGCCGGATTTCTGGTGAACGGTCTGCTTGGCCGCAAGTTCCCCAAAGGGCTGGTGACGACAGTCGCGCTGGTGGCTGCGGTTATTCCGCTCCTTCAGGTCGCCGCGATTGTTACGAAATTCGGCTCGCTCACGCTGCCGCACGTGGAAACCGTCGGCACATGGATCAGCTCCGGAGCGTTCCACGCCGACTTTTCCTTTCAACTCGATCAGCTGACGCTGGTGATGCTGTGCGTGGTTACGGGCGTCGGCTTCGTCATCCACGTTTATTCCGTCGGCTATATGGCTGAAGAGGAAGGTTACTGGCGATTCTTCGCTTACATGAACCTCTTCCTCTTCTTCATGCTCACGCTGGTGCTGGCGGAGAATTTCCTGCTGATGTTTGTGGGCTGGGAAGGCGTGGGCCTCGCGTCCTATCTGCTCATCGGCTTCTACTACAGGAAGGATTCCGCTGCCAATGCCGGCAAGAAGGCCTTCATCGTCAACCGCATCGGCGATTTCGGATTCCTGATTGCGATGTTCCTGCTGGTGGCGCACTTTGGCACCCTGAGCTTCAGCGAGGTCTTCAGCCAGATCGCCGCGCACCCGGCGTGGCAGGGAGGATTCCTCACCGCCATCGCGCTCTTTCTGGTGCTGGGGGCCTGCGGCAAATCCGCGCAGATTCCCCTGTATGTCTGGCTGCCCGATGCTATGGAAGGGCCGACGCCGGTCTCCGCGCTCATCCATGCCGCCACCATGGTCACGGCCGGCGTTTACATGATCGCCCGCACCCACGTCCTCTTCGACCGCTCGCCGTATGCCCTCGTTGTTGTCGCCATCATCGGCACCGCGACGGCGTTCTTCGCCGCGACCATCGGCATGGCGCAGACCGACATCAAACGCGTTCTGGCCTACTCCACCGTCTCGCAGCTTGGATACATGTTCCTGGCTTGCGGTGTCGCGGCCTATTCCGCCGGGATCTTCCACCTTGTGACGCACGCCTTTTTCAAGGCGCTGCTGTTTCTGGCCGCCGGGTCGGTCATTCATGCCCTCAGCGGCGAGCAGGACATGCGCGTCATGGGCGGGCTGCGCAGCAAAATCCCCGTCACCTTCTGGACCATGACGGCCGCGGTGTTTGCCATCTGCGGCTTCCCGCCGCTGGCCGGCTTCGTGAGCAAAGACGAGATTCTGTACCAGGCGTTCATCGCCCCCGGCCCGGGCAGGATCCTGTGGGCGGTCGGCCTGCTGACCGCAGGGCTCACCTCGTTCTACATGTTCCGGCTCTGGTATATGACTTTCTTTGGCGAGAGCCGCGCCGCCGCGCACGAGGATCACGCCGCCGTTCACGCCCGCCGCGACACGAAGCTCGTCGTCGAAGCCGAACACGTTCATCGCGTACACGAAAGCCCCTGGGTGATGCTCTGGCCGCTCATCATCCTTGCCGTTCTCTCCGTCATCGGCGGATGGATGGGCTGGCCGGAAGGTTTGGGCGGCGGCAACTGGTTCGCGCACTGGCTGAGTCCGGTCTTTGCAGGCCCGGCGGGTGAAGCCGCGACGGGCTCGAAGCAGCTCGAGCTGATCCTCGCCTGCGTTTCGACGCTGGTTGCGGTGACCGGATGGTACGTGGCACACGTGATGTATTATGCGAAGCCCGAGCTGCCGGCGCGCTTCGCCGCACAGTTCCGCTCGCTGTATTCGCTCGTCAAAAACAAGTACTGGATCGACGAAATCTACGGCGCGCTGATTGTGACGCCCGTGCTCTTCATCGCCCGCTATCTGCTCAACGCGATCGTCGACCGCGGCGTGATTGACGGCGGTACGCTGGCGGCCGGCTACACCGCCCAGGGTTTCGGCGCGCTCGTGGCGCGCATTCAATCGGGGAACATTCGCTCCTACGCCGGATGGCTTGCGTTCTTCGCCGCCCTGCTGCTGGCAGCCTCTTATTTTGGATGGACAGCGCATTTCTGGCTTGGCTAGACGCTGATTAAGGAAAGCTTTGTGCTGAACGACTCGATATTGACGCTGATCACCTTCGTGCCCACTGCGGGCGCGATCGTGGTCACGTTGCTTCCGCGCAAAGGCCGCGTGATTCCGGCCTTCACGCTGCTGGTCACGCTCGTCACCTTTATTCTGTCGCTGCATCTGCCGGCGCACTTCGACTACGCCCGCCACGGATTCCAGTTCGAAGTGAACCGCCCGTGGATCGCCAGCCCCGCCATCCGCTATCACCTTGGCGTCGACGGCCTCTCGCTTTGGCTGGTGCTGCTGACCACGTTTCTCGGCCCCATCGGCGTGCTCGTCTCGTGGCGCGCGATTGAGCACCGCACGAAGGAGTTCTATTTCCTCTTCCTTCTGCAGCAGACGGCGATGATCGGTGTCTTTGTCGCGCTCGACGTCTTCCTCTACTACGGCTTCTGGGAGCTTTCGCTGGTCCCCATGGCACTGCTGATTGCCATGTTCGGACGGGATCGCGGGCCGCGCGCCGCCCTCAAATTCTTCATCTACACGTTTCTCCCCTCCGCGCTTTTCCTCGTGGCCATTTTGTGGCTCTACGCGAAGACCGGCACCTTCGACTTCGTGCAGCTGCAGAGCAAGCTTGCCGCCGGGGGCTTCGCGCCTGAGGCGCTGTGGTGGGTTTCGCTCGCCTTCCTGGTCGCCTTTGCAGTGAAGGTCCCGGTATTCCCGCTGCATGGCTGGCTGGGCGACGTGATTGAAGAAGCCCCCACGGCGATGGCCATGGTGGTGGCCGGCAAGCTGGGTCTCTACTCCATCTTCCGTTTCAACCTTGGACTTTTCCCGGCACAGGCGCGGGAACTTGCGCCGCTGATGATTGCTCTTGCCGTCATCGGACTGCTCTACGGGGCCATGATCGCGCTGGCGCAAAAGGACATGCGGCGTCTGGTCGCCTACGCAATCCTCAGCAACCTCAGCTTCTGCACGCTGGGCATTTTTTGCTTCGCGCTCACCGGCCTGAACGGCGCGGTCTTCCAGACCATCAATGAAGGCCTGAGCGGCAGCGCTCTGCTGGTGCTGATCGCCTTCCTCTACGAGCGCTACGGCAGCTTCGACATGACGCACTACGGAGGCCTGGCCGCCAAACTGCCGATGCTCGCCACGCTGTGGATCGTCACTACGCTGGCGCTGGTGGGCTTGCCGCTCTTCAACGGATTCATCGGGGAGTTTCTGGTTCTCAGCGGCAGCTTCGCGGTGCATCCAGGATGGGTCGCGGCAGCCACGGTCGGCGTAATTCTCAGCGCCACTTACATGCTTACCATGGCGCAGCGCATCTTCTACGGGGAGCCATCTTCGCTGGTCGGGAGCCGTCCCCCGTTTGACCTTGGCCTGCGCGAGCAGCTCACACTTTGGCCGATGGCCATCCTGATGTTTGCGATGGGCGTCGCCTCGCCGTACTGGATCAAAGCCATTGACAGTGAAATGACCGCGCTGGCGAGCCAGCCGAGCGAGATGAACGGAGCCAGCCGATCGATCGTCGTGCAGGGGTACGACGCGTCGGATCATGGGTCAGTGCAGCCGGCGGCCTCGGGGGTGAAGCCATGAACCAGGCGCTTTTCATCCTCCCCGAAATCGTGCTCACCGTGGGCGGCATCGCGGTTATGCTCGCCGACGCCATGATGCCGAAGGCCGCCAGCCGCAAATCGCTGGGCTGGCTCGCCGTCCTGTTTGCACTGGCAGCGCTGGCCGCCAGCCTGTGGCAATACCGCCTGACTCCGGGTACAGCTTATTTCGGCGTCGTCCAGGTGGACGCTTTCAGCGTCTTCTTCCACGTCATTATCGCCGGCATTGTTCTCGCCGCTCTCCTGATCACGCTCGACGCTGTCAGCGACTCCACGGAAGCCCTCGGCGAGCTCTATGCGCTCATTCTGTTCGGCGCCATTGGCATGATGCTGATGTCGAGCGCGGTCGAGCTGCTGCTGGTCTTCGTCGCGCTGGAGATTTCGTCGATCTCCACGTACATCATGGCCGGCTTCCGCCGCCGCACGGGGAAGAGCCCGGAGTCGGCGCTGAAATACTTCCTGCTCGGCTCTTTCGCAACGTCGTTTTTCCTGTACGGTATCGCTCTGGTCTTCGGCGCCACGGGCACCACGCGCATCGATGCGATCGCCGCAGCCATTGGCGGCGCGCACGACCCGGCTCTGCTGTACGCCGGCATCGCGATGATCGTCATCGGCCTCGGATTCAAAGTCTCCGCTGCGCCCTTCCACGTCTGGACACCCGACGTCTATGAAGGCGCGCCCTCGCCGGTGGTCGCGCTCATGTCCACGGGGCCCAAGGTCGCCGCCTTTGCGGTGCTGCTGCGCATTGCCTACGGAGCCTTCCCCCTGCTGCACGCTCACTGGGTCCCGATTCTGTGGTGGCTGGCCGTCATCTCCATGACCGTCGGCAACCTCGGCGCGCTGCGCCAGCGCAACGTGAAGCGCCTGCTGGCCTACTCCTCCATCGCCCACGCCGGCTATCTGCTCGTCGCCTTTACGGCGCTCTCCCAGGAAGGCATCGCCGCGGCCAGCTTTTACGCTGTCGCTTATGCGGCCATGAACGTCGGCATCTTCGCCGTTGTCAGCCACGCCGGAGGCTACGACGACCGCCTTACGCTGATCGACGATTACCGCGGGCTAGCGTGGCGTTCTCCGCTGCTGGGTGGCGCCATGGGGTTCTTCCTCATCTCGCTCATCGGCATCCCGTTCACCGGCGGCTTCTTCGGCAAGTTTTACGTATTCGCCGCGGCCATCCATTCCGGAATGATCGGTCTGGCCATCATCGGCCTCATCAACAGCGGCATCGCGGCCTTTTACTACCTGCGCGTCGCCACTGCGGTCTTCTCGCGCCCTGCGGAAGCTTCTCCGGTGATGGCTGTTCCACAGGCCAGCATGCCGCTGCTGCTGGCGCTGTTCCTGACTGTTGCCGCCACGCTCATTCTGGGCATCGCCCCGGGCGGAATTCTTTCGGGGGCCCGCGCCGCTGCGGCCACCCTGCCGGCCCTGAGCGGACCCGCTGCCGTTGCACCGGCGTCAGAGGCGGCGCAGCGTTAGCGACTTCTCGCTGAACGGTGAACGCCAGAAGTGTCTTTATGGGCCCGAAGTCAAGCGGAGGGAGCGGCAAAAAGCAACCGCGGGTCCCTCCGCTACGCGTTCCGGATGACAACGGTCAAGAGAGTTCAGACACATCACACTAGAATTGAAGCATGCTGCACCTGCTCAACCCGATTCCGGCGCATCGCATCCGCCTCATCGTCTTCGATCTGGATGGGACACTGATCGACTCGCGCCAGGACCTTACCAATTCCATCAACGCCATGCTCGCTGAGTTTGGCCGCCAGCCCCTTCCCGAGGAAATCATCGCCACCTACATTGGCGACGGCGCGACCATGCTGGTGCGCCGCGCCCTTGGAGACCCGGACGACGAACCCCTCGTCAACGACGCACTGGAGCATTTCCTCGCCCATTACCGCCAGCACAAGCTCGACCACACTTATGTCTACCCGGGCGTCTTCGCGTCGCTCGATGCCATGCGCACCCTCTCGGATGGCACGCCGCGCCGGATGGCCGTGCTCACCAACAAGCCGGTCCGCCCTTCCGTGGACATCTGCGAGGGCCTCGGCCTGGCGCCGTACATGTTCCGCATTTACGGCGGCAACAGCTTCGCTACCAAGAAGCCGGATCCGCACGGCCTGAACAGCCTGATCGGTGAAGCGGGAGTCTCATCTGACGAAACGTTAATGATTGGTGACTCCAGTGTGGATATTTTGACCGCCCGACGTGCAGGAACTTGGGTCATTGGGTGCAAATTTGGGTTATCCTCACACACAGTGGAATCGATTCCATCCGACTGCCTGGTTGACACGGCCGCGGAATGGGCGGACGCACTCTCGCTGGAAGACCAAAAGAAATCGACTTCGGAACCTCTGAGCGCATCCCGTTTGTAACCTTTCAACAGGCGGCCAGCTAAGCTTTGCCAACCCACAATCGATTCAGGGGCTGCCGGGTATTGCGGCGGTTTTGAAGATTTACTCGACACGCTGGAGTGTTCTGTCTTGAAAACGATTTTTTTTCGTGTATTCGGCTTTGTATCCATTTTTTGCTTCGGTCCGGCATGGGTGAGCGCCCTGGCCTGCGCTACGGTGACACCTCCCGCGGCGACCGCGCATGCACCGCTGCCGGCAATTACGGGCACGGTCACCGATTCGAGCGGCGCCATTATTCCCGGGGCGCAGGTGCAGCTGGTGGGTCCCGACGGAACTGTCGCCGCAAGCGCCGTCTCCGACGCCACGGGAGGCTTTCGCCTGCAGCCGGTCCGTCCTGGCCAGTACGTGGTGAGCGTGACGATCGCCGGCTTTCAGAAGGTGACCCAGGCTGTTAAGGCGGGAACTACTCCGCCTGCCCCGCTCACGATGGTGCTGAGCGTTGCGCAGTCGGTGCAGCAGGTAACGGTGAATGCCGGCACCAGCGTCGACCTCACCAGCTCCGACACGAACGGCGATACAGCGGTGATGACGGCCGACGATCTCAAGGATCTTCCGGTCTTCGACAACGATTACGTAACCGCGATGGGAGCGTTCCTCGATTCAGGCGATACAGCGACCGCCGGCACCGGCCTGATGGTGGACGGCGTGGAAGCCAACCGCGCCATGGTTTCGCCCTCGGCTGTCCAGGAAGTCCACATCAACCAGGATCCTTATTCTGCGCGCTACTATCGCCCCGGGCGCGGCCAGATCGAAATCATCACGCGCCAGGCGGAAGATTCCTATCACGGCCAGTTCAATTTCCTGTTTCGCGACTCGGATATGAACGCGCAGCAGGAGTATTCTCCGGACAAGCCCTTCGAGCAGCGCCGCATTTACGAGGGCAACGTCACCGGGCCTGTTGCGTTCATTCCCAAGAGCGCCTTCCTGTTCTCGTTCAACCGCGCAGAAGAGGACCTGGATGCGGTGGTCAACGCCACCATTGCGCCCACGCCGGATAACCCCGACGGCATCGACAATGTGAACGTTCCCGCTCCCACGCGCGACACCGAGTTTTCTATGCGCGTGGGGCACCAGTTCAGCGACACCAACAACGCTTATGCGATGTATGCCTTCCAGGACTCCACCAACACCAACGAAGGCGTCGGCAACCAGACCCTGCCCGAGGCGGGATATGACACGCAGTACCGCGAAGACGACCTCGTGCTGCACGACGACGACGTTCTCTCGGCATCGGCGCTCAATCAGGCTTCGCTGGTATTCGAGCGCTGGGACAACCCCATCACCGATGCGCAGGAAGGCCCCCGCATGGTGGTCAACGGCGACTACGTCGGGGGCAGCGCCCAGAACGATCAGGTGAGTTCCGAATACAACATGCGCGCCAACGAGATGGTGACGTGGACGCACGGAATCAACCTGGTCAAGTTCGGGCTGAATCTGCCCCACTTCAGCCGCCGCGTCTTCGACGACCACACGGATGAGGACGGCACCTATACCTACAGCCCCACCTATGCGGCCGACGGGTCGCTGCTCTACAGCGCAATCCAGAACGAGCAGGCCGGCGACCCCTCGGGCTACACGCTCAAGCAGGGCCAGACGCGCTTCGTTTACCACCAGCAGGAAGTGGGCGCGTTCGTTCAGGACCAGATCAAGGTTTTTCCGCGCCTCTCGCTCACGCCGGGACTCCGCTACGACTGGCAGAACTTCCTGCCTGGCGACGTCAACAATTTTTCTCCGCGTTTCTCCTTTGGCCTGGTCCTGAACCAGGCGCACGAAATCGTACTCCGCGGCGGCGGCGGCATTTATTACGATCGCATCGGTTCCGGTCCGCTGCTCGACGTGGCACGCTATCAGGACGCGAAGCTGCGCCTGCTGCAGATTTCCGCCAACCAGCAGCCCTTGTGCTACCCCATCAGCGATTGCGCCGATGTAGCTGCGCTGCCGCCTTCGATCGTGGAGAAGGCGCCGGGGATCAGGACCCCTTATCAGATTCAGGACGGGATCCTGATTGAGGGCAAAGTGGGCGAGAAGGGCAATCTCTCTGTCGGCGCGCGGATGAATCGAGGGGTGGACGTATTTCGCTCCATCGATCTCAACGCCCCGCTGGGCCCGTTCTATACCACGCGGCCGGACCCCGATTACTCGCAGGTTCGCCAGATGCAGTCGGCAGGCACGCAAAAAGGCAGCGCACTGGACATCAACTACCGGGGCCGGCTGAATAAGCGCTTCACCGGGTTTGCCTGGTACAGCTGGAGCCATTACGGCAACGACACGGGCGGCATCTGGTGGTTCCCTGAGCAGCAGCAGGACCCCAACGCCGACTGGGGCCCGGCGGACTGGGAGGAGCGGCAACACTTCGGCATCTACGCCATGCTCAATCCGCGGCACATCCTCAATCTGGGTGTGGGCGTCTTTGCCCACAGCGGCAACCCGTGGACCATCCTGACCGGAACCGACGCCTATGGCGACGATCTGTTCAACGCGCGTCCCGCCGGGGTTGCGCGCAACTCCGAAATCGGACCTGACTATTCCGATCTCGACCTGCGCTGGGGCTACGATTTCAAAATGCGTCCAAAGGAACTGGATCGCAGTCCCACGGTCGGGGTTTCTGTTGCGTCCTTTGACGTCCTGAACCACCCCAACGGCTCCTATGTGGACACGGTTGAGGGCAGTCCCGACTTTGGCGAGGTGACCAGCGCCGATCCGCCGCGCCGCACTCAGCTGGGCATGCGGCTGAATTTCTAAACATTTACGACCAGGGGATTCGTCCGGAGGCAGCAGGCCCTGGCTCCGCGCACGCAATCCCTCAGGGGTAGGCTGCGTCCGATCACCCTCGAATAAGGCACCGTATTTGCAGCAAAAGCGCAGTTTGGCCTGCCTGAGGCTTCTCCACGATTCGCCGGACCTGCATCCCAGTTTTTCAGGGCTGCGGATTCCACGAATCTTCAGGAGAAGGAATGGTCAACAGAAAAACGGTCGCGATGGTGCTGGGGCTGGCTTTGGTATGGGCTCCGGCCGTCGTCATGCTTGCGCAACAGGATCCCCCGGCGGCGGTCTGGGAGCCGGCGCCCGCGCCTCCCAACTGGTCTCAGCCGGCGCGTGACGGCTATCAGGCCGGAGTTGACGCCGCGCTGAAGGACATTGCGGCGGGCCGCTCGCTCAATCCAGATCGCCACGAAGCATGCCGCCACCCCGATCTTCCCAGCGAGCAGCGCGCGGATTTCCGGATGGGCTTCCGTCGCGGCTACCGCGCGGTCGTCGAGCACCGGCTGCATCCCGATCGCGATCGTGACGGCTAGAGGCTGGGCTTCTGATTCAGGGACATAGGGAGCGGCCGGCTGCTTTCGTTTTTTGTGTGATCGAATCCCCCCGCACGTCCTGATCGCGCTCCGCGGCATCTGAAAAGAACGAGGGAACACCATGAGGGCTCGAAGCGCAATAACCTGGGGATTTGGACTGGCGATGACAGCTGCTCCGGTCGCTTTGGCGCAGGCATCGCCGTCGCCCTGGCCGTGGTCTCCGCAGGAGCCGCAGGGATACTTCACGCAGACCTGGCACAACGGATTCCGCGCCGGCGAAGACGCAGCCAACCGCGACCTGAATGCGAAGATCGCGCCCGATCTCAGCCGTCACGCCGACTATCGGGATCCTGACCTGGCCCCGATTGCCACCGAGCAATTCCAGGAAGGATTTCTTTTCGCTTATCAGGCCGTTGTCGACTATCGTCTGCATCACGCCTCCAACGCGAACAGCGCGGCAAGCGACTACGGCCCATCCGATTAGTCGCGTGCCTGCCTCGTCCGCGCCGCTCTAGGCTGGGAGACGGACGGGTGGGAGCCATTTCGCCTGGTCAGCTGCTCCAGGAACGCCTGCTGCACACGGCTGAAGGAGCGCCCCTACAGCCTTGCCGCCGCAATGGTGCGGAATGCCTGCGCATCCGACACGCGCACATAGCGGCAACCCACGCCGCGATCGATGGCCATTTCCGGCACCAGGGTCACGCCTACTCCGGCCGCCACCATTCCCAGCAGGCTGCTGAACTGGCCGCTTTCGAACGCCACACGCGGGTCCAGCCGCGCCCGCTCGCAGGCGGCCAGCGCGATCCCGCGAAAGCAGTGGCTGTCGCGCAGCAGCACGAATTGTTCGTCGCGCAATTCGCGCAGGGAAATGCTCGCCGCACTGGCCCGCGGATGATCCGCCGGCAACGCCGCATAGAGCCGCTCCGTGAGCAGCGGCATGATTTCGAAATCGCGATGTTTCAGCGGCAGGGAAAGAATGGCCACGTCGACGGCAAGGCTGCGCAGGCTTTCCACCAGCACCGGCGTTGTCTCCTCGACGATGCGCAGTGTGGCTTCCGGAAAACGCCGCGTGAAAGCCGCGATTCGTTTCGGCATGTAATAGGGGGCAATGGTCGGGATTACGCCGACAGCCACCGTTCCACGCGGATCGTGGCGGCTGCCGTCCACTTCGCTGCGCGCCAGCTCCGTCTGGTGCAGCACGGTGCGCGCGTGGGGCAGAAAGGTGCGTCCGGCCTCAGTGAGGCGAATGCTGCGGCCCAGGCGGTCGAAGAGGCGCGTTCCGAGTTCGTCTTCGAGCTTCGAAATCTGCTGCGAGAGCGACGGCTGCGCCACGTGGCAGTGTTCCGCGGCGCGGCTGAAGCTGCCCGTGTCCGCGATTGCGCAGAGATAACGCAGTTGATGCAGTTCCATAGGTAATGCCTATGCCCCGAATGCGATCTATGTATTGGAGCGATCCATCCCGATGATGCTACATTTGCGGGTGTGAGTACAAACGCGGAGAGCCGCGCTCTTATTTTTCGATAGCCGGTGACGTGTGCAATCGGCGTCACAGAAATTGAAGGAAGACATGGCAGACGAGAAAGCAAAGGCAAACGGATCGAAGTGCCCGTTTCATCAGACCGCGGGCGGGGGCACCTCGAACCGGGACTGGTGGCCCAATCAGCTCAACCTGAGAATCCTGCACCAGCATTCGTCCCTGTCCAATCCGATGGACAAGGACTTCAACTATGCAGAGGCGTTCAAGAGCCTGGATCTGGCAGCGGTGAAGAGGGACCTTGGGGCGCTGATGACTACGTCGCAGGACTGGTGGCCGGCGGACTTTGGGCACTACGGACCGCTGTTTATCCGCATGGCATGGCACGCGGCCGGCACATACCGCATCGGGGACGGGCGCGGGGGCGCCGGAAGCGGCCAACAGCGCTTCGCGCCGCTCAACAGCTGGCCCGACAACGTGAGCCTGGACAAGGCGCGGCGGCTGATCTGGCCCATCAAGCAGAAATATGGCAACAAGATTTCGTGGGCTGACCTGATCGTACTGACCGGGAACGTGGCTCTGGAATCGATGGGCTTCAAGACCTTCGGGTTCGGAGGCGGACGCGAGGACGTCTATGAGCCGGACGAGGATGTCTACTGGGGCGCTGAGAAGACCTGGCTGGGCGGCGACACCCGCTATGGCAAGGGGAAGACCGGCGAAGGCACGCTGGTGGCCGATGCGGAGCTGCATGGCAGCGAGAAGGAGCGCAATCTGCCTGCTGAGCGCAACCTGGAGAACCCGCTTGCCGCAGTGCAGATGGGCCTGATCTACGTGAACCCGGAAGGCCCGGAGGGCAATCCGGACCCGGTGGCCGCGGCCCACGATATCCGCGAGACCTTCAGGCGAATGGCGATGAACGACGAAGAAACCGTCGCGCTGATCGCCGGCGGCCATACCTTCGGAAAGACCCACGGCGCCGCCCCTGCGTCGCACGTGGGGCCGGAGCCCGAAGCGGCCGGCCTCGAAGAGCAGGGCCTTGGCTGGAGGAACAGTTTTGGCACCGGCAAGGGCGGGGACGCGATAACCAGCGGAATCGAGGTTATCTGGACCACGACGCCGACTAAATGGAGCAATAACTTCTTCATTAATCTGTTCGGCTACGAATGGGAGCTGACCAAAAGCCCGGCGGGGGCGCACCAGTGGAAGCCGAAGGGAGAGGAAGGCGCCGGTACGGTGCCGGATCCGCACGATCCGTCGAAGCGCCGCGCACCGTCGATGCTGACCACGGATATTTCCCTGCGCGTCGATCCTGTGTACGAGAAGATCTCGCGGCGCTTCCTGGAGCATCCGGAGCAGTTCGCGGACGCCTTTGCGCGTGCGTGGTTCAAGCTGACGCATCGCGATATGGGCCCGCGCGCGCGCTATCTCGGCCCCGAGGTTCCTGCCGAAGAGCTGGTGTGGCAGGACCCCATTCCGGCGGTCGATCACGAGCTGATCGACGAGCAGGACATTGCTTCGCTGAAGAGCAGAATTCTCGCTTCCGGCCATTCCGTCTCGCAACTGGTTTCAACCGCGTGGGCGTCGGCCTCCACCTTCCGCGGCTCCGATAAGCGCGGGGGCGCGAATGGCGCGCGCATCCGTCTGGCGCCACAGAAGGACTGGGCCGTGAACCAGCCGGAGCAGCTGGCGAAAGTGCTGAGGACGATCGAGACTATCCAGAGCGAATTCAACAGGAAGCAGTCCGGCGGCAAGAAGGTCTCGCTTGCGGACCTGATCGTGCTGGGCGGTTGCGCCGGGGTCGAGCAGGCGGCAAAGAATGCCGGCTACAGCCTCACGGTTCCCTTCGTGCCGGGACGCATGGATGCCGCGCAGGAGCAGACCGATGTGGAGTCGATCGCGGTGCTGGAACCGATCGCGGACGGCTTCCGCAACTACTTGAAGGGCAGGTACGCCGTGCCCGCCGAGGTGTTGATGGTCGATAAGGCGCAATTGCTGAAGCTGACCGCACCGGAGATGACAGTGCTGGTCGGCGGCCTGCGCGTTTTGGGCGCCAATGTGGGACAGACGAAGCACGGTGTCTTCACAAAACGGCCGGAGGCGCTGACCAACGACTTCTTCGTGAACCTGCTGGACATGGGCACGGAATGGAAGCCGGTCTCAGACGCACAGGAGGTGTTTGAAGGGCGCGATCGCAGGACGGGAGCGGTGAAGTGGACCGGGACGCGCATCGATCTGGTGTTCGGTTCCAATTCGCAGCTCCGGGCCGTCGCCGAAGTGTATGGAAGCTCTGACAGCCAGGAGAAGTTTGTCCATGACTTTGTTGCGGCCTGGGACAAGGTGATGAACCTTGATCGATTCGACCTTACCTTGCCGAAGACGCACAGCGCCGCCCGCGCAGAGCCTGTCGGCGCAAAGTAAACTGCACAACCATCAGCGCCCGCAGTCGTTCGGCTGCGGGCGCTTTTTCTTTCCTGCTCCAGGCGTTTCCGCGTTATCCTGCAGGCCCCCTCAAAATCTCGGCGTCGCGGTCATGGAGGCGCTGCTATGAACGTGCTTCGGTCCATCGCATCGGTGCTGGTCAGCTACATTGTCGTGTTTCTCATCGTGTTCCTCAGCGACCCTGTGCTCGCTCATCTGTTTCCGGGCCAATATGTCCGCGGCCAGGTTCCGCCTGCCATGCTGCTCTGGATCGACACGGCGATCTTCGTCGTCGCTTCCATCCTGGGCGGCTGGCTCTGCGCGCTCATGGCGCCCTCGCGACCTGGAATGCATCTGTTTCTGCTTTTCCTGATCGGGGAGATGCTGGGCGTGGCTACCACCATCGCGAGCTGGAACAAGTGGCCGCACTGGCATTCGCTGGTCTGGCTGCTCATTTGGCCTGTGTGTCTGTGGATTGGCGCACGGGGCAGGCGCAGTCCGCGTCGGACTACCGGTGCGGCCATCACCTAGAATCACAATGTGGACTTTCAGCTAGTCAGCGACTACAAGCCCCGCGGCGACCAGGGCCGCGCCATCGACGAACTTCTCACCGGCATCGAAGCGGGCGAGAAGCACCAGGTTCTGCTCGGGGTCACCGGGTCGGGCAAAACCTTCACTGTGGCCAAAATGATCGAGCAGCTGAACCGTCCCGCATTGGTTCTGGCCCACAATAAAACGCTCGCGGCGCAGCTTTTTCACGAGTTCAAACAGTTTTTCCCGCGTAACGCCGTCGAGTATTTTGTGTCGTATTACGACTATTACCAGCCGGAAGCCTACATTCCCGCCGGCGACCTCTATATCGAAAAGGAAGCCACCATCAACGAGGAGCTGGACAAGCTCCGCCTCTCCGCCACGCGCTCGCTGTTCGAGCGCCGCGACGCCATCATCGTGGCCTCGGTCTCCTGCATTTACGGGCTCGGCTCGCCGGAGGCCTATTACGGCATGCTGCTGCTGCTGGAGAAAGGGCAGCACATCCGGCGCGACGACATCACCCGCCGCCTCGTGGAAATCCTCTACGAGCGCAACGACGCCGACTTCCGCCGCGGCACCTTCCGCGTGCGCGGCGACGTGATCGAAGTTTTTCCCACCTACGACGAAAACGCCTACCGCATCGAGCTGTTCGGCGACGAGATCGATTCGCTCTCGCAAATCGATCCGCTGTTCGGAACGGTTCGCCAGAAATACGCCCGCCTGCCCATCTACCCCAAGAGCCACTATGTGGTGCAGCCCGAGCGCAGAAAGACAGCCATGGAAAGCATCCTCGAAGAGCTGGCGTGGTGGGAAAAAGAGCTCGAGACGCAGGGCCGCATGGTGGAATCGCAGCGGGTTCACCAGCGCACGCGGTTCGATCTCGAAATGATCAAGTCCGTGGGCTACTGCCACGGCATCGAGAACTACTCACGCCACTTTTCCGGCCGCCTGCCGGGCGAGCCGCCGCCGACCCTGCTCGATTATTTTCCGCGCGATTACCTGCTCTTCGTCGACGAGTCGCACGTGACGGTTCCGCAGCTTCACGGCATGTGGCACGGCGACCGGTCGCGCAAGCAGAACCTCGTCGACTACGGCTTCCGCCTGCCCTCGGCGATGGACAACCGCCCGCTCAAATTCGAAGAGTTCGAGGCGCGCACGAATCAAATCGTCTATGTCTCCGCTACGCCAGGCCCCTACGAATTGACGAAGTCTGCCGGCGTCGTGGTCGAGCAGATCATCCGCCCCACCGGTCTGGTCGATCCCGAAGTGGAGATTCGCCCGGTGCGCGGGCAGATCGACGACCTGCTGGCAGAAATCCGCGATCGCGCCAAAAAGAACGAGCGCGTGCTGGTGACCACGCTTACCAAGCGTATGGCCGAAGACCTCGCAGGCTACTACTCCGAAGTCGGCGTGCGCTGCCGCTACATGCACTCAGAGATCGAGACGCTGGAGCGCGTGAAGCTGCTCCGCGACCTGCGCAAAGGCGAATACGACGTGCTCATTGGCATCAATCTGCTGCGCGAGGGCCTCGACCTGCCCGAAGTCTCGCTCGTCGCCATTCTCGACGCCGACAAGGAAGGCTTCCTGCGCTCTTCCGGTTCGCTCATCCAGACCATGGGCCGCGCCGCGCGCCACCTCAACGGCCGAGCCATCCTCTATGCCGACAACATGACGGACTCGATGCGCCAGGCCATCGGCGAAACCGAGCGCCGCCGTGCCGTGCAGCGCGCTTACAACGAGGAGCACGGCATCGTGCCGCAGTCCATCGTCAGCCACATCGATATGTCCCTCGCAAAGATCCTGCAGGCCGAGTACGCCGACATTGCCGAGGAAGTCGAGACCATGCCGGAATTCCAGTCCCAGGCGGAACTCGACGCGTACATTGCAAAACTGGAGAGCGAGATGCGCGAGGCGGCGAAGAAATTCGAATTCGAGAAAGCGGCGAAGCTGCGCGATACGATCAAGGACCTGCGCACGAAGGAATTTTTGTTCAGCTGAACAACGTGGATCGACACCGATCCGGGGATTGGCCGAACGGGGTATACTACGGCAATTCCTGAGTTCCTGTGGGCTTTCGGATTCGGTGCAAGGTCGCCGCTGCCTGAGGGTCGCGTCGACCTGAGTGCAGCGACTCCGGGATACACCGACTCAGGAATTGCAATAGCGCCGCAATCGAACCCGAGGTCGCTCGCAGCGGCATTTTCTCCTCACCGCGCGAGCCACGATGCTGATTCCGCCATTACGTCTGTATCGCGGTCCGCGGCCGGCTTTTTCCCGCTTCACTCCGGTCCGGACAGCAAAAGAGACGCTGGCGGCGTCGTATTCTCACAACTTCGGGCGAGACCCGGGGTTTGGCCAGAAAACGAAACCGGCAGCGCCGCTGACAGTCAGGCTGGCGCGGACAGAGCACGGCCTTGGAATCAGTTCGAGGAGCCTAAAAAATGAAGATCGGTCGAGTCGGCTTTGCGGCGGCAACGGTGGCCGCTGCCTTTCTTGCCCTACCCACGCTGGCGCAGGACAGCGATCCTCCCGCGATCGCTGCGCGCATTGCCTTCCTCAGCGGCAGCGTTTCCCTGGAAGCCCAGGGCGCGCAGGATTGGAGTTCCGCGCCTCTCAACTATCCGATGGTCGGCGGCGACCGCATTTACACCGGCGACGGCTCTCGCGCCATCATTCAGAGCGGTCCCACGGATGTTCGGATTTGGGAAGACAGCGACGTTACGCTGACCAATCTCAACGAACAGTACGAGCAGATCGGAATCGCCCAGGGATCGATCCACGTCCGCATTTTCGCCATGGATCCCGGCAACACGGTTGAAGTGGATACGCCTAACGGCGCGGTGATTATGGGCGCAGCCGGCGATTACCGGATCAATGTCTATCCGGATGAGCAGGGTTCCCTGGTGGATGTGGATTCGGGGGTCGTGCAGATCGCCGGTTCCGGCCTCGATCAGGAAGTGGACCAGGGCGAGGCGGTGCAACTGACGGGAACTTCGCCAATTGAGATTGGCCTGGTGGAAATGCCGCCTCCCGACGATCTGGACGCCTGGAGCCAGGCGCGCGACCGGCACATCATGGCCTCGGTTTCGGCGCGCTATGTGAACGCCGATGTCCCGGGCTACGACGATCTAGATGACTACGGCGACTGGACGCCGGTTTCCGATTATGGCCCCATCTGGTTTCCGCGCTCTATGCCGTACGGCTGGCAGCCATACACTGTCGGCCACTGGGCGTATGTCGCACCCTGGGGCTACACGTGGGTCGACGATGCTCCCTGGGGCTATGCTCCGTTCCACTATGGCCGCTGGGTGCAATGGCAGGGGCGCTGGGGCTGGGTTCCGGGACCGCCGCGCGTGCGTCCTGTGTATGCTCCGGCGTTCGTGGCCTTCGTGGGCGGTGGGCCGGGCTTCTCCTTCGGCGTGAGTTTTGGGGGTGGCGGCGTCGCAGCGTGGTTCCCGCTGGGTGTTGCTGAGCCGTATGTTCCCTGGTATCACTGCTCGCCCGCGTATGTGCGCACGGTCAACGTGACCAACGTCAACATCACGGTGATTCGCAACGTCACCATCGTGAACAACTACAACGTGTTCATCAATCGCGTCAACACGGTGCACTCGGTCGACCAGATTCAGGTGAGCAACATCAACTACGTGAATCGTACGCACGTGTTTGCGGTGAGCGCCGGTGCGATGACCTCCGGGGCGCGCGTGCAGCAGGCGGCGATTCACCTCAATCCCCAGCAGCAGCAAGCCCTGGTGCGCGCGCCGATCGCTGTAGCGCGTCCCCCGGTGGCGGCTCCCGCTCATATCGTGGTGGGCGTGCACGTGAATGTTTCTCGCCCGCCGGCGGCGCCGGTGCTGATGACGACGCGCGGTCGCGTGGC
This sequence comes from Acidobacteriaceae bacterium, assembly GCA_030041435.1. Lineage (GTDB taxonomy): Bacteria > Acidobacteriota > Terriglobia > Terriglobales > Acidobacteriaceae > Palsa-343. The sequence goes on from JASHNW010000089.1 coordinate 69,953, forward strand.
GGCCACACCCGCCGCCAACGCACCGCACTTTACGCCGACCTCTCTGCCCAAGCCGAGACCTGCGGCGGAAATCCGTCCCGCAACGCATCCGGTGGCGCCGAATCTGCGTCCCGCTGCGCCGGCATCCGCTGTGGGGCGTCCTGGACCACCCGCTGCGCAGCAGCCCAAGAGCGTCATTGGGCAACCGGCTCGCCCCAATCAGCCGCCCAACACCGCCCGCCCGCCGATCGAGGCCTATCATCCGCCCCAGCCCAACAGCGGCGGTGAGACGGCACAACCGGCAAGGCCGAACAACCCGCCGGCGACGAGCCGTCCCGCGCAACCGAATAGCCCGGCAGGGTCGATCCGCCCCGAGCCACCCAATCGCCCCGTTACACCGAGCCGAACCGGGCAGCCGAACGGCGCAGCCCCCGCGCCACATGCTGCTCAACAGTCGGGCCCGGGCCAGCCCGCAACACAGCCGCAGAAGCCAAACAACGAGGCGAAGCCGGCGCCTTCGGGTAAGAACCCTCCGCCGAAGAATGAAAAGAAGAAACCAGCGAAAGAGGAGAATCCGCCGCAGCGCTGAAGCTGTCCGCGCAGCAACGAGGCCTCACCCGCACGGTGAGGCCTCTTGCTTCATCTGTGAACTCAGGAAGAACGGCGCCAGCGTCGGCGAAACATCGCGAACAGCGGCACGCCGAGCAGAATGATCGCCGTCCCAAGCAGCGAATTCTTCAGGTTCTCCGCATACGAATAGACGAGCAGCACTGCGGCCGCAGCGACAAAGAGTACCGGAATCACCGGATATCCCCACACGTGATAGACCTGCGCCCCGCGGTCGCGTCTGCGATAGAAGAAGATCGTGGTCGCAGTGATCATGTAGAAGAGCCACTCCGCAAAAATCGCCAGCTCGAAAAGCTGCTGGAATCGCCCTACGGCCAGCAGCAGACCCGTCGTCAGCAGCGCCTGGACAATCAGCGAGGTCGAAGGACTGGCAAACTTCGGATGCACATCCGCCATGCGCCGGAAGAACAAGCGGTCCCGCGCCGCCGCGTAGGGCACGCGGGCTCCCGACATAATCGTGCCGTTCAGCGTGACGATGATGCTTACAGCCATGGCGACGCTCACCAGCGCCGCGCCCCACGGCCCCGTCACCGCCTGGAGAGCGCTCACTGCCGGACGCGGCGACGCCGCAATCTGTGCTGCTGGCAGGATGTACTGAATGGCCGCATTCGTCGCCATGTACAGCACGCCGACAATCCCCAGGCCCGCGATCAGCGCCAGGGGCAAACTACGCTCCGGATTCCGCACTTCGCCGGCCACCATGGTCAGGTCGTTCCACCCGTCATAGGCCCACAGCGCGGCGATCAGCGCGATCATGAAGCCGCCGAACCCTCCGTGCGCGCCTGCGAAGGAGGTCCCGAAATTGCTCCAGTGTCCGGCAAACGATCCGAAACAGATGCCGGCGATTACCACGATCAGCACGGCCTTCAGCCACGTGAAGATGAGCTGGAACTCGCCCGCCTTCTTCATGCCCAGGTAGTTCAGCCCGGTGATGAGCCAGGTGGCTCCGATGGCAAACACCTGCGACCAGGCGACCGCAAGGCCGACGTGAAATGCCGTCGCATCCAGCCAGCGCAGGGCAGGGAAGATGGCCAGGGTTCGCGCCAGCCCGGTGGTCACGCTGGCAATCGAGGCCGGCTTGGCCAGGGCGAACCACGTCCACATGTAGAGGAAGGCGGGCAGGTCCCCATAGGCGCCGCGGATATACACATACTCGCCGCCCGCGTAGGGCTGCAGGGTGCTCAGCTCCGCATAGGTCATCGCGCCGAAGAGCGAGAGCAGGCCGCCGGCAATCCACGCCAGATACACCAGGCCGGAGGAGCCGGTGGCCCGCATCATCTCCTGCGGAACCAGAAAAATCCCGCTGCCGATGATGGTTCCCACCACGATGGCGGTGGCGTGCGACGCGTTCAGCACCCGGGGCAGATCGGGCGTCCGATTCACAGCTTGCGCATCGTTGACGATGTCCAGGAGCGGCAGTCCTCCGCGTCAGTAGTAATGCCTGAAGTCTATCCAGTCTGAGGCATAACTCGACTTTCTGTCACGGCAAAGATAGATCGGCTTCTTCTCCCACGGCATGGAAAGCGGATTGTCGAGCACCGCCTCCTGTGTGCACGACGCATAATACGGCTTCAGATCGTTGGGGCTGTCGCCGGTAATCAGGATCATCTCCTGCCCGGTGTACCCATGCGGCCCCCACAGCCAGTAGCTCTGGTGCCCGCTGATGGCCACGGGCAGCCCGTACCGTGGCCCGAAAAGGTTCACCGCGCTCGCCTCGCCGTAGTTGTCCGTCAGGATGCCGGTCACGGCGCGCTCCTGGGGCGGGAGCGCGTTGTAGATTTTGGCCACCTTATCCACCATCTCGTGCCACCCGAACCGATCCGCGTAGAACTGCGGCAGCAGCGTGGCCGCGTGGTTCTCGGAATCCTTTGGCGTGAACCCGACCACCTTCTCATACGCCAGGAACTTTTGCGGCGGCAGCACGGGAATCGAAAACGGGACGCTTTGGATAAACGCCAGGACCAGCAGCAGCGCATAGGCGCCTGCCAGCGCATTGCCCCATACCGGCCGCCGCGCTCCGCCCAGCCAGCACACCGCGCCGGCCGCGTAGCAGATCACGTAAACCGGCGCCAGGTAATAGTCCTTCGCGTGGAGCGTCATCATCAGCAGCAAAAAGACGGGATACAGCACTCCCAGGAACCGCACCGGGCGGGCGGCCTTCGCTGTCAGGAGCCATACCACGCCGCTGATCCACAGGGGCGCAGTGAACGGATTGAGCATCATGACCTGAGCGACCAGAAACGCGAGTGGCCCCAGCTTCACATCCTTATTGCTTTTTGAAACGTTCACCAGCCATTCCAGCGTCGGCCAGTGGTAGTGGATCTGCCAGAGCAGATTCGGCAGCGCCAGGGCTACGATGATGGCCATAGCCACGCCGAACCAGCGGCTGGCGAGGATTCTGCGCTGTGGCGTTAACAGCAGCGCGACGAGGAGGGCCACGAGGAAGAACACCTCGGTGTCCTTGTTCTCGAGGCCCAGGCCGGCACTGACACCGAGCACGATCCACCAGTTACGGACGATGCGTTCGCGGCCGGGAACGCCGTGCTCCTGGACGATGCGGATCAGAGCCAGCAGGCAGGGCGTCCAGAACACCGGGTCGAACGAGTTCATAGAGAGAAAGCTGTCGATGCCGAGATAGACCCCGGCCACGGTCACGCCGAGCATCGCCAGGGCGGCTGCGCGGCGGCTGCCGTACGGGCGGCCGAGACTGAGGGCCCAGACCAGCGCGCCGGTCAGGAAGACCTTCACAGCGCCGGCCATGGCCGACAGAAGCCGCAGCGACCACATATGGTCGAAGCCGAACAGGATGTCGGTGAGCCGCGCCTGGAGGGCCACCATGGGCGGCTGATCGACGTAGCCGAAGGCCAGGTGGCGCCCGCAGATGAGGTAATACATCTCATCGCGGAAAATGCCGTATCCGGCGCGTTGCGCGAGGATGTTGCCGACGATCTGAATGGCCAGCTTCACGCCGGCCATCGCCAGACAAACCCAGACGAACCGCCGAAAGCTAACGCGACTCGCAGGGGCAGTTTCGGATTGCAGAGCTGCAGTTGTCATAAGCAGGGATCAGGTGCAGTGGCGCCAGTTGGCATAGAATACGCCCGGGGTTAGGAAAAGTTCCGCTGCGGGCATATTCTCTGCAGCAGGCGGAGGTGCACAGTGATCTTCCGCAATCGTCGTGAAGCCGGCCGCGCACTCGCGCACGCGCTGCGCGGAATGCCCGGTCTCGAAGACGCTGTTGTCCTTGCCCTGCCGCGCGGCGGTGCACCGGTTGCCTATGAGGTCGCTCGCGAACTGCGCCTCCCGCTGGACGTCTTCGTCGTGCGCAAGCTCGGCGTTCCCGGCCAGGAAGAGCTGGCCATGGGAGCGGTTGCCAGTGGCGGCATCATCGTTCTCAACGCTCCCATCATCCGCGCCTTCGGCATTGAGCAGGGGATCATCGATGAAGCCGTGGCCCGCGAAGAGCAGGAGATTGCGCGCCGCGAAACCGCCTATCGCGCCGGGCGGCCACCTTTGCCGCTCCAGGGGCGCACCGCCATTCTCGTCGACGACGGCCTTGCGACGGGATCGACGATGACCGCGGCGGTTCGCGCCCTGCACCCCATCGCCCGCCAGGTGATTGCTGCCGTGCCCGTTGCCGCCGCCCGCAGCTGCGATGCCATGCGCCGGGAAGCCGGCGAGTTCGTCTGCCTTGCATCTCCTGATCCGTTTTCCGCTGTGGGTGAGTTCTACCGCGACTTCGATCCAACCAGCGACGACGAAGTCCGTGCGCTCCTCCTCAAGGCGCAACAGGATAACGGCGCGCCCCGCGCCGCCTAGCGAGAGCCGAAACAACCGGCAATGCTCCCGCGTCATTCCGGCTCCCACCCGCGTTCGCCTGGGTAGCACCGCGGTGGAATGGGCGCGCGGCGGGAAAGCCCCCAGACTGATTTGGCTGGGAGAGAGCCATGGGATTTGGGGACGTAACGCAGGGGGAATCCAATGGGATTCGGTGACATCATCCATCGGGCCGGTTGGGTGTGGATCGCGCTGAATCTGGCGGTGATCGCATTTTTTACAGCCCTGTACTTTATCGAACGCGCATGGATCGCGGTGCTGTCGCGGCGGCTCCAGAGGTCACAGCGCAGAGCGCCGGTGGTCTGCATCGGTTCCCGCTGATCCGCAGGCAGAAGCGGCGCTGATAGAATCGTCTGGAAGCCTCGGAGCGGCGGTCCGGGCGGTTAGCTCAGCTGGTTAGAGCGCCTGCCTTACAAGCAGGAGGTCGCAGGTTCGAGCCCTGCACTGCCCACCAACGAATTCAATAATTTGGTTGATATTGCCCTTCACAAAGGCTACCGACCGCGGGGATTTCGCCGGTACCCCTGTTCCACTTCCAGTTTCGATGGACGATTGATCGGCTCCGCCGCCACCCGTAAATCTTCGCTTCCAAAGTGTCCGTATCGGGCCGCCATCCTGCCATCGTGCCGGCCGACCAGCCCACGATCTTTGCAACGATCGGCAATGGAATCTCCGTGGCGATCATTCGCGACACCGCGCTGTGACGCAGGTCGAGTCAACCTCGCCTGCGGTTGTGACCCTCCTGGTCTGGAGGATCGCTGCTCTGAAAGCCGGCAAAACGATCGACGCTGAACCGTGAGTGGAAAGATACCGATGCGGGATTTCCTCGCATCACTGTTCCACGCCGCGAACCAGGACTCTGCCGATCGTGAGGTCTCCGTCGCCCGGATGCCATGTGAACTGGACGAGGTCAGCGGGGGCGCCGACACCGAGCGCTCCGCGCCCGCCGACGAATCGCCCGGGATTTTCCGTTGCCATCTGGATTGCATGCCGGAGCGAGAGGCCAGGCAGTCGGGCCACGTTGGCGATGCCGTTCCTGAGAGGCAGGGCCGCGCCGCCGAGCATCGCGGTCCCGGGGATTCCAACCCGCGCCTCCGCGGTGAGCTCAACCGCACCGCCCACCTGAGCCTCGTACAAACCAGGCCGCAGCCCACCGACTGCGACGGCGTCGGAGATCAGCACACTGCGCTCGAGCCCTTTGGCGCGGAGCATGGCGGTGAGCGTATCGGCTGGAAGATGGTGACCGTCAGCGATGAAGGTGGCGGTAAGGCGATCGTCAGCCAGTTGAGCCCAGAGAAGATTGGGATGCCTCGGCAGTTCGCCGGCCACTCCGTTGCCGAGGTGCGTGGAAAGCCGTGCACCAGCCTCGGCGGCCGCGTGTATTCGCGCAGGATCTGCATTGGTATGGCCGACAGCAACGTATATTCCTCTGCGTGCGAGATGCGAAATATAATCGAGCGCCCCGTCCCAGTGTGGGGAGAGGGTGACGAGGCCAACCAGGCCGCCGCTGGCGGTCTGCCAGCGCTCCAGTTCATCGCAATCCGGTGGCCGCACATGAGCGCGGGGATGAGCGCCGCGGGGACCCTCGGTGGGCGAGATATGCGGACCCTCCATATGCACGCAGGGAATCATGTGAGCGGCCAGGGACGAAATGCGCCGGGCAGCGGCAATGGCGCGCAGCGACGATACGAGCTGCTGCTCCGGCGCGGTGATCAGGGTGGGCAGGAAGGTCGTGACACCCAGCGCGACCAGCTGGTGGGCCAGCGCCACGACCGCCTCGGGCGCAAGCGAATCGGAATTGAGGTCGTGTCCGCAATAGCCGTTTACCTGGAGGTCAATAAAACCCGGCGATAACCACTGATCTTCTGTTGAGATTGCCGGGCTGATCGACGCGACGAGGCCGTTGTCGACGATGACCTCGACAGATTCCCCGTTTGCCGGATTGCGACCCCGGATTGCGTGCATATCACATTGTCCCCAGGGAGCGCTGCTGCCTCGGTACCAGCATGCTTGGTTGCGGCTGCCACTTCAGGAAGTGCGGTTGCTTCCTGACGCTGCTTCCTGCCGCAGCAGAACTGAGGCGGAATCACGATCCAGATATACAGTTGCATTCGGATGGGTCCGGACGATGGATGCCGGACAATCAGTGCTGACCTCCCCGGCAAGCGCCAGGAACACTGCCTGTGCCTTCCGCAGTTCCGGCACGCAGCAAATCCAGGCCCGGGCGCGCAGCAGGCCACTGCAGGAAACTGTCAGCGCTTCCGCGGGAACATCCGCAAATGTGCGAAAGTGCCCCTCCCCAACCTGCTGACGCCTGCAGGCCTCATCGAGTGTGACGCGCCGCATGACATGCGGATCCTCAAAATTCGCCGTGGGCGGATCGTTGAAGGCGATGTGTCCGTTCTCGCCAAATCCAACAAAGGCGAGGTCGATGGGGGCTGACTGCAGGAGTTGCGTGTACCGCCGCATCTCCGCTTCCGGATCAGCCGCATCGCCCTCAATATAGTTCACCCGAACTCCCTTCAGCGGTTCTTCCACTCGCTTCCGAATCCAGCGCCGGAAGCTGGCGGGATGATCCGCTCCGATCCCCAGATACTCATCCATGTGAAAAATCTCTGTGGCCGCCCAGGGAACCAGAGGTTGATGGATCAGGGAGTCGATAACATCCAGCTGCGAATTACCAGTCGCGATCATGATGCGGGCACGTCCGCATTCCTCGACGGCTTGACGGATGAGAGCGGCTGCGTCCGCCGACGCTGCCAGCCCCATCCCCTTACGGGTGTTGTAGACGCGAACACGAGCATTGCCATACCTGCACTCGGTGAGGGGAGGCTCGAAGGAACTCATTCGTCTCTCTTTCCCGGCCGGATCTCCGCGTTAAGCAGGGAGACGACGGCCGAAAGTTCTGCTTCATCGGGTAGAACTGATGTCGCTCGGTGACTGACCACCAGCGAACGACGGAGCTAAGGCGGCGTTGGCCGTGTGGCGCCGCCGCTAAGGCTGAAAACCGATCATACCCATGTGAAGCCTTCCATTGCGCCGTATCTGCGTCAGTGTGCAGACCGTGTCGTGATGGCCGATAACAATAGTGAGCTGCTCCCTCGCATTCGTCCACCGAGCGATCCGGGCAAGTTCGCCTTCCGGATAATGCGATAATCTACGTGGAATCCCTTTGAAGATCCGTTGCCGGAGATTCTTTGCCAGGGCCGCTTCGCGCGAATCCTGCAGGTTCTATGCGCCGTTTCCTATCCCTCCGCGATTTCGACTGGACGCTGCTCGGCTTCGTGATGATCCTTTCGGTCATCAGCGTCCTGGAGATTTACAGCGCCACCCTCCATACCAAATTCCATGGTTTCCAGAAGATGCAGATCCTCTGGATTGTCGGCGGCCTGACGGCCATGTTCGTCATGTCGGTGATTGACTACCACAAGCTGCTGAACGCGATTTACTGGTTCTACGCCTTTTGCCTGCTGTCGCTGGTGGCGGTGCTGGCGGTGGGCACGCGCGTGATGGGCGGCAAGCGCTGGATCAGGCTTCCCGGGGGCATTCATTTTCAGCCTTCCGAATGGGTCAAACTCGTCCTCATCGTCCTCGTGGCCCGGTACTTTGCCAACCTTGCCGGCCGCGGGCTCACATGGAACGACATCCTGAAGGCCATTGCTCTGGTTGCCGTTCCCATGCTGCTGGTTCTGAAACAGCCGGACCTGGGCACCGCCCTGACCTACTCTCCGGTGCTGCTTTTGGGGCTGTTCCTGGGGGGAATCGACTTGAAAAAGGGCAGCGTTTTGCTGCTGGTGCTGCTGCTGGGCGCCGGAGTGGTGTGGAAGAGCGGCAAGGTGCTGAAGCCGTACCAGAAGGCTCGCCTCACCAGCTTTATCAACCCCGACGACGACCCGCGCGGCACCGGCTACCAGATTCGCCAGTCGCTCATCGCCGTGGGCGACGGGGGCGTCTTCGGCCGCGGCGCCAACCGCGGAACCCAAACCCAGGGCGACTTTTTACCCATCCCCTATACCGATTTCATCTTTGCCGCCTTCAGCGAGGAGCACGGCTTCGTGGGCGCGGTGCTGGTGCTCCTGATATACTTCCTTATACTGATGCGTTTGATTCAAAACGCTCAGACAGCCGCGGACCTTCCAGGATCGTTCCTGGTGATGGGCGTGGCGGCAGTCCTGATTTTCCAGATTGCCGTTAACGTCGGGATGGTTCTCGGGCTGATGCCGGTCACCGGAATACCTCTTCCTCTGATGAGTTACGGAGGTTCTTCGGTACTGTTCACGTTCCTCGCTCTGGGCATGGTGATGAATGTCCGCATGAGCCGCTTCGTGAACTAGAACGGCAAACAGGTTCTGTGTTACTGACCAGCAGGGCCCGCAGGAGCGGGCGCAGGTTTTGAGATAACGAAGTTTTTAACCGGCCAGGTGGATCGATTGGGCCGGGCAGGATCAGGAATGGGCGTGCAGAGACGGGTAACGGCCCCGCCAGGTGAAATGGCTGAAGCGGTCACAAACTCTTTGCGCGCGAACGACTCCCCACAACAAAGGCATTCACTCAACGAACCCTCGCAGGTTTACTCGCCTCCGCTCCTCAGCGCGAATCGCGGGTTTGCCGGCACCGGTTCACGCGCGAATCCCCTAGGTCGTTCCTCCGCCACACCCGGTCTTTTCCGGTAATCCGGTTAGGTCCGCCTCGGCACATTGAGGCGAAATGGCAAAAGAGATTTGCATATCCAGCACGCCGCACGAAACACGGCTTGCGATACTTGAAGACGATCAGCTCGCGGAAATCTACTACGAGCGCGAAAACGAATACACCTTAGCCGGCTCCATCTACAAGGGCCGTGTCACCCGGGTTCTGCCCGGCATGCAGTCAGCGTTTGTGGACGTAGGACTGGAGCGGGACGCGTTCCTTTACGTCACCGATTTCCTCGAAGAACAGGAAGAAGACTCGACCGAGTTCGAGCGCGTGGACGCGAACGGCAATGGCCGGCGGCCGCGCGAATCGCGCGAGCCTCGGGATCAGCGCCCGCGAGCACAGGAAGCCGAGCCGGAGATGCAGGCTGCAGAGGCCGCTGCGCCCCCGCGCCGCTCGGACAGGGAACAACATCATGGCGATGGAGACTCCGAAGGCGGCACGCGCCGCTGGCACGGCCGTCGCGGACGCCGTTTCCGGGGCCGTGGTCCTCGTCCCGACCAGGCCAATGCCGATCGGACGCTCGAGTCACCGGAATTCGTTGAGGAAACGATCGCGGACGAACCGATAGCACTCCCCGAACGCGGAGCTCCTGGCGGCATCCCCGCGCAAAGCCTGACAATCGTTCTTCCCGGCGAGTCTCTCTCGAAATATGGCGGCCGGCCGGAATCCAGGGGGGAAGCCAGAGGGGATGCTTCCTCTGCTGCCGCCTCCGCGCGCCCTGCACCGTCCGGTTCCAGCGCAAAGCCTTCCACGCTGGTCGAAGTGCCCACCGGCTGGGATGGCGGCGCAGTGCTCCCCGGCGAATCGCTGTCGCGCCATCGCCGCTCGGAATCGAGAGCGCCGGAGTCGAGATCGCACTGGACCGCTTCACCGGTGGAACCATCGAGCTTCTCGGCTGCGCCGACCATCGTGATCGGATCCGAACCGGAGCACGCCGCCGAAACGACGGCGGCTGCTGCAACCCAGGAGCCTGAGGCCCGGCTGGAAAGCGCATGGACTCCTGCGCCGATCGAAGCGCCCGAGCCCCAGGCGCCCACGCTTTCCGATGTTGCCGTGGCCCTGGAGCAACCGCCGACGCCCGTGGATGTCGCCGTCGCGGAATCGCAGGGGTCGATCGCCGAGGAGATTTCCACGCCCGAAGCGGAGACCGTCGAAGAAGTTCACGAGTACGAGCCGGAAGATGCCTCGGCTTCTCACCGCGTCGAAGCGCCGCGCAGTGAAATGCGCGTCAGTCTCCCCATCGAAGAAGTGGAAGAGGTCGAGGAGGAAGAACACACGCCGGAATCTCCGCACGCTCACGATGTTGTGTCGGTGGAAGAAGCCACCCTGTCGAGCACAGCGCCGTCTCCTGAAGCGGAGGTGGTTCGTCAGCTCTTCGGTTACGCGCCGGGCATGGGCGTCCTCGAAGAAGAAACGATCGACGAGGACGAATACGACTTCGAACCGATTCACGCCGATGCCGAGGACCACGGTTCCGAGGAGCTGGAGGAGGAGACCCTCGATCAGGCAGCGACCGTCGGCGACACGATGCGCGAAGTGAACATCGAGAAGCATCTCGGCTACGGTACGCCCGCCGAAGCGAGCGAGGAAGAGGAGACGGAGGGCCTCGAAAACGGCCTGGCCGAGGCCGACGACGAGACAGACTTCGAGGAGTCCGGCGCCGAAGAAGAAGAACTCGAAGAGCGCGCTGCCGAATCGGAAGAAGCGCCGTCTGCCGATGCCGGAGCACGGCCGCAGCGTCGCGAAGGCCGGCGCTTCGACCGCCGTGGCGGCCGCGGACGTCAGCAGGGAGGGCGCCGCCACGGCGGGCGCCGTCCGAATATGCAGACCTCCGATCTGCCCATCATCAGCGAGCTGCTGAAACAGGGGCAGGAAATCCTCGTCCAGATCGCCAAGGAGCCCATCGCCCGCAAAGGCGCGCGTATCACCAGCCATATCGCGCTGCCGGGACGCTTCCTCGTGTTCATGCCGACGGTCAACCACGTCGGCGTCTCGCGGAAAATCGCCTTGGATGAGGAGCGGCAGCGGCTGAAGCGCATCCTGATCAGCGAGAAGGGAAGCGCGACCGGCGGCTTCATCGTGCGCACTGCGGCAGCGAGCGCCAGCGAAGACGATCTGCGCGCCGACATCCGCTTCCTCATCAACCTGTGGGCCGAGATCAAGCAGCGCTCCGATGGCGCCAAGGCCCCTGCGCTCATCTACCACGACCTGAACCTGATCGAGCGCATCCTGCGCGACCAGGTCAGCGACAACTTTGCCACTATCTGGGTCGACTCGGAGGCCGAGTACGAGCGCATTGTGCGCTTCCTCAACCGCTTCCAGCCGTCGCTGGTGCGCCGCGTCAAGCTCTACACCAAGGAGACGCCGCTCTTCGAGCAATTCGGCATTCAGGACGAGATCAGCAAGGCGCTCAAGTCCAAAGTGTGGCTCAAGTCCGGCGGTTCGATCGTCATCAACCAGACCGAAGCTCTGGTCGCCATCGATATCAACACCGGGAAGTATGTCGGTAAAACCGCGCGCCTCGAGGACACCATCCTCAAGACGAACCTCGACGCCATTCCCGAGATTGTTCGCCAGGTTCGGCTGCGGGACCTCGGCGGCATCATCGTGATCGACTTTATCGACATGGATGAGCGCCGCAACCGCCAGAAGGTGACCCAGGCTCTGGAGGACGCTCTCAAGGCTGACCGCGCTCCGTCCAAGGTATTGCAGTTCAATGACTTCGGCCTTGTCGCGATCACCCGCAAGCGGGTGAAGCAGTCGCTGGAGCGGACGCTCAGCGTGCCCTGCCCGGTCTGCACCGGAACCGGCATGGTGAAGAGTCCGGTCACGGTCGCCAACGAAATCTATACCGAGCTGCGGAAGATGATGCGGCATTTCGAGCGCAACGACGTGCTGCTGCGCGTTCATCCGGAAGTGGTGAAGGTGCTCAAGGCCGGCAATGCGAAATGGCTGAACGAGCTGGAAGAAATGATCGGGAAAACCATCATCGTGAAGAGCGATCCGGCCCTGCCGCCGGAGCAGTTTGACATTCAGGGGTAGAATTCACGGTGTCTGTCGGCGCGGCAAAATGCCGCGCCAATTCGTCTACACCAGGATGAAGGGTTGTCCGTTTGGCAGCCAATCGGCGTCAAAATGCATCCCACCGTGCAACTTACGGTGATTTCCAGTGTCCAATAATGCGGAGGCAGGTGCTCAGCCTGTCTCGTTCGGTTTCTTAATTTCAACCAACTTCGAAGGGGTTCTGAAATGGTTGCGAACTGTGATCGCTCCTGCCCGCTTGCGCGGCGCATTCTGATTGCTGCTTCCGCTCTAGCCATCGGGTTTTCGCTGAACGCGGCAGCCCAGACAGCCACGACTCCCGACAACTCTTCCAGTTCGGAGAGTTTTTCCAGCTCGAATATCGAAGCGCTGCTCAGCCCTAACGCCTTCCTCGGTGGCTCACCTTCCGCTGAGCCGGCGCCGAAAGCCCTCGCCTCCCCGCAATACGGCAACCAAAGAGCTCCCCAGTATCCAGGCTATGAGAGCCGCTCGAGCCACATCGCCTTCGAAGGCGGCGTCGGGTTCGCCATTCCTGTCGGTCCTGACACGAACTACAACAGCGCAGAATTGGCGGAAGGCTACCTGAGCCCGAGCGAGGGAGCTGGCTTCAGCATTAATGTCGGGGCGGGCTGGTACTTCACTAAACACTTCGCCACCCTCATCGAGTACACCTTCGACAAGCAAGGGATCCCAGGCGGCTACCTCACCGCCCTCTCCGCCGCCAGCGGCGTAACCGCCTCCGGCAGCGCTCTGGGCGGCAACATCAACACCTGGGACCTCGACCTGGAGCCAATCTACTATCTGACTACCGGGCACAGGACTGGCGCCTATGTCACCGGCGGTGGCGGCTTCTATCGCAAGGTAACAAATTTCACCGAACCCGTTGAGGAATGCAGCTACTACGGTTATTGCTACGGCGTTCCCGAGACCGTCGAGCACTTCTCCTCGAACCAGGGCGGAGCGAATCTTGGCATCGGCTACTACTGGAAGGTCTTCGGCCCGGACAGCAACGGCAAGTTCTTCGGGGAAGTTCGGTATGTCTGGGTCAATTCGCCCAAAGCAACTGCCTCCAACAACTACAACGGATCGGGTACCGAAGAGCTCATTCCGGTCACGTTTGGAATTCGCTGGTAAGGGTCCACGTGCAGCGATCAGCCGATCGCTCTTTCGCTCAACGTGCCTGACCGAGCACCAGCCTGGTGCCCGGTCAGGTTATGACCATGCGGATTTCGGTGCAGCCGTGCCGGCGCCATCGTGCAGGAACCGGATCCGTCGGCATCGCAGGCGGTCTGGCAGGGAACAACTGCCAGCGCCCATCAGTTCCGCGTCGATCGATTGCCCACCCTGTAGCTCGGCGTGCAGTGGCAGCGGACAGCGACAGAGCGGTTACCTGAGCGAACTTTCGCTGCTTCCTGTTCAGTTGCTTTTTTAGTTCCAGCTCACGGCCAGCTGCCAGCGCAGATTGCGCACGGCGGTCTTGCGCAGCACGCGCTCGTACTCTTCCAGCTCCGACACCACAGCGGCGGTGTCCGCGCCCAGTGCGCCGGCAGCTTCGTGCAGAAAATCGTGGAGCGTGCAGATGGTGATCAGCCCGTCTTCCGGAGAAAACCATTGCGGCGGGGGCAGAGTCCTGGCCCATTCCGGATCGCCCGCGCCCTCTTCCAGCAACAGCGCCATGGAATTTTGGTCAGCGGAGAAGAATTCCAGCAGGGGTTTCACACCAAGGCGAAGCGCCAGCTTCTCCAGGGCATCCTCGTTTCGCGCCAGGGCATGGCCGTTCACAAAGATGTCGAAGCCAGGGTCCTCACCCTCCACGACGATGTACATGGAAGCGCTCATTTGCGGTCAGTCTACCTGATCTGATGATGCCGCGAAGGGCCCACAGGATGCGTCGTTGCCAGAAGAGTAAACTCCGGAATGCCTGGCCAATCGCCCCCCGATTTGTATTGGACGCTTCAGGCAGGATTCTCGCCATTTTTCCACGGATGAAGGCAAAAGAAAAGGGCCGGACGGCATGGCCTCCGGCCCTCGTATAACGGATTACTCAACTCCGTGGTTACTGCGGTCCACGCCCACCGCCTGCAGGGCCAGGACGGCGTCCGCGACGACGGCGGCGCCGCTGCTGTCCTCCGGGTCCGCCGCCGGGTCCGCCTGGCCGGCGTTCGCCGCCTGCAGGAACCGGCACCCCATCGGCGCGGTTGAAGTTGATCTCCTCGCCTTCCTCGTTAACACCGGCGTCATCGTCGAAGTCGTCGCCGCCCTCGATCATGATGGTGCTGGCATTCGAGCTGGGCTGGCGCTCTTCGGGCGGAGCCGGACGAGGCGGACGCGGTGGCCGCTCCGACCGCTCGGACCGCTCCGGCCGTTCGGACCGCTCCGGCCGTTCGGACCGCTCTGGCGCTGCCGAAGCCGCCATGTCGCCTGCCGGACCACCGGCATTCGGATCGGGCAGCCCCAGCTTCTGGCGCTGCTCGCGCAGCACAGCTTTCCGCGACAGCTTGATACGGTTGCCTTCGACGCCCAGCACCTTCACCATCACCTGATCGCCCTCGCGCAGCTCGTCCTTCACTTCGCGCACGCGGTGCTCGGCGATTTCGCTGATGTGCAGCAGGCCGTCCGTGCCGGGGAAGAGCTCGACAAACGCGCCGAACTCGGCCAGCCGGACCACCTTGCCCAGATAAACCTTGCCCACTTCCGGCACCGCGGTCAGATCGTTGATCATGGCCAGCGCCTTCTTCAGGCCTTCCTCGTCGCTGGACGCCACGTTGACTTTGCCCGTGTCGTCCACGTCGATCTTCACCTGGGTTGCTTCGATGATGCCGCGAATGGTCTTGCCGCCCGGCCCGATCAGATCGCGGATCTTGTCGGTAGGAATCTGCAGGGTCCTGATCTGAGGCGCGAACTTCGACTTCTCGGTGCGCGGCCCATTCAGAATCGCTTCCATGGTGTCCAGCAGGAAGAGGCGGCCGCGGCGCGCCTGTTCCAGCGCCTCGCGCATGATCTGGCCGGTGATGCCGCCGATCTTGATGTCCATCTGCAGAGCGGTAATCCCGTTGCGCGTGCCGGCTACCTTAAAGTCCATGTCGCCGTAGTGGTCTTCGGCGCCGGCAATGTCGGTGAGGATGGCGTAGTCGTCGCCCTCCTTCACCAGGCCCATGGCGATGCCGGCGACCGACGATTTGAGCGGAATGCCCGCATCCATGAGTGCAAGGCTGGCGCCGCAGACCGAAGCCATCGACGACGAACCATTCGACTCGAGGATGTCCGACACCACGCGCAGCGAGTACGGAGATTCCTCCTCGCTGGGCAGCACCGCGCTGATGGCGCGCTCGGCCAGAGCGCCGTGGCCCACTTCGCGGCGACCTACGCCGGTCATACGTCCAGTTTCTCCAACCGAGAAGGGAGGGAAGTTGTAGTGGAGCATGAACTTTTTTCGCTGCTCACCCTCAAACGTCTCCAGCCGCTGCGAGTCGTCCGTGGTGCCCAGCGTGGCGGTCACCAGCGCCTGGGTCTCGCCCCGCGTGAACAGCGCCGAGCCATGGGTGCGCGGCAGAACGCCCACTTCGATCGAAATCGGCCGGATCTCGTCAAACGCGCGCCGGTCGGGCCGCACCCGCTCCTTCGTCACCTGCTCGCGGAACAGCCGCTCGCGCAGAGTCTCGTAGTAGTGGGCCAGCTTCTTCTTCGCGGCCGCAGCTTGCTCGCCTTCAGGAATCTCCGCTTTGAGCTCGTCCTGGATTTGCTTTACCAGGCTGTAGCTTTCGAGCTTGGGATGCGCCTTCGTATCGAGCGCGTCCTTCAGCCGGTCGCCTACCTTCGCCTTCAACGCTTCGTAGTACGAGGTGTCGAACTCGGGCGCAGTTACCGCCTTCTTTGCTTTGCCTGCGCGGGATGCGAGGTCTTCGATGGCAGCCAGGATCTTCTTGATCTCGCCGTGGCCGAATTCGATGGCGTCAACGACCACCTCTTCGATCACCTGGCTGGAGCCGCTCTCGATCATCACGATGCCGTCTTTGCTGGCTACAACCATGATGTTGATGGTGCTCTCGCGCCGCTCTGTGTAGGTCGGATTCACCACGAACTGATCGTTGACACGGCCGACGCGCACCGCGCCCACCGGTCCGTTGAATGGAACATCGGAAAGCGCCAGCGCTGCACCTGCGCCGTTGATGGCGCAGACGTCGGGATCGTTTTCCTTGTCCGCCGAAAGCACCAGGGCGATCACCTGGGTTTCGTTGCGGAATCCTTCCGGGAAGAGCGGGCGGATGGGCCGGTCGATCTGCCGGCTGGTGAGAATCTCACGCTCGCTGGGGCGGCCTTCCCGCTTGATGAATCCGCCGGGGATGCGTCCGCCAGCGTACGCGTACTCGCGATAGTCGACGGTCAGGGGGAAAAAGTCGATGCCTTCCCGGGGATCGGGAGAGGAGACGGCGGTCACCAGTACAACGGTGTCACCCGAGGTGACCACGGCGGCGCCCGACGCCTGCTTGGCCATGCGGCCAGTCTCAAATTGCAGCCGCTTGCCTCCGGCAAGGTCGACCGTAACGTCCTGCTTCATATTGTCCTCATTTCTCTGTGTGGGAACTCAGCGCGGGCGGGGGTCCGGTGCGCGGGGCGACGGGGAGAGGGGAAAGAGCGGTGGTCGGATTCAGATGGCCTGCATCGGACGGGAGGGAGCGTACCGCGCAAATGCGAGATGGGCGCCGCCTCGTACCGTCCTTAGCTCTCTCGCGTTTTCTCGTCGTGCGCGCGCCGGAGCCGGGACTCGCGGTTTACTTGCGGATGCCCAGCTTGCCGATCACGGTCCGGTAACGCTCCGAATCGTGAGTTTTCAGGTAGTCCAGCAGGCGGCGGCGCTTACTCACCAGCATCAGCAGGCCGCGGCGCGAAGCGTGATCCTTCGCGTGGGTCTTGAAATGCTCGGTCAGGTCGCCAATGCGCTCGCTCAGAACCGCGATCTGCACCTCGGGGCTTCCGGTATCGGAATCATGGGTGCGATAGCGTGCGATTACTTCGGATTTCTTTTCAGGTGCCAGCACGTTGGTGCGTACTCCTCTGGTATTTTCGCGATTACACTTCCTAAGTGTCTGGCCTAAGAATAACATGGGCCGCTGGAGCGCGTCACGCAGCCAGGCATGCTCCCTGCACGCCGATCCGCCTCGCAACACGAGCGTGCCACAGACATGAGGGACGCCTCTGCTAAGAAGCAGCGAACGCCCTGCGCAGTCCCATTCCCGCGTAGGCTCCCGCCAGGGGAAACGCCAGAATCACGAGAGAACCCGCTGTCCGCAGCGTCACCGTGTGCGCTGCCAGATGGTCTGCGATCATGTAGAGCGGAACCCAGATTCCGATGGCCAGGGCCCACAGCCACGGCCTGCGCGGCCCCATCATGCCCAGCACGGCGGCGCTCAGCAGCAGGGAACCGGCGGTGATGCCCGCATCATCCCAGTGGGGGCGCGAATCCACCCAGGCGATGGCCAGTCCGAGCACGAGGGCTGCGAGAAACAGGCCCAAATCTCGATAGGTCATTCTTTCGCGCATGGATCGGATCCCCATTCGCAGGCGAACCGCAAATTGCTCATAATTATATCCTTCGTCATGCCATGGGCAGCCTATGCGGTGCGCCTGAATCCTCTATTGGAAGATTCTTCTTGACAAATATACTGTATAACACATAGTGTATTACGCATACTATGGGACACACCGTACAGTGATGGACTCCGAGACTCTTGAGAACCTTCGCCTGGAACTCCGCCGCGGCTGCCTTGTGCTGGCCGTTTTGGGAGCCCTGCGCGAAGAGCAATACGGCTACACCCTCCGCAAAGACCTCGCCGAGCACGGCCTGGAGATTGACGAAGGAACCCTGTACCCGCTGCTCCGCCGCCTCGAATCCCAGGGTCTGCTTGCGAGCGAGTGGCGCGAGCATGAAAAACGCAACAAGCGCTTCTACCGCCTCTCCCCTGAAGGCGAAACCATCCTCCATCAGCTGCTCGACGAGTGGGGGAACCTCGACGCCTCCATCCGCGCAGTCATCGGGCATCACGAACCGAAGGAGCAGGATCATGGATCTCATCCCGCGCTATCTGCAGGCCGTTAGATTCTGGCTGCCCAAAAAGCAGCAGGACGACATCATCGCCGAGCTGTCAGAGGACATTCGCGCGCAGCTCACCGAGAGAGAAGCGGCGCTCGGCCGCCCGCTCACCGAAGCCGACGTCGAGGCGCTCCTGCGCCAGCGCGGATCGCCCATCATGGTGGCCAACCGCTATCTGCCGCAGCAGTCGCTCATCGGACCGCCGCTTTTTCCCATTTACCGCTTCGTCCTCAAGGTGGTCACACTCTGCATCCTCATCCCTGCGGGGCTTGGCTGGCTGGTCGCCCTTCTCAGTCCTGCCGTTCATGCCGGGGGGCATCACTGGGCCTCGTACTTTGGTGTCGCATGGGACGAGCTGTGGACTGCGTGGTTTGTGTCCATGGGTGTGGTCACGCTGGTCTTCGCCATTCTCGAGCGGACGCACGCAAAAGCGCAGCTCCTCGAAGACTGGAACCCGCGCAAGCTGCCGCCGCTGCGCCATCCACATAGCATCCCGCGTTCTTCCTCCGTCATCGAGATCGCGGTCAATTTGTGCGTTGTGGCGTGGTGGGCCGCGAACATGGCTTCGCCGCAGAACCTGCACATTGGCAGCCTGCGCCTCTCTCTGTCTCCCGCTTGGACGTGGTTCTTCTGGGCCGTGTTGGTGCTTACGGTCGCCAGCGCGTGCATTGCCGCCGTCAATCTGATTCGTCCCTGGTGGACGACAGCGCGCGTCGCCGCAAGGCTCTGCCTCGATGTTGCGGGCTCAGCGTTTTTCTGCTGGCTTCTGAAGGCCAACGTGATCGCCGCCATTGACTGGCCCAGCGCCACGCCGGACAAAGCGGCCTTCATCGTGAGCCAGGTCAATTTGTGGCTGGCGCGGATGTTCCCCTTCGCCATTCTGGTGAGCGTCATCATCCTGGCGACGAATCTTTATCGCCTGGCGCGTCTCAGGAAGCTGGCCCGCATGCATCCCATGCGCCCCGCCGAAGTGTGACGGCGGCGGCCCCGGGTTACTTTGCCTCCACTGCCGCGCCGCCATAGCTCGAGAGCACCTTTCCCTGGCGATCCAGCAGCAGCGCCGCGCCGCGCTGCGCGGCCATGGTGAAGTGAATATGCGCTCCGGTCAGCGCATCGACAATGTCGACTTGCTGGGCGTCCGCCGATTCATTGCTGAAGCTGTACAGAACCGCGTCGTCGAGGATTGTTGGATACGCCAGCACGGCGGGCGAGAGCGGCGAGGATTCCTGGAACGCCGGCGCGACGCCGGCTTGCTGCAGCGCCCAGCGATAGAGCGCCGCCGTCGCATCGTATCCTTCCGCGAACTCTACCGGCTGCGCGGTCCACAAGATCTTTCCGCTGCCGTGCGGAATCACCTCGACGGATTTTCCATCCGCAAAGGTCTGCGTCCACGTCTCTGACTGCTGCACGGTTGCCGGGAATCCCAGCGCAAAGCTCGTGCCATCGGGCAGCGACAGCACCGCTCCGCGCACCACCAGCGGACCCACCGTCGCCTTGATGCCCAGCGGCATCAACCGATCCACGGGCATCCAGTGCTCATCGCGATTGACGGGGCCCGTCACCAGCAGGGTCCCGCCTTTGGCGACATACTCCATCAGTTGCGCCCAGGCTGCATCCGTCAGGCCCTGCGGCGACGGCAGAAACACCAGTTTCGGACTACCGAGATCCGCCAGCCGGTTCTCCGGCAGCATGCGTAATGGTGTGTGATCGTAATAGGCCATCGCGCGCAGCGCTTTCTTCTGCGTATCGAGCGCGAGGCCACCGAGGATGGAATACAGCAGCGTCTGCGACGTCACCATGGTTACGTCGGGCGGCTGAATCTTTGTGAAGCTTTGCGGGCTCCTGTTCACAAAGGCCGCATAGCCTGCGAGGACGCGCGCCTCCGGCTTCTCCGTTCCATCCGGACGCACCGCGCCAATCGGCACTTCATTGTCGTTCGCCATGGTGGCGTTCACGTTCCACACCCACTCCAGCGCGCCCGCTGCCTGCGCGAACGAAATCGCGATCTTCCGCTCCAGCTGCCAGCCCTCCACCTCCGCGCACAGACGCAGCTGTCCATCCATTTGCATGCGCCGCTGCTCGCCTGTCTCCTGGATGAGGAGCGGCTTGCCGGGAAACTTCGGCGCCAGCGACGCCCACAGGATCGCGTCGTAGTCCCACCACGTGTGATCGGCGGTAAAGGCGATGTCTGGCGAATAGAACGCCGGAGACACCCGCCCCGCCACCCCTCCTTCATCCTGACCCACAGTGATCAGCTGCTGCGATCCGGTCTCGCGAATCAGCGCCCGCATCTTTTTCACCCAGCTGTCGAAGACCCACTGCGTGAAGAGGGTATAGTCGTAGTCCTTTAGCGGATTGAACCCGCTCCGCACTGCATCCGCCTGGAGTGCGCCCGGCTGCGGCAGCGCCAGCGGATCCTGGCCGGCGATCTCCGGCGGCGTGGCCGTGGGATTCGCCTGCAAATCGCGCCCCATCCCGAGCGACGGCTCTGCCCAGTCATGCAGCAGCTTTGCGCGGTCGGGATACCGCTCCGCAATCCACTGCCGCCACGCCGCCTGCTCGAAGGGATCGTAGTCTGGCAGCGTGCGCCACTCGTTTTTGTTGGCGCTGGGCTCGTTGATCAGATCCCACGCGAGGAAGGGAACTGCGTGGAAGCGCTCCACCAGCGACTGCGCGTAGAGCGACTCCGCGTGGACGGCCACCGGATCGAGATAGCCGTTCTCCCCGCCCCACGTGTCCGGATAAAACGCAAACAGATTGAACTGCACGGGAAGATCGTTGTGCCGCGCGCACATCAGAAATGCCTCCACCGTGCGCAGCGCCGCCTCACTCATCTGCCCGTTGGGGGCAAGCTCCTTCGCCCACGCGGTCCACAATCCTGTCCGGATCATGTTCAGCCCCGCAGCGTGAATCTGCGCCATGTCCTGGTTCCACACGTACGCATTGGGCAGCATCAGATACATGCGCGAAACGTCGCTCGACATATAGGTCGTGCCCACCACCGGCAGCGGCTTGCCATCGAGCTGAAAGTAATCGCTGCCCACGGTGAGCTTCGAGCCCGAAAGCAGGTAATCCCAGTCGCGCATCCAGAAACCGGAGCGATAGACACGCAGGGGCTGGCCGTCGCGCAGCAGTGTCGCTTCGACGGTATGAAACCCCGGGCCGGCGGCGGCTTGTGCGGGCAGAGTCACGTCGTGGCCGGCATCCGCCGGAATCGTCTCGTCGTCGTGCACCGCCCCGTCTTCCGACGTCACGCGCACGTGAAGCTCCTCGCCCGCCGGTTCGCTCGCCAGCGGATCAGCGGGCGTGTAATGAAACTCCAGCGCTTCGCCCGGCAGAAACAGCGGCAACCGCGGCCGGAATGCAAACTGATCGTTTTTTCGCAGTGTAATCTCCGCCAGCGTTGCCAGCAGCTTGGCGTTGGTGAAGAAATCCGCATCCGGCTCGCACGCCACCAGAATCCACCGGCCACCGACAAAGCGATGTGTGTTGTGGTCGATCTCGATGACCGGCGCTGCCAGCTTGTGCCCCTCCCGCTCACCCCACGCCAGAGTTGTCAGGTCCATGTCCTCGTAACCGGTGGCTCCGCCGCTGGCATCGCCATTGACCACGCTCAGGCGCACCACGGGACTGAACGCCCGCTTCCAGCCGAATGCGGGCAACTGAGGAAACACATCCTCATTGGCAGTGAACGGTGTGGTGTCGCTGCCAGGCGTTTCCTGATAGCCATCGATGAACAGCTCCAGGGTGTGCGCCACGCTCTGGCTGCGCAGATGCCACCCGCTTGCGTCCTGATAACCGGCGCGCGTGAATGGCTTGCCGCCCAGCACGATGAGATTACCGCCGCGATCGAGGTATTCCAGAATCGCGTCCCAGTCAGCCTCTGGCCACGCCGAGCCATAGGGGAGCACCAGCAGATCGGCGTCCGGCGCCGCCAGCGCATCCTTCAGTTGTGCCGCACCGGCAAAATCGGCGCCCGCAAACGCGGCGCGCAGGCCGGCTTCATCGGGAGCAGGCGAGTCCGCCGCCGGAAATCCCGGCTGCCAGAACACTACTGTCTTTGCAAAAGTTGTCAGTGGAGAAAGAAGAAAAACGACTGGCAGAAAAATTCGTAAGAATGCGCGCATCGCGGATCGGTCCTTAGAGGAAACCGTTCCACGATACCACTTCTGCGCCGCCAAACCGCTGCGCGCTCTCGATGGGGATTCCTGTGAATTCCCTTGCTTCGGGATCGGTGTACCCGAGACAGCGGATGCGCGGTTAGGGCTGGGCGGGTGGAGTGGTTTGCTGCTGTTGCTGCTTTTTCTCGTCCTGCTCCTGTTTCTTTCGCTGCTTCTCCACGGCATATTCCGCAGCGGCCTGCGCGTCGAGGCCGTGGGTCGGGTCCTTGTGCAGGAATTTGCGCGAGAGATCCGGCCAGAACTCGTTGAAGACCGTCCCCCCTTCTCCCTCGGCGATCTGAATCACAAAGGTCGATATCGTGAGGCCGAAGCTGTTATTGCTGCTGGGATAGTAGAGATTGGAGAGGCCGCCAGCGGCGAGGTTGCCCAGCAGATTCCCATAGTTCGGTTCCCATCTGCCGGTATAGTCATGCTTGGCGATGAAACTGGTAGACAAGGCGTAGAGCATCCGGTGCCGGACGGGACCGTATCCGAGGCGGAAATAACGCGGGTCCTGGTGAAAGATAATCGGAACAACGCCGGTGCTGAGGATGGTGCCGTCGAATGTATCAAGATACGCCACACCACTGCGCTCGAAATAGCCGCTGGGGCCCCAGGGAAAGCCAGTCAGATCGTTATCGGCCTCGTGATAGCCGGCTTCAAGGAACGCTGAGGCAAACGCGAAGGGGTCGAGCGCTGAATGGAGGGAGAGATTCATCTTCTGGCCCTGGCTCAACGGTGCCGCGTCGTGGTGGTAAGTAACGTTGAAGGTGGGTACAACTCCCTCCACTCGCTGGTGCTCCTGCTCCTTGACCTCTTCTGCGGCTTTCTCCTTTTGAGTTTCCTGGGCGCCGGGCTGCTGCGAAGGAGATTGCGAGGAACTGGAAGAAGACTGAGCCGGGGTTGAAGGGGTGGCCGGCGCCGGAGTCTGAGATGGTTGAGCCTGTGTCGGCGGGCTGGGCGAGGGCGGAATCTGTTGCCCGCTCGACTGCCCCGCATTCGACTGGGGAGCATCCGGCAGTTCCGCCACCGTCTGCGCGCTCGCTCTCAAGCCGGTGAAAGAAAACGCCAAAATGAGTGCAAAATATCCCGCCCTGCGGCGGTAAGTGTGGGACTTCACTGCGATCAAAAAGGGTCTCCCTAATCAGCAGGCGCTTGCCCTCGTGCCCCCCGGCAGAACTAACCGCGACTGGCCGGGCAGACGCATTGTCTCCATACAGACGGATAACAGGGTGAGTAAGTTGAAGAGTCTTCCATCAATCCTGGCTGGCCGCAGCGGCCGTCTTGCGCGCCTTCTTTTCCCGATGCTTATTCAAAAAGTGCTGGTAAATGTCCGGCCAGAATTCCGCCAGCTCCGCGCCCGCGACGCCTTCATAGGTTACGCTGGCACCTCGCGCGAAGGTCAGTTCCACGCCGCGATCGTTGGCCGGATAATAAGCGTTCGAGATGGCACCGGCAATAAAGTTGCCCGCCACGTTCCCGTAATTCGGTCCCCACTTGCCGTTGTCGCGTTTGCACCATACGGTGGTCGAGGCGGAATACGCAACACGTTTGATGAATTTGCCGTGACCCATGCGGAAATAGCGCGGATCCTCGTGCCACCAGGCGGGCAGGACCGCGTTGCCCCAGAAGTTGCCGTCCACTGTATCCGCGTAGGCCGCGCCCCAGTACTTGGCGAAGCCTTCCACGCCCTGGCCATAGGAGACGTACTCGTCGCCGGCCATGCTGATGCCGCCGTCGACGGCGGTGAGAAAGAAGATCCACGGGTCGGTCGAGCTTTTGAATGTCAGTTGAAATTTCTGCTTTGGGGTGAGCGGCGCTGCTGCGCCGGAGGTCACGTTGAACAACGGCACCACGCCCAGAATCCGCTGTTGCTCTTCCTTCTTCAGCTCCTCCGCGGCCCGCTTCTGCTGCTGCTCTTTCGTTTCCGTGCTGTTTGGCTGCTGGCTGCTCGATGCGGGCTGGCTGGTCTGCTGGGTCTGCGAACTCGCCTGCGGCGCATCGGGCAGATCGGCGGAAGCGAGCGTTTGTGCGGCCGCTGCGGGATTCCCGGCGAGAAATGCGGCGCCCAGCGTCAGAACAAGTGTGACAGCGCGGCAAAGGTAAGGTTTTACTGCTGTCAAACGAGTCTCCGAACTGATCCGGTGTCGAATTCTCCGCCTCGACAACGTGCCGCGAACGCGCTTCCAACGCCAGTGAGACGCGCAATCTGCCCGGAAAGTCGATCGAAATCCATTGCAAGTTCCACTGCCGCCAGCACATACCAGCATGGGTCGTCCGGCGGCATGAAAAAGCGGAAACAATGGCGGAAATCTCCGCGATGATAACGGACCCCATCGCAAAGAACAAGTTGCTTCCTGTGTTCACCTAACCTGCCTGCAGGGAACGCTGTGCCATACTGTTTTGGAATCCACCCGTCCGGAATGAATCCAGCCCCGAACTCCGAGTTCATGAGGAAAGCCATCGACCTGGCTACGGAAAACGTCCGCAGCGGCAGCGGAGGTCCCTTCGGTGCGGTCGTCGTGCGCGATGGCATCATCGTCGGCGAGGGGGCGAATCGGGTTACGCAGCAAAACGACCCCACCGCGCACGCGGAAGTCCGGGCCATCCGCGCCGCCTGCCAGGCGCTCGGCGTCTTCAGCCTGCACGGCTGCGAAATCTACACCAGCTGCGAGCCGTGCCCCATGTGCCTGGGGGCCATCTACTGGGCGCGCATCGATCGCATCTGGTTCGGCAACACCAGCGCCGACGCTGCCCGGGTCGCCTTCGACGACGCCTTCCTCTACCGCGAAGTCGCGCTCCCCGCGGCGCGGCGCGCCATCCCCAGCTCTATGCTGATGCGCGATCAGGCGTGGGAATCCTTCCAGCTCTGGCTCGACACGCCGAACAAGACCCCGTACTAACATTGTCGGGTGCCCCATTTGTCCTGAGCAGGTTCCTCGTCGCGTCAATTCTGTACCCTGCACCCTGTACTCTGCTTCGCGCATCTCTTTCCCATATGGAATACAGACTTCTTGGCCGTTCCGGACTGCGCGTCTCCGCGCTGAGTTTTGGCGCCGCGACTTTCGGCGGCGGCAACGAGTTCTTCAAGGCCTGGGGCAGCACGCAGGTTGACGAAGCTCGACGCATGATCGATCTGTGCATCGATGCGGGCATCAACCTCCTCGATGTTGCCAATGGCTACTCCAACGGCCTCGCTGAGGAGATCCTCGGCAAAGCCCTGCAGGGCAAACGCGACAAGGTCCTCATCTCCACGAAGTCTTTCTTCCCGATGGGCGAGGGCCCCAACGATCTCGGTTCCTCGCGCTTCCACATCCTCGAGCAGGTGGACGCCAGTTTGCGCCGCCTCGGGACCGACCGCATCGACATCTACCACATGCACGGCTTCGATGCGCTCACGCCGGTCGAGGAGACGCTCGACACCCTCAACACTCTTGTCCACGCCGGCAAGATTCGCTACATTGCCTGTTCCAATTTCTCCGGCTGGCACCTGATGAAGTCGCTCGCCGTCTCCGACCGTTATGGCTGGGCGCGTTACGTTGCCCACCAGGTCTACTACTCCCTCATCGGGCGCGAATACGAGTGGGAGCTGATGCCGCTCGCCCTCGACCAGGGTGTCGGCGCGCTCATCTGGAGCCCGCTCGGCTGGGGGCGTCTGACCGGCAAGCTGCGCCGGGGCCATCCGCTCCCCAAGATCAGCCGCCTGCACAAAACCGCCGAGGCCGGCCCCCAGGTCCGCGATGAATACCTCTATAAAGTCGTCGACGCCATCGACGAGGTGGCGAAGGAAACCGGCAAGACGGTGCCGGAGATCGCCCTCAACTGGCTGCTGCAGCGGCCGTCGGTCTCGAGCGTCATCGTCGGCGCGCGCAACGAGGAACAGCTGAAGCAGAATCTCGCCGCCTCTTCCTGGAATCTGACCCCGCAGCAGGTTGCCAAACTCGATGCTGCCAGCGACGTCACGCCCACCTACCCTTACTGGCATCAACGCATCGTGAAGCAGCGGAACCCTCCGCCGGTTCCGTCGGCGGACGACGGGTCGAGGTAGAAGCACACAGCGTGGCAGGGGCTTAAGTCGCTGGAACTTGGCCGGGCAGCCCGTCAGCGCACGAGGAGGAAGTCATGGGGCTAATCACGAACATCCTTTTCCCAGTGAGTTTTTCGCCTTCCTGCGTCGCCATGGCCCCATATGTGAAGCGGGCCGCCGCAATCTTCGGTGCCAGAGTGTCGCTCATTCACGTGTTCAACCCGGCCAGTTACAGCGGCTTCGAGCAATATCTGCGCAGGCCTGAGGAGATCGCGCAGGATCACGAGGAGGTCGCCCGCCAGAGGCTGGACGCCTTTCTTGCGGCGCAGTTCCCTCTGGCGGAATATCAAAGAATCGTCGTGCCCGGCGACCCTGCGACTGAAATCGCGCAGGCCGCCAGGAGCGGCTTCGATCTGATCATTATGCCCACGCATGCCGGCACATTCCGGCGTATGCTGCTCGGCTCGACAACAGCCAAGGTGCTCAACGACGCGGATTGCCCGGTGGCAACCAGCCGTCACGCGGAAACGATCGCGCCGCGGCCCCTGGAGCATCGCGTCTGGCTATGCTCGATCGGCTTAAGCAGGGACTCGGAACGCGTGCTTCGCTTCGCCCATCGCGCAGCGACGGATGCGGGCTCTCAGCTGATCATCATTCATGCCGTTCAGGCGGCCGACCCAAAACTGCCCGTTCAGCTGGATTTGCAGGAACAGATTCAGTCTGAGGAAAGGCGGCAGGCGCGCCAGCGGATTGATGAACTGCAGCAAAGGGTCGGATCCAGTACTGCGGTTCGCGTCGCGGTCGGTCCCGTCAAGGAAGCGTTGCTGGAGGCCGCACGGCGATTTGACGCTGACGCGCTGCTGATCGGACGCAGCCCTCAGCCTGGCGTTCACGGCCGTCTGCGCGATCTGACCTACGCCATGGTGCGCGACTCACCCTTTCCTGTGATGAGCATCTAATCGCTTTGACCATGGATGCGCTGGCGCGAGAGTCCGCCATGCCGCGCAGGCCAGCCAATCAAAATGCGACGCTCCCTGCCGCTCGGCATCCACTGGAGGTGCGCCTGAAGGAGCCACCATGCATGTTATGCGCGTCAACGAACCGGGCCGGGAGCCGGTGCTTCTTGCCGCCGAAGTGGCGCAGCCGTGTCCCGGTGACGGGGAAGTGCTGATTCGGGTTCGTGCCGCGGGCATTACGCCCAGCGAGCTGATGTGGTATCCCACCACTCACACGAAGCAGGGAACCACTCGCACCGGAGCTGTTCCCGGTCACGAGTTCTCCGGCACCGTGGCGGAGCTGGGCAGCAACGTAAGCGGCGTTGCCGTCGGCGACGAGGTCTACGGCCTGAACGACTGGTTCGCCGATGGCGCGACTGCCGAGTTTTGCCTGACCCGTCCAGAGTGGATCGCCGCGAAGCCCGCCTCGCTCACTCACGAAGCCGCGGCCACCGTGCCCATAAGCGTGCTCACGGCGTGGCAGGGCTTGTTCGAGCGCGCAAGAATCCAGGCCGGCGACCGCGTTCTGGTGCACGGCGGAGCGGGCGCGGTGGGTCTCTTCGCCGTGCAGCTCGCCCATCGCAGCGGCACGCACGCGATCGCGACTGCATCCGGCCGCGGCGTGGATTTTGTGAAGCGGCTCGGCGCCGATGAGGCGATCGACTATCGCGCATCGCGCTTTGAAGATCAGATTGACGCAGTCGATGCGGTCTTCGATACCGTCGGCGGTGAGACGCTGGAGCGATCGTGGCGCGTGCTGAAGCCTGGCGGACGCATGGTGACGGTTGCGTCGGAAAGCGGCGCGGCCACGGAGCAGCGGGTGAAGGATGCCTTCTTCATCGTGGAACCGAACCGCAAACAGCTGGAAGAAGCCGCCCTAATGATCGACAGGGGCGAGCTGCGGGTATTTGTAAAAGCCACGGTTCCTTTTTCCGATGCATCCGCGGCCTATAGCGGGAAATCTGCCGACCGGTCCGGATTTGGCAAGCTGGTTGTTGCTGTCTCCGGCCACTGAGCAGCTCAGCAAGAGCCTCTGAGTGGAAAACATCAGTCATTCAGGCGAGCGATGCGGGTGGTGAGCTTCGCAGCCCACGCCTCTATCTCGGTTCGATAATTGGAGTTATCCCAGCAGAAAGGTAATACACGAAAGGAGATACACGTCCGATTAACATTGACGGCGGATAAGCAATCCTCGTAAACTCCCTCGGTAACTTTTTGTCGATCCCTCAGGTACCGGGGGGCCATCACGAAACTTTGCAAGCGAGCAGGTCTACCGACTCTTCTGAAGACGCTGATTTTGCTGGCCGGTGTCACCCCCCTGAGTTTCGCGGCTCAGACGAACTGCAGCGCCTTTAACGCGGCCTATGGTCAGTTTTTGATCGCTTTCACCGGAAACGCGCAGCATAATTCCGATGCTCACGTTTTGGAAAACACCATGGCCGGGATCTGTACTTATAGCGGAGCTGCCCTGGTGGGACAGACAGTCCAGTGCGGTGTCACCGCCGCTTCTACCTCCGCTTCGACTGTGGGGGACCTCGGCAGTCTTTTGACCCGCCACTCCCATCCGATGAATTCGGCGGATAAATCAGGGACCATTACCTCCAATAGTGATCGCGCTGTTGGCGACGCGGAAGGCGTTGGAGAAACTCAGTCCTGTTACCGACCCTGCGGAAGCACAATCGGCATCAACCTCATCGGAAGCGGCAATGGCCTTGGCTTCAGTTATATGTTCTCTCCCGCTCAACCGCTCTGGAGTAACTCCAACTATTACAAAAGCTATTGCATTGCTCAAAGCCTGCCGCCGTTATCAGCACCTGTCTGTACCCCTTCAACTCCTTCCGAGCCGGCCGAGGGAGGCCGGTGTCAGCACTGGGATACATCTACTTGTTCCTGGCAATGGGCAACTTGTGGGAAGGGTGGCGGCGGTTCCCCCCTCATCGTCGATACCACGGGAAAGGGGTTCCATTTCACTGATCCCGCCAAAGGCAACTACGTCACCTTCGACATGCAAGGAAACGGAACATACGAGAAACTCTCCTGGCCGAAGGCCGGTTCAGGGAATGCCTGGCTGGTCCTCGACCGCGACGGCGATGGAATCATCAAGGATGGCACGGAGCTTTTCGGTAACTTCACTCCGCACAGCAATGCCGACATCCCGAGCCACCCCAACCCCAACGGTTATCTCGCTCTCGCATGGTATGACAAGCCTGCTCAGGGTGGAAACCAGGACGGCATTATTTCGAAAATCGATGCAATCTGGCCGAAGCTCAAGCTGTGGATCGATACTCACTGCTACCTGACCCCCGATGTTCCCTGCCAGTCACGCCCTGAGGAACTTTTCTCGCTGGACTCCAAGGGAGTCCGGGCGATCTCCCTGATCTATGGAAACAGCGCGAAAACTGACGCTGTGGGCAACGATTTCCGGTACTTCGCGGTGCTGAATCCCAAATCTTACGACATCCCGGCTGGCGATCCACGACGCCTTGCCGCATCGCAGACAGGCCACGACCTGAATCAGGAATCGTTCGACGGTCGCCTGACCTACGATGTTTTCCTCAAGACGGTGCCATAAGGGCGGGCGGAACAATCCGGCCCCCAGCGGTCCGGCGTGCATCCGTATGCCGGACCGCTGGTCATGAAGCTGCCGCAGTTGCGGCGCTGATCGCGGGTGCGAAGGACGCCGTTCACCCGATCACCGCGTATTCCTGGTTGAGTTGAAATTCCACCCGTCGAAGCGCGCCCAAACAGGCGATTGACCGTCTGCGCGACTGCCGCTACGATGACTGCATTCAGCCTGATGGACATCACCATCCAGGAGCGCCGGTTCACCTTCGCTTCCGAATATGAGATTTCGGGCCCGGGGACCATGCTGCACGCGCGGAAAGACGTTTTCGCCTTCCCGGCGCGCATGCAGCTGAAGCTGGAGAACGGCCCCACCTTCGTCACCATCCAGGGACGATTCTCTGTTACGCGCGGAAAGTACGACCTCCGCTTTGCTGACGGCCGCGACTTCGCCTTCCAGTGTGAAAAGATCCGCAAAGGGGTTTACCTCTGCCAGCGGGGAGACGACTCTTACCGGCTCTACCGCCACCGGGGGCTGCGGTATTCCATCTTTCAAAACGACAGGCAGATTGCCGCCATTGTCCGGAGCCGCAAGAACGTGCGCAGAGGGAACCGCTTCGACATCCGCATGAACAGCGACGCCGACCTGACCATCGTCGCCGCCATGGTGCTGGCCATGAACGCGTCGGAACAAGAGGATCAGCCGAGCGATCCGGATGTGGCTCCGGTGGAGTACGGACATCGGCGCCCGGAAGAAAAGAAGTTCGACGAAAACTGGCAGCCGACCTGAGGCGGACGCCCCTTTCCGGCTGCCTTTGCGCGCCTGGAGCCGTGCAGTCAGCCGCTGCTCTGCGTGCTATACTCAGCAGTTGCGGGCATCCCCCGGAAATCCCTCTGTTTCCGGCCCTTTGCCCCATAAATTCCACCGCAAAAGCGATTCTGAGGTTCTCATGTCCGGCCACTCGAAATGGGCGACGATCAAGCATAAGAAGGGTGCGCTCGACGCCAAGCGCGGCAAGATTTTCACCCAGCTCATCAAGGAAATCACCATCGCGGCCAAGTCCGGCGGCGACCCCGACGGCAATCCTCGCCTGCGCAGCGCCATTGCCGCCGCCAAGGCCGAGAACATGCCCAACGACAACATCAAGCGCGCCATCCAGCGCGGCACCGGGGAGCTGCCCGGCGCCACCTATGAGGAAATCGCCTTCGAGGGCTACGGCCCCGGCGGCGTCGCGCTCATCGTCGAAGCCACGACGGATAACCGCAACCGCGCCGTCAGCGAAATTCGCCACATCTTCTCGAAGAGCGGCGGTAACCTCGGCGAGCCCAACTCCGTCCGCTTCATGTTCTCCAAGAAGGGCGTCATCGCCATTCCCAAATCCGCCGCCGACGAAGAAAAGCTGATGAACATCGTGCTCGAAAACGGTGGCGAAGACCTGAATGACGAAGGCGACACCTGGGAGATCATCACCGATCCGCACTCGTTCGAAGCCGTCGCCCAGGCCGTTCGCGACGCGAAGATCGAAACTGTCATGTCGGAAATCACTATGATCGCCAGCACCTACACCAAGCTCGAAGGGCCGGCTGCTGCGCAGATGGTTCGCCTGCTTGAGGCGCTCGAAGAGCACGACGACGTGCAGCACGTCTATTCCAATTTCGACATGGATGCAAAGCAACTGGAAGAGGTCACCAGCTAGCGGTCTGTCAGGGGATTCCAGCGAACAGGGCCGCCGCAGGCGGCCTTTCCTTTGCGCGGAGGATCATCGATCAGGAATGAGAACTCGCTCTTTTGCTCTTCTGTCTGTCGCGGCGCTTTTTCTGGCCGCCGCCTCCGCCTCAGCACAAACCACGTCCGCCACGCCGATCGACGATGCATCCCGTCCCGCCGCCGCTGAACTGGCCAAACTCCCGTGGGAGTGGGGCCCGTTCTTCCAGGGAGGCCAGGGCGTGGGCGACCGTTCCGGTTATACCCTGCTCAGCTCCGGTGTCCGCCTCGGCAAGGTCATCACCGATCAGTACCTCGGAGGCATCTTCCGTGGGCAGTTCGAATACGCCGGCGAAATTATGCCTTATTGGCAGGCCTTCACACCGCCTCCGCACGAAGGCTACCTTACCTACACCTACAACGGGACAAAATACTCCGTACTGGAGCCCTATGGCGGCGGCACTTTCACCGGCGTCAGCATTACGCCCATCATCCTGCGCTGGGACTTCAAGCCGCACCATCGCATCGCTCCGTGGGTTCAGGGGGCGGGCGGCCTCATCTACACCACCCATAAGTTCCCGCCCGACATTCTTGTTCCGCAGGGCACGCCAGGCGGCACCAGCGTGTGGAACTTCAGCCCGCAGGGCGGAATCGGCCTGCAGTACTTCATCAGCCCGCGGCGGTCGGTCATGTTTTCCGCCAATGCCGTCCACATCTCCAGTGCGTCGCTGGGCGACCGTAACCCGGGCGTGAACGCGAGTGTGCAGTTCCAGATCGGCTACACCTTCTGGACCAGAAAATAGTCAGCAACGCCGCGTCAAAAGACGATAATCGAGCAGGATGCCCGATACTCTGATCGAATGCGTTCCCAACTTCTCTGAAGGGAAAAGGCCGGAGGTGGTTTACGCCATCCTCGCCGCCATGCGCGTCGAAGGGGTCAGCCTGCTGGACTGGTCGCTCGACCGCGACCACAATCGCGCGGTGGTTACCATTGCCGGGCCGTCCTCGGCAGTGGTTGAATCGGCAGTGCGCGGCGCGGGCCGCGCAGCCGAGCTCATCGACCTGACCTCCCAGCAGGGTGTGCATCCTCGCATCGGCGCTGCCGACGTGATTCCCTTCGTTCCTATTCGCGGCATCTCTCTGGAGCAGTGCGCGCTGGTCGCTCGCCAGGCCGGCATGGAGATCTGGAAGCGCTATCAGATTCCCGTCTATTTCTACGAAGCCGCCGCCGCCCGTCCCGACCGGGCGATGCTGGAGGAGGTCCGCCGCGGCCAGTTTGAAGGCCTGCGCGACGCCGTGCTGCGCGAGCCCGCCCGCCGCCCCGACGTCGGGGGACCCTCTCTGCATCCCACCGCCGGAGCCTCCGCAGTAGGAGCGCGCAAGTTCCTCATTGCCTTCAATCTCTTCCTCAACACGGCGGACGTCTCCGTCGCCCGCGCCGTCGCCCGCGATATCCGCCACTCCGGCGGCGGCCTGGCAGGCGTTAAAGCGATGGGTGTTTCCGCGCAGGGCCACGCGCAAGTCTCCATGAACATCACCGATTTCACCCGGACCGCTGTCGGCGAAGTCTATGAAGCGGTGAAGGAAAAAGCCCGCCGCCACGGCGCTGCCCCCGCCCGCGCCGAGCTCATCGGGCTCATTCCGGAGGCCGCTTTGGAGCGAAACAGCGAGTGGCTGCGTCTCCTTCATGAGTCGGACGGATTCGATCCGGACACGAAGGTACTGGAGCGCCGCCTGGAGCGGCCCCTGGCATGGCCGGAAAGCTGATGGTTACGAACGGAACAGCGTAAAATCGTGATCGGGTGGCAGTCGGCGGTACTTTTGCCGCATTTCCGGGTCAATAAACCAGCAGGTTCATCACTTAGGACTCTGCCAGCCACGGCGGCGGAGAGAACAGGTCAGGCAGTGAAATTCGCTAAACAGATTTTCTTTGGATCGATGATTGCAATTCTTTGCGCGGTGGGTACCGTTTCCGCGCGCGCGGCGCAGATCGATACGGATGCGCGTTCCGCCATTCCTCACGATGTGCAGCAGCTCATCGTGGTCGACTACCGCGTGATGCAGAACTCGCCCGCGGCCATGGACTTGAAGGCGCGCGTTCTGCCGCCCGAGCTGAAGCAGCTGGAAACTGCGCTCAAAACGTCGGGCCTGAATGAGAACCAGGACGTGGAAGAGCTGGCCTTTGCCGCTTATCGGGCGAGCGCCAACAGCGACGACATCAAGATCATCGGCGTCGCACAGGGCCAGTTTCAGGTCAACGACATCCTCGCAAATTTCAAAAAGAAGAAGCTCAAGCCCATCGTGATCCGCAACAATCAACTTTGGCCCATGGGCTCCAGCGGCATGCTGGTCACCTTCCTCAACCCCACCACGATGGTCTTCGGCAGCACGGACGCCATCAAGCCGGCGCTCGACTGCCGCGACGGCCTCGCGCCCAGCTTTCTGACCAACGACGCCATGATGGCCGCCATGCAGCAGGTTGACTCCGAGCCCATCTGGAGCATCCTCGACGGCCAGGGAACGCAGTACATGATGCATTCGCTGCTCGGGCAGGCGTCGCAGCTGGCCGACTACGATCAGGTGAAGAAGCGCCTGCTCAATTCCAGTTACACCATGAACTTCAACAACGGCGTGAAGTTTACCCTGTACGTCACCACCTCCGACACGTTCACCGCAGCCACCATGTCGTCGCTGCTGAATGCGGCAGCGATGTATGAGAAGGTCAGCGGCACAGCCATCGAGAAGCAGGCGATCGACTCCACCACCATCGATTCGAACTCTTCAACGCTGTCGGTGAAGTTCGCGACCTCCGACAGCCAGTTCTCGAGCCTGCTGCAGTCGCCGCTTTTCCAGGACGTGGTTCACTAAACCGAGAGCGCAAGAGGACGTAAAAAGGAGCGGCACGGAAGACTCTGGCGCCGCTCCTTTGTTGCAACCGGGCAGCCTTATCCGTTCCGCTGCGCCTTCACTGCCAGCACCTGTCCCATCACGCTTTGCAGATAGGCACGCGCGTCCCCGCGCGTTCGTACCGCCTGAAACTTCTCGAGCGCTGCTGCATGTCCGGACATTTGGCTGTCCGCCTTCAGCAGCACGCCCAGGAATCCCGTCAGGCTGCTGCCATCCGGCACCGGCTCCAGTTCCCGCGCCGCGAGATCCACCGCCGGCGCCCTGGTCGGCTCGGTCACTGCCGGCGAAACCAATGTCGTCGGACAATCCGTCCGCAGCGGTCCCGTCGACACCACCCCGGCAATTGGCTGCGCGTTCCCATCTCGGCTGGTCAGCGTCAATACCGGGAAAAACAGCGTCTCGAGCGTCTTCAACACCGAGGTGTGATCGTAGACGGTATGGTCGACGCCCGCCGCAACCCTTGGCGAGATGACCACGGCGGGCACCCGCACCCCGTATTGATCGAAAGTAAATCCATACTGGTTGAACTTCGACGAGCTGCCGTCGTGGGGTGGATAAGCGCTCCCCGGCGCGGCATGATCGTAAAACCCGCCATGCTCGTCATAGGTGAGGATCAGCACGCTCGAGTCCCACAACGGCGAGTTGCGCAGCGTTTCGTACACCTGCTTGATCAGCGCCTCGCCCTTCGTCACGCCGTCCATCGGATGCTGCGACGAGCCGTTCGCATAGCTTCCGTTGATCACGTCACCGTAATTCGGCTCGATAAATGTGTAGGCGTAAGGATACGAGCCAGAGTTCAGATCCGCCGCGAAACCCGACAGATCGTTCACATCCCACAACTCGATGCCGTGCAGAGAGGACACCTGCGAAACCCTGCCCTCCAGCGGACCGTTGTCGTCGTGGTATAGCCGATACCCCACGTTCCTCGAACTCATGGCATCGTAGATGGAGCCGTGCGGATAGGTGAACCCCTCCAGCAGCTCCCACTCCAGCATCTCGGCCGTGGTCGGACTATGATCCAGCCCATTCGACGAAGCTCCGTGCAGAAAGAAGCGATTCGGCCACGTCGGGCCTGGCACGGACGAGAACCAGTGGTCGCATACCACAAACTCCGTCGCCAGCTGACAGAGCACGGGTAGCTGCGGCGCCGTGTTGAAGCAGAGCATGATGTCGCCGATCTCCTGACCTGGCGGCACGGGGCCTTCCGTCTTCGTGGTCGCGTAATTCGCTGCAAATCCAGAGTTGTCGATCGGCGGATACGGTCCTCCGCTGGGATATTGCGCGCCTTGCCCGGCCAGTTGTTCCACCACGTCGGTGAACTCATGCCCGGGGTCCGTGGGCATGCTCGACGGAGCATTGCCCGCCACCGGATAGGTCACGCCGTTGTAGGTGTTGGAATCGCCGATCGTCGCTGCGTCGATGCCAGGAATCCCCGAGAGCGCCAGCATGTTATCGAAGGAGTGGTTCTCCAGCATCAGCACGAACACATGTTGAATGGGCGAAGCACCGGACATCGCGCTGCTCCTTTCCGCCGTCTGCGACGCAGTCGACAATCCTGCCGAGTGGAACGATACCAGACTCTCGTTTACCTCAGCGGCTTGCCAATCTCCCAGTGGTGGCCAAAGGGATCCACCACGCGCCCCACGCGCCATCGGTACGGTTGATCCTCTACTGGCCACAGCACCCGGGCGCCGGCGGCCACGGCACGCGCGAAGACCGCATCAGGGTCGTCCACGGTCAGGATCATCCGCACCGTGCTCCCGCCTGCTGCGCCCGAACTGAGAGTATCGGGACTCGGATTCTGATGCTCCGGCGATTCATCCGCAAGCCAGAACTCCGCGCCCGCAATCGACAGGTGGGCCACCACGCCGCCCTCGTTGTCGAGCACGAAGATTTCCTCCGCGCCAAACGCCGCCTTGTAGAAGGCGACGGCTCTTGCTCCGCCGCGAACATTCAGGAGTGGCGCCAGAGTTGTCTTTCTTTCCGCCACAGAGTCCCTCCGTCCCGATCGCCGGTTGCATGCTATTCGCTAAACGCTGGTGGCCGGCTCCGCGAGCCGTCCCGTTTTATTCAAATCTTTGTAGAAGCCCAGGTCCTGGTCGCGCAGCATCTTCGTGATGTACGCAATCTGCCCGTAGTGCAGCCCGAAGTGCTCGATCACCTGATACACCGCAGCCAGCCCGGTCACGTGATACCCCTGAATCTCATAGGACGCGACCAGGTCGGCCTCGGTCAGCCGATCGAGAACGGCAGCCGCCTCACTGATGGTCGCCCCCAGTCTCTCCAGCAGTGCGGCGCCGGTCACGTTCCCGGTTGCCGCGAACTCCGCTGGCCGGTCGCGCCGATCCTCCTGCCGGTTGAACGACGCCACCAGCCACTGGCGCAGGTTGCCATTCAGGTGCAGCACGAGGTTCCCGATGCTGTTGGAAGCCGCATTGGGACGCCACCACACCTGCTCGTCCGTAAGCGACTCGACACAGGTCCGCAGCCGCGGCCAGTATTGCGTGGTGAGTTTGTTGCGGGAGAAGTCAAGGAACAAGGCGGTGGGCGCCGATGCTGTATCGCTGCTCATGGAAGGGAAACCTCATTGCCAGGGTCTGACGGCAGGCGGGGAATTGTCAAGGGAGAGCTTATCGGACCCAGGTGGTTGTCCCTGAGGTATTCTGAGGGTGCAGGCAGGTATCCTGCGCGGTCCTGAGATTGCGGTGATGAGCGAGATCATTTTTGAAGTCCGCGAAGACGAAGTGGACGGCGGCTACACGGCAGCTGCGCTCGGATACGGCATCCACACCCAGGGCGAGACCCTCGAAGAGCTGCGAACGATGGTACGGGACGCCGTCAAATGCTACTTCGATGAAAGCATGCCGGCTCCGAAGATCATCCGGCTGCACTTTGTGCGCGACGAAGTCCTTGCCCAGTGAAACTTCCGCGCGACGTTGACGGGCCGCGCCTGGTGAAGGCGCTAAGCGTCCTGAGTTATGAGGTGACTCGGCAAAAAGGTTCCCACATCCGCGTCACGACCCAACGCGACGGCGAGAATCACGAAGTGATTCCCTATCACCATCCCATTAAGACCGGCACGCTGTCTGGCATCGTGAAACACGTCGCTGCCCACCACGGAATTACCGTGGACGATCTCCTGAAGATGCTCGATCTGTAAACGGGCAGGACCTCATGGCTGATTCAGATCACGACGCGCAGGTGTGATCCAGAATGATTTTCCACCCCGCTGCTTCCTTCTCGAACACCAGCGAGAAGATTCCCGACGCATCCCCGCCGCCTGCCTGTGTGCGCGTCAGGTGAAAGTGCCCGGTCACCACGGCGTGATCCTCGCCCAGCATGCGCACCTGCACATCGGTGAAATCGAGGTGTCCCATCGCCTCCGACGATCCATACGCGTGCTGGTAGCGCGCCAGAATCGGCGCATAGCCGT
Organism: Acidobacteriaceae bacterium; assembly: GCA_030041435.1. Taxonomy (GTDB): domain Bacteria; phylum Acidobacteriota; class Terriglobia; order Terriglobales; family Acidobacteriaceae; genus Palsa-343. Next base: position 108,013 of record JASHNW010000089.1, read on the forward strand.
GCTCGATGGTCTTGCCGATGAAGGTCGTGTCGGGTGAATCGGCATAGCCCTGCATAAACGTAACGATGTCGCCGCGATTCCACGCATTCTGCTGATCGGTCAGCACCTGGCGCACAGCATCCGCCTGCGCGTGCAGCGCAGCGGCTGGCAGCAACAGCAGTGCGGACAATACGAAGACCAGCAGGCGGACGGAGCGACGATGCATGGGAAGACCTCTCGTTCGGGCAGGGAATCGCAGACGATTCACTATAACGGTTCTCCGCGTCCGGCATGAATGCACGTCTGGCGTCTCGCATACACTGAGCGTTAGCGCCGAAACAGCCTGATGAAGACCCTCTACCCCAAGTTCCTCCGCTCCGCGACCTCCGCCAGCCATTTCCCGCCGCCGGGCGCGCCGGAGATCGCCTTTCTGGGCCGCTCCAACGTCGGCAAATCGAGCCTGATTAACGCGCTCCTCGGCTCGAAGGAAGCCCGCGTCTCCTCCACGCCCGGACGCACCCGTGCCATCAATTTCTTCGCCTTGGCCGATTCGCCCACCCGCCAGCAGCCGCAGATGATCTTCGCCGACCTGCCCGGCTACGGCTACGCGAAGATCTCCAAATCCATCTCCGCCGAGTGGCCCAGCTTCATCGAGCCCTACCTCCGCGACCGCCCCACCCTTGCCCTCTGCGTCTGCCTCGTCGACAGCACGATTCCGCCCAAAGCCAGCGACGCCCAGCTCTTCGCATTCCTCGCCCACGCGGGCCGCAACTTCCTCATTGCCGGCACCAAAGCCGATCGCCTCTCCGGCAACGGCCGCGGCCAGGCGCTCAAACAACTGCGCGAAGCCTTCGGCCGCGATCATCTCCTGCTCGTTTCCTCCAAAACCGGCGCGGGCATGAAGGAGCTTTGGGCGGCTATCTACAAAGCGGCAGGGAAGTAGTGTTTTGTCCCATAAATAACTTGCAATAGAAGGCGACCTGGTAGCCTGGGGTATGTCTTTCGGACGACCGAAGCCACCCCTGAAGCTGAGCGTGGAAGAGCAGGAAAGGTAGCGATTGGGCTTGTTCGTCCGAGTCGGCCGCCTCATGGAGCAACTCGGGCAGATCCATTGGAAATATTCCGATCCGACCCGCCATATCCGCAGTAACGTTGTCTCTGCGACATGTCCCTAGTAGGGATAGGGCTCGTTCGGCTTCACCACCCGAATGTCGTGATCGGTAAAGACGAAATGGCCGCCGGACAAGGGCACCCTGGGCATGTGGCACGAGACGCAATTGGATTTGGCCGTGGGGCATATTTTTGCGTGGGGCGGTTTCGCTGAGGCAGCAGCCGAGTGGCAGGCCAGACACTTGCTGTCGTAGAAAGCGGTGTTGCGAATAACCTGCTGGTGCGGATTGTGGCAGGCAATGCAGCTGATGCGTGGGTCGGCGCCGTCGAAGCATTTGCTGAGTGCCAGCCGATACGGCTGGAAGCGAACATTCGACGGGCCGCGCCAGCCCGCCCGCGTCACCAGCTCCCATGTGCGATGGCACTGTCCGCAAAAATCCGACAGACGCTCCGTGGAGAGCTGTCCCAGCGCCGGGGGATAGACGCTCATGTCCCCTTCCATCATTGCCTGACTGTGCGCTTCAGCGCCGGTGTGGCAGTGCTCGCAGGTGACACCGGGCACCACGGTTTTCAAACTCAGCTGCCGGTTGAGGACCGCGTTGGTGGAATGGCAGCCAAAGCACGTGGTGACGCCATCCGTCACCAGGGGCCGGCCGATGGCTGCTTCGAGGGTGGATGGCGTCAGCCGATCGTCACCGATGGTCAGATCCAGAGCCTCGATCGAGGGATAGTAGCTCACCAGGCTCTCGTAAAACTGGCCATCGTACTCGAGCAGCCACGTTTGCGCTCCCGAACCCATCGACCACCGCACCGGAATCGAGATGGTTCGCGTTCCGTCGCTGACGCTGTAGATGGTCTGGCCATTTCGCGTTTCCACCGAGTAGGTGTAGGGATCTCGGCGGAGGGTCAGCTTCGGATGGGCGCTGAGATCCGGGTCATCGCCGGGCAACTGCATGGCCCGGCCCATCTGGGTGAAGGGCTGCGTTGAGAGCTCACGCTGATGGCAACCTCCGCAGGTCGCCGAAGACTGGGCGGCTTGAGCGGTGATGGCAGTACAGCAGAGGACAACGATCGGCAGAGCATTACAGATTCGCATCAGGAGCAGCCCGTTTCTCTGCCGGCGAGAGGCACAGCAGCCTTTCGCGCCTGGCATCGTTTATTCGCCAAAGCTCGGATCAGGTCTTTGCAAGAGCCACACGCGTCTCGAGATTTTCGGGGTCCGTCTGCAGCGCAGTCTCCAGGTGGGGCAAGCCATCCCTGACATCGCCGGTTTCCAGCAGGTCTCTGCCCGGAACGAGCTGCGGCATGGGCAGCGAGGCATGCTCCGCAATGGACCTCGGCGCTTCGGGAAGATCTGCCGCACAGTCTCCCTGCATGCCGAGCGCCCACGCCGGCATGCCGTGGACCAGGGCATCGGAGCAGGAGACTTCGAATTCCCACTGAAAACTGAGCGATGGCCGCGCTGGGGTCGGTCATGAACAAAAGATACCCGTAAAGCTAATAGACCCACGGCGTCCCCGGGGAGCGGCTGAAAATTTCTGCAAATTCCTTCTGGCCTGCGCCAAAGTCGCCGCCAGTGACCGCGGCGGCGGCATGCCCGGATGCAGAAACAAGCTCCTGCCAGGAACGATCGATTGTTTTGGGGAGAATCAATCGGGCTACCTTCTGCGTCGAGATGATATCTCAGGAGGCAGCATGTGCGGACGCGTCGAGAAATCGCGGCCACCCCCAGGTCATCAGCCCTCCCGAGAGCCAGGGGAGGGGTAAGTTACGTCCAGGATATCTCTCTGAAAAGAAAAGAGAAAGTTCGGGAAGTCTGGATGCATACCGTAATCCACCTTGTCAGGCGTTCATGGCGAAGTGTCATTTAGCTCTGCGGCTCCTGGGACCCGATAGTCATGACCCGAGATGCTCTCTTCGATGCGCGGCCTTAACGGAACAGAAAAGAGGGTGATGCAAAACGGTCTGCGATGTCGTGCGGGTATCGCGGTTTTTCCACACACTGTCGCCGCAGCTGTCCCGCCTGCTGGAAAACCCCAGAGAATCGTTCCGGAAGAGCTTTCGTCCGGGCGGCTCTCGTGGGCGCGGTTGTTTTGTAATCGTTTACCAGAAAAACACTAGTCAAAAGAAGACTGCGGAGGTTCCTCACTGCCGCAGAACCAGTTCAACAAACTTGCACAGGAGGCAATTGTGATTCCATCTCAGCGTGCAGTCCGACTCGGAAATCCGCGTGTGCTCCGGATTCTTCCCGTTCTCTTTCTTGCCCTGCTCGTCATCTTTCTTCCGACGGGGCATGCCCAACAATTGACCGGCACCCTGACCGGAACCGTTTTCGATACCTCCGGAGGCGTCGTTCCCGGAGCCCAGGTGAGTCTCATCAATCAGGCCAGCGGGGATACGCGCACGGCGATTTCGGACTCCGGCGGCCGCTTCGTGATCACGGCAGTCCAGCCCGCCAGCTATTCCCTCAAGGTCGACGCGAAGGGCTACACGATGTGGCAGGAAGACGGCATCGTGATGAATACCGGCGATCACCGCGATATCCCCAATATCAGGTTGACTGTCGGCAAAGTGTCGAACACGGTGAACGTGGTGGGGGGCGGGGCGGACGTTGTGCCCACCGACACCGCCGAGATCAGCACCTCGCTGAACGAGAAGATGATTGAAAGCTTTCCACTCACCGGCCGCAACGCGGGCGAGCTGCTGCAGGTGATGCCGGGCATGGCCCTCAACAACAATGCCGGCGGGCCTTCAAAGACCTTTGCCAACAACGACGTGGAGGTTGGCTCCAACACCGGCCCGGTCGGCGACTATTCTTCCAATGGCACCCAGCCCAACGGGACCATGGCCTACATGCTGGACGGCGCCGATCTGGTCGATCCCGGCAACTTTGGCACGCAGATCGCGAACATCAACCCCGACATGGTGGGCAGCATTAAATTTCTGTCTGCCGACTACAGCGCCGAATATGCGAAAGGTCCGGCGATTTTTGAGGCCTTCAGCCGCAGCGGGGGCAATCATTTTCACGGCGAAGCGTACCTGTATTCGCACAACTCGGCTCTCGACACCGTCGATGCATTTACCAAGAGCCAGGGCGGAACGAACGCCAATGAAAGCTTCTACTACATCGGCGGGAACGTCGGCGGTCCGGTTCTGCTTCCTTTTCTGAAGTTGAACCGGGATCGCAACAAGCTGTTCTTCTGGGGCGGCTACGAGTACATGATCCAGCATCCGGCGGGATCGATCATCAATTACAACGTCCCCACCGCGGCGCAGCTCTCCGGCGACTTCAGCAACTCGGGCGTGCCGGCGGCAGCCATCAGCACCTGGCCGAAGTTCTACGATCAGCTGACGCAGAACGTGCCCGGCGGGGGAACCGCAACCTCCTTCCCCGTTTCGGACGAGGATCCGAACATGGTCGGGATCCTCAAGCTGTATCCCAAAGCGAACGAGACGCCCTCGGCCAACAACGGGTATTACAACTATCGCTACGTCAACACCTCTCCGCAGGATCGCTGGGAAGCGTCAGGGAAACTCGACTATTCGATCAGCGACAACACCAAGCTTTCGGGGTCGTACACCTACCAGCGGGAAAACGACCTGGCCCCGATTTCCATCTGGTGGGCGATTCCGAATACGCTGCCCTACCCGAGCCCGGGAGCTTCGGCCACCAACACGTACGTGATCAACACCAACCTGACGCACGTGTTCAACCCCACGACCACGAACGAGACGGTCTTCAGCTGGTCGCACTTCGTCAACCCGTATAAGCTCGCGAATCTTAATGCTGTGTCGCGCTCTGCCAACAATTTCAACGGGCCGGGCCTGTTCGGAAATACAACCCCGCAGATTCCGAATTTCGAACCCGACTACTGCTGCAGCGAGCAGCTGGCAAGCATCAACTATTACCCGATGACATCGCCCACGGGTCCGCTGGGATCCGGAGTGTTCGGCGGAATCAAGCAGGTTCCCGCATTTTATGACAACTTCACCAAAGTCTTCGGTCCCCACACCATCAAACTTGGCTTCTACATCGACGAGAGCTCGAACCAGCAGAACAGCAACGGGCCAGACAATGGAACCTATAACTTCCAGACCTACGGCCAAAACTCGACCACCAATCTGGTAGCCGATATGATGCTGGGCTACGTCAACAGTTACCAGCAGCAGAATAAGGATGTGGCGCAGGATAATGCCTATCGCCAGATTTCCTTTTACGGCCAGGATTCATGGCAGGCGACACCGAGGCTAACGATCAACTATGGCCTGCGATTGGACCACATCGGCCAATGGTTCGGATTCAACGATTTCGCGGCCGGAAACCAGGTGTTTGTAGCCTCCGACTACGATAACGGAACGAACGCGCCCAATAATACAGGTCTGCTTTGGCACGCGATCGACAAACAGATTCCGTTGTCGGGATTCACGAGCCGGCTGTTTTACTACGCACCGCGAGGCGGCCTTGCCTGGGACATCTTCGGCAACGGCAAGACAGTGTTCCGCGGTGGGCTCGGCGTGTTCCGCTACCAGGCGACGAGCGAGACGGCAGAAGCCGGCAACGGCCCGGCCGGATCGTTTGAATACCAAACCCCCACGGTATTTAACGGGATTGCCAACAACACCACGTTCACGCCGCCATCTAGCGTTGCGCAAAACGGCTCCAGTGTCGATGCCATGCAGCTGGGCGACTCCCGCGAGCCATTCACCAACGACTGGAATGTAACCATCTCGCAGGCAGTTCGGGGCCATTCCGTTCTCGATGTCTCCTATGTCGGCAACCGCAGCGCCAACGAATACATGGACGGGACCAACAGCAACCTCTTTAATCTGAATAACGTTCCGGTCGGAGGCCTGTTCGGCCAGGATCCGATTACCAACGCCTACGTCTCTCCGTCGGCGCCGCCATGCTCCACTACCAATCCGGCCGATGAGAGCCTGTACTGCGCGGCGAACCCGTCGGTCTACTCGCAGACCTACAACCAGAATGACTGGCGTCCGCTCAGGAACTACCAGAACGTATATCTCATCACGCACGCTCCGTACTCCAACTACAACGCGCTGCAGGTGAGCTTTACCAAACAGAGCGGCCCGATAACATTCCTGACGAACTACACCTTCTCGAAGGTTTTGGGAATCAGGGATGGCGGCTCCAATAACGGATCGGGGAACGGCAACGGTCTCGACCCCTTCGTCCTGCTCAACGACTATGGACCGCTGGAGTACGACCACACGCATATCCTGAACCTGGTTTACAACTGGACCATGCCCAGATGGATTCACGGTTCAGATGTCGGAAACAGGCTTCTGGGCGGAGCAGTCAATGGCTGGCAGCTTTCCGGCTATACTGCCTTCCAGAGTGGATATAACCTGCAGATGCTCACGGGTGGAGTATTCAATGTTATCTATCCGAGTGGGTTGACGGTCCCGACGGTGGCCAATCCTAACCTGCCGGACAACAGTCTCACTCTGCCGAACGGGCTCAAGGCGGTAGGCATCAGCCCATCTACCTATTTCGGTACTTACGCGTACAACGCTTTGGTACCGGCCTTAACCTGCAGCCCGACGAAGAATCTGCACGGCGACCAGAGGTTCAATCCCGGCTGTTTCACGACACCTGGGTACGGAATGCAGGGACAGTACAACATGCCGTATATGAGGGCGCCAAACTACTGGAACAACAACCTGGGCGTATACAAGGACTTTCACTTTAACGAAGCCCGGTACGTAGAGATCCGGCTTTCCGCAACGAACTGGCTGAATCATCCGCTGCGCCAGTTTGGCTTGGCCAACAACAGCGATGAGCAAATCAGCTTCGAGGGGATAACAAATGCCACCTGTTCCGGCTGCGTCACCTCCAGTGGCGCACCGCTGCAGGTCCAGTACCTGTCACCCACCAACGTCAACGCGACGACAACCGGAGCTCCCGCCTTTAAAACGGGCTCCAGAACCGTCCAGGTGGCGTCGAAGTTCTACTTCTGAGACAGGGATTTTTATACAATCACCGAAGGGGCGGTTTGCTCCGCCCCTTCTTTCTTTTGATTTATGTTTTCTTCGAAGCGACTTTTCTGCGTTTGTGTGTTTGCAATTCTGCTGCTGGCTGGCGGCAGCGTTCTGATTCATCCGCAGGCCCCGACTTCCCCGATCTGGTTTCAGCTGCAGAAAATCCCCTTTCGCCTTGAAAACGATGGGACACCGGCAAAGAACGCACCCGAGGCAATGGCCGGCGGCGTCGCCGTGTTTGACTACAACGGAGATGGTCGCCCCGATATTTTCTTCACGAATGGCGCGAATATAGCAACGCTTCGGAAAGACTCGCCGAAGTATCGCGACCGGCTGTTCCGGAACGACGGCAACGGGCATTTTACCGATGTCACCGATGAGGCGGGAGTTGCAGGTTCCGGCTACGACATCGGTGTGGCGATTGGGGATTACGACAATGACGGCTGCCCCGATATCTTCGTAGCCGGCGTGTACCACAACACGCTGTATCACAACAATTGCAACGGGACATTCACGGATGTGACCGCCAAAGCGGGTCTGGATAAGCGGGTCGATCCGCAATATGGACCGCTGTGGTCGGTCGCGGCTGCCTGGGTGGATGTGAATAACGACGGCCGCCTCGATCTTTTTGTCGTGAACTATATGCGGTGGAAATACAGCGATATTCCGAAGTGCTCCTACGGAGGTGTGGCCGATTACTGCCATCCGAAGTACTATCAGCCCGTTCCCGATCAGTTGTATCTCAACAACGGCGACGGAACCTTCACCGATGTATCGCAGGCGTGGGGGATTCGAAGTCATCCGGGCAAGGGAATGGGCGTGGGAGTCGCCGACTACGATCTGGATGGACGGCAGGATCTGTTTGTGACCAACGATACGGACTACGAATTTCTCTTCCACAATCTCGGCAACAAGTTCGAAGAAGTGGCCTTCAGCGCGGGTCTGGCGCTTCCCCAGGATGGGGATTTTATCTCGGGGATGGGTCTAGATTTTCGGGACATCAATAACGACGGCTATCCCGATATCGGCTTCGCAGCACTGAACAACCAGACGTTCCCTCTGTACCTGAACAGCGGAAAGGGAGACTTCATCGATATCACCGCATCGAGCGGGATGCGCGATCTCACGATGAACATGGCGGGTTATGGGGTGGGATTCTACGATTTCGACAACGACGGATGGAAGGATATGTTTGTTACGCGCGGTCATGTCGAGTCCATGCCCATCCCCGGTGCGGATATCGATCAGTTCAACACCGTTTTCCATAACCCGGGCAAAGTGGGGAAGTGGACCGCCCTGACTGCGGAAGCCGGGCTGAATGCAGCCGCGGCAGCGCGCCACCGTGGCTGCGCCTTTGGAGATTTCGATGGGGACGGCCGGGTCGACGTGGTCACGACCGCGCTCGGCGCCGATGCGGAAATCTGGATGAACCGGACCGCCAATGCGAATCACTGGCTGGATATTGCGTTGCGCGGTACGAAAAGCAACCGCGACGGCATCGGAGCCCGGATTAAAGTTGTCACGAAGAGCGGCACGCAATACAACCACATGACGACGAGCGTCGGCTATGCATCGTCGAGCGATGGTCCGGTGCATTTCGGGCTCGGTCCGGATGCGCGCGCTGAGTTGGTGGAGATATGGTGGCCTTCGGGAATCGTGCAGACGCTGCAGAATGTCGAAGGCGACCGGGTGGTTCACGTGACCGAGCCGCCCAAATGATGAAGGCCGTTCTTGCTCTCACGAAGGACGAGGCCCGGCGTCATGACGATCGTATCGCCGCACCACGGGCAGCAGAAGCGCGGCGAGCAGCGTCAGGACACAGCCGGCGACGTAGTCGGGTGTGAGCGCATAGCGGATCCGGATTGCCGAGCTTCCCGCCGGGATGGGCACAACGATCAGGCCATCGTTCCGGTGAGGCCGGTTTACGATGAGCTTTCCGTTGAGGCTGACGCGCCACGCAGGGTAGTCACGAAGGTTGATCACGAAGTACGCCGGTTGCGCGCTCAGCACGGAAAAGTGAAGCCGGGTCCCGAGAGAGGCTGGGTCCTGGCCCATCTCAGGTTGCGGCGCAGTGGCGCCGGGCGCAGGGGCAATCCACGCTGCGGGATTGTCATGGCCAAGCTCGGCGGGATTGCAGGTCGCCGGCGTGTATTCATCGGTCGGGTCATGGAGCGCCCCTTCATGGAAGGCAGCAACCAGCCCCGGGACGCCGTTGGTTGCGCGGCAGAACTGCCGGTAGAGGCGATTGCCCATCGCTCCGCCGATCAGGCAGATGGCCAGACCTGCACCGATTGCGACACTCGATCGACGCGGCAGGCGATGCAGCGCCAAGGCCAAAAATACGGCGGCTGCGGCGCCGAGCACCGCATCGAAGCGCCACGGGAACTGCAGGTATTTGAGTTCAGGGATCACGCGCCACAGCGGAGCGCTGGGCGCCGTGAGCAGGAATAACAGTGCGGCGGTCAGGAGCAGAAGAGCCAGCTCTGCAAGCCTGCGCGATTCGCCGCGTCCGTTGCGGTCTCCCTCTGCGCGGCCGCTGACCGACAGGGCGCCGAACACGACGATACAGAGAAGAAGAGAGGCCGAGCAGAAGGAAGCGGTGCGAAGGATCGCGATATGCGAGGCGGTGCCCGTATGCCCAAAGAAAAAATTGGCAGGATAGCTGGTGGCCGGGACATTCTCCATGTCGATGTGAAGCCATCGCTGCTCCACGGAGGCGGGAATGAGGTAGAAGCCGGAAAGCGCCAGACCGAGGCAAACACCGGCAACGGCTTTTGCAGCGTCGGTCAGGGCATCGCGGCGTTGCCGGAGCCTGACCCACGACCAGGCAACGCGCACCATCGCCAGCAGCGCAATTGAATAACACCCCATCACGGCGGCGGGATCGTCGGTCAGCCACAGCAGAGCTACAGGCATGGCAATGCCGGTAATCGTTAGCCGCCGCCGCAAGATCGACAACAGCAGGAGCGGGATCCAGGCGGCTGCCAGCAGCTCGGCATACGCGCTGCGCTCAAAGAAGGTGAAGAGCATGTAGGGATGCACCATGTAGAAGCAGGCCGCCACCAGTGCGCCGGCTGCGGCGGTCCATTCTCGCGCCAGCCTGTACATGGTGAAGCCGCAGGCGCACAGCGCCATCCAGATAAAAACGATGGGAACAGCCGCCCACGGCAGCATGACGCCCAGCACAGCGCCGAGAGCCCAGGATAAGGGCGGGTAGAAGACAAAGCGCGGCTCGCCGGAGTTCCACGCCGAAGTGAATTCCCAGCGAGGGAACGCCACGCCCTGCTCCCACTGCGATCGGACCTCGAGCCAGTTCAGCAGATGGAACGCAGAGTCATGCCCGCACGAAGGCCCGCGCACCACGAGCGGCAGCACGGCCAGCAAAGCTGCAGCGGGGATGACGGCCAGAAAAAGGCGATTTCGCATGTCTGCCGGTGCGGGGTCCTGGTGATTACAGACGGGTATGCACAGCTACACCACTGTAGTTCACTCGGCGGCCTCCTCTCGTTTCCGCCTCGCCGATTCCCCGGCTTGGGCCGACCACCGTGACCAAAAACTGCCGATCCTGCTGCAGGCCCGGGAACTGACCCTGCCGCGCGCCCAGAGTCAGCTCGCGCGAGGCATCATCCCAGTGCATCGGCAGCCACGCGTACTGGCCTTTTTCATAGGCGTATGTCAGACCGTCGTCTGCGTACAGGCTGGCGTCGCCGTCGTTCCCCGGATAGATGCGCAGTTCGATCGGGGCATCGGGATACTCTCCTGTATATTCCTCTTCCGGACCCATGGGCACGATGCTGCCCGCGCGCACGAACAGAGGCAGCGTTGCGAGAGTTACTGCCCGATGAACAATCCGGCCGCCGGCGTAGCGCTGTCCGGTCCAAAAGTCATACCAGTCCGTTCCCCTGGGCAGGTACACATCCCGCGACGCAGCTCCCGCCGCCGTTACCGGCGCTACCAGCAGCGACGGGCCGAACATGTACTCGTTGCTGATATCCAGCGCCTGAGGATCGGAGGGGAAATCGAATACCAGGGCCCGCATGGGCGTGTAACCGTCCAGCGTCGTGCGAGCGGCCATCGTATAGATGTAGGGCATCAGGCGGTAGCGAAGGCGATCGTAAAGAGTAAGGATCTTCTGCGCCTCCGGTCCATAGGACCAGAGCTCATTGCTTTCGCGGGCGCCATGAGCGCGAAAGACGGGACAGAAGGCGCCGAACTCGAACCAGCGAACAAATAACTCGCGGTAAGCCGGATCCGCGGTGCGGCCTCCCACGAATCCGCCAATGTCGCTGGTCCAGTAAGGCAGACCAGTCAGTGAATAATTCAGGGCTGCGGGAATCTGCCGCCTCAGGACATCGAATGTGGTGACTGTGTCTCCCGACCACACGGACGCCGCGTTTCTCTGCATTCCGGTGAACGCGGAGCGCGTCAGGATGAACACGCGTTTGTTGTCCGGCTGGCTGCGTTGGCCGTCATAGATGGACTGGGTGGTCATCAGCGGATACATATTTGCGAACTTCGATCCGTCGCCCAGCGCAGTCCGGGCTCCGGCCAGCATCGGCCCGTGCTCTTCCGCATAGAGATCGGCGGGTTCGGTCGAGTCCATCCAAAAGGCATCGACGCCGATGTCATACAGCGACTTCTCCACCTGCTCCCAGTAGAGGTGGCGTGCGTCGGGGTTGAGTGCGTCATACAGTCGGGCTCCGGAAAGGTAGGCGGGCAGGGGATTGGGGCCGGGCGTAACAAAATAGCCGTGCGACTGCATTTGCTCGAAGTTCTCGCTGCCGGGCTGGAACAGCGGCCAGATCGAAGCCATCAGATGGATATGCTCGTCGTGGAGGCGCTGCACCATCGACGCCGGGTCGGGGTAATTCGGGTTAAAGACGCGGGAACCGAACTCCGTCTCCCAGCCCGCGTCCAGCACGATGTTATCCAGCGGAATATGCAGCGCGCGATAGTGTGCGGCCACATCGAGCAGTTCTTCGCTGCTTGCATAGGCCAGCTTCGACTGCCAATAGCCGTAAGCCCAGCGCGGAAACAACGGCACTTCGCCGCTCAGCCGGCGGTATCCAGCGATGATTTTGTCGACCGCTGGCCCTTCGATGAAATAGTAGTCCACAGCGTCGGCATCATTGGACTGGAAAGTAACGACCTGGCGGAAGCGGTTATTCCAGTTCGTGACCGAGGCGCTGTTCCACAGCACGCCGTAGCCTTTGGATGAAACAAAGAAGGGAATCGAGATATTTGTATTGTCCTGAGAGAGGATCAGTTGGGTATTTCGCTCGTCCATGAGGCCGGTCTGATGCTGGCCAAGGCCGTAGAGTCTTTCGTCCGGGGTGAGGGAGAACCATACCGAGGCAGAATGCGCAGGCTGCCCATCCGTCACCGTGGGGACAATCCTGCGCGGAAAAGGCCAGGCTGTCTCGGTCAGCAGGTGTTCTCCGTATCGGCTGAAACTGACTGCCGAACTGTTTTTGTCGACGTCAACGCGCAGATCGGCCGCGACGATCTCAACCGAGCTGCCGGAATCGTAAACGGAAAATGGAGTGGCGGGGCAGACGGAATCGGACAGCGCCGGATTGCTGAGGTCGGGAACGGACGGTACGGTAACAAAGCTGATCCGGACGATGTCGCCGCCGCACGGCTTGATGCGCAGCGTCCCCGTAGTCAGATGAAGGAGCTCTGCATCGGAAGTTTGTTGCTCGCTCAGCACAACGTCCGGATGGGGAGCCGGCTGCTGCGCACAGGCTGCCGCGCCGTACGCGATCACAGCATATGCCACTGCCCGCAGCCACAACTTCCGGCCGCTGGTTGTTTTTGTCATTCCATCTCCTCAGGCGCTTTCGTGGTCATATACGGATCGGGACTGGTAGGGCGGGCGAGGCGCCGGCGCGCTCGCAGGATTTCCAGCCCGATACTGGACCGGGGATCCGCATCCCCGGCAAGGAGATTAACAGCTCGGCAGGCTACTACCTGCCAGCGCCGGGTGCTGCTCCACGCTTTCCGATTTCCGCCTCGACCCGTCCCCATCCTTGTCGGCCCGGCACCCCCCGGAGATACCACCCGCTCGCCTGGTCGACGGGCAGCAGCTTCACGCAGCAGAGATACGTTCTTTAAAGAAACGCCTGCCGATGGCTCGTGCAAGGTTCGATACGGTAGCGAGCGCGTCTGGTAAGCGAAGGTCTTTGTTTTCTTATCTGAATTCTCCAGTAGCTTACGCAGGTTGCACCCGGCGATTGATCGCGTCTCGGGTGGGGAAGTAGAATCGGTTGAGGAAAGAAACGAAGTTGCGACACGGGTCGTCTTTGCTGGGCATCCCCCAGATCCTAAGGGCACTTGATCGCGTGAACGATGAGAGCCCTGACGACAGGCGTGCTGCCTGCCGTCGGCCATCCCCCAGGGTCATTGCAGCGGGTTACAGGTGAGATAGATGCCCTCCAGTGAGCGAACCGTTCCGCCGCCGACCGAAGTCGAACCAGCTCTAATTCGCAGGGCTTTGGAAAGCATTCTGCAAAGCGCTCCCTTTCGCACCAGCAGGCAGTGCCAGGACATGCTGCGCTACGTTGTCGAGCACAGCCTGCGGGATGAGCAGGAGTCGCTCCGTGAGCGCGTGATTGGGATCGAAGTCTTTGGCCGAAGCTCCGACTACGACACCAGCGGCGATCCCGTCGTGCGAATTCGCGCGGCTGACATCCGCAAACGGCTGGCGCAGTATTACCAAAACCCGACTTCTTCCGATACTCCCGTTCACATCGAGATCCCTCCCGGTTCCTACCGCGCGATGTTCAAGGCGGTATTACACAGCACACCGGCGCCGGCAGTGGAGCCAGATTCCGCATCCCGGGCCGACGCCCACGCCGAGGCGCCGTTCATTGTGGCGCCGATTCTGCCCGAGGAACAGACGCCGCCGTCCCGCACCGTCCGCAAGACTGTCGGGATCGTCTCCGCTTTGGCGCTCCTGCTTGGGGTAGCGGGGCTTGGGCTATGGCGCTCTCATGAGCTTCGTTCGCCGGGAGCTCTCCAGATGTTCTGGGCTCCGGTTTTCGCAAGCCGCAAACCGGTGATCATCTATGCCGGGGCCAATGCGGTATACCGGCTTTCCGATCAGTTCCTCGAGCGGTACCGCAAGGAGCACCATCTTGAGAATAATGGCCCTGAAATTTTCGTCCAATTGCCTCCCGGCCAGAAAATTGCCGCAGAAGACCTGATCCCGGTAGGAGATACCACCGCCGATGGCCGAGCCTGCGCCCAGCTGGTCTCGCTGATCACGCGATCGCAACGTTCATTTGAACTGCGATACGGCTCGGATATCTCGGTGGGCGATCTGCAGGATTCACCGGCAATTCTGGTCGGCGCTTTCAATAACCCCTGGACCCTGAAGATGACGAATTCGTTGCGGTTCGTTTTCCGGGACGGCAACCGCATCGAGGATACCTGGCACAAAACCCCGGGATGGGCGGAGACGATGCTGCCCAACGGGCAGATGAGAGACGATTATGCGCTGATCTCCCGCCTGTTCGACCCGGAGGACGGACACGTGCTGATTGTCGCGGCGGGCATTGGCAGTTTTGGGACCGAGGCGGCCGTCGAATTCCTCACCAATCCCGCAGAGATGGGTGAGATCGCTCGCACCGCCCCGCCAGGATGGCAGAAGAAGAACCTGCAAATCGTGCTTCACGTATCCGTCCAGGATCTGATGCTGAACAACGAAAATATCGTGGCGGCGCAGTACTGGTGAGGGGCGTGGCGTCGGGCCTGCCAGGGACACGTTTGGCTGCCGGAATTGAGCCGGTGAAGCTTCGCTCAGGAGATCTGCCGCATTTTCACGCAGAATGCTCGACAGCATTGAGTGGGCGGAGCAAATCTGCATAGGCATTGCTCGCGAGGAACGATCTGAGAAGGCGAGGCCCTCCTCGGCAGAACCTCCGCCGTGGACGCTCCCGGGTGGGAATTTGCCCGTTTGGTGTGCACAATTTATGCCCACGCCATCCATTTCTGCCCGTTTTGGCTGTTCTCTCCAAACGCAGCATCAAAAACTCACGGTTTTTCATCGAGCGGGCAAAAGTTTGCCCCCCGGCATCCGATATCCGGCTTTCGAATCCTTGAGATACGGGAGCCATTTTTCATTTGCCGCCCGGCATCGCATTCCTGTGGACATACTGCACTGCAGCATGTATTCTTGCAGCGCAGCAGAGTACCTCGTCTGCGACGGTGGGGTGGGGGTATGGAATCGAGCATGGTGCAGGACCAGCCGCAAACGGCCAGCGAGGCGCCGTTCACGCTGGAGGGCAGGACGGCGCTGGTAACGGGAGCAGGGCGCGGCATCGGCAGGGCCATCGCCAGGCGTCTGGCGGCGGCGGGCGCTTCGGTGATGGTGAACGATCTGGATGAGACCATGCTGCGCGAATCGGAAGTGGAGCTGGCGAATCCGGAACATGTGCAGCACGTGCGCGGGGACCTGACCGATCCGGCAACGCCTGAGGCGGTCGTGCGGGCCACACTGGACGCCTTCGGGGCCATCGACATCATCGTGAACAACGCGGGCTACAGCTGGGACAACGTCATTCAGAAAACCACGGACGAGCAGTTTCAGGCGATGCTGGACATCCACCTGGTGACGCCATTCCGGCTGCTGCGGGCCGCATCCACCTATATTCGCGAGACGGCCAAGCGGGAAATCGCCGCGGGGGAGCGCGTGATGCGCAAGGTGGTTAACATCACCTCCATTGCGGGCACCGACGGCAATCCCGGGCAGGTGGGTTATTCGTCGGGAAAAGCCGGAGTGATCGGGCTGACCAAAACGCTGGCCAAAGAGTGGGGCCGGTACAACGTCAACGTGAACGCGGTGGGATTTGGCCTGATTGAGACGCGCCTGGTGCAGCCTCTCGACGCCGCCGGCGCCAGCATGGAAATGCACGGCCACCAGATCCGTCTGGGGGTGCAGCCAACGCTGCTGGAGTCGGTGAAGACCGCGTGCCCGCTGGGACGTCTGGGCACACCGGAAGAAGCGGCGGGCGCGGTGCTGTTTTTCTGCTCGCCGCTGTCCGATTACGTTACCGGGGAAGTGCTGATCTGCGGCGGAGGGCTGCACTTCTAGAACTGCAGCGACATGCGGCCGCACAGGAAACGGAGAATGGGCTGTTTTCCGGCTGCAGGTGTCACCCGGACAGGAACCGCACGTCCTTCGACTCCGGCCGCTGTGCGACCTTCGCTCAGGATGACAATTATATTATAAATAAATATAAATAAACAAGATATTTTTCTGCTATTATCCATACAAGTCCTGCACAGATACAAGGATTCAAGGACTTACAGAAAAAACCTACACGGAAACTGCACAGAACGAGTCCAACGATGGAGGCCAATTATGGCATTCGTCACCGAAAAAGAGGAACTGAAACCCGGCCTGATTCTCTTCCGGCGCGGCGACGTAGAGCATCGGATGTGGTATTGCCGGATGAAGATGCCGAAGGCCGACCGCTATAAGACGGTTTCGCTCAAAACAACTGATAGAGAAGCGGCGCGGGAACGCGCCTTCGATCAAGACGCGGACGTGCGGTTTCGTATCAAGCATGACGTTCCGGTATTCAACCGCCCCTTTCGTGACGTGGCACACGAGTATCTATTGACGCAGGAGGCGCGGGCGAAGCGCGGAGAGATCAGCGCCGCGCGGCCTAAAAAACTCCGTGCCGTCATCGAAGGCACGTTAGACAGGTACGCCGGTTCCACGCAGGTACACCTTATCGGGGACGAGCGTTGGGGAGGCTATCCGGCATGGAGACGAGAGAACGGCGCGGGACGCCACCGGCGCAACGGCGTTCGTGAAGTCAGCACCGCCACAGCGCAGATTTTCGCAAACCATGAAGCCGAGCGCCGCACGAAGGTTCAGCAGACTCTCGGCATCCGGGTTTTGAGACCGATTGAAGTCAAGCCTTCCGAAGAAAGGGTGGTTCCCTTCATCAGTGATTCCACCATCAGGTTTGAAATGTCCATCTTCGGCGCGGTGATGAACTACGCCGTGAAGAAGCGTTATGTTCCCGCCAGCCAGCGTTTCGACGAGCGCCCGAAGCTCAAGACGATGCGGCGGGACGAGTTCACGCTGGAAGAATATCGCAAGCTCCACACTGTAGGCCGCAAGTGGATTGGTGAGGCGGACAAGCCTTCGAGCACCTGGTATCGCACCGTCACCTACAACATGATTCTGATTGCCTGCAACACCGGGATGAGGCCAGCGGAGATGAAGAATCTCCGCTGGAGGGACATTATGCCCGCAAAGGACCGCGAGGGCCGAGAGATCGTTGTGTTGTTCGTGCAGGGCAAGGGCAAGTCACGCAAGCTGGTTGCGCCCAAGAGTGTTGGAGATTATTTAGAGCGCATCCGCGCCATCTCCAAAGCCACCGAACAGGACGACCGAGTATTTACCAACATCGCGGGCAAGCCCGCAAAGACGCTGTATAGTTCCTTGATTGCCGATCTTCTAAAGGAAGCGAATCTGCGCGACGGAACGCAAGGCGTTCCGCGCTCCACGTATTGCTTCCGTCATACTTACGCCACGCTGAGATTGCAGGAGGGCGTGGACGTGTATTTCCTTGCCGAGCAGATGGGAACTTCCGTCCACATGATTGAAAGCCACTACGGACACGTAAACACGATCAAACACGCTGACCGCGTATTGCAGGGGATGGCGGGATGGGAGTTGCCGCAATCGGAGTCGGGCGATACTAAAGCTAGGGCGTCGAAAGCGGCGGAGACGCACGATAAATCCAAGCGAGGTCAGCACCGCAGGTCGCATTGATTATTAACCTCCCTACGCCGTCTTTTGCCGGAGCCGTGGCGGAGGCTGGCGCAGGGAGATGTGATTCCAATGTCCGGCCCGGACATTCCTTGCTGAGATTCTCCTGATTTGCCGCTGGCCCCGCCGGGGCCGTTCTTAGCGGCAAATCCCCGCGCACGAGCCGCCGCTGGCGGCTGTTCTTAGTGCGCTTTGTGTAGTCCTTAATGCGTGGTAGCCAACACGGAGATGCGCGGCACACGGATTTGATTCTCACGCTTGCGCGTTTGGGCAATGTCGTAAGAGGACTGCATCCGCATCAACGTGTCCATCTTCACTCCAAAGGCTTTCTCGATACGGAGCGCCATGTCCCCGGAGAGGTCAGCGTTGCCATTGAGCAGACTGGATAACGTAGGCCGCGAGACGCGCAACGCTATCGCCGCCGCCGTGACCGTCAAGCCTGCGGCCTCGATAATCTCTGTCCGAATGAAATCCCCAGGATGGGGCGGGTTTTTGAGCGGCATGTTTTTCTCCTAGTGGTAGTCCTCTAAGTTCACGTCGTAAATCTCACGTTCGGTTGTGTCGATATGAAAGGTTAACCGCCGATTGGCCGTCACGCTCAGGCTCCATGTTCCCTTACGGTCGCCCGTCAAGGTATGCGCCTTCCATGAGGACAGCAGCCGTAATTCTTCCGGGTCTTCCATGTCATCCAGAAAAGCAAGCATCTTGCGGAGCTTGTCCACCGTATCGGGCGGAATGCCCTTTGTAGCGTCGTCCGCATAGAGCTTCTTCAAACCTTTATGGACGAAGTTGCGTATCCTCACCTGAACTACTGTAGCCCGTAGCCTAACACTTGTCAAAGGCTCCATACTTTTTTCGGGAAGGGTGCTCCCGCCCTTCCCACGCTGCAACCGCCCATACTACCGGGCGTTTTCCGCTTCCCATCCATGCGGGGGCGTTCCTTCCCCGCAACGCCCCTCCCTGAAAGCAATGCGGAAGTAGACCGAAATTTCTTCTTTTATTAAGTGCCCCCCTTCATGCGGCTTTATGGCAGAGCCGGTCGGAACCCGTCAAGGGTGTTCGCTGGCGCTCCATAAACGGGCTTGAGTACGCCCGCCCTTGACCGAACCCGCCTCGCCTCTGCCCGCCGCGCAAGACATGAAGGGGGGCACTCAACAAAAGAAATTTGGTTGAGAGCCAAAGACGAACAGCCCTCCTTCACAATCTCGCCCACGCGGGCAGCACAGGAGAGCAAAACGTCATGGCGTACCGCAACCATCGCAACGCAGCCAGCAGACCGAGCATCTACCAGACCGTTACCGACCGCATTATCTCCAACCTCAAGGCGGGCGTGATTCCGTGGGAGAAACCGTGGAAGACGCCGCGCTATGCAGGCGGGCCATTCCCGCGCAATTTCTATACCGGCAAGCCCTACCGTGGCATCAATGTTTTGTTGCTTTGGTCGAGCGAATACAATTCTCCGTTTTGGCTTACGTTCAAACAGGCGCAGGCATTGAAAGGCAGCGTCCGCAAAGGCGAGCACGGAACTCAGATTATCTTCTATAAGCAGCTTCCCGAACATGCCGAGAAAGACGCGGGCAACGATGAGCGCGTTCCCTTTGTTCTCTGCCACTACACGGTGTTCAACGTGGAGCAGTGCGACGGCCTCACGCTTCC